>NZ_LDUE01000060.1 GCF_001038485.1 Ornithinibacillus californiensis
TATAAACTGTGTAAGTAAGAGAGCGTACGGCTCTTACTTCGCAGTTTATTTTTTTATTGTTACACTATAACTATATAAATTGGGGAGTTGTTTATAATGGCGAAATCTAAACGTGATCCGAAATCAGTAGAATTAGCTAATAGAATTATAGAACAATACCAACCAGAGTCCGTACAAGACATGCAGAATGCTTTAAAAGACATATTTGGCCCTATGTTTGAAGCGATGTTAAAAGGAGAGATGAACCATCATCTTGGTTATGACTCAAACGATAAAGGGGAAAAAGTCACAGATAATCGCAGAAATGGTTATGGAAAGAAAACCTTGAATACGAGTTCTGGAGAAGTAGAAATTGAAGTGCCTCGAGATCGTGACGGCTCTTTTGAACCGAAGATTATTCCTAAGCGTAAAAAAGATGTATCTGAGATTGAGGATAAGGTTATAGCTATGTATGCCAGAGGGATGTCTCAGCGGGACATTTCTTCTACCATTGAGGACATTTATGGTTTTTCTGTATCTCATGAAATGGTTTCTGATATCACAGATACTGTGCTGCCTGACTTAGAAGAGTGGCAAAGTCGTCCATTAAATGACTGTTATCCTTTTGTTTTTGTGGACTGCATGTACACAACCATTCGCAATCAATATGAGACAAAGAAGTATGCTGTGTATACCATTTTAGGTTATACCATGGAGGGAAAAAAAGAAATTCTTGGTCTATGGTTAAATGAAACAGAAAGTAAGCATAAATGGATGCAAATCTTTGATGAAATAAAGGCTAGAGGGGTCGAAGATATCTTCTTTATTTCTATGGATGGCGTATCTGGTTTGGAGGAAGGTGCTCGCTCCATATTCCCTGATGTCATCGTTCAACGATGCATTGTACACTTAATTCGTAACTCCATTAAATACGTACCAAGCAAGGACTACAAGGCATTCACAGCCTCTTTAAGAAAGGTTTATGGAGCTCAAAGCCTAAAGGCCTGTCAAAGTACATTTGAATCCTTCAAACAACAATGGTCTGCCTATCCAGGAGCTATTGATGTTTGGGAACGCAACTTTGAACATGTAGAACAATTATTTGACTTTGGTAGTGCAGTTCGACGAATTATGTACACGACTAACGCAGTGGAAAGCATCCACTCCAGTTTTAGAAAAGTAACAAAAAAAGGAGCATTCCCCAACGAGAATGCCCTACTTAAAGTCCTATATTTACGAGTTAAAGAACTAGAAACCAAATGGGAAGGTGGACATGTCCATAACTGGTCTCTAGCCATGAATCAGCTATTGATGGATGACCGATTAAAGGAAAGGGTACTCAAATATATCTAAGTGTGTGATCCCAACTTACACACTTTATTTGACAAACCCAATATAGCAAACATAAAATAGTGATTAGCTTATTCAAGCAGCTAATTGTACTATTTACTTTTGTGGTATCAACATTTTTAGCAAGTAAATAGAGAAGCCAATTAAAGCTTCTCTAATAAGAAAGATATTTATCTATTTCTCTCCCTAACTCGAACGCGAAGCTTATTTAACCACCAATACAGAGCGATTAGACTCATCCAATACCTTCTTGCTT
Source organism: Ornithinibacillus californiensis (assembly GCF_001038485.1). GTDB lineage: Bacteria > Bacillota > Bacilli > Bacillales > Amphibacillaceae > Ornithinibacillus > Ornithinibacillus californiensis. The sequence continues at coordinate 1,586 of NZ_LDUE01000060.1, forward strand.
ACACTACCCATAACTAGCTTCTTAAGGCCGCTAATACCACGATTACCTAGGACGATGAGATCCACGTCTTCTTTTTCTGCATAGTCATTGATTTTTTCAGCTGGTTTCCCGGATAGTATTTCATAAGATACGTTAGCGACATTAGTTAGTCGTACTTTGGCATTAGAAAGTATCTTTTCTGCTGTGTTTTCCTGTGCATGGAGCATTTCCGTTTGGTTCGGTGTTCTTTCGTTCGGTGTTGGGAGTGCTCCGATGTGTGCTTGGTACATCTTCACATCTCGATCCCCCGTTACTCCAGGGGTTACGGTAGTATCTAAGGATGGCTCATCGACATACACCACGGTAAGCCGCGCTCCACTTATTTCGGATATCTGTTCTGCCCGATCTAATGCTCGGACACTGTGTTTTGAACCGTCAAATGCTAGTAAAATATGTTTAAATCCATTCAAAGTTCCCACTCCTCTCGAGTTTTCTGTGGATGGATTTAGTATTCATATTCACGGTTTTAAGGCTCGTTAAACTTATGAAAGCATTAAGAAAGGGTAACAGACTTGTTACAATCAGTCTGCTGGTAAATAGAAAGAGGCTAAGAATAGTAAAACAAAGGTTGTAAGGCGAACAACAACTACATTAGCCCCGGAAATATACGGAGACTCCAGCGGGAGGAAAGGCATAGGTGAGACCCCACAGCTCGGGACGAGCGAGGAGGCTCACCAGCCGCCCGCGGAAAGCGGAGTATATTTCCGGGGCGAGGTATTTGCACTAATTATTTACTTCTTCCACCAATCATCAAAAATACTAACCGCACCATTTCGCTTGTGTCTTGTTTTTATATACCATTGTTCAATTTGATCTTTGCTGCTTGTTGAAACTTCTTTGCCTTCCAGATAATCATCAATATCTTCATAGGAAACACCCAAAGCTACTTCATCTGGTAGAGCTGGTTTATCATCCTCTAGATCGGCAGTTGGCTTTTTCATATACAGGTGTTCTGGACAGCCTAGTTCCTTCAGCAAAGCTTTCCCTTGACGCTTATTTAACCCGAATAGTGGGATTAAATCACAGGCGCCATCACCATGCTTGGTAAAAAATCCTGTCACTGCCTCAGCGGCGTGGTCGGTTCCTAATACAAAACAGTTATGTACGCCACCGATACTATATTGAGCCTTCATTCGTTCTCTCGCTTTTTCGTTCCCTTTTAGGAAATCAGTGAGGTTAACTCCTGCTGCTTCCAAGGACGCGATACTAGCATCAACGGCATCTTTAATATTGACGGTAAGTACTTTGCTTGGTTTGACAAAATCAATGGCATCCTGGCAATCGTCCTCATCAAATTGCACACCATAAGGAAGACGAACACCAATGAACTGATAAGTGTTTGTATCAGAGGACTCGTTTAGTTCATCCACTGCCATTTGTGCTAGTTTGGAGGCTAGCGTAGAATCTTGTCCACCTGATATTCCAAGCACATACCCCTTGGCGAAGCTGTGTTTTACTAGATAGTCTTTTAGAAAATCGACGCGTCTTCTAATTTCTTCCTTTGCATCAATAACTGGCTTGACCTTAAGTTCATGAATGACTTCTGTTTGTAACGTACTCATATCTTCTCCCTCTCTTAGAGATAGTTGTTACATATATTATACCAAACATTGGAAAAAGCTGTAATCTACAGTAACTTCTTCACTTGCTTTTGGACGCTTTCTATTTTCTCCATCTTGGTTTCCCATGTCTTCGTACTTAAGTCGACTGGATATTCTTCTGGGTTAATTGTTCGCTTATACTCATCCCATAGTAGGTCTAGCTGAGCAGTTGCATAAGTCTGCATTTCTGTCAGAGTTGGGGATGTGTACACTAACTTTCCATCTTTGAAGATATCATGATGTAAATTCACTGCTTTAAAGTCGGTGACAAATTTACTAATATACGTGTGGACGGGGTGGAACATTTTAATTTTTTCTTCCTGATTTGGATCTTCATCCTCCATCGTGATGTAATCCCCTTCTGAACGGTTGTTGTTCGTGTTAATAATTCGGTATACCTTTTTCATTCCTGGTGTTGTCACTTTTTCAGGATTACCAGATATTTTAATCGTGTTTTCCATTTCGCCATGCTCATTTTCAATTGCAACGAGCTTGTAAACCGCACCTAATGCAGGCTGGTCATAAGCGGTGATTAGTTTCGTTCCTACTCCATATACATCAATCTGTGCTCCTTGGGCATGTAGGCTAGAAATCGTTGCTTCATCTAAATCATTCGAAGCATAGATTTTTGCTTGCTTGAATCCCGCTTCATCTAACATCTTTCTAGATTCTTTGGAGAGGTAGGCTAGGTCGCCACTATCCAGTCGGATTCCTAAGAAGTTAATGGAATCACCGAGTTCTTTTGCGACACGAATCGCATTTGGTACACCAGATTTTAAGGTGTCATACGTATCCACGAGAAAAACACAATCCATATGTCGTTCGGCATATTTTTTGAAAGCGACATATTCATCTTGATAGGCTTGCACCATGGCATGAGCATGGGTTCCTTTTACCGGAATGCCAAACAGTTTACCAGCCCTGACATTACTCGTTGCATCAAAGCCCCCAATAATCGCGGCACGAGTACCCCAAAGAGCAGCATCCATTTCTTGTGCTCTTCTTGTCCCGAACTCCATTAAGGTTTGCTTATTAGCTATTTGCTTGATTCGGGATGCTTTGGTCGCAATTAAGGTTTGGTAATTCACGATATTTAGAAGGGCCGTTTCTAGTAGTTGAGCTTCAGCTAGATTTGCCTCTACCCGAATTAACGGTTCATTACAAAAAATCACTTCGCCCTCTTGCATGGACTTGATGGAACCAGTAAACCGAATACTCTTCAAATAAGTTAAAAAGTCTTCTTTATAGCCAATTTCCCTTAAATATTCTAAATCCGAATCGCTGAATTTAAAGTTCTGCACAAAATCAATGACTTTCTCTAATCCAGCAAATACAGCATACCCATTTCCAAAAGGTAGCTTGCGAAAATATAAATCAAAAACAGCACGTCGCTCGTGCTTATTATCCGCCCAGTATGTTTCAGCCATATTGATTTGATATAAGTCCGTATGTAGTGACAAACTGTCATCAGGATAATGCATGGAAATACCTCCTAAAAGTGGGACATGGGGACAGGTTCCTTGTCCCCGGGACAAGAAACCTGTCCCTCTGTCCCTATTCTTTCCAATTAGTTACTCGTTAAGTACTTTTTGCGTTTAGGCAGTTGGTGAAGTGTTCTAGTGCCCATTGGTGTCCGGTCTGGTTAAAGCTTGCAACGCCTTTTTCATGAATCACGATATCAAATCCTTTACCGTAGGCATCTACTGCGGTGTGTAGGACACAAATGTCTGTACAAACACCAACGATATGTATCTCTGTTATGTTTCGCTCTCGAAGTATGACGTCCAAATTAGTACCAACAAAGGCAGAGTATCTTGTTTTATCGAGCCAGTGTACATTAGGTTTTGCTTTATAGTCCTCATATATTCGATTTAAATCACCATAAAGCTCCCGTCCCTTTGTGCCTGCGATGTTGTGTGGGGGATAGAGCTTAGTCTCCGGGTGATACGGGTCATTCTCCACGTGCATATCAATTGCAAAGATAACCTCGTCACCATTACGAATAAATTGCTCTGTTAGATCAGAGATATAAGCTTCTAATTCTTGGCCGGGCTTCCCGCATGTTAACGCGCCATCATCTGCTACAAAATCATAGGTGTAATCTACATTGATTAATGCTTTTTTCGTCATTTCCAAACACCTCTTCTTAATGAGTTTGTAAAACTTTAGTTACTAACTATTCTGATAGTATCGCCATCAAAGTCAAGCGATATAGTCCTCCAAGCATGTACAATTTTTTCCCTTTTTTGCAATAGCCGTATGATTTCATTTGGTCAATCATACTATTAATCTGGGAGCTTAATTAATTTACATCAAGGAGGGCGCATTAGTGGATAAGGATAAAGAGAAAAATCAGGATAGACAGAATAAGCCAATGGATGAAAAGGATGCACAGCTAGAGCAGTTTCGCGAACAAAATACTGGTCCTGGGAAGAAGATGACTGATGACACTGGGGTGCGGGTTTCCAATGACCAAACGACATTAAGAGCTGGACGGCGCGGTCCAGCATTATTTGAGGACTATCATTTTTACAAAAAACAATCCCACTTTAATCGCGAGCGGATACCGGAGAAAGTAGTGCATGCGAGAGGATTTAATGTGTATGGTGACTTTGAAGTGTATAAGTCACTAAAGCATTTAACGAAAGCGCATTTTCTAGGAGCGGACGGTAGAAAGACTCCTGTTAATGTGCGTTTTTCTAACTTCCAAGGTAATAAAGGATCAAAGGATACAGCTGTTGATATACGTGGCTTTGCGGTTAAATTTTACACACAACAAGGGAACTATGATTCATTATCACTCCAGTTTCCGGTTTTCATTTTAGCTGATGCGATGAAGTTTATGGATGTTACCCACGCTGCAAAACCAAATCCGAAGCACCATATTCCGCAAGCAACAACTGCGCATGATGAGTTCTGGGATTATGTAGCGAGCAATCAAGAGTCAGCACATATGGTCATGTGGTTAATGTCAATGCGTGGGCGTCCAAGGAGCTGGCGTATGATGGCAGGTTGGCCGGTTAATACATTCCGTTTTATCAATGACCAAGGCAAATCAACTTTTGTACGGTTTAAATGGGAGCCGAAGCTAGGGGTGCATTCCTTATTGCTTGATGAAGCCAATATTATCGGAGGCGTGGATCCAGATTTCCATCGTCGAGATATTATTGAAGCAATTAATAAGGGAGCATACCCAGAGTATGAATTAGGTGTGCAACTAATCGATGAAGAAGATGAGTTTAAATATGACTTTGATATTTTAGACGATACAAAGTTCTGGCCAGAAGAAGTTATTCCGGTTCAACCAATCGGGAAAATGACGTTAAACCGCCTAGTTGATAATTTCTTCTCGGAGTCCGAGCAATCTGCTTTTGACCCAGCTGCATTAGTACCTGGAATTGACTTTACCAACGACCCTGTCTTGCAAGGTCGAGCATTTGCATATCGGGATACCGAGTTGTACCGTCACCATTCTGCAAACTTTGAAGATTTACCGGTGAATCGAGCAATCGTGGAGAGAGACTTTAACTTGCGTGATGGCCGAATGCAGTATCGTATTGATGTGGATCGTATTCATTACCATAAAAACTCCTTAGCTGGTAATACCCCGTCGGAAGCGTCATGGGAGGAAGGCGGTTATGTCAATTACCCAGGAAAAGTAGAAGGACGTAAGACACGCGAGGTTCCTAGTGATTCGTTCACCGATTTCTTCTCGCAATCCCGCTTATTCTGGAATAGCTTGTCTGCGGTTGAGAAACAAGATCTTTATGAGACATTAGTGTTCCATCTACAAAATGTGAAGAGTAAATCGGTAAGGAAGCAAAATGTGGATATGTGGGTAAATGTTGATCGGGATATGGCTATTAAGCTTGCGGATGCTTTAGGTGTAGAACGTCCGACCGGCAATCATGTTCCAGTAAATCAAAAATCACCTTCTGTTAGCCAAATGAATACGCCATTTTATGCATACACTCAAAAGGTCGGTGTGTTAATCGGTAATGGATTTAATGGTGCGGAAGTAAAGAGTGTGCTAGGTGCTTTTGAGAAAAATGGTATCTTTTACGATATCATTAGTGATCATCTTGGCCCGGTAGTAGGTGCGGATGGTACGACAATTGAAGCAAATGAGACGGTGTTAGTTAAACATCCAGTTCTTTATGATACGTTATATGTCGTTGGTGGGAATAAAGACCAGGTTAAATTTAATCAAGAGGTTAGGGATTGGCTGAATACGGCTTATAAATATTATAAGCCGATCGGTATTGCATCAACGGCTAATTCCTTCATCCGAAAGTCCGATAAAAATAACTTAGCGGGAGTAGTGTTTGCGGCGAACAATCCAAACTTCTCACAAGACTTTATTAAAGCAATTGCTAAGCAACGTTTCTGGGAGCGAACATAAAATAGTAATCTATCAAAAGACCGACTTGTCATGAGTCGGTCTTTATATCTATTAAATGTTATAATAATTTGTAAATAAAACGTTACAATTTAGTCAATCTATTATAAAGTATTACTAATGACAATTCCTAACTAGGATGTAGGTGGGCGTGAAGGTTTTCGATCATTGGGGGTGTAACATGAAGGTTGGATTTATTGGCGCGGGAAAAGTAGGCGTAACCATTGGAAAGTACCTAACCGAGCATCATGTACGTGTGACCGGTTATTACAGCAAAACGTTGCAGTCATCCATTGATGCCGCTGAATTTACAAATACAAAAGCATATGAAACGATGAAGAGTCTAGTAGAAGAAAGTGATACGATATTCTTAACCGTACCAGACGGAATGATTGTTCAAGTATGGGAACAATTGAAAAGGCTTCCAATTAAAGATAAAGTGATCAGTCATTTTAGTGGCTCGTTGAGTTCAACGGTGTTTTTGGATAGTAGTGACTATCATGCATATGGTTATTCCATTCACCCCCTTTTTGCGATCAATGATAAGTATCACTCGTACAAAGAGCTATCCAAATCATTTATTACGATCGAAGGACATGAAAAATACTTAACCGAAATATCTCGGTTGTTTAAGAGTTTTGGGAACAAGGTGATGGTCATCCAAGCAGAAGATAAGATTCGGTACCATGCAGCTGCGACGATGGTTAGTAATCTATATGTAGGGCTTGTGTCGATGGGGGAAAATATTTTAGTAGACTGTGGTTTTTCTCCAGAAGCAGCACATCAAGCGCTGATACCTTTGATTCAAGGCAATACCGAAAATATTGTTTCCTATGGAACGCGGGAGGCACTTACTGGGCCAGTGGAGCGAAATGATTCCGGTACGATTCGCAACCATTTACAGATGCTAAAGCCGCAGGAAAAAGAAGTGTATCAAGTATTATCCAAATTGGTGCTAGAGATAGCGGAAGAGAAACATAAAGATAGAAACTATAACGAAATCAGGAGGGCGATGAACGAATGAAGAATACAGTGACATCCATTCAGAAGCAAAAAATTGAAGGCGATAAAATTACTATGCTTACTTGTTATGATTATTCCATGGCTAAGCTAATGGATGAGTCTGGAATCAATATGCTGCTAATCGGGGATTCACTTGGACAAGTCGTGCTGGGATATGAGGATACATTGTCGGTAACGATGGAGGACATGATTCACCATACAAGAGCGGTTTCTAGAGGGGCTAGTAATGCTTTTGTTCTAGCAGATATGCCATTTATGTCCTACCAAACTTCTGTTTACGATGCTGTAACCAATGCTGGTAGATTAATAAAAGAAGGCCGAGCACACGGGGTTAAATTAGAAGGTGGGGTAAAAGTTTGCCCGCAGATTAGAGCGATTGTCGATGCCTCCATCCCGGTCTGTGCCCATATTGGTCTAACCCCACAGTCTGTCAATGCATTTGGTGGGTTTAAGGTGCAAGGGAAAACGGAAGAAGCGGCAAGACAGTTGATAGAAGATGCAAAAGCAGTTGAAGCGGCTGGTGCATTTATCGTTGTGTTAGAAGGGGTGCCTGCGAAACTAGCAGAACTCGTTTCTAAAGAAATTAGCATTCCAACCATTGGAATCGGCGCTGGTGCGAGTTGTGATGGGCAAGTACTTGTTTATCAAGATATGCTAACAATCTTTTCGGATTTTACACCAAAGTTCGTTAAACAGTTTGCGAATGTAGGCGAAGTGATGAAGCAAGCATTTCAGGATTATATAAACGAGGTCAAGGATGGGACGTTCCCTGCTGAAGAGCATACGTATTCCATTTCTGATGACATCATTGATCGATTGTACTAGTCATTACGAGAAGGAGCAGATGTAGTCATGCAGATGGTAACAACGATTAAACAAGTGAAAGAGCAAGTCAACCAGTGGAAGAACGAAGGAGAAACAATCGGCTTTGTACCAACAATGGGCTATTTACATGAAGGGCATGGAAGCCTAATTACAGCTGCAAGGGAACATAACACCAAAGTCGTTGTCAGTATTTTTATCAATCCATTACAATTTGGTCCTAATGAAGATTTGGACAGTTATCCACATGATATTGAGCGAGACCGCCATTTTTGTGAAGAACTAGGAGCCGATTTAATTTTCCACCCAACTCCAGAAGAGATGTATCCACAGGATTTCTTTACTTATGTTGATATGTCTGTTTTAACAGAAGAACTTTGTGGAATCAATCGCCCAGGGCATTTTCGCGGTGTCTGTACGGTGGTGAATAAGCTATTTAACATCGTCCAACCCAATCGTGCTTATTTTGGGAAAAAAGATGCACAGCAACTAGCCATTATTAAACAGATGGTAAACGATTTAAGTATGAATGTCGAAGTTGTCGGTTGTCCGATTGTTCGGGAAGAAGATGGCCTGGCAAAAAGCTCTCGGAATACTTATCTATCTTCTGAAGAACGAAAAGCGGCACAGATTATAAGTAAAGCGATCTTTACTGGGGAAGAACTAGTGAAAAGCGGAGAAACGAACGTGGGAAAAGTCATTTCCACGATGAAAGCAACGCTGGAGAATGAACCAATGGCGAAAATCGAATATGTCAAAGTAGTTGATGGTCTAACGTTAGCACCAATTACAACCATTAAAGCCCCGACACTCGTTCCAGTGGCTGTATATATCGGAAAAACAAGATTAATTGATAACTTTTTCGTAGAGGGATTAAGTTAGGAAGGAGATTTACAACGGATGAAATTACAGATGTTGAAAAGCAAAATCCATCGCGCAACGGTGATGCAAGCTGAACTGGATTACGTAGGTAGTATTACCATTGATGAGGATTTATTAGATGCTTCAGGTATCTTAGAATATGAAAAAGTACAAATCGTCGACATCAATAACGGTCAGCGTTTTGAGACCTATACGATAGCAGGAGAACGTGGAAGCGGCATGATTTGTTTAAATGGAGCTGCTGCACGCTGTGTGAGTGTGAATGATAAAATTATCATTATGGCTTACGCCGAGATGACACCGGAGGAAGCGAAGGAGCATAAACCGAAAGTCGTATTTGTTCATGACGACAACGAAATTGCATCAGTCACCAATTATGAAAAGCATGGGAAACTTTCGGAACAGAATGTAACCATTTAGGTGAAAGTATACTTTAGCAATTATTGTAAAGCCTACTGATAAAGGAGGTTTTTACATGAGAAAATTCTTGTTGATGTTATTATTAATTTTTCCTGCTTTTTCCTTAGCCGCATGTGGGGACGAAGAGCTCCCAGATGATGGAGAGGATATTGAAGAAATTGAAGAGGAAGATGAAATCGGTGACGGCGAAATAGATGATGAGTGATTGAATTAAGTTGAGACATAATAAATTCTATCAAAGGTAAATCAGAACATTATTAGTGCATATAACCCGCCCCGGAAATATACTACGCTTTCCGCGGGCGGCTGGTGAGCCTCCTCAGAGCTAACGCTCTTGCGGGGTCTCACCTATGCCTATCCTCCCGCAGGAGTCTCCGTATATTTCCGGGGCTGAGGGAGTGGTTGTTCTTCTTTTTACCTTTGATTTTATTTTGTCTCAGCTTTTTAATTTATGGCATCGTTTTCTTCAACTCTTCCATCTTGTCTATCACTAAAGGATAGAAGTACTTCTTCGCACTTTCTGTTGAGTTGCCTCCGAAAAAGCCTGTTCCTGGGCAGGTTTTTACTTCATTGCTTTTCGCGTTATCTAATACTCGTTCCTTTGTTTTAAAATGCCACCAATGGTGATACGTAATTGTATCGATGGATGGGGTTAATCCGAATTTCATACTTAACAGTGCGGTAATATAAACAATGGTTTCCTTTTGCTCCTTCGTCATGATGTCATGTCCTAGATCAAAGTTCCCGATATTTTCAATCGCAAGTGCGTTCTTGTTTGCTATCGGACCGATTGTTCCTTCAGGGTCTATGTTAAACGGGCGCGAAACAGCTACTTTTCCATCAGGATAGGTGGTGATATGCTGCGCGATAGTCTCCCAGCCCATCGCTTTCCGATGATGGTTTTGCATACTAGTTAATAATTGAAAATGGTTATTTCCATGAAAGTTCTTATAGGAAGGCTTCCACGTATGATGCTGTTGGATTAGCTTAATATCTCGGGTGAATTCCTGATTGAATAACCATTCTTTAAACTCTTCCCGGCTCATAAGAATATGCTGTCCTTGCATATTCATTTTTTTCGGCTTGATAGTTAGAATTTGTCCGGGGTAGAGTTGGTTGGAGTTTAGGTTGTTAAGCTGTTTAATCATTTCCGGTGTGGAAAGGTAGTTTAAAGCAATATCTTGTAAGTTCTCCCCTGGAGTAACTTCATGTGTAGTAGGGACTCGTATCTTTTGGCCTATTACTAGTGTTTCTGATTGAAGCCCATTTATTGCGATTAATTCGTCGGTGGTGGTATCGAATTTCTCAGCAATATGAGGTAACGAATCATTTTCCTGTACCACATATAGGTTTGAATGAGCATTAACCATGTTAGGAAGCTGCAAATAAACGGTGAAAAGGACAATACATAACACGAAAACTCTCATGAAAAAATCCTTTCCAATTTCTTTTGTTTAAGAATAGTTTGGGATGAGGATAAGAATTTATTCTGAAACAATTGATGAACATCTTGTATAATAAGAGTCAAGTAGTAAAAGGGAGTTGGGGGAAACGTATGAAACAGTTATTAAGTGAAATGAACTTAGAAGGTAGCTTTAACTTTCGTGAACTTGGTGGTTATGAAACAACGGAAGGACGTAAGGTGAAGCGGGGAATGCTTTTTCGCTCAGGCAACTTGAGTATGATAACAAAAGCAGATATAGACGTATTAAAGAAATTAGAGATCAAGAATATATGTGATTTACGCGATCAAGATGAAGTGACCAAACATCCCGACCCGGAAATCGATGGGGTTAGCTGGAATCATGTATCTTTAATTAATGATGATCATGCGGTAAGACAACCAGGTGATCTTTCTTCTTTTGAAAGTAAATTGATGAATAGTAAGCCCGGTGAAATGCTGATGAATTTAAACCGTCAGATGGTAGCTAATACGGATGGTTTTCGCAAGGTGTTTCAAGTATTGCTAGATAACCCTGGTAAACCGATGCTGTTCCACTGCATGGCTGGGAAGGATCGGACAGGCGTAGTTGCTGCCTTACTATTGAGCTTATTAGGTGTAACTCGTGAAGTTATCGAAAAAGATTACTTGGCCACGAATGAGGCGGCAGAGGAAATTGAAGCAGGATTTGAGCAGATTGGTTACACGATACCTGACTTTATAGACCAAGAAATAGTAGATGCGTTGTACGAGGCTCGTATTGAGTATATTGGTGAGTTTTTTAATCAAATAGATAAAGAATATGGTAGTGTTGAATCATATTTGGTTAATGGAATTGGGTTAAGTGAAGAAGAGCTTGTGTTATTACGAGAACATTATCTGGAATAAAGTGATATTCTGAACATTTTTAGTAGTGCATATGACCCGCCCCGGAAATATACTGCGCTTTCCGCGGGGGGCTGGTGAGCCTCCTCAGAGCTACCGCTCTTGCGGGGTCTCACCTATGCCTATCCTCCCGCAGGAGTCTCCGTATATTTCCGGGGCTAATGTAGTGTATCATTGTCAAATAACCTTTGTTTAATTATGTTTCAGCATCTTTTGATTTCATAAGTTACACTTATCCTTATGATATGTAACCTACTGATGAAGAACATCTTCTATTAATTCGTTCCAAATCGTTTCGCTGACCTATCCCTCGCACGCTCAGCTTCTACCTCTCGATTACGAGGTTCTGCGCTAGTTTCTAACGTATTCAATAATTTACTAGTAACTGCAGCTATTTCATGGATTGCTTGATTAAATGCTTCCTCATTAATCTTGGAAGGTTTGTTAAAGCCTGTAATCTTTCTCACGTACTGAAGAGAGGCTGCGTAAATCTCGTCATCGGTAGCTGGTGGATCAAAATTATATAGCGTTCGAATGTTTCTACACATAATGATACTCCTTTTTTGTTATAGTTTTTACAATGTGTTATTAAGTGTTATTCTTAAACATTTATTTCTTGCTTTGTTGCATGTGGTTCAATTGGAAGAATACCCCACTTAATAAAGAGACTATCATTCCTAACATTGCGGCGTATCCATTATTTATTTCATTGCCTCCAAAGGCACTACAAGTCACGACGCCACTAATCGCGCCTACAACCAATAGAAACAGCCACACTAAAACGGATTCCATGTTAACCCACCCTATCTCCTTATTATCTTCCCTATAACTTTGGGACAGAACATTCAAATTATTTATTGTTAGTTTATCATAAATTCGCTCTAACCTAAGTAACATAACTAAAAAACAACATATTAATTAGCATCCTAATCGACATGTTGTTCTTTTGATGTAATTATTGTCCATAGCTTCGAAGATTGATTTTCTGATAAACGAACATAATAACTATTTTCTGTAATTACTACTTCCAACATATTTCTTTTTGGAGTAACCCAGATGTGGTAGTTCTTGTTTATTTTAAAATCAGGTTCTCGTGGCATATTTACTTCTACATTTGTTTCCCACTGGGCACCATTAAAGATATCAATAACTTCTTGGACTAACGCTTCATCATCAATTTCGTTGATGCCGTCATAATTAGTGGATAGTTCGTCTCCAACCCGTTCTTCAATAACGATCGTGTCATTTTTATCGAAGTTTACTACACCCTTTTGGTTGCATCCAACTATGCTTACCAAAAGGATAATGATTAGGATGATTCTTTTCAATATGCACATCCCCCATAATACTATATTTGGCTAATTAATAATTATTGAGGACAACTTGTTCAGCTTTTCTTTGATATCTTTCATAACATTATTCAGTTCTCCTCTCCATATATCTGTCCCGATGCCTACCTCGCGAATCATGAGTCTTAGTTGTTCTAAATCTTCTTTACTCTGTTCTGTTAAGTCATAAGACTTATTTAAGTAGCTATTTAATTCTAAATATATATTATCCATAATTCGATCTTCTTCATCCGATAGCATACCAAGTCGCTGAGAAGTAATTGAACTTAAGTAAAATCCACTGATAGTTTCTTCAAGTTGTGCTGTCACCAACTTGGGTTCTGTCCAATCGTTGTTTATTTGATTAGCAATTGTTCCTTCCAATTCTTCGAGATTATCATAAACCTCCGAGAATAGAACCGTTTCCTTAATCTCTTGCTTATTCGTATATTCCGAAATCAAATGAAGCACCAGTAAGATATTCAATCCGATCGAAATACTTAAAAACAACTTTGATTTTTTGCTCAAATTTCTACTCCCCCCTCCTTAACCCTCGTTACGTCAAGAACTAGAAATTTTCATGGAGCGGAATGGTTAAGTCTATTTCCTCTTTGAAAGGTATTCCAAAATAGCTATATTTAATAATAAGATGATGTATTTTTTCATCATGGAAAACTGCAATACCAAAATGCTTCATTGTATCCGAATCAATTCGTTCATTTTGGACTCTAGTTAATGGACGTATTGGATATTTGCTTATGTCATGAAAGCTAATTTTCTCTTCTTCATCGATACTTCCTAAAGCCTGTTTAACCATTACCATATGATTAGAACGACCAACTCCAAGTTCAGCTTTTAAGGGCTTTTCATTAGCATTTATCAGAACCTCTTTTAATCTTACATTAACGAATCCATTATTCTTTGGTTGTGCCACGATGACAAAAGGATTTCCGGTATCATTTGTGACATTTCCAGCCTGTTCTCCATTACTAACAATACCTCGAATGTCTAATGGAGGATTTATTTTTAAATACAGTAATATACCAACTAAGACTACCGCAACCACTACGATAAACACTCTCACTTTTTTAAACATTACAATCCCCCAATTCTTTCACTAAACTGTTTTGCAAGTTAAACGCCAGAATATTCCATACAATTCATAATCAGTGTATCATAAATTCAACCAACCTATAGTAAAAGAAACCAAAAAAACAACCTATCAATAGATAAGTTGTTCTTTAGATTGAAGCTCTTTATTATTTATGATTCATTAAACTGTGCTGTTTCCCATACACAAGGTAAATCAAAATCCCAATTAAGAACCAAATCCCTGAAGCAATCAATGTTTGAAGCGACAATTGTGCAATCAGGAATATACATAAGACAAAAGATAGAATCGGGATGATTGGAAATAATGGTACCTTAAACCCGCCGGTAGGGATGTCTGGGTTTCTTCTTAAAAACAATACCCCAATGGAAACAATCGTGAACGCAAGTAAAGTCCCCATATTAGTCATTTCCGCTAACTTTGAAAGCGGGATAAAACCTGCACAAAATGCGATTAAAATGGCGAAAATCCATGTACTTAAAACAGGTGTGTCTTTTGCATTCAATTTACTCATGCTTTTAGGCAATAACTGATCACGGCCAAGAGCAAATAGTAGGCGTGTTCCACCGTAAAGTAATACAAGAATAACGGTAATCATACCGGTAATTGCCCCGAGTGAAACGAATCCAGCTATCCAATCTTGATTGACCATTTCCATAGCAAAACTTACTGGGTCACTGACATTTAAATCCGTATAGGTCACCATTCCTGTTAACACAAGTGACACCGCAATGTATAATCCAGTACAAATAAGTAAGGAGCCAATTATTCCAATGGGCATATTTTTTTGTGGGTTTTTCACCTCTTCCGCAGCTGCTGACACTGCATCAAACCCGAGATAAGCAAAGAAAACTAGGGCGGCACCAGAGAAAACACCGTTCCAGCCATATGGCATAAAAGGCTGCCAGTTTTCCGGACGAACATAGAATACGCCAACCACAATAAATAGTAAAATTACTCCCACTTTAATAAATACCATTATCCTGTTGAGACGATTCGACTCCCTAATACCAGCTGTTAATAAGAATGCTAGGGCGAGAACAATGATAATAGCTGGTAAGTTAATATAGGTTCCTTCTTGTGGGTTATATGGCCCCGTAAGCGCTGTTGGTATGTGTACCTGAAGACCTTCTAATAAGGATACAAAGTACGCAGACCATCCTGTTGCTACAGAGGCGGATGCTAATCCATATTCTAAAACAAGTGCCCAAGCCACAATCCATGCGACAACTTCGCCAAAAACAGTGTAGCTGTACGTATAGGCACTTCCCGTAATCGGTACCGAGGATGCAAACTCGGAGTAACACATGGCAGCAAAGGAGCAAACAATTGCTGCGATGATAAATGAATAAACGATACCTGGGCCAGCATGTAAGGCAGCCACTGTTCCTGGTAGGATGAAAATCCCTGTCCCAATTATGGCACCAACGCCAAGCATAATTAAATCAAACCCAGTGAGAGTTCGTTTAAGTGTAACGTCTTTCTTTTCTAGTAGATCTTGGATGTTTTTCTTTTTCAGTTTATTCACGTTGTAACCTCTTCTTATTTTTGGAATTAAAATCGTAACCATAGTTTATGCATTACCTTGAAAAAATAATGAACTTTTCCATTGTATTACACATAGGAAAGGAGTACAAATCGTTTTTTGATTTGTACTCCCTGCTAATGGTTATCTTCCCATATATGAGTGAATTAATGATTGGTTGGAACCACGTGCAAAGACATCGGTTCGATTAGGTCCCCAGGAAACAGCTGCTGGGGCTGACGTTAGTGTACCTCCTAAGTTTTCCCAGCCTTCCCATCGGTTTCCGTTCCAGCTTCTCTTATATAGTCTATTTCCAGTTCCGCGAGCGAAAACATCTAATCGATTTGGTCTACGTGAAGAAACAGTAGGTGCACTTGTTAATGTGCCACCAAGGCTTTCCCAATCGCTCCAACGATTCCCATTCCACCACTTGTGAATGAGATTATTGCTTTGTCCACGAGCAAAGACGTCAATTCGGTTCGGTCCCCAAGAAACAGCAGCTGGTTCGGAGTTTAAGTTTCCACCAAGGTCTTCCCAATCCTCCCAACGATTCCCATTCCATGTTTTCTTATAAAGGCGATTTCCAGTACCGCGCACAAAAACATCTAGATGATTGGATCGACGTGATGACACTGCAGGGCCACTCGTTAGAACCCCGCCAAGGCTTTCCCAATCGCTCCAACGGCTACCATCCCACCACTTATGGTAAAGGGCATTATCTGTTCCGCGAACGAATACATCAATACGGTTTGGTCCCCAAGAAACAGCACCTGGTGCACTAGTTAACACACCACCAAGACTTTCCCATGCACTCCATCTGTTGCCATCCCACCATATATGATAAAGCGCATTATCGGTACCGCGACCGAAAACATCTAATCGATTCGATTGCCATGAAGAAACAGTAGGTGCGGAAGTAAGAACGCCACCAAGGTCTTCCCATCTCGACCAACCTTGACCAGGCTGTTGACCACCATCTCCGGTTAATTCATTTAATGTTATTTGGATAACTCTTCTTAGCACTTGATCCTGAACATTTTGCGGTACATTAAATTGCCTAAATAGCAAATTAAACCACGGAACTTGTTGTTGAAATTGATTATAAATCTGGTTTGCATTTTGATTTGTATTTGCTTGATTGACCGTATAGTTCACAACAAAGAAAAAGACGTATTCTGCTACTTGGCGATTCATCCCAGCGTTTTCAAGCCTCGTATAAAGATTGTTATGCTGGGAACGAATCGTTTGAAGAATTTCTTGTACAGTTGGTTGCTGACGCATATCCGTATATAATGGTTGCCCATAATAGTTCACTGGGACAAATTGTGGAAAATAGTATTGATAATAAAACATTTGCATACCTCCGTTTTTTTATTAGGATATGCGCGGAAGTTTTAATTGGGATTGTGATTCGAGCCTATTTTCAAAGAGAAAATTGTAATGATAGAGGGATGTTTTACATACATATAATTATCTTTTCTTTGGACAAGACCTTGCATGAAGAGGGAGTGGGGGTATTTTTTGGAGTTAGTAGAACCGTTTATCAAAATATTGATGATTAATTTAATTCTAAGTGGTGATAATGCCGTTGTTATTGCGATGGCAAGTCGGAATTTGCGAGAAGACTTACGGAAAAAGGCAATTGTATGGGGAACGTTTGGAGCGGTGTTCTTTCGAATTCTCTTTACCGTTATTGTTATGTACCTTCTCCAATTACCGTTCGTCCATTTAATTGGGGGCGTATTATTGCTACTGGTCGCTTACAAGCTTTTAGTGGAAAAAGAACCAGAGGAAAGCAATGTAAAAGTAGGAAATTCCTTAAGAGAAGCAATTGTCATCATTATCTTCGCTGACTTATTGATGAGTTTAGACAATGTATTAGGAATTGTGGCCGTATCCAATAACAATATGCTTTTAGTTATTTTAGGTATCGTTTTAAGCATTCCGATTATGCTTTTTGCTAGTCAGTTTATTATCCGAATGATGGACGACTTCCCTGTTGTTGTCTATTTCGGAGCAGCCTTATTAGCATGGACGGCAGGGGAGATGATGGTGAAAGAGGCGTTTGTTCAGCAGTACTTACTAAACAGTAGATCAATGGAAATGGTATTGTTGGCAGGTGTTATAGTGGCTACATTAGTTATTGGTGGATATCAAAGGAAATATCGGTAATTATATACCTGCGTATATGTTTCGATGGTAGGAGAAATAAAAGGTATATACGTGCAACTCCAGAATACGATGGAAGTATATGTTTCGAGCGGTGAGCATAATGGAGGGGGAATAGCAATTGCCAAATCAGCTGGATTTAGAATGGGTTTCATTAATAGTAGAGGCAAAACAAGCAGGTGTAACCATTCAAGAGCTTCAGGAAATTTTTCAAGAAACGCATGAATTTTTACTAGCATTCAGGAAAGGGAAAGACCAGATTCCTGTCTAAATAAAAGCGCCTATTCTTTTGGGAAGGCGCTTTTTTTTGTGCTTGAGTAAAGTAATGGTTGAATTGTTGGAGACATTAAAATATAGTACATATATAACGGATTAGAAGGAGTAAGTTTATATGAAATTACGAGTCTCAGCGGTTCAATACCACTTAGAAAAAATAAATGCTTTTGAAGATTTTGCGGCTCAAGTGACGCATAATGTTCGAACTGCAGCAGAATATGAATCTGATTTTGTCCTGTTTCCAGAGTTCTTTACAACACAATTACTTTCGATTTCAAATGATACGGTAAGCCTTGTTGATGAGTTACCTAATTACACGGAACAGTATACGGAATTGTTTTCCGGTTTAGCAAAAGAAACAGGCATGCATATCATTGGTGGTACGCATGTCGTTCGAAAAGGCGATAAATTATATAATACGGCGCATCTGTTTTACCCAGATGGACGTGTAGCGGAACAAGCGAAGTTACACATGACTCCGACAGAGAAAAAAGACTGGAATATTACCCCTGGTGAATCCATTCAAATCTTTGAGACAGATAAAGGGAAAATTGCTTTGTTAACTTGTTATGATATGGAGTTTCCGGAGATTGTGCGTATGGTTCGTGGGATGGGGGCAGATGTTATTTTTGCGCCATCTTGTACAGATGACTTGCATGGTTTTAACCGTGTCCGTTATACCTGTCATGCGCGTACGATTGAAAACCAGGTGTACGTTGTTACAACAGGTACGGTAGGTGCATTACGTAATGTGGACTTTATGCGTGCCAATTATGGCCAAGCTGCCGTTATTACACCAAATGATATTCCATTTCCGAAGAACGGCATATTAATGGAAGGTGAATTCAACCACGATATGATTATCACAGCCGACTTAGACTTATCACTGCTTTATAAAGTTCGTGAAGAAGGATCGGTCACAACATGGAACGATCGACGCTTAGATTTATATCCCGACCTTAGTAAATAAGAGGGGAATGAGGTCGCATGCTATACCGAAAGCATGTCTATCTGAAAAGTGGGAACGGTTATCGTAGGGCGGTAGTTAGAAATTATGAGCGGGGAGACTTTGATGGCTTGATTCAGATTCAAGCGGAAAGTTTCCCACCTCCTTTTCCATCTGAGTTATGGTGGAATGAGGGGCAACTGAGCAATCATGTCACCTTGTTTCCAGAAGGTGCGTTATGCGTAGAAGTAGATGGTGTGCTAGCAGGATCGATGACGGGGTTAATCGTTAATTTTGACCCGAATAGTCCCGACCATACGTGGGAAGAAATCACGGATAATGGCTATATTCGTAACCATCAGCCACGGGGGAATACGTTGTATGTAGTCGATATCTGTATTAGACCGAAGTTTCGTAAGTTAGCACTTGGCAAATTACTCATGCAATCGATGTATGAGGTTGTGATACATAAAGGGTTAGACCGCTTGCTAGGCGGAGGACGGATGCCGGGATATCATAAGTATGCTGGTTCGTTGTCAACTGAACAATATCTAGAAGAAGTGGTCCAGGGCAATATTTATGATCCTGTTATTACATTCATGCTCAATGCAGGCCGGACACCGATTGGTATCGTGGCGAATTATTTAGAGGATGAGGAATCGCTCAATTATGCTGCATTGATGGAGTGGCGAAATCCTTTTAAAGGTACTTTTATAGATTGATAGAAGGAAGGTATGGATATGGAAGCCTTCGTGCATGGCGTTATTTTAGCGTTTGGTTTAATCCTTCCTTTAGGAATACAAAATGTGTTTATTTTTAACCAAGGTGCGATGCATTCAAAGTTACATAAGGCATTACCAGCAGTGATTACCGCGGCGATTTGTGATACATTGCTTATTTCGCTGGCAGTTGCTGGGGTTTCCGTCCTTGTATTAAGTATGGACGGGCTTAGATTCTTCTTGTCTTCCATTGGCTTCTTCTTTCTGCTTTATATGGGCTGGGTCATGTGGAAGAGTGATTCTAATCTTACGGAAAATGACGGGAAGAAGTTTACAGCGAAGCGACAGATTACTTTTGCTGCCTCCGTTTCTTTATTAAATCCGCACGCTATTATGGATACGATTGGTGTTATTGGAACAAGTTCCATTGCTTATGAGGGATATGAAAAGCTGGTGTTTGCCGTTGCTTGTATTGGAATCTCCTGGTTGTGGTTTATTGGTTTGGCGATTGTAGGGAGACAGGTTGGCCAACTATCGAAAGCTAGTAATCTTTTAAAGCGGTTCAATCAGGTATCTGCCGTCATTATTTGGGGGATGGCCCTTTATATGGGGTATCAGATGATTTGATAGAGAAAGCCTTCCGGGTGTGGAAGGCTTTCTGCAATTTTATTACTCTTGGTCTTCTGTTTCTTCAGTATCTCCTTGCTCTGTTTGGTTCTCTTCTGTCGCTGGTTCTTCTGGATCCTCGGCTGAGCATGCGAATAAAACTCCTGTGGAAAGCATCATGATTAACATCGTTAATAGTAGCTTTTTCAATTTCATTCCAGTCACCTCAATCATTATATTGTTGGTACAGTTTTAAGTGTACAGACCAATTATTAAGTGGCTATGAAGGTAGTGTTAAGATATTATCTGAATAATCTGTCGAATGATAGTTCATTTATGCTAGGTTTGCGATTTTTGTGGGTGATTGTATGGGGGACGTGAGGCGGAGAGACTATTAGCAGGAAATAAAAGAAGGTGCTGTGATGCACCTTATACACGCTTGAAAACAAATTCTCTATGTATGTCGTAATCATTTTTCTTGTAGAAGTTCTTTGCTTCCTCATTATTAGACCAATAATCTAATTCTATCTGATGAATCTCGTGTTCTTTTGCTAGTTTCTCAATTTCCTTCATTAGAAATGAACCGTACCCTTTGCCTCTCTTGGTGGCATTAACCCCTAACTGGTGAACATAAACGGATTGGTAGGATTTTTTGAAAATAGTTTCGGGATAAGCTCTTATTTCCAGCATAGCGAAGCCCAAAGGGATATCAGCATCTTCTAAAACGAGAAATACGTATTCCGCTTTATCTACCAATCCTTGAAAGAAAGATTGAATCTCCTCCGAATTATAGGGCTTGAAGTATTCAGGATACAAGTTAACGTGTAAATCGTGAACATCTTTATTCAAATTAGTAATTAGCTCGGCATCTGTCGTTTGATATACTTTCATAGTCATCCCCCTTATAAATAAAACGCCCTACTTGGATAGGGCGTTTTACCAACTTAATTATTCACCTAAATCAACGTTATGGTAAACCTGTTGTACATCTTCCAAGTCTTCCAGTACGTCAATTAGTTTTTCAAACTGTGCTTTGGATTCTTCATCCAATTCCACATCGTTTTGAGGTAGCATCGTTAACTCAGCTACGGAGAATTCGGTAATGTCAACATTACGGAATGCTTCTTGCACCGCATGATATTGATCTGGCTCTGCGTATACAATTACCGTGTCCTCTTCTTCAAGAACATCACGAACATCGATATCAGCTTCCATCAACAACTCTAACACGTCATCAGCCGTCTTACCTTCTATACCGAATACCGCAGTCGAATCGAACATGTAAGCAACAGAACCACTTACGCCCATATTTCCACCGTTCTTACCGAAAGCAGCACGAACTTCAGAAGCTGTTCTGTTCACGTTATTCGTTAATGTATCAACGATAACCATGGAACCGTTAGGACCGAAACCTTCGTAACGAAGCTCATCATAGCTTTCCTCAGAACCACCCTTTGCCTTTTCAATTGCTTTATCAATAATATGTTTTGGCACACTATATGTCTTCGCACGCTCTAAAACTACTTTCAAAGCCTGGTTAGATTCCGGATCTGGCTCTCCCTGTTTAGCAGCTACATAAATCTCACGACCAAACTTCGCATAAATACGACTCGTATTTTTATCTTTCGCTGCCTTTTTCTCTTTTATATTATTCCACTTACGTCCCATAAGAACATCTCACTTTCCTTCTGAATCTGATTGAGTAATGATATTCAACTTTTTGACTTTACCATTATACAACATATGGAGGAGAATTTCTCGGGAAGTTTTATGGGAAGGCAGGGTCACAATCAATTTTATTCAAAATTAAGTAGAAATGATGATGATAGACTCCCTCATAACGATTTTGAGCGGGATTTTTGCAGTATTGATTATGAGAAAGGCGCTCATAATCAATTTTAAGCAAGAATGATAGGAAAATGATGATGAGAAGTGCTCTCATAATGATTTCTAAACAAAATGGGATGGAAATGATGATGAGAAGGTAACACATCATCATTTTCCAGCAAAATGAGAGAAAAATGATGATGACAAAACCCTCATCGCTTAAACAACCCAAATTATGGCGATAATGAAGCGTTCTCTACCCCAAATCTAGCAATAAGTACCCCCTCCCTACAAAACTTGTCGGCATCTAACCACCAACTCGCGCATAAGTTATATAAACCGCGTCCAAGATGGAGGGAAGACAAACATGGATATTCTTAACAAGGTGAAAAGCTTTCGTGAGGAAGAGAACCGTTTAAAATGGGAGGGTACGTTCGCGGAGTACCTCGATATAATCAAGGAAAGACCTGAAGTTGCCCAGACAGCCCATTCCCGCGTCTATAATATGATCAAAGCGGCTGGGGTAAAAGAACGCAATGGTCGAAAAATGTATGAATTCTTTGGAGAAGAGATTTTTGGATTAGAAAGTGCAATTGAGAGACTTGTTGAAGAATACTTTCATCCTGCAGCCAAGCGACTTGATGTAAGAAAACGTATATTATTATTGATGGGCCCGGTTAGTGGTGGTAAATCTACCATTGTTACAATGCTCAAGCGAGGGCTAGAGAGATATTCCCGTACGGATGAAGGTGCAGTGTATGCGATTAAAGGTTGTCCGATGCATGAGGATCCGCTACATTTAATACCACACCATTTAAGGGATGACTTTTCCCAAGAATATGGAATTCGTATCGAAGGAAGCTTGTCCCCGCTTAATACGATGCGGCTGGAAAAAGAATATGGTGGCCGCGTAGAAGATGTGATGGTGGAGCGAATATTCCTTTCTGAGGATAAGCGTGTTGGTATTGGAACCTTTAGTCCGTCCGATCCAAAGTCTCAGGACATTGCTGATTTAACAGGAAGTATTGATTTTTCTACCATTGCCGAATATGGTTCCGAATCTGACCCGAGGGCATACCGATTTGATGGGGAATTGAACAAAGCAAACCGTGGAATGATGGAGTTCCAAGAGATGCTGAAATGTGATGAAAAGTTCTTATGGCATTTACTTTCCCTAACACAGGAAGGGAACTTTAAGGCAGGAAGGTTCGCGTTAATTTCCGCGGATGAATTGATTGTCGCGCATACGAACGAATCCGAATATCGTTCCTTTATTTCCAATAAAAAGAATGAAGCACTCCACTCCCGAATAATTGTCATGCCAATCCCGTATAACCTAAGGGTTAGTGAAGAAGAACGAATTTATGAAAAGATGATTAACCAAAGTGACATTGCACATGTTCATATAGCACCACACGCTTTACGAGTAGCGGCTATTTTTTCTATCTTAACCAGATTGAAAGATTCCAAGAAACAGGGCATGGATTTACTGAAGAAAATGCGACTCTACGATGGTGAGAACGTAGAGGGCTTTAATCAAGTTGATGTCGAGGAGTTGAAGAAAGAATTCCCAACAGAGGGTATGGAAGGAATCGACCCGCGTTACGTCATTAACCGTATATCTTCGGCAATCATTCGAAAAGAAGTACCTTCCATTAATGCGCTAGATGTATTACGTTCGCTGAAGGAAGGGCTTGACCAGCATCCGTCCATCTCGGATGAGGATAAAGAGACGTATATGAACTATATCTCCATCGCAAGAAGAGAGTACGATGAGATTGCCAAGAAGGAAGTCCAAAAGGCGTTTGTTTATTCTTACGAGGAGTCTGCCAAGTCGTTAATGAATAATTATCTAGACAATGTCGAGGCGTATTGTAATAAGAATAAGCTGCGTGATCCATTAACTGGGGAAGAAATGAATCCAGATGAAAAGCTCATGCGTTCCATTGAGGAGCAAATTGGAATCTCGGAAAATGCCAAGCGCTCCTTCCGTGAAGAAATTTTAATTCGTATCTCTGCTTTTGCTAGAAAAGGAAAACGATTTGATTATAAATCGCATGACCGGCTGCGCGAAGCTATTCAAAAGAAATTATTCGCCGATCTTAAGGATGTTGTGAAAATTACCACGTCCTCCAAGACACCGGATGAATCTCAGCTGAAGAAGATTAATGAAGTCATTGCTAGATTGATAGATGAATATGGTTACAATTCTGTATCGGCAAATGAGCTATTACGATATGTTGGAAGTTTATTAAATCGATAATTATGCATGACCAAAAGGTAACAAGAACGCCTAAACAGCTAGTCTTGTTACCTTTTTTTAATCTATTATTTTTGAAAAATTGCAATAATATGCGCCCAACTGCATATTATAGAGAAAAGTATCGTAATCCTTCGAGGTGATTGCGGTATTTTTTTCAAAAATAAATGAATAGGAGGGGATGTTGTGAAGGAAGGTAAACAGAATTTTGTCATCTCCGAGGAAAACTGGTCCCTCCATCGCAAAGGCTTTCAAGATCAACAGCGTCATATGGATAAAGTAAAGGAAGCCATTAAAAATAATTTACCAGATTTAATTAGTGAAGAAAGCATCGTAATGTCCAATGGCCGAGATGTCATCAAAATTCCTATTCGCTCATTAGACGAGTACAAGATTCGTTACAATTACAATAAATCCAAGCATGTGGGGCAAGGGAATGGAGATAGTAAAGTTGGAGATGTAGTAGGAAGAGATCCAAATGCTAAAGGGCAACAAAAAGGTCCTGGCGATGGAAAGAAAGCAGGCGACCAGCCTGGAAATGACTACTATGAAGCTGAGGTATCGATTGAGAAGTTAGAGGAGGCCCTATTTAAGGAGTTAGAATTACCGAATCTACAAGAGAAGGAAAAAGCAGAGATTGTCACAGAAAAAATAGAGTTCAATGATGTACGGAAAAAAGGATTAATGGGTAATATCGATAAAAAGCGAACGATCCTGACCGCATTAAAACGAAACTCAAGAGAAGGAAAAACGAGTATAACCCCTATCTATAATGATGACTTACGATTTAAAACATGGAACGAAGAAATAAAACACGAGTCAAAAGCAGTCGTGCTTGCAATGATGGATACGAGTGCTTCCATGGGATCGTTTGAGAAGTATATGGCAAGAAGCTTCTTTTTCTGGATGACCCGATTCCTCAATACGAAATACGAGCATGTCGATATTGCTTTTATCGCCCATCATACCGAGGCGAAGGAAGTTACCGAAGATGAGTTTTTCAACAAAGGAGAAAGTGGTGGAACGATTTGTTCCTCTGCCTATTCCAAGGCACTTGAATTAATCGAAGACCGTTATAATCCCTCAAGCTATAATATTTATCCTTTCCATTTCTCCGATGGGGAAAATATAACCTCCGATAATCCAAAATGTATCCGACTCGTAAGTGAAATCATGGACGTTTCCAATATGTTTGGCTATGCAGAGGTGAATATTTACAACCGCCACTCCACCTTAATGCGAGCCTACAACACAATTGAGGATCCCAAGTTCCGTCATTATATTTTAAAGGAAAAGCGTGACGTGTATCATGCGATGAAGAGTTTCTTCCAGCGTGAGGCAGTGCCTGTATAGAATTTGAAAATCCCTGGGATATGTTCCTGGGGATTTTTTGTTTTGAGGTAATTTAAGAATAAAGTGACTAACAGTCCAAATAATAAGAAAGCGAGTGAGATGTTAATATACTTCCTGTTGAGTTTTAACCCAGGAAATGAACATCCGTTACAGTCGAGAAACAGGAAGGGGTTTTGAAAAAAGATGGATATAGAATGGCTGGAATGGTTGGGGTATTTAGCTTCCCTTATTGTTCTTATCTCTTTATTAATGAGTTCTATTAAGAAGCTCAGGTGGATTAATATGATCGGGTCTAGTTTATTCTCATTATATGGTTTTTTAATAGGTGCATTACCAGTCGGAATTATGAACTTAGGTATTGTTTTTATTAACATCTATTACTTAGTAAAATTATCTCGTGATCATACTCAGGAGGGATGAACTCTCACGGACACTTCATCAGTTTTTAAGGCAGATAATGTCCGAGAGCACGCCTCTCACGGACATCTCAGCAGATTTTAGGCAGATAATGTCCGAGAGCACGCTTCTCACGGACACCTCACCAGCATTTTAGGTTGAAAATGTCCGAGAGAGCCGTTATCACGGACACTTCATCAGTTTCTAGGCAGATAATGTCCGAGAGCACGCCTCTCACGGACATCTCAGCAGATTTTAGGTAGATAATGTCCAAGAGCACGTCCCTCACGGATACCTCGCCAGTTTCTAATGTCTGAGAGCACTCCCCACAACAGAAAAAAGGGCCACTTAAGCCATTCTCCCTAAGTCAATTCAATCTTATAAACCCCACGCTCCGTCGTAATAAAAAACTTCTCCCCATCAAACTCATACATCGTATTATCCTGCAAAGGGATTTCATAGTTAGGGGATGGGAGTGGCTGCGTACTCATTGTTGCCAGTGTTTCAATCCGACCGTCTCCGTTTAGTTGTAAGCTATGCATGGGTACATAATCATCAATTCTTCGCGTGTTTCGATCGTAGGTAATATGCTGTAAGTCCATGACGATTTGATCGACATCATCCATTTCATGCTTCGTTATTTTAATTCGTCTTCCGCTCCATTGTTGAATAAGAGAATGAAAATCCTCCACAGATAAAAAATGGTGCTCCATGAGCAATCCCTCCTGCCTTTAAATTCTCCTAAATCAAAAGAAAATATGCGACACTCCTTTTGTTAGTTGACAATATACACACCTTTGTTAAAATATGTGTGTAGGGGGTGCTCGGTATGAAAGAATCGATGAAGCGTAAGCAATTTCATATTACGGTGGAAGATGAGAAGATTTTAAAGGATTTGGCCAAAAGTACTGGAATGTCTGAGGCTGAAATTGTAAGGGAAGCTGTTAGGGAATATGCAGAGAAGAAAAAGGAGAAAAGAAATCCACTAATGGAAATGGTACAAGAAGCAGAACGAAATATTGCTGATACTCCAGGGGATTTATCGGTTAACCATGATTATTATTTACAGGAGATACATGAAAATGAGTAAACTTAAATGTCTTGTGGATACAAGTGCATTTATTGCATTGAATGATAGTAGAGACCAATTCCATCTCGATGCGAGCAAGATTGCGGAGAATATAAAAAATTACGAATTATATATTACGGATGCTGTTATTAATGAGACCCATACTCTTTTAAGGTATCGATTAGGGTTTCAAAGCGCCTCCTTCTTTCTCCAATCCGTATTATCAGGACTGCCTTTCGTTATTACTCCAGTAACGGAAGAAATTAGATTATCTGCTTTTCATATTCTTGAACAATATAACGACCAAAAAATATCCTATTGTGATGCTCTGAGTGTAGCTATCATGAGAGCCCATCATATTAATAATGTATTTGCGTTTGACCATCATTTCGATGTAATGGGAGTAGAACGCCTCCAATTATAATCTAAATTATCAAGTAAACATACCAATTGACAGACTCGAAATAAATATGGTATTTATTTGTTAGAAAAATTAGCACTCTCCTGTCTAGAGTGCTAAAATTAAACTTGCAAATAAATATAAAGGAGTTGCCTGAGCATGGGAAAAAGAAAGTTTAAAGCGGAATCCAAGCGCTTATTGGAGTTAATGATCAACTCCATTTACTCACAACGAGAGGTTTTCCTTCGAGAATTAATCTCTAACGCTAGTGATGCAATTGATAAGATTTACTACAAAGCATTAACGGATGAAAATCTAACTTTCAACCAAAGTGATTACTATATAAAGATTGAAGCGGATAAAGATACGCGTACGCTAAAAATCACTGACACTGGTATCGGAATGACACAGGACGAGCTCGAGAAAAACTTAGGTACTATTGCAAAAAGTGGTTCACTAAGCTTCAAGTCAGAAAATGAAATCAAAGATGGACATGATATCATTGGTCAATTTGGTGTTGGTTTCTATGCAGCATTTATGGTTGCGGATGAAGTAACCGTGGTAAGTAAAGCGCTTGGAAGTGAAGAAGCTTTCAAATGGGAATCAAAAGGTACAGATGGGTATACGATTGAACCAACGGAAAAAGATACAGTTGGTACGGAAATTACCTTGAAGTTAAAAGAGAATGAGGAAGACGAGAACTACGAAGAATACTTAGAAGAATACCGTCTAAAAGAAATCATTAAGAAGTATTCCGACTTCATTCGTTATCCAATTAAAATGGAAGTTACGAAAAGCAAGAAGGAAGACGACAGTGACGAATACGTCGAATACAAAGAAGAAGAAACCATCAACAGCATGGTTCCTATCTGGAAAAAGAATAAAAGCGAACTAACAGATGAAGACTATGAAAACTTCTATCGCGAAAAGCGCTATGGATTTGATAAACCGTTAAAACATATCCATTTAAGTGTGGATGGTACGATTCGTTATAATGCGATTCTTTTCATCCCTGAAAATCGTCCGTTTGATTACTACTCACAAGATTACCAAAAAGGATTAGAGTTATATTCGAATGGCGTCTTAATTATGGAGAAAAGTGCGGACTTAGTTCCGGATCATTTTAGCTTTGTCAAAGGGCTAGTGGATTCCGAGGATTTATCGCTAAACATTTCTCGGGAAATGCTGCAACATGACAGACAATTGAAACAAATTTCGAAAAATATTAATAAAAAGATTAAGCAACAGCTTCTTAGCCTGCAACGAGATGATCGAGAAAAGTATGAGAAGTTCTTTGATGCATTCGGTCGTCAGCTGAAGTTCGGTGTATATAATGAATTTGGTGCCAACAAAGATACACTAAAAGATCTATTACTGTTCTACTCTTCTAAAGAGAAGAAGCTTGTTACGTTGGCTGAATATGTTTCCAGAATGCCAGAGGATCAAAAGTATATTTACTACGCAACTGGTGATTCGATTGATCGCATTGACAAGCTTCCACAAACAGAGCTTGTAGCGGATAAAGGGTATGAAATTCTATACTTTACCGAGGAAATTGATGAGTTCGCTATCCGTGTTCTTATGAGCTACGAGGAAAAAGAATTCAAATCTGTTTCCAGCCATGATCTAGGAATTGATTCCGAGGAAGATAAGGCTTCTGAAGAAGAAACGAAGGATAACAAAGATCTTTTCGATTACATGAAAGAAAAGCTTGCTGGCAAAGTGAAGGAAGTCCGTGTATCGAAACGATTGAGATCTCATCCAGTTTGTCTAACTGCGGACGGTGAAATTTCGATTGAGATGGAAAAAGTAATCAATGCAATGCCTGATAATAATCAACAAGTGAAGGCAGAAAAGGTATTAGAAATTAACCCATCTCATGAGGTGTTCCAAACACTTAAAGATGCGTATGAGAAGGATAAAGATAAGTTAGATTTATATACAAATATCCTTTTCAACCAAGCGTTGTTAATTGAAGGGTTACCGGTTGAGGACCCAGTAGAATTTACCAATAATATGTGCAAAGTAATGGTAACAGCTTAATTATAGACAAAAACAGCGTTGTTCAGTGACAACGCTGTTTTTCATTTTATCGTAGAGCTTTATCTAATGTTTCTATATTTTTCTCCATTAAACTAAAATAATCTTCTCCATTTGCTATATCTTCGTCTGTTAGTGTAGATAAATTATGCAAATAAAGGGCTTCGGCGCCAATCTCTTCCTGAATGACTGTTGCGACTTTTGGCGTGACATTCTGTTCGAAAATAACGTATTTTATATCCTTTTCTTTCGCTGTTTGAATAAGAACCGTCAAATCACTTTGAGAAGGCTCTTGACTAGATGAAAGTCCAGCAATAGGAATTTGTTTAATCCCATAGCTCTCTTCCCAATAACCGTAAGCTGCATGGGAGACAATCATTTCAGGATTTTCTTTCGATGCCACTAAATGATGGAATTGTTCATCCAATGCTTCTAAATCTTGTTTCAGCGATTCGAAGTTTTGTTCAAATTCTTCCGCTGCTTCTGGCTTTAATTCGATAAGGGTATTTTTAATGTTTTCAGCAAGAACAATGGCACGATACGGATCCAACCATACATGGGGATCCTGGTCGCCATGATCATGTCCATCATGGCTGTCTTCCTTGTGTTCATCTTCTCCATGAGTTTCTTCATCTTCACTATGGTCATGCTCTTCCTCTTCGTGATTACCTTCCTCATGGTCGTGCTCTTCTTCTTCGTGATTTCCATCCTCATGGTCGTGGTCTTCTTCATGACTTGTTTCTTCATGACTTGTTTCTTCACCATGATCGTGCTCATCCTCATGTGAAAAAGCCTCTATTCCGGTAGAAGCCTCCACCATCAAAACGTCTTCATCTTTCAATGTTTCATTAATCTTCTCGACATATGCCTCCATCCCTAATCCGTTAAAAATAAAGGCATCCGCTCTTGCAATGTCTAAAATTTCTTTCGAAGTAGGCTCGTAGGTATGACTATCTGCTCCAGGTGGGATTAACGTGCTAACCTGAACATGTTCCCCACCAACTCTTTTCGTGAAGTCTTCTAATGGATAAATCGATGTATAGATGGTTAACGTGTCATCAGATTGATTCGAACTTGTATTTTCCCCGGTCGAACTACATGCTGCTAGTAACATTAAACCTAGTAAACTAGTAAATAATAGTGCTCTTTTCAAAAGACAACTCTCCCTAATTAAAGTACAAAATTGATTATATCGTAACCATTACGATTTGTAAACAGTAATCATTACGTTTTATGTTTATTCTAGTATCTTGTTCATCATTCCATTTTTTCCTCATAAACTGTATAAAGCCTATTTTGGAGGGATTATCGTTGACCGATACAAAAGAGCTTCATAAAGCGATTGATGAGATTACAGAAATTGCAGTTGGTTTTGGTTTAGATTTTTACCCGATGCGTTACGAAATCTGTCCCGCAGAAATTATTTATACATTTGGTGCCTATGGTATGCCGACACGCTTTTCCCACTGGAGCTTTGGAAAGCAATTCCACCGGATGAAGCTACAATATGATTTGGGCTTAAGTCAAATTTATGAGCTAGTAATTAACTCAGATCCATGCTATGCATTTTTATTAAATACAAACAGCTTGATTCAAAATAAGCTAATTATCGCCCATGTCTTGGCACACTGTGATTTCTTCAAAAATAATGTCCGTTTCTCGAATACGAGAAGAGATATGGTGGAAAGTATGACGGCGACTGCTGAGCGGATTGCAGAGTATGAGCTAATTCATGGTAAGGATGAAGTGGAAAAGTTCCTAGATGCGATACTAGCCATTCAAGAGCATATTGACCCGTCCATGGTCCGTCCTAAACTACCAGAATATGTGTGGGAGGAAGAGGAATCACCAATTAAGAAGGCGAAAACAGATTATGATGATTTATGGGATTTAGATGAAAAAGAAGATACTAAGCCAAGGGTAAAACGGAGGAAAAAGTTCCCGCCTAAGCCTGAGAAGGATTTGTTATTGTTTATCGAACGGTATAGTAGAGAATTGGAAGACTGGCAGCGGGATATTCTGACGATGATGCGGGAAGAGATGCTTTATTTCTGGCCACAGTTGGAGACGAAAATCATGAATGAAGGCTGGGCGAGTTACTGGCACCAACGAATCATGCGTGAACTAGACTTAACCTCCGATGAAACCGTCGAATTTGCCAAGCTAAACTCCGCCGTCGTACAGCCGTCAAAACAACAAATTAACCCGTATTATCTGGGTCTGAAAATATTTGAAGATATCGAAGAACGATACAACAACCCGACAGAAGAAATGATCGCCATGGGTGTCAAACCAGGCTCCGGAAGAGAGAAGATATTCGAAGTACGAGAAATCGAATCCGACATTTCCTTTATCCGCAACTATTTAACGAAGGATCTGGTAGGAAGAGAGGACTTGTACCTATTTGAAAAACAAGGAGCCTATTACCGCATTTCCGACAAAGACTATGAAGCCGTTCGTGACCAACTAGTTTCCATGCGAGTGAATGGTGGTTTTCCATATATCTCTGTTGTCGATGGAGACTATATGCGCAACGGTGAATTGTATTTAGTTCATGGATACGAAGGGACAGAACTTGATCTTCATTATTTAGAAAATGTGCTGCCTTATATTCATCAGCTTTGGGGTCGGAAGGTGTATATGGAGACGTATGTGGATGATAAGTTGACGGTATATTCGTATGATGGGGATCGGGTGTTTAAGAGGTAGGTTAACCACTTTATAGGCGTGATGGGGTATTTCTAACTATCCATCACGTTCTTTGTTTTTGAAAGATTATGCTTTTTTATTATTCGTCATTAACATCATTAGAGTACATTTCTTTTTCAATAAGAATCCATGTCAATAAGTCTTTTCTGTCTAAAGGATATGTTTCCTCATAATAACTCAATTTGTTAATAGTAAGATAAAACTATATAATTAACTTAATAATACATTCGGAAAGGGGAACAAGCAATGGCTATTAATCATGAGGAATTATTAAGGATGCTAAAGAACCTCCCAGAAGATGCCAAGAAATCTGCCTATGATTATATTAAGTACCTACACTTAAGTCATTCTCGTCCTGATTGGGATGAAATCTTGGAAATGGAACCCGATGAACTACCATTAAGTGAAGAAGAAGAAAGACAACTAAAGAACAACTCGGAGTTTGTATCGTGGGAGGATGCAAGCAATGAGCTTAAGCTATCAACTAACATTAAGTCGTGAGTCCGTTAAGTTTTTAAAGAAACAGGAAAAGGCGATTCAGGAAAGGATAGGAAAAGCATTACAAGGATTAACGATAAGACCACCAATTGGTGATATAAAGCCATTAAAAGGTAGAAAAAACCAATTAAGATTAAGAGTGGGGACTTATAGAATAATCTTTGAAATCGATCAAGAGGAACAAATGATTTATATACTAACCATAGATAATCGAGGCGATGTTTACAAATAAGTTTAGACCTAACACTAGGCCTATTTTTTATGGGTATAACACCTATACGATATCCATGCAAGTGAATGGTGGTTTTCCATATATCTCTGTTGTCGATGGAGACTATATGCGCAACGGTAAATTGTATTTAGTTCATGGATACGAAGGGACAGAACTTGATCTACATTATTTAGAAAATGTGCTCCCTTATATTCATCAGTTATGGGGTCGGAAGGTGTATATGGAGACGTATGTGGATGATAAGTTGACGGTATATTCGTATGATGGGGATCGGGTGTTTAAGCGGTAGAAATAATTATAGTTTGGCTAGATTAGTAGATAATTTTTTCTATATTCATAAGCGATGCTCTGTCCTATCTTAGGGCGGGGCATTTATATAATAAGTCCTATCAGTTTCTTACAAGGATGCGAATCATATTAATTCTGAATACTCCCCATAAGCTCAGTAATGATTTATAATAATAGAAAAGAGGAGGGAATCAAAATGAAATGGCAAGAAGTAAGAGAATTGTACCCAAGTCAGTTTGTTTTAGTTTCCATTCTTGATTACCATGTAGATGGTGATAAGAAGGTTGTAGATGAGGTTGCACCAATTCGTACAATTCCTGAAGAAGAGGCAAATAGAGAGTTTTTTCGTGTAGAGAAGGGGAATGTAGTTTACCATACATCAAATGATGAATTGGTTATTCATTTGCGTAAAGATCCTATGATCAGGGTGAGACGTCTATAATGGAAATTTCATATGATGGGCAACTTATTACTGTCTCCCTATTTGTTAAATTTCGTGGTAAGTCGATTGAAGTACATGATGTAATTATTGATACTGGTTCTTCTCATACTGTCATTAGCCCCGATATTCTTGAAGAAATCGATGTAAGATATGAGGAAGGTGACCCAATATATGAAGCATATGGTATTGGGGGTTCAGTTCCATTTTATACAAAAGAAATGGACCAGATACAGATTGGTGACTTCACTATAAATAATGTAGAAATAGATGTAGGAATGTTACCGAAAGAACATAATGGCTTACTAGGATTAGATATCTTAAAGAATTATAACTTTATATTGGATTTGGATAAGCTAGAGCTGTATTCTAAAGTTTAGAGATAGGGTTAAGCAATACTCTTTATTTTATGGCTCTTTATAGCACCTATTAAATATGAAGGGTCGTATTTGGAGGAGGACACCTACTAGTATCCATACAACTAATATTAAAAATGAACTTAGGGCATACACCCTAAGTCCATCTCCTAATCCTGCTTCGGGATCTCTACTTCCCAATTAAACTCTTCACCAAATGACAGATCACCAATACTAATTGTGACCTCATCTTTATCTTTAATAAAGGATTTCGTTAATCCGAATGTGTTAATCTCACTGCCGACTTGGTAACTTGTCTGGAGAAAATGGTATTCTTTTGCTTCCTCCCCATCATCAGCCACAGCTGTAAGGGAATTAGGAAATGACCAACCAGCTACTTTAGGAAAGAAGCTAGAAAAATGTATTTGAGCTGTGTCATCCTGTGCACTTTGTTCTGTAGATATTCCCACAGTAACCCCTTGCTGGTCAAAACGCAGACTTCGTAAAAAGACATACATGTTGTTCACTTCATCCATATATTGATCCATTTCTTTTTCCACAGGGTCTTCGGAAACACTACCTTCGTAATCTGAAACATCAATGGATAGCTGAAGAGATTCCTCATTCTCCTGTATGAATAAGTGGTCTAACACCATGGATATATCATTCTCGGCTAACTCAGGAATCTCAATCAAAAATTCACCTTCATAAAGAGGGTTTATTCTCTCCATAACGGAAATCTTTTCCCCATTACTGTTTCTAAATTCGCCATAAATACTCTCTAATTTCTGGCCTAAGTCTGATTGAACAGAGCCGAATAGATAGCCTTTACCATTACTCATGTCAAATCTTTTTAAATTAAATTGTGAGTGAAGAGAAAAGTGCGACTCATTTAATTCATTAGATGTAATCACTTCACTGCCATAAGAGACAGGTATGTTAACCTCCGTTACTGTAGCTTCTTCATTATGAGCATCAATAGAAAATGAGGCGGTTAGTTCCTTCATACTGGATAACTGATTTTCATCCTCTAGCAAAATTGTTGCAACTCGGTATAGTTTGTTATTGAATGCATCACTAAGATACATACCACTCCAAGGACTTGAATTTTCTGTTTCTAGCTGAACGGTTGAACCATCTTCCTTATATAGAACAAAATCAGAGATATTTCCGGTTAGATGGTTTTCCTCCACTACTTCTTCATTCGTTAGATCCATACTATAAAACAAATAGATTTTATCTTCATGGTACCAGGCTTTATCCATGTACAATGTTATCTCATCATTTAAGGCGTGTTTTTGATTTAGGTCTATGACTTGATCCAATTCCCTAGCAATTCGATATCCAGGAACAGTTGCATCATAATAGGCCTCCACATCTTTTGTACTGGTTGCTTCTTTCCAAAGAGACCAATCGGTTTTCGATTCGGCTGCTTCTTCCTCATCTGTAGAAGTAATGGGCATATTTCCTTGGAAAAATTGTACGCCTATAACAAACAGTCCAACAAGCAATGCTACAGATAACGCCTGCGGAACCCAATGCTTTTTCCACCCTTTTGAAGGCTGGATATTTCTATAAAAACGTTCTTTATCTTCCTCATTATAATAATTTTCATTTCCTAGGTACTCATCAAAATCTTCTTTTGATAGCTTACTCATCGAAAAATTCTCCCTTCAATTCCAATTTCAGTTTCTCTTTGGCACGCATAATCCGTGTCTTAATGGTTGAGGGATTGACCAGCAGTAGGTCACTAATTTCTTGGATGCTGAATTCTTTATAGTATTGTAGAATCAATACTTCCCGGTACTTAATTGGTAGATTCATAATCGATTCGATGACTATTTGTTTTTGTTCATCTTGTAAAACACTCTGTTCGGGAGTATTCATCGTCGATTTGTCTTTGATTTGGTCCTTCCAGATGATTAACCGGTGGATTGGTGAGCGTAAGTAATCCTTACACTTGTTAGCGGTCACTTGGTAAAGCCAATTCTTAAGTGATGCTCTACCTTCGTAAGTGTCTAGTTTCCGATATACGGTTAACATCACTTCCTGAAAGATATCATCCATTTGTGCCCGATTCTTCGTATACGTGTAAATAAATCGCTTTAAACTTTCCCCGTATTCCTCCATGATCCACTCGACTGCCCCTTCTCTGTCACTGGATTGGATGGAGGAAGGTATGTCTATGTTTTGATCCATAAGGTTAACCCCTTTTCTTTCTCTCTCTAACAATCGATTGTAATACTAAAGACGGATGAAAACAAAAAAAGTCCCAAAAAGATTTGATAAATTGAAGTTCGAGTAATGCGTAGAATAATCAAACTATTCCATCGTTTATGTTAAACTACATATAGAGTGTTTAAAAGGTTGTACGTAACTAAGGGGGGCATGAAAATGGAAAAGGCAAAAGTTCTTGTGCTTGGAACGTTTCATATGGCTGAACATGAAGGATTAGATTCTCCGAAAAGGCAAGCGGAAATAGAGGAGCTGGTGAGTGCATTAGAAAAATATAAACCAACGAAGATTGCTGTGGAGATGGTACCTGGAGATAGTGAGTCTTACAATGAAGAATACAAACAGTACAAATTAGGCAATGATCAACTCGGTAGGAATGAAATATACCAAGTTGCTTTTCGTTTAGGTGCAAGTCTGGGGCATGAGCAAATCTATCCTACTGATTGGATGGGTGAAGCTGACATGAGCTATGGCGAGATGGACGGATGGCTAAGAGAAAATCAACCCGAGCTTTTCCAGGAGATTTTTGAAGATTTATCTTTTCCTGAATTAACAAATGACAAAAGTATCATAGATTATTACGAAGAGCTCAATGACCCCATTTTACTTAACAAGCTACATAAGATATATGTCAATTTGGCACGTGTAGGGGACATAGGTAATTATATTGGCATGGAATGGTTGAGTTGGTGGTATAAACGGAATTTAATTATGTTCTCTAACATATCCCGGCTGATTAACTCGGAGGAAGAACGTATTTTATTTATAGTAGGTAATTCCCACTGTTCCATCGTCACCAAATTCCTGGAAGAAAGTGAGATTTGTGAGGTTGTCGAACCTCTACCGTATCTTCGTTGATTCGTGTAAATAAACAGCTTGGATAGCCAAGCTGTTTTTCTTTGTAGAAATAAAAATACGTACAGGAGGCCACTGTACGTATCCTTAAAGCTAATCTACAAAAATATCAAACGGTTTTGTTTCCTCGCCGTCAATTACTAATATCCAAGTTCCTTGATTAGGAAACTTAATTTCACCAATGAAATAATATACCGATGCATTAGTTGCTGAATTATAATTCATGGAATCTTGCTTGAATACACCATGTTCAACTACATTACCGTTTTCGTCTACTAATTTTACACTTATATGTTCTTTGATTTCCCCAGTACTTTCAATCGTCAATACCACTGTCTCCCCAATGCTTAATTCTTCTGGCGAATGGATTAACGTATAGTGCTCAGTTTTAGGAAATGAAGGTAGAACATCTAGGGTGAACTCACCATGCAATTGATCCTCTACATAAAAGGATAGTTGCCATTCTCCTTCGGTTGGAAACGGTGAGAATCTCGTCAATGTATGTGCATCCTCGCCATGGAGAGGGGAGTAGAGCTCTCCTTCTGCCAATGTGATTTTCTCGCCGTATGTGTTCATGGCCTCAACATGGTAATCTTTTCCTATAAGGGTAGTTGGGTCTCCCCAATAATGGATCATTAGCTTAGCGACCCGTCGTGTATCCTCTGCCACAAAGTGGTCGAAAACATTTAAAAGGGCAACCTGATTTTCAATGCCTATCACTTCCTTGTTAGAACCTGATAGAGTGAAAATCTTTGCTTCTGGTGCGGTTAATTCTATTGGTTGAAGTTCCGCCTGATGGAGGGTATTATTCCAGTTCAATTGATATAGGACAAGTATGCTAAATAGAGCAAGGGAAGTAATGATTGCTATAAAAGGTTTATAAGACGGTCTCTTTCTGACCATTCCATTCCCGGTACTTAGTTTCGAAAGAATTCTTTGTTTTTGTTCCTTATTAAGTGAATGCGCTGGAAGGTTACGTAGCTCTTCCTGAATTTCTTGGTTATCCCTCATAACAGAACCCCTCCTCCTCTAGAATCTCTTTTATCTTTTTAAGTGCACGATGATACATCACATTAACTTTGTTTGTACTGCATTTAAGGATGACACTTGCTTCTTTAGATGAAAGCTCCATAATTCCTCGTAGTATGACCACTTCTTTATATGGAGAAGGAAGCTGATGGATGGCATTCACTAGTTGCGTCTGTTCAGAGTTTTTCATAATACTATTTTCAATGGTTGTTGCTATGGGCTGTTCGGCTGAAAGGATATGTTTAATTCTCTCCCAAACTTTATTTTTTCGATAGCGGTCAATAACGATATTTCTTGCGATGGAAATAAGCCATGTCTTCGGATGGGAATCGCCCTTAAAACTGGTTAATTTGTTCATTGCTATTAAAAACGTATCCTGTACAAGGTCTTCCACTTCTACAGACCCAGTATAGTAAACTAGAAAACTCGTAACATCTTGCTCATAGTTATGAAACCAATCTTCAATTGAATGTTCCTCCATACGCTTCCCCTCCTTCTTATTTATTTGACGAATCATCACAGAAATAATTACAGAAATTAATAAAAACAGTATAAAGAAGTTTTTACATTGAACATATAAGCAAATCGTTATATACTTATATACGAATACTTAAGGTGGTGAATAGCAATGCTAAAAACAGCAATTGAAATGGATAAAGCGGCAAGCATTCTAAAATTACTCGGTGATAAAACTCGTCTTACAATGATGAAAATATTGGATCATCATGACTGCTGTGTTTGTGAGTTTGTGGAAATTTTTAAAGCGAGCCAACCGTCCATTAGTCAACACCTGCGTAAATTACGAGACTTAGGTTTGGTGAAAGAAGAACGAAGAGGACAGTGGATATTTTACTCGATAAATAAAACGAATGAGTATTATCCGTTTATTCAACAGATTCTCGCTCAGCTACCTAGTCAAGATGATAAATTAAAAGAATTAGAAGAACAAGGAACACGAATTTCTTGTTGTTAACTTGAGGGGGAAATGTTTTGACAGCAACGGTTATACTAGCAATAGCGATCTTTT
Source organism: Ornithinibacillus californiensis (assembly GCF_001038485.1). Taxonomy (GTDB): domain Bacteria; phylum Bacillota; class Bacilli; order Bacillales; family Amphibacillaceae; genus Ornithinibacillus; species Ornithinibacillus californiensis. The sequence goes on from NZ_LDUE01000060.1 coordinate 40,791, forward strand.
TGGCCACGCTAATATTAGTAATTTGGCAGCCAAAAGGATTAAATATTGGTTGGTCTGCCTGCGGTGGAGCGATCCTGGCACTTCTTATAGGTGTCGTTGATTATCATGATGTGATGGAAGTGACAGGGATTGTATGGAATGCAACCTTGGCTTTTGTCGCGATTATACTTATTTCATTGGTTTTAGATGAGATTGGATTTTTTGAATGGGCATCGCTGCACATGGCGAGGGCGGCTAAAGGTAATGGAATCAAGATGTTTGTTTATGTCAGTATTCTTGGCGCGCTTGTTGCCGCATTCTTTGCGAATGATGGAGCGGCACTAATCCTGACACCGATTGTTTTAGCAATGGTGCGTAACTTGAACTTTAAAGAGAAAATGGTCTTTCCATTTATTATGGCAAGTGGGTTTATCGCGGATACAACGTCTTTACCTCTTGTAGTAAGTAACTTAGTAAACATCGTTTCAGCAGACTTCTTTGAAATCGGATTTGTAGAATATGCGACGAGGATGTTTTTACCAAATATCTTCTCGTTAGTAGCTACGATTACTGTGCTATTAATTTACTTTAGAAAGAGTATCCCTCGGAACTACGATATATCTCAGTTGAAGCAACCGTCGGAAGCAATCCGAGATAAGAAGTTATTTAACATCTCGTGGTATGTGCTAGGTGTTTTACTAGTAGGTTACTTCGTGAGTGAATTCATTAATCTTCCGGTTTCGATTGTTGCGGGGATCATTGCTATTTTCTTCCTATTATTTGCTCGTAGAAGTGAGGTCGTGAATACGACGGCAGTGATTAAAGGCGCACCATGGAATATTGTGTTCTTCTCGATAGGAATGTATGTTGTAGTATTTGGATTGAGAAATGCTGGATTAACTGATTTATTAGCTGATCTAATACAATTAGCTGCCGAGCAAGGATTGTTTGTTGCAACGATTTCAATGGGATTCATTGCTGCAGTACTATCTTCGATTATGAACAACATGCCGACTGTTATGATTGATGCCATTGCCATTGCGGAAACAGATACGACTGGCGTTATCCGTGAAGCATTGATTTATGCGAATGTTATTGGTTCGGACTTAGGTCCAAAAATAACGCCGATTGGGTCTTTGGCAACTCTGTTATGGCTTCATGTTTTATCCCAAAAAGGAGTTAAAATCTCTTGGGGAACGTATTTTAAAACGGGTATTGTATTAACAATTCCCATTCTGTTTATTACTCTATTAGGTCTATATCTAACGTTAACGATATTTTAATTAAAGGAGAATTCTAATGGCTAAAAAAACAATCTATTTCTTATGTACAGGTAACTCTTGTCGCAGCCAAATGGCAGAAGGTTGGGCGAAAAAACTTCTAGGTGACGAATGGGAAGTTCGAAGTGCTGGAATTGAAGCGCACGGTTTGAACCCAAACGCAGTGAAGGCGATGAATGAAGTAGGTATTGATATTTCCAATCAAGAATCAGAAATGATTGATAATGAATACCTAAACAACACAACGATGGCAGTAACGCTTTGCGGAGATGCTGCTGACCGTTGTCCAATGACACCACCACATGTGAAAAGAGAACACTGGGGATTTGATGACCCGGCGAAAGCGGAAGGAACAGACGAGGAAAAATGGCAAGTCTTCCAACGTGTACGCGATGAGATAGGGGAACGGATTAAGCGCTTTGCAGAGACTGGAGAATAATGAGAAAGGCCATGGAGGAATCCATGGCCTTATCTTATAGAATTATTTTACTTTGATCTTTAAATAGTGATGAACCGTTCCATTGTTATATTCACCAAAAACCTCATAGACGTAAGTACCTTTTTCATTAGGGGCATGAAAGGTGTTTTGGTTAGACTCAAATTCTTCAACTCTTTCATTTCCATCCAACAAATAGACCATGAAACTGTCAGGATTCATAGTAATAAAATCAAGCGTAACAGCTCCATTTTTATCTACTTTCAATGTATCCAGATTCTTCTCAATGTCTTCGTGAAAAACATCTCCAAACATCATACTTCCATCTTCTCTTGTTAGGCTACTTGTTCCATTGAAGGCTTTTACTGCATCACTATTAGTGAATGCATTGACGCATGGTATATACGTCTCTGGACAATTATCTACCGTATAAACATGGTAGTTTTCACTATTCACTTCATACAACTCAAAGGACTTAGCAATTTTAATAACTTCCTCTAATGGTATTGGATCACTGGCTGTTGAGACAATAGTTAGTGTGATATACATATCATCTTCTATCCAAGAAAAATGTGATATTTCTTCACTTGGTGTATAATATTCAGCTTTCAAGCCATCATCAAATTCCACAATCTCGTTATACTCTCCTTCACCTATAGGTTGATAGAGGTGTTCGTGATTCGTACTAAACATAAGGATGGTGAATAGTTGTTCAGGGTTATCACTTGAAAAGTAAGTAATCTGTGGTTGAATAAACTCTACCTTACCCTCTATGATATCATCAATTCCGTTAACGAAAAGCTCCTGATAATGTAACTCGCCTACGTTGAAAGGTGCATATGTCGGAAGCTTAATCATGCCACTAAATTTCTCTAAATCTTGAATGTCTGCGAGTTGGTATTCTGCTACTAAACTTGCTTGAGGAGCGGCGTCATCAAAATTAGGAACAACTAAAATCCATACTAACAATGCAACAACTGCGGTCCCTCCAAGCGGAGCTAACCAACGAAAGACTGTATTCCAATTACTTCTTTTCTTCTGAGTATCATCATTATGAATGATAGTTTGGATCAATTTGTCTTTCTTTTCGTGATTAAGTTTAGCCTGTGGCATTGATTCTAGCTTCCTTTCTAATGAATCTTTATTCATGGAGGTTACCTCCTAACTTTTTCTTTAATGCCTTTTTGGAGCGATGGTAGGTAGAGCGAACTTTATTCTCACTCCAACCTAATATTTCGGCAGTCTCTGTAACGGTAAATAGATTAATCCCCCGTAAAATGAGTACTTCCCGATATCCAGACTTTAAGGAAAGAATGGCATGGTAAAGTTCTTTGTTTTCTTCATTCATATGTAGTAATTGCTCGGGAGTCTCTGTCATTTTTGGTTCGTGTTGAGCTTGGAAAGGGATGATCGATTTCCACTTCTTTCGGTTTCTTCGCCTGATTTCATCAATCGTTATGTTCTTGGCGATACTGTATAGCCAGGTTTTTGGACTGGAATTTTGCTGGAAGTGTTCGAAGCCAGTCATTGCTCGAATGAAAACTTCCTGGACAAAATCATCGACATCCGCTGTACCAAGACGATAGATGAAGAAGTTATAGATTTCATCACTGTATTGGTAAAACCAATCGGTGATGACTTTTTCTTTTTCCATAGTAAAAACGTCTCCCCTTTTTTCTATCTATCTCTTTAGACGACGTACCAGGTATGGTTATCGCACTTTATTTCAAAAAATAACAGAGCACTGCAACATGCATGCTCTGTAACTCAGATATATTGGCTAGTAAACTAGTTTGCGGTAAAGCTGTAAACCGATAATGGTTTGATTACACCATTCTTTATATATTGCTCTAGCATCAGTACCTCGGACCGAATAAGCTCCTTAAACTTCCCTGGCATGTTTTCGGTTCGACTTAATTCGAAGTTAATATCATGCTTGACCATATCGACTTCCCACTGACCATCTTGTAAATCTTGTGAATGAATCGTAGTCTCCTCAAGTACTTTCCAACCTGCATCCTCAACCACTGTACGGATTTCTGGAGGAGTTAGGATTGTTCGTACATTCGATTCGCTATTTTGCTTAAAAGCTTCATATTGGGCTTGGATTAGAATCGCTAACAGATGTGGATACTGTTCGAGTGAATGAATCGTTGTACTCCACTCAGCGAAGCATAATTGTTTTGCCCATTTTCTTACCTTTTTCATCATATGTAGGAGTTCTGAGGTGGACTTCATATACCAGGAACAATGCGAAAACACCACATAATCAAAAGCGTCTTCCGGAAAGTCGACGTCAGGTGATAAGATATCCATATTAAAATTAATTTTAATTTGTTTCCCTAGTTTAGATTGCTTTAAGTAATCCGTAGATTCACCCAGTGTAATTGGCGCTCCATAGGTTGGGGGGCCAATGTCCACCCCGTGAACAAGACCTGTTTCTCCCGTGTAATAAGCAAGCACAGCGGTTGTGTCACCTTGCCCACAGCCGATTTCGAGAATTTTACTTCCTTCCTCCATACCCCAAGATTCCACTAGCTTGATACGGTGTGCTGTCTGTACCTTCTGAATCTCATAAGCTTCTTTACTAGTAGCCATACACGCCAAGATAGTATTTAATGCGTTATTGTTTAACATGTCTAGTTCCTTTCTTGCCCATTAAATGTTTTTATAACCTTTATAAAGTCCTCGACCAAGAATAGATACTAGAATACCGATGACAATGAATACGATTATACTGTTTACTAGATTTGGTTCCCCCAGTACCTTATCGAATACAGTTGAAAGGGAAGGTACGCCCAACCAATCTAACATAGAGGGGATGATAAATAATCCAATAAAAATTCCCAAGACAGCGTAAGTTACGTATGCTCTTTTACTCATAGGTATACTCCTTTGATCAATATTTTTTATTCTCACTCTATCGTACCATAATTTAGAATATTTCTACGTGTTACGTATACTGAAGCTCCACCACGTTTCTCTTCCGTAAATAAAGATAACCACCAAACGAAGTGACACAAATGACGCAACCAATCACAATGTACATAATGCGAATCGGTAAAATTGGAGCAGCTACCGTAGCAAATAATATTCCTAAAGGCATCATCGTTCGCATAATAAGTAATCGAACCGAGGTTACTTTTCCCATAACGTGATTAGGAATTAATCGTTGGATCCACGTAATGTTATAAATATTGAAGATGGCAATCACCATTCCGGCAATAACCTCTGTAATGATAGCCAGAGATAACCACGGTGTGAATCCTAAGGATAAATATGTACATCCCCCGATGAAAAGTGCGGAAAAGAGAATCCCAAGCCCTTTCACATTTCCTATTCTTTTACTTATAAGTGCCCCCAGTGTATAGCCAATTGGAAACCCGGCCATGAATACACCATAGGCAGAGTAAGGCTCATCGAGGATAGTGGTGATGAAGGGAATTGTTGTTACAATGGTCACACCAACGCCGAATTGAACAAACCCAAAGAAGACTCCAAGCCAAACGATGAGCCTATGGTTGAAGTAGGCTTTAACACCTTCGCGAAACTCAACAATCCACGGTCTTCGTATCTTTTTCCGATGATAGTCTTCCGTAACAGTAAGTAGCATGAGCGCACTACATAAAAAGGCAAATGCTATGATGATAAGAACCCATTCTACAGCTAAATAATCAACAAATACACCAGCCATTATTGGCCCTAAGATTACCATTACCTGCCTGACACTATCGAGGGAGGCATTTGCTCTATCAAGTTTATCTTTATGTAATATAGTAGGCAGTATAGCTTGATTAGCTGGAACAAATATGGGCATAATCATACCGATAATAATTTGCATAATATAGATGAACGTAATCGTATAACTATCCATCAATAAAGATACAACAAAAATGGAAGCCAGTAACATACGTATAAGCTGGCAACTAATCATCGTCCACTTCCTGCTCCACCGGTCCACATAGGGACCGATGAAAAGCTGCATGAAGAATGAAGAAATATAGTAGATGAGCCAAACGGAGCCAAGTGCGGTAGTTGAACCGGTAAGTTGAAAAATAACGATAGAGTTACAAGCTGTGTAAGCGGCACCTCCAAGTTCGGAAGTGGCATTACTGAGCCAGATAGAGCGAAAACTAGTATTTGTGCTCACTGCGAATTCTCCTAACTTATGATTAACTCTTTTGCCTGATTTTCTTTACAGCCCAAACGATAATGGCGGTTATGCCTTGTGTTAATCCTGCATAGAAAGATAAACCTCCAACCCACATAATTCCGAAGGCGAAAAGATAGCCAACTGCAGCAGAACCTTCCCCTTCCATGACAGGGGTGTAAATAAGGAATATCAGGATAATGACATGAACAACAATCATGGTCATGAAAAGCCCAATACTAAAAAGAGTTTTTCTTGATGGATTCCACGCACTTTTCGAAATGAAAAATTGAAACAATCCTGCCAACAAGATATAAACGATTGGCCCACCATAAACTAATATATCCTCCAAATCGTTTCCCTCCTCTGTTAATACCTCTTCTATAACTATACAATAATTAAAAAATAACGAAAGATGTAATTTAAATAATTTTCTGATTGCAAAATATCAGAATGGATATAAATGGAGAAGAAGATGCAATGAAACATCAAAAAAATTTGATTTAACCACTTGAACATCAAATAAACTTGATGTATACTTTAAATATCAAAATAATTTGATGTAAGAAAAGGGGGATACATATGGCAACCGATGTAACGGAATTACAAGCTACTTTTAAACAATATGAAAAAACCTTTAAGGCATTAGCGGATGAAAAGAGACTAAAGATACTTAACTTGTTAGCAGACTCCAAAGAAGAATCAATCTGTGTGTGTGAATTAGAAGAGGTAATGAAAATGGCCCAATCTAAGCTTTCCTATCATCTAAAGATACTAATGCAGGCAGATCTCATTCAACGAGAAAAGCGAGGAACTTTACATTATTATTCCATTAATAATGAGGTCATGAATCAAACACTTTCAGAAGAGTTATGTTGTTTATTCCGAAGAGCTGATAATAGTGGGAAATCCGATATATCTTGTAGTTGTTAAATTTAAAGGGGGATTAAATCATGAATAGTTTACCTACAGTAGTCATTGGAGCGGGGCCCATTGGACTTGCGGCGGCAGCGCATTTATATGAACGGAATGAGGAATTTTTAGTTTTAGAAAAAGGGGCAAGCGTTGGTAGTAACATCCTAGAATGGGGACATGTGCAACTATTCTCTCCGTGGGGGTTTAACATTAATTCTGCTGCAAAAGAGCTATTACATAATACGGGCTGGGTAGAGCCGGAAGCGGATAAGCTTCCAACCGGAAAGGAAATCGTAGAAGAATATTTAGAGCCATTAGCAAAACTCCCACAGTTCGCAGGAAAAATTCGATATCAAACGAAAGTTACAGCAGTAACGAGAAAAAATAAAGACAAGATGAAGTCTTCTTCCCGAGAGAACACGCCTTTTGTTATTTATGCTAAATCAAACGGGAAAACAAAGAAGATCGAAGCGAAAGCAATTATCGACGCAAGTGGAACATGGAATAATTCGAATCCTCCATTTGCGGATGGCGTTTGGCGTGATGAGAAGATCAAAGAGCGTGTAATCACAACCATACCAAATATAAAAGCGGAAGAAGAACGGTTTAAGAATAAACATATTGCCGTTATTGGGAGTGGCCATTCGGCACTAAATACATTAATTGATTTAGCCGAGTTGAAAGAAAGCTATCCGGAAACTAAAATCTCTTGGATTGTGCGTAAACAACAGGTGCAAGAGGCATTTGGTGGAGAAGATAGTGATGCGTTAGCAGCAAGAGGGGCACTCGGAACGAAAACGCACAAAATTATAGATAATGGTGTAGTAAACGTATTTTCGGGCTTTTATGTAGAAGATATCGTTGAGGGTGAGAACGGAATTGACATTCTATCTACAGAAGGCATGGAAGTACGGAATGTAGATGAAGTAATCGTTAATACAGGGGCTAGACCTAATTTTACATTCCTTAGCGAGTTGCGATTAGACGTAGATCCCGCTATAGAAAGCACACCAAAATTGGCACCATTAATTGATCCAAATCTTCATAGCTGTGGCACAGTAAGACCGCATGGAGAGGGAGAATTACGTCACCCTGAACAAAACTTTTATATTGCAGGTGTAAAAAGCTATGGTCGTGCACCAACTTTCCTCATGACAACGGGCTATGAGCAAGTTCGTTCAATTGTAGCTTATATTTCTGGTGATTTGGAAGCGGCCAAGAAGGTGGAATTGAAACTACCAGAAACAGGTGTGTGTAAAGTGAATCCCGCACCGAAGCAATTACAAATTGTTGGCGTAAATACGGGATGTGGAGATGCTGGTTGTGGCTGCTAATCACGGAACCCAACTATTTATTCGACCGATGAAAGCGGAAGATTCCGAAGCGGTATTAGCGATATATGGTAAAGGGTTAGAGACAAGAAACGCCACCTTTGAAACCAATATACCCACCTGGGAGGACTGGAATAATAACCATCTACCCCATAGTCGTTATGTTGCATTGGAAAATGAGCGTATCATTGGCTGGTGCGCACTAACACCTTATTCAAAACGTGTGGTATATCAAGGTGTGGCTGAAGTGAGTATTTATATCGAGCCTGATTTTAGTGGAAAAGGTACCGGCTCTACATTGATGAACGCATTAATTCAATCGGCAAAGGAAAACAGGATATGGACGTTACAATCAAGCATCTTTCCAGAAAACCCGGGAAGTATCGCCTTGCATAAAAAATTTGGCTTTCGCGAGGTTGGGTATCGAGAGGGAATTGCACAATTAGATGGCGTATGGCGTGATGTTGTCCTGCTTGAGAAAAAATTCTAATCTAAAGGGTGGTATATGATGGTATTAAATCGAGGTGGAGCATTAAGTATAGATTATTTTGTAGCTTATATGAAATTGATTATGAATACAAAAGATTGTCCAGCTTTAAAAGCAAAGGAAATCGCTTTTGAAAGACTTTTTCGTAATAAAAGCGATACCTTAGGTCAAGAGAGTTATGAAAAGTTTCTGCTAGCCTTTGATGCTATAGCGAAATAAAGACCTTTAGAAATTAGTCCAGTTCGAAATTTGAACTGGGCTTTTTATGTTTGCTTCTCGTGAAAATTGTTTAAGTGAATTTAAAAAGAATGGAGATAGTAAAGAGTAAAAGGAAGGTGGAATATAGTGGGACCTTTTACTCGATATAAAATAAATGAAACAGAAAATGGAATTGAAGTGATCCTATACATCGATGAAAACCTAACAGAATTTTCGAGTGAATTAGGAACTGTAACCAAAGAAGATGAAACAAATATAGAGAAGGAAGCAGAGGGCTTTGTGAAAAGGATGTTTCCTTCGTTAAAGGTGAAGAGTGTTAAGATTATGGCAGGAGCTATGTTATTAACGTCATTCGGTATGGGTGTACTTCCTACAACACAAGCATCTGCAGCTGAAGCTAAAACAACTCAATCGCAGACTGTTTCATCAACGTACATTGTCTCACCAGGTGATACGCTTTACAGTATCGCTAAGAAAAATGGAACAACAGTTGATGCGATTAAACAGATTAATCAATTATCCTCGGATATACTAAACATCGGGCAGAAATTAATCATCCCAAATGGAGTGACAACTGCTCCGGCCCAAACGATTACAACTTCCTATACTGTTGTTTCGGGAGATACGTTATACAGTATTGCCAAACAAAATGGGACAACCGTTGATGCGATAAAACAAGCTAGTAACCTAACATCAAATACCTTAAGCATCGGACAAAGATTGACGATTCCGTCTGGCAGTATATCTGCACCAGCAGCACCAACGCAAACAACTTCTTATACTGTTATTTCCGGTGATACGCTATATAGTATTGCCAATCAAAGTGGAACAACAGTGGATGCGATCAAGCAAGCTAATAATTTAACTTCGAATACCTTAAGCATCGGGCAGACGTTGACGATTCCAACAGGCAATGTAACCGCACCTGTGCAATCGAACGCGACTTATAAGGTGATATCTGGAGATACCTTATATAGTATTGCTAACCAAAGTGGGACAACGATTGATGCGATTAAGCAAGCTAATAATTTATCATCAGATACTCTAAGCATCGGGCAAACATTAACGATTCCTTCAGGCAGTACATCTGCACCAGCTCAAGCACAAACAACATCGTATACAGTTGTTTCCGGGGATACGCTATTTAGTATTGCTCAAAAAAGCGGAACAACGGTAGATGCGATAAGGCAGGCTAGCAATTTAACCTCAAATACGTTAAGCATTGGACAGACATTGACAATTCCATCGGGTAGTATAGCAACTACTCCGACAGATACATCGATAACAGCAGAACAACAGTCCGAGGTGAACCAGGAAGATGTCGAGTGGCTTGCGAAAATGATTTACAGTGAAGGCCGAGGAGAATCCATAGAGGGACAAATTGCCATTGGTGCTGTGATTATGAATCGGGTTAATAGCCCATTATTTCCGAATACTATAAAAGAGGTTTTATTTGAAAAAAGCTATGGCTATTATCAATTTACACCAGCAGAAACAGGCGTCATTCATACCGCAGAGCCGAACGGACAAAATTATGAAGCGGCAGAACGGGCACTCAATGGGGAAGATCCAACAAATGGTGCATTATTCTTTTATAACCCAGATAAAGCATCGAGTTCCTATTTAGGAAGTAGGGTTGTTTCTACTACTATTGGGAATCATGTGTTTTCTTTTTAGTAATAAAAAAATCCTCATCCATACTTTATAAAGAGCTTGGATGAGGATTTTGACTATTCTACCAGACCTGATCTAACTTATTTGCATAGAACCGAATGGCCTTCTCATAGTTTAGAATTTCCTTATCAGAGGTAGTTTCAACTAAACAATTTAACAATAACTCCATTGCCTTGTCATGGTTCTTTAAGTTATACAAAGTCATCGCATAAAACACATGAAATGCACGATTACTAGGAAATGATTCGATTCCTTTTTCAAACGTTCTTTTGGAATTCTCGTAGTCACCAAGTGTGCGATAGGTACTGCCTAACCCTAGTAAAGCACCTTCTAAGTCCTCACCGGATAAACCTAAAGCTATTGCTTTTTCGTAAAAAGGCACTGCTTTCGATTCTTCTCCTAAGACATCATAACTCCATGCGCATTGGTAATTAATTTCAGCATCATTAGGGAATGAATGCGCTAATTCAAGCATAATGGTATTCGATTGCTTTAAATTTCCATCTTTTCTTAATATAATAGCTTGATTAAGTTTTTCTCTCATACTAATCTACCTCTCGAAGATTCCAACTTTCTATAAGTCCAATTGGTCTGAAATCATAAATTTAGACACTTATTGCTCAATTTCAATATATTCACGAAGCAATTTCCATTCGGTTCCTTCCAATCCCCAGACATACATACATTGAGCGAGATGAGGTTCGCCATTTATGTAGCTTGTTTCGGTACCAGTAATGATATAATTTTCTCCGTTCTTTCTCTCTGTTGTTAGTATTATGCTAAACTCTTTTCTTGTGTCTTCTGGATACTGACTTAGGACAGAAACAATATCATAGTGGTAATCATATTTTTCAGGGCTTTCAATCGTTGAATAACCAAAGATACCGACAAAGTTCTCAGCCATGTAGCTTCGTATTTGCTGATCATCCTTTGTATTAAAGCCTTCATTCCAACTAGTGTAATAGTCTGTTATTGTTTTTTCTAAAGTTTTCATATTAATTCTCCTAATTGTTTTTTACTTGTATAGTATAACAAATATTCTGATAGTTGTATTCTGGGAGGAGTAGGGTAGAAAATATGAAGAAGAAGGTAGGTAGACATAAGGTGAAGTTGTCGGTATAATAATTTTCAAATCAGCATAAAATGAACCGAGGATGTTACCGTACATCCCCGGCTCCGCATGGTTAGAAGTTCAGGTGTGGAATCCCCTCTGAACATCTTACAATTAAAAATGGACAGAAGAACCCTCACCTTATAGTGATTTAGCCGTCACGGGTGGGGGTTCACTTATTGTTAATCTTGTCGTCAATTAACCGCCTTACAAACTCCAGCAAAGATATCAAAAATGAACCCGCTGCAACTAGTAACATCAAAATAGATATCACTAAATCCAAAGGCATCCCCCCTTTCACCAAACGAAATGGATCCAGAGGGAGTGAAAATCCCACCCTAACGACTCCCCATGCATACTATAATTGTAGCCTAAATTAGGTGATAGGTAATCATTCGATAGTCATGGCTATCGAAATGGTAGATTATACCTACTCATTTGTTCTGCTTAAAGAATCTAGTTTTTCTTCTATTCTATCTAATTGGCGTTTGCGTTCTTTAGAGGATTTGAACAGAGAAACGATAAGAAATATAAATAAAGCGAGTATCCCAAAAGAGAAAAGCTGATAAAGCATATCCCCAATATAGAAATCACCCATACAATCCCTCCTAGATTAATTCTTACTTTGATTGTACCATTCTAAATCCCGGGTTTCGATTTATTTACCAATATATTCCTTAAATTCAATGTGAGGTCTTTCGTTAGATGTCCGTATTCTTCTTTTTCTATATCCCGTAGAATAGCACCCGTTTCTCCAAACCAAATGTCATACGCTACTAATCGTTCGGGCATGTTTTTATCTAATAAGAGAAATAAGGTTACTCTTATTTGTTCTCCTTCGATTGAAGCTTCTTCTTGATTGTCCCACTCTGCTTCCTCTAGTATGGATTTCACTTGTTCTAAGGAATCCTCCTCGACAATCATTCGTTGCTCACCGTCGGGTAGTTTTATATCAATTCTGGTAAGTGAGTCAAGGTCCCATGATCCTGGTGATTGGACTTGAAAGATACCATAAATAACAATACCTAAAATAAAACAACAAGCTACGAGTAATTTCTTGTTCATTATCATTCTCCTAAACTCCACAGGAATTTTGTTTTTTCTTAATTGTACAACTTTGGTAGAATAATATACATACTAAATGCTGATAAGTAGGAAGTGAAAAAATGAAAATTGCAATCATATCAGATATCCATGGTAACGTAACCGCATTAGAGGCGGTGTTAGAAGATATCTATTCTCGTGGTATTGAAAGGATATTTTGCCTTGGTGATTTAGTGGGAAAAGGTCCCCGGGGCTCCGAGTGTATCGCACTCGTTCGAAAGCATTGTGAAAAAGTTGTGCGCGGTAATTGGGATGTGAACATTCTAGGAGAGACGAAATATGAGGAATTGCAATGGGTTCAGAAGCGGCTATCGGAAGAAGATATGCAGTATCTTGCATCACTACCCTTCCATATTGATCTAGAGATGAATGGCCAACTCATTCGTTTCTTTCACGCATCTCCGCAAAGTGAATTTAACCGAATCTTCCCGTACGCACATCCGAGAGAGAAAATCCTGAGTTTGTTTGATAACACAGAGGAGACTGGGCTGTCTGAAAGGAATCCCGATATGGTATTTTACGGGGACATCCATGTAACACTACTACAGACGTATAAACACGGGATCATCTGTAATGTTGGTAGTGTCGGGAATGCATTAGATATTCCATCCGCATCGTATGCTATTTTGGATGGAAGTCAAGGTACAAATACGATTCAATTTGTCCGATTAGACTATGATAAGGAAAGCGAACTAGCGGTAACAAAAGACCTTGGAATGCCGGGGTATGAGAAATACGAAAATGAGTTGTTGTACGCGAAATATAGGGGGTAATGGGGTTGGAGACAAAGGAAATATTAAAAGTAAATAAAGACGGTTGGGAAAATGCAGCGGAGCGCTTCTTCGGCAGAACTGCCCTTCCAGAGTTAGGTCCACTAGCACCAACGGAGGAAGATTTGAATCTATTTGGGGATGTAAGAGACAAAAAAGTACTGGATATTGGTTGCGGAAGCGGTCATTCCCTTCAGTATATGGGCAATAGGGGGGCGAGTGAGCTATGGGGATTAGATCTGACTACTAAGCAAATCGAGACAGCTTCCCAGCTCCTAGAAGCTCAATCTGTTCCAGTGAATCTATATGAGTCACCTATGGAAGAAAATCCAGGCTTACCACAAGAATATTTTGATATCGCCTATTCCATCTATGCGCTAGGTTGGACGGTGGATTTGGAAAGAACGCTGGCTAATATTTGTAGTTATTTAAAGCCAGGGGGAACGTTTGTATTCAGTTGGGAACATCCGATGCATGATCGAGTGAAACGAGAGGGCTCGTCTTTTATCGTGGAGAAATCTTATCTAGAAGAAGGACCCGAATACAATGAGGCATGGAATCATGAGGTTATCATATACCATAGGAAACTAACTACCTATATTAATACGTTAATAAAGGTAGGGCTCGTGATAGATAGAGTAATTGATGATGTTGTATTGCCAGATATAGTTCCTGAAGGTAATCATCGCAGATGGTATTCCGTGGATAAAGCGAAGTTAATTCCAGCAACGTTTATAATTAAGGCAAGTAAAAGGGAATAGGAGCAGCCCCGCCATTGTATGGTGGGGTTACTCCTTTTGTTTTTGTTTCAATATGGTATATATAGCATTACCTAGAATTGCGATGACGATAGAGACAATCAACTTAACTGCTAATCCTTCTTTAATGTGAGCCGTTATCTTTTGAATTATTGTTGCCTCATCTACCCAATCAATAACGTAGCCAACTCTAAATAGAGGAAGATTAACAATGATAAAGGCTATGAAAAAGATAAGGGTGAACCTTGTAAAGACGCTCATATTAACACCTCATATAAAAGGATTAGCTAGATTATTTCTTTCTAAATAGACCAGTCCATAATGCGGAAGTTCCGAATGCCGCACTAGATGTATCCATATCAATCATTTTACGTATCTCTACTACCTCAAAATCTTTGAAAATATGTCGAAGCTTTTCCTCGTTGAAACCTAAACCTCCTTGAAGGTTACCTAATCGGTATACTTCCCAATCCGTAATATCAGAACCTCCATACTTACCACCAGTAACAAAGCAAGTAAGTGCAAAGTATCCTCCAGGTTTAAGAGAGTAGTTTACTAGGTTGATGTAGTCCATCCGTCGATGAGGAGCAAGGTGGTGGAAGCAGCCAGAATCGTAAACTAAATCGTATGTGTCTTGCTTTGTATGGAGATGGAATATGTTTTGGATGATAAAATTGATATCCACATTAGCTTCTTTGGCCCGTTCCCTAGCCCACTCAATGGTTTCTTTTGAGATGTCTACTGCATCCACTTTAAATCCATTTTTGGCAAGGTAGATTGCATTTCTTCCTGGCCCACAACCAAGCTCTAACACTTTTCCGGAAGAGATAAAACCATTCTTATAATAGGAAACTAGGTTCTCATCGGGCTTATTTTGGAAGAATGGAATAGGTTTATTACGGTCTTGGTAGAAGCCATCCCAGAATTGTGTTGGTTCCCGTAAGAAGGAATCTAGCATTTCAAGAAGATCTTCGTAATTAGATATCGTTTCATTCATTCGGAGCACTCCTTTCCTTTAAGTTAATTTTACCATAATTGGGAATATTGATTAACGAGGCGATCTTAACTGGCTCGCTGTTTATGTTTTAAAATTCTGATGCTTTTAGGGTGTTATGTTAGTATTAATATATATAGATATTTATTAATAGGATAATGAATTGGAGGATGCAAAATGGATGTAAGGTATCCCATTGGGAAACTACAAGTTCCTGAGAAAGTAACATTGACAAATATCCGTGAATGGCTAAAGGAAATTGAAACATTCACAATTCGATTAAGAGAAACGGTAGACCCATTAAGTGAAGAAGAATTAAGTGAAAAGTATCGTGAAGGTAGCTGGACAGTTCGCGAACTTGTTCATCACATTGCAGATTCGCAGTTGACCATGTATCAACGTTTGAAGCTAGCTTTAACAGACGAGAATCCAACAGTTCCAGCTTTTGATGAAGAAAAGTGGGTTAGTCTACCGGATTCAAAGCTTCCTGTAGAAAGTTCTATTAAAATGTTGGAAGGTATCAATGAGCGAATTGTATCTTTAGGAAACACCTTAACCGAAGAACAATTAGGTCGAACCTTTACTCACCAAATAAATGGTAACATTGCGGTTGCAACAAAAGTTGCAAAGTTATCTTGGCATGAAGAGCATCACTTAGCTCATATAAAAATTGCATTATCAAAGTAATACATTAAGAATGGTGAAGGATACGTTGTCATATTAATAAAGACAGACGAAATGAGATTCGATTTCGTCTGTCTTTTAATTTATGCTCTGGCTACCTGTTAGCTTTTAATCTTACTTATTAATGCTATTAATGTTTCCTGGCTTAAAAAAGGTGCTAGACTTGCTAAAGCACTCGGGCTTAACTTCTTTAAATCAGCTTCTCCGATTAGTTTACCAAGCGCCTCCTGGCCAAGAAATGGTGCGATTGCGGTCAACGTGTGATCATCTAATTCAACCGATTTGGCTATCTCACCAAGTGCTTTTTTACTGACAAATGGGGCAATTGCTGCTAGATGGTGAGCCTCTACCTTTTCTTCGTGAATTCGAAGTGCTATCTTATCCGTTGTTTCCTGATCCAAGAACGGTGCAATGGCTACAATTTTGGAAAATGTAACCTGACTCATATCCGCCTTTTCAACCAAGCCTTGAAGTACTTCCAAGTGAACAAATGGCGCTAATCCCATAAGAAACTCCCAACGAATATCCTCTAATGGTATTTCTCTAATTATATCGTTAATTTCATCACCAATAAATGGACCAAGATGTGCAATATCACTGATACTTAGCGAGTCTCTCTTTTCCATCAAAAGTTTTGTGAGTAGTTCACTCTTTAAGAATGGAGCAAGGTGAATGATATCTTTTACTTCATAAGCATCATCAACCGATATTTTATTGAATAACTCCTCTAGTGCATCTTCTGTTAGAAAGGGTGCTAATTGTGTAATGTGTTCTAATGACAATTTATCATTATCGATATTTTTTGTAATACTTCCTAGTGAACTGGATTTTAATACAGGGGCAATAGATATGAGATCTTCTACATCTGATTCACCCTTATTTACGATGTTAGCAGCTTTTTCCGTTTCCTTGTTCACGACGTTGTGGATAATAGGTCCAATATTTTTTATTTGCTTCTCTTGTTTCCCACCATTCAATATGTCGTCCACAGATGTTTGAAACGCGTCAGCTAATGTGATCAAAGTCCCGACATCTGGAATAGAGTCTCCTTTTTCCCATTTGGAAACGGCTTGGTGGCTTACATTTAACTGTTCTGCAAGTTCTACCTGTGTGAGGTCTTTCTCTTTTCGTAATTTCGATATGTATGAACCGATTAGTTGACTGTTTAACATTTTTTAATCTCCCCAAAAGTGTATTCAACAGTGCGCGCTGTTCGTAAAAATCATAGCACAGGCATAAGGATTCAGCTATCAACCATTAGTTGAATCCGGGAGTTCAACTAACAGTAGAATAATAAAAGGTGCCGTGATTCACGACACCTAATCCGTTATTTCTTAATAAACATTTGCGTCCAGTGGTTACCACCTTGCTCATGGCCAACGCCAATATGCGTGAAATTCGCATTTAGAATATTTTCACGGTGACCCTGACTGTTCATCCAAGCTTGTACTACTTCTTCTGGGGTAGTTTGCCCTTTAGCAATATTTTCCCCTGCAGACTGATACGTCACGCCATAATCACGCATCATATCAAAAGGTGACCCGTAAGTAGGGCTCGTGTGAGAGAAGTAGTTTTTTGCCTGCATGTCATTAGACTTTTCTCTAGCCACCTGACTTAGAGTCGTATCTACTTGTAATGCAGACAAGCCAGCTTGGCGTCTTTCTTTATTCGTTAATGTAACGACATCACTCTCAAATTGACTTAGGCCATAGTTTTCGTTTTGTTTTTGCTGTGGCGCTTGTTGAGCTGGTTGTTGTTGCTTTTGCTGCTGGTTTTGTTGTGGTGCTTGTTGCTCTGGAGATCTAGCTCCAATATTGTTTGTATTTGGTACTTGTTCTCCGTTTGGTAATGCATTATCTTTCCCTTTATTTGTCTCTACTCGGAATTCATACTTGGCATCCTGTGTCTTAATTGGCTGTGTATGAGGATAATCGTTGCTTGACTCACCAGTACTAATACTAGAAATATTGTCATTATTATTGTTAGTGTCATCCCCGTTATTAGCGTTATCTGTGTTACAAGCGGAAAGCAGGATGACCATAAAGATGGCTAGAAAAAATACGGAAAATCGTTTCATATATTTCACTCCTTCATATCGTTTGCTCATAGTATTAGTCATCTCTGGGAAAATATTGATGATAATAAAGGAATTTTTTTCAAATCAATTTACGAGTAAAAGTACATAGGCTAAACTGAAGTTAGAAAAGAATGAGGAAGTGAACTATGAATAACATTCTTGTTGTCGATGATGATGCACATATTCGAAAGTTAATGCGTTTATATTTAGAGAATAGTAATTACGGGGTCATTGAAGCAGTAGATGGGGAAGAGGCTTTGGAACTACTTGGGAAGCACCCTATTGACTTAGCAGTTGTCGATGTGATGATGCCGAAAATAGATGGCTATGAACTAACAGAAGATATCCGGTCTTTTTTAGATATACCTATTCTCATGGTAACTGCCAAAGGGGAATCACAAGATAAAGTAAAAGGATTTCGTGCAGGTACAGATGACTACTTGGTGAAACCGTTTGATCCAGTGGAGTTAATCCTACGGGTAGAGGCGTTGTTGAAAAGGTACAATATTCGTGCTGATAACACGGTAAAAATTGGCTCAACTGTGGTCGATAAGGATAAGCTCGTCGTTGAATCGGGGGAAAAATCAGTCTCGCTAAAACGAAAAGAATGTGAACTGTTATTTGTGCTTGCCAGCTCTCCAGGAAAAATTTTCACACGGAATCAGCTTATTGAAAAGATATGGGGATTTGATTACGAAGGTGATGAGCGGACGGTTGATGTACATATTAAACGATTAAGAGAACAGCTAGAAAATTTCGAGGAAATTGTAATTACAACCGTGAGGGGTCTAGGATATCGGTTGGAGGCAAGCCATGGTTAGGAGTTTGTATTTAAAGATTGTTGGCACGTTTATTGGCGTTGTAATAATAAGTATCTGCTTATCCTATGTATTAACGCCGTACTCGTTAAACCAAGAAGTGATTTTTAAAGAAGAATTATCTGCTATATCCATGGGACTAGCAGAAGTTATCCAAATGACGGGGCCCGAAAGTATTCCGAGATTGATGGATGATTTTGATGAGATTGAGTTTGAAGTATTAATTACCAATGGGAAAGATGTATTCTATAAAAAAGACGGGGATTACAACATTCCAATCTTAATAGAAGATGTAGAAGAAATCTTACGGCATTCGTTTGATGATCCGGTTGTCATTGTGGACCGGCACAATCCGTCAGCCAGAATTGTTGGGGTACCTATCCAAGTTTCTGGTGAACGTTATGCACTGATAACGAGGATTGATTATGAAGATGAATTTGAAGATTTGCAACAAGGGATATTCATCTCGTTAGTATTAGTATTACTAGTTGGAAGTTTGCTGATCTTCTTAGCATCTAGGTATTTAGTAGACCCAATTAGGAAATTAACCAATGCTGCACGCAAAATTGCGAAAGGCGATTTCTCTGTACGAGTCGAGAAGCAAAATAGAAAAAACCAAGATGAAGTTGGCGAGTTAATTGATAGCTTCAACCATATGACAGCAGAGCTAGAAAAAATTGATGCGATGCGTGCTGATTTTGTAAGTAACGTGTCTCATGAAATTCAATCACCACTTACCTCAATCAAAGGGTTTACGAAAGCGATAATGGATGATGTCGTTCCTAAAGAGAATGAAAAAGAATACTTAACGATTATCTATCAAGAGATTGAACGAATGTCCCGTCTTAGTGATAACTTATTACGGATTGCATCCCTTGATTCCGAGCATCACCCATACCATCCAATCTCCTATCGATTGGATGAACAAATACGGAATTCTGTGCTTACAACCGAACCACAATGGAGTAAAAGACAGATTGAAATCCAACTAGATTTGGAACCAGTTGAAATTTATGCGGATAAGGATTTAATGGAACAAGTATGGTTGAATTTAATTACGAACGCCATTAAATATACCGAACAAGAAAGAATTATTGAGATTGCCATCCAGATAGATGGAGGTCAAATCAAAGTTAGCGTAAAAGATTTCGGCATTGGAATACCAAAAGAAGAACTACCGAATTTATTTGCACGTTTCTATAAGGTAGATCGTTCCCGTAACCGTTCCATAGAAGGCAATGGATTAGGACTATCCATTGTGAAAAAGATATTAACGATACACAAATATTCAATCGATGTGGAAAGTGAAGAAGGGGTGGGATCCATCTTTACGGTAAATATCCCGATTGAGCAGGGTTAGACTAGTTTTTGGGCAGAGGTAGCATGCGAAGGTGGTGGCATGTTGCCTTTGTTTGTTTATTTTATCTGAGAGAAAGGCTCTCACGGACAGTTTGCACAAAATAAACAGGATTTTTCCGAGAGGAAGGTTCTTACGGACAGTATGTACAAAATAAACAGGATTTTGTCCGAGAGGAAGGTTCTCACGGACAGTATGCATAAAATAAGCAGGATTTTGTCCGAGAGAAGGGCTCTCATGGACAGTAAGCATAAAATATTCGAGATTTTGTCTGAGAGGAAGGTTCTCACGGACAATATGCACAAAATAAATAGGATTTTGTCTGAGAGGAAGGTTCTCACGGACAATATGCACAAAATAAATAGGATTTTGTCCGAGAGGAAGGTTCTTACGGACAATCCCCATAAAATAACCGAGTTTTTGTCCGAGAGTACTGGTCTATTCACTTTCACGACTTAATCAGCCTCCAGTTACACCATTCCTCACAATTAAATATCAATCAAAAAAATATCCCAAAAAAAATTATTCTCACGCTCCACAGTTCATATTCAGTTCATATTCATTTTTTATACTAAATATACAATCCGAAATGTAAACTTTTTTCTATGATTGTGCAACTAAACACAAAGTTATTTCGTATATAATAATGGAACCATTTTTTGGTATAAATCTAGGTTGCAGTTGGCAAGCCTTATAAAATGACTGTACAGATCCGTAGTCTGTAGTAGTAAAGATGAAATATCAGGACCTAGGGGGATACAACGTGTTTTTTCATCCAATGGATTTTCTAATTCTTATTGCCTTTGGGCTTGCAATGTGGGCGCAAACAAGAGTGCAGGGGAATTTTAAAAAAGGTTCCAAGGTAACAGCTTCGTCTGGAATGACCGGATTAGAAGTCGCAAGAAAGATACTAGATCGTGAGGGACTTTCCGATGTAAGAATTGAGCTTTCGAGAAGAGGTGCCTTGTCAGATCACTATGATCCGACGGCGAGGGTTATTCGACTATCAGAGCCTGTCTATCGTGGGAATTCGATTGCATCACTTGCGGTTGCAGCACATGAGGTTGGCCACGCGATACAGCATGCAAATCAGTATTCGATGTTAGTACTTAGACATAAGTTATTTCCTTTTGCCAATATTGGCTCACAACTAGCACCATTCCTATTAATTGCAGGATTTTTACTAGATAAAAGTAATCTAATTGGAATTGGAATCATCTTATTTTCAGCTGCTGTACTATTTCAAATGATAACCTTACCGGTCGAATTTGACGCCTCCAATCGTGCAAGAACAACATTGCTCGAATTAGGAATGATTACGAATGAGGAAGAAAAAGGTGTTGGAAAGGTATTAAATGCAGCGGCATTAACTTATTTAGCTAGTACATTAATTGCTGTTTTGGAGCTTGTTAAATATATATTGATTTTTAGACAAAGACAAAACTAACGAAAAGGGTGAGATTTATGAATTTACACATGACGGATATGCCAAGTTTTATTAAAAAAGAAGTGGAAAAACTAAATGAAACAATTTCACCATTCATCAAAAAGGTATCGAAGTATTCATTTTGGTCTTTCCCACTAACGATATTCTCACTAATCAATCTGTTCTTTATGCTTGTCGTCATGCCTGAGACTAGAACGGCAGTTGCGCTTGTTCTTTATGCCATTATGGGAGCTTTTGGTTTAGCCCTATCAAAAGAAGCAAAACATCAGCGTAAAGAAATTCTCAAGGTGAGCGAGGAATTTATTGTAAAACGTATTTCAAGAAGTAATGTTGTTGATGAAACGCAGAAGGAACGATATATCCGAGAAGTAAAACAACAGCCTGCCTTTGCGATGAATCACTTTATTAAGTTTTTAGAAGAAGAGAATCGTTTGTTAGATTAATCTTTCAAACTTGGAGGGATTTCGTGGACTTACTGGCAGAGCAGGAGTATTTTAAGGTAGAACGAAAGGTAGATCGGATCACACAAGTAGATGTGGAGCATAGACGGACCCTTAAGTTGTATACCGATAAGATCACTAGTAAACATCGGGAATTTCCGATCAAAGAAGTAATGGATATTTCCTACCGCAAAATAGGTGGTGAAGGAGCGGGACTTCTTTACCTACATACAATACGTGGTGTTTATTCCTATTCGGTGAAATCTTCTCCAACACATTTTATTGAAACTTTTAAGCAAAACACAGAAAAGTAATGAAATGTTTTCAAATATAGTAGAAATGGGGAATGAAAATGACTGTAATGATTTATGGTGCAGCATGTTCATCAACAAGAAAAGCAAAAGAATGGTTTCGAAAAAATAATATTGAATATATCGAACGGAATATTTTAAAAGAGCCATTAACCGTTCCTGAATTACAACAAATTCTAAGTAGAACCGTGGAAGGGACGGAAGAAATCATCTCTACTCGCTCCAAGATTTATAAAGAGCTTGATGTAGATATAGACTCACTTCCGTTGCAAGGATTACTCGAGTTAATCCATAACCACCCACGACTATTAAGAAGCCCAATTATGTTAGATGAGAAGCGACTTCAAGTCGGCTTTCATATAGATGATATAAGACAGTTCTTACCAAGAAAAACACGCGAGAGACAATGGCTACAATGGAGAATGAATTACCTTCCAATGACAGAAATCGTTAAATAAAACGGAGCAAAAAACGTCACCTTCTATCGAGGAAGGTGCGTTTTTTCTATCCATCTAGCAAAATCATTCAAATTTATTCCAAACTAGTTTATTATTAGAATTATATAGATATATAAAGGAAGGTACTCTATGTCGGAAGAGAATATATCGCGTTTAGAGATAGATGGAAAAGAAATCATTTTAATCGGTACAGCACATGTATCTAAGAACAGCGCTGAACAAGTAAAACAAGTAATTGAAGAAGAACAACCAGATTCTGTCTGTGTGGAGTTAGACGAAGGACGGTATAAATCCATAACGGATGGGAATAAATGGAAGGAAACAGATATATTTAAAGTAATTAAGGAAAGAAAAGCAACACTACTACTGATGAACCTTGCAATTTCCTCATTTCAAAAGCGGATGGCTAGTCAGTTTGGGATCAATCCTGGCCAAGAAATGATTCAAGGAATTGAATCGGCCAAAGAGATAGATGCTAGTCTTGTATTAGCGGACCGTAATATACAAACAACATTTTCTCGGATATGGCGTGGTATTGGATTAAAAGGAAAATTGATGCTTTTAACACAGGTTATCGCGAGTATATTTACGAAAGAAACCATTTCTGAAGAAGAACTTGAGAAAATGAAATCGCAGGATATGATTGATTCGATGCTTGAAGAGTTCACCGAGAGCTTTCCTAAGTTGAAAAAACCTCTAATTGATGAGCGTGATCAATATCTGGCTCAAAAGATTAAGGAAGCACCAGGGAAGAAGATCGTGGCAGTACTCGGTGCTGCACATGTTCCGGGGATTAAAGAGCAAATTAAGACAGATCATAATCTTGAGAAGTTATCACAGCTCCCACCTAAATCGAAGCTTCCCAAAATAATTGGATGGACCATCCCAATCCTAATTTTAACGTTGATCGTTCTTACGTTTATGACTAATGCAGAAGCTGGGGTAGCTCAGATTATTAGTTGGATACTATGG
Organism: Ornithinibacillus californiensis; assembly: GCF_001038485.1. Lineage (GTDB taxonomy): Bacteria > Bacillota > Bacilli > Bacillales > Amphibacillaceae > Ornithinibacillus > Ornithinibacillus californiensis. Next base: position 64,563 of record NZ_LDUE01000060.1, read on the forward strand.
AATGGAAGTCTGTCCGCTATTGGTACACTTATAGCCTTTGGGCATCCACTTGCTGTCTTAACTGCATTTATTGCGGCACCGATAACGTCGCTAGAACCATTCCTGGCAGCGGGTTGGTTTGCAGGTTTTGTTCAAGCTTATTTTCACAGACCAAATGTAAGAGACTTTGAAAATTTATCGGATGATGTTCATTCACTAAAAGGTTTTTGGAATAATAAGGTAACCAGAGTGCTATTAGTTGTTATTTTTGCTAATATCGGGAGCTCTATTGGAACCTTTGTTGGTGGAGCGGATGTTGTTCGGCTCTTCCTAGAAAATTTGTAAAAGGATGATGATGTGTTGGATTCACCATTGTATTATAAGCTTCTGAAACCAGAAAAAGTGGAATCAAATAAAACCTATCCAGCAATATTTATCATGCATGGGATGGGGAGTAATGAGGAGGATTTACTTCCATTAGTCCATGATTTAGCTAATTCTGCTTTTATTTTTAGTATCCGCGGACCCATCGGGCAACCACCAGGATACGCATTTTTTACTATAGAAGGATTTGGGAAACCACATCGAAATGTATTTGATAATGCGGTTCAGGGAGTCATCCAGTTAATTGATGAGATGTCTAAGCAACATCCTATTGATGCCTCTCGATTATTCCTAATGGGATTTAGCCAGGGAGCAATTCTATCCATGAGTGTTGGATTAACACTAGGCAATCGGATAAAAGGAATTGCTGCATTAAGTGGTTATATTCCTGACTTTGTAAAAGAAGAATATAAAAATCAGGATATCGGTGCTCTTTCCCTATTTATTTCACATGGAGAAATGGATCCAGTTCTTCCATTCGATTGGGGACAAGAGGCGCAAGCGTTTTTCCGGCAATTAGGAGCGCCAGTTGAATTTCATGCTTACCCTGTTGGACACCAGGTTTCACAGGAGAATTATATAGATTTTCGAAAATGGTTAGAAAAAAACATTTGATTACTTAGGCTATAAATACCTATAATCTTTGTTCTATTTTATTTTAAATTTAAGTAACCATTTACTATAGAGGCTTTGTAAATTTTAAGGGGGAACTATCTAGTGATCATTGCGATCATCATATTATTGTTTGTATCATTTTTCTTTTCAGGAAGTGAAACTGCTCTAACAGCAGCGAATAAGATGAAGTTACAAACAAAAGCGAATAATAATGATAAAAAATCAGAAAAATTATTGGACTTGGTTTCAAAGCCAAGTGAATTCATTACTTCTATCTTGATAGGGAATAACATTGCCAACATCTTATTACCTACGCTTGTGACGATGCTGGCATATGAGTATGGATTTAGTGTTGCTGCTGGTTCTGCAGTATTAACTGTGACCATCATAATCTTTTCAGAAGTAGTACCGAAATCCGTAGCAGCAGCATTCCCGGATAGGATTTCGTATATTGTATACCCAGTAATTCGATTTTTTACTATTATTTTCAAGCCATTAACACTTATGTTAAATGGATTAACAGGCCTTATCATCAGGGTCCTATCAAAGGAAGATGATGAGAATATTTCTGTCTCGAAAGAAGATCTGCGAACGATGGTTGATATAGCAGGTACAGAAGGGACATTTAGGCAAGAAGAATCGTTCCGTATCAAAGGTGTGCTCGACTTCCAAGATTTAAATGTAAAAGATGTAATGAAAACACCTCGCATGGATATCGTTGCTGTTCCACATGATGCTACGTATGAGGAAGTTCGTGATATCGTTATTCAAAATCAATATACAAGGTATCCTGTCTATGAAGACGAGATTGATAATATAATTGGGGTTTTCCATTCGAAATATTTATTAACCTGGTCAATCGAACCAGAAAAAAGACTAGAAGAATATTGCGATTTAGATCCAATGGTCTTCTTTGAATTTCATTCAATTGAGATGGTTTTCCGTCAGATGACGAGAGACCGAAAGCACTTGGCTATTGTATTGGATGAGTATGGTGGTACGGAAGGTATCCTAACCCATGAAGATATTATAGAGGCCATGATTGGTCTAGAAATTGAAGATGAGATGGATTTAGAAAGTGAAAAGCTAGTGGAAAAACTAACCGATACAGAGATTATCTGTGATGGTAAAATTACGCTTCACCGTTTGAATTCGATTTTTGATACGGATATACCAGAGGAAGAAGATGTCCTCTCCGGTTTCCTATTAACCGAATTTGATCAATTTCCAAAACAAGGTGACATATTAGAACATGAAAACCTAATGTTTAAAATTCTGGAAGTTGATGGAAGAACGTTAAAACAAATTCAAATAGTCAAGGAAGACTTAGCCGAAGTAAGGGAGGGATAGCATGAACTGTCCAGTATGTGATGGTGTAAGAATGCGAGAAGTACAAAAGGATGACGTGTTAATTGATATTTGCCCGAATTGTAAAGGTGTCTGGTTAGACCGTGGAGAATTAGAAAAAATTACTGCGGGACTGAAAGAAGACCGTAAATACTACGAAGAAACATTTGATTCCTATGAACGCAAATACAGAGAACAACCAACGTACAAAGAGGATTACTACAAGAACAAAGACCCAAAATACTACGGCTATAAGAAAAAGAAGAAGAAAACCATGTTTGACCTATTTGAAGATATTTTTTAAGTGTGGAAAGCTCTTGTGTATACAAGGGCTTTTTACATTTTTTGTATAGTTTTTCTTATTATGGAAAAAATAAACTAATAATCGTATAAGGAGGAATGTATGTGGAAGATACGTCTACCTTTGTAGCAAAGTTTAATGAGCGCAAGAGGAAAGATGAACAAAATAAAAGAAGACAAAGTGGTGCTAACCGCAAAAAACGTCTACCTAGCAATCGTCACACATAAGAGGTATTCACAGACTATTAAACAAAGCCACCTTTACCAACTAGAAAAAGAGTTAGGACCGCAATAAGCAGTCCTAACTCTTTCGTTATCTTATAGAAATTAGCGTAATGATTTAAATGCTCTACCCCAAGAAATAACTTGGTCTAGCATTCCATTCGCATTGTCTTTATGGAAATCAGCAGGCTTGAATTCGCTCATGTTCTCAAAATCAGACATTAGAGAGAATGTTAGAGCAGTACGAACGTCAGCAACTTGAAGTTCACCTAAGATTAAACGAAGGTTTTCATGTGCACGAGTTCCACCTAAGCTACCATATCCAACAAATCCAGCAGCCTTATTGTTTAGTTCTGGATTTAAGTAGTCAAGAGCATTCTTCAATGCGCCACCAGCAGCATGGTTATATTCAGGTGTTACAAATACATATGCATCAAAAGAAGCCATTTTTTCAGACCAAGCTTTAGCAGCAGCTCCAGCTTCTTCTGTTTGAGAAGCTTTAGAACCTAATAAAGCTAATTCGTAGTTAGCAAGGTCAACTAGTTCATATTCAACATTTTCATCATTACGGTTTTTTGCGAAGTTTAGTGTCCAGTTAGCAACAGCAGTACCATTACGACCTTCACGAACACTACCTTGTACAATAGCAACTCTTAATGTTTCAGCCACAGTTTCTACCTCTTTCTTATTTGATTTTCCAAATAATTTATTTAAAAATCCCATTATTTATTAACCTCAATTCTTTTATCGAACAGTTTTTAGTACACGGCTCCATGCGATAACTTGATCTAACATACCGTTAGCATTATCAGCATGGTAATCAGCTGGTTTGAATACTGAGAAGTTTTCAAAGTCAGCCATTAGTGAGAAAGTAACAGCAGTACGGACGTCAGCAACTTGAAGTTCACCTAAGATTAAACGAAGGTTTTCATGTGCACGAGTACCACCTAAGCTACCGTAACCAACAAAACCTGCTGCTTTATTATTTAGTTCAGGATTTAAGTAATCAAGAGCATTTTTCAATGCACCACCAATAGCGTGGTTATATTCAGGTGTAATGAATACATATCCGTCAAATGAAGCCATTTTTTCAGACCAAGCTTTAGCAGCAGCCTGAGCTTCCTCAGTTTGTGAAGCTTTAGAACCTAGGAATGCTAGATCGTAATCAGCTAGATCAACTAGCTCATACTCAACACCTTCATCATTACGGTTGTTAGCGAAATTTAACGTCCAGTCAGCAACAGCTGCACCGTTACGTCCTTCACGAACACTACCTTGTACAATACCAATTCTTAACATAATAAATTTCCTCCTCTGAGTTGTTTTTATGGGCTGAACTAAAGATGAAATCGGAATTTTACGAATTCATTTATCTTTAATTCAATATATTTGAATTCAACATTACTAATCTTAACACGACTTTTAAACTAATGCAACTATAATAATTTCATTTTATTATTCGGTTATAAAAAGTAATTATAGGAATTAGAAAAAGCTACATATTCCGGAGTTCAACCGGTACTATGTAGCTTTAAATTAAAATTCGTAATTTGCTAATTCTGTTGCGATTGCATCTTCAATTGCTCTTAGTTTACTTGAGGATCCTAATGCGTTATTTATCACGATAGAAAACACGATCTTTTGACCGTCTTTTGATGTAACATACCCAGATAAAGAGGATACACCAGTTAAGGAACCGGTTTTAGCTTTTACATTATGTGCTGCTGGTCCATCCGCCATTCGGTATCGTAATGTGCCACCTATAAGTCGCTCGGAATGGCCTGCAACAGGTAGGGAGCGTTCAAATGCTGGATACCATTCTTCGTCTTGAACTTCAAAAAGCAACTGAGATAGTTCGTTTGCAGGAATCATATTTTTATGGGACATGCCAGATCCGTCGCGAAGCAGAATGGTGTCGCCATTCATACCAAACTCCGTAACGACGTCTTCCATTACATCTAAACCTTTATCCCATGAGCCCTCATCATGCACTACTTTTCCCATTTCCTTTGTGAGGGTTTCGCCGTGACCATTATTACTTAGCTTCATAAATGGAATGAGCAAGTCTTCTAATGGCATGGATTCCTTCGCAGTTAACACGGTTGCGTCTACTGGTGTCACGCCAACTTTTGTTTTAGCGTTCCCAACGAACTTGATTCCTTGTTCTTCTAATGACTTCTTAAATACATCAACCGCATATCCTGTTGGTTCCCAAATGGATACCCAGGACCTTGCATTGGAACCTTCGGCAGGAATGACTCCTTCTATGACGATATTATTGGAGCCATGCTCTCTTTCAATAGAAATGGCTCTGCTATGATCAGAACTCACGGTTTTTGCTTTATTGATAATGTTGACATAGTCCGTATGTGGTGTGAGTTTAACAATGGGGCTTCCACCTACTTCTTCAGCAGGGAAAACTTCGACAATTACCGTGCCTGCATCATAGTCCTTATTTGGTGAAAGGGTAAGTGCAGATACTTGAGCGCCTGTATAAAATGGTTCATCAGACCAGTTTAAGTCTTGGGAGAGGCGAACATCATCGTACCAAGTATCGTCACCAATTAAGTTTCCGTGAATATTCGTTATTCCCTTTGCTTTTAAATCAGCGGCAAATTGGTCCAAGTCTTCCTTTAGTAAAGTTGGATCTCCCTTACCTTTTAAGTAGAGGTTCCCTTGTAAAACTTCCCCTCCCATTAAGCCGTCCGTTAATACTTCAGTTGAAAAGCGGTAGTCTGCACCAAGTTTCTCCAGTGCTGCAACCGAAGTTATTATTTTCATATTCGATGCAGGGTGTAAACGATGATCGCCATAATAAGAAAATAACAGTTCTCCAGAATCAGCGTTTCGTATGCTAACTCCTGTTGTCGTTCCGTCTAATACATTGTTACTTAGGATTTGATTCAGTTTATCAGCCAGTGATGTTTCCTCGGTCGTTTCGTTTGATGCATTGACGGAAGGTGCCTGATTTTGCGCGATAAATGGAACGGTTATCATAAAAATTAATAAGAAAGCAAGTAGCCCTCTCTTCCAAATGCTAGCTGTGTTCAATTCCCCCACTCCTTTATCCATTTTTTACAAATATATGAAAAAGTCTTACAGCTTATCCTAGGTCGAAAGTATGCACTTTGCTAGTATTTCCAATAGAAGAAAAGGTTTAAACTACGAAATAAATTTAAGAAATCTTGTTAATAGCAATACAAATGTCTACGTCAGATTCACTTTCCTCGTTCCAAACTTCCATATCATATCCTAGAGGGATACAACGATTCTCATGCAGCCAGCTATTATATAGAAAGTCATAGGTTTTATAAAGATCCTTTTTCGAGCCATTGTGCTTACAATTAACATACATATTTTCTTCAATCGTGTAAAGACCGGTATCATCGAGCGCACTATTGGCATGTTGAACTTCAAACCCGATAATTAGATTTTCCTTATTTTTAAACGGGTTAAATTGCTCCATCATTGGATAAATATGAACAACTAACACATCATCCCGTACTTTGTTTGGTATCTTTTTCGAAATCGTTTTTAGCCGGGTGACGGTATGCTGAATCGCCCTTCTTTCCTCCTCCGCATTCAAATTAGTCGGAAGGTGATATCCAATAAGTTGAAACGATTTCTTTCTTATTATCTTTGGTCCCAAATTGACGCACCTCCATATTTTTATCCACCATTCATATTCAGTGAGGTTTATAAATATGCGTCCTTTTCGTCGAACTGCTTGTCCATTTTTAGGAATGATATGTTCCCCTCGTTCATAGAAATGAATAAAGGAAAAAATTAGGGGGTTATCGTATGGAGGAAGTACTAGTGTTAACGGAAGAAGAAATTAAACGATACTTCGATTTGAATAAACAGACGAAAGAAATAAAAAAGGAAATGGAGGAACTAAAGAAAAAGTTTCACGAAGTCTTAGACGCTTCCTTTGGAAAAAATGAGAAAGGTGAAATCCAACGTGGGCATTATAAGTTGCAACGACAAATACGGACTGCTGTCAGTTATGATGAACAAGGAACGATAAAACGACTAGAGGATCTCAACTTAAGCGAGTTTATTATTGAAACGAAAACTCCTGATACGGAAAAGCTAGAATCAGCCCTGAAATTAGGACTTGTAGAGGAAGAGGATTTTAAGGATCAAAAGAAAGTAAGAATTACCCCAACAATTGTGGTAAAAGAAACATTTTCAAGTACAGAATAAGGTTATAAAACTAGCCGGTAAAAAACTGGCTAGTTTTTTTATTGGATAAATTTACAGAAAATTCACATCCAATTAGTGAAGGCTTAATCTTTCTCCATTACACTTATGGTAATGAAACCTTTCAAGTGGAGGTGGGAGAATGAAATTTCTTATCAAAGTTTGTGTATCTCTATTTGCCGTATTAATTTACTTTACCTATTAAGTTTAGTGGAGGTGGATATTCGTGGTGAAATATTTTTATCAGATGTACGTCCTAGATTGCAAATTCTTTCATTATATTAATCAATTCTATGACCACAAACGACTAAATGCTTTCTTTCGTTCTATTACCCACCTCGGAGGAGCTGCGGCTACTATATCAATTGTATTGTTATTAATAATGATTACTAAAGGTACGTTTCAGGTAACGGCAATTGCAAGTGCGATTTCTCTTACTGTTAGTCATCTTCCTGTTGCGCTTGTGAAAAAAATGTATCCACGTAAAAGACCGTACTTAGTCCTCGAAAGCAGCCAAGTGATGGATAATCCTTTAACAGACTGCTCCTTTCCATCCGGACATACAACAGCAATCTTTTCAGTTGTTACTCCTTTTATTCTTATGTATCCTATTTTGTTTATTGTTTTATTACCAATCGGAATAATGGTTGCTATTTTACGAGTATATTTAGGGCTTCACTATCCTTCTGATGTTCTGGTTGGGAGTTTGCTTGGTTCAAGCACTGGGATTATCTGTATCCACCTTTTATCTGGCGGATTTGTTTACTAATCATGAATGTGGAGGGGTGTAGGATGAGAATTGCTATTTTTACCGATACGTTTGCACCAGATGTGAATGGCGTAGCAAAGACTTTGAAACGCTTTACCGATTACTTGGATGATCAAGGTTTTGACTATAAAGTGTTTGCCCCAAAAAGTTCAAGTCAAAGTCTTTATTCCAGTGATATTCATCGATTTAAAAGTCTTCCTTTCTTCTTGTATCCTGAATGTAGGCTTGCTCTACCCAATATGCATCAAGTTAGAGAGGAACTGTTACAGTTTCAACCAGATATCATTCATGTTGCAACGCCTTTTAATGTGGGCTTATGTGGATTGCATTACGCCAAAAAGCTAAATATTCCGCTAGTAGGTTCTTATCATACAGATTTTGATAAATACCTGGAATATTATGATCTTCAATTTTTAACGAAAGTTCTCTGGCGCTATATGCGTTGGTTTCATCGTCCAATGCGTAAAATTTTTGTTCCCTCCATAGACACGATGGAACATTTACAAAAGCGCGGGTTTATGAATCTGGATATTTGGTCAAGGGGGATTGATTGTACAACGTTCCACCCGAATATGAATAAAGATGAGATTCGAGAAAAATACCGTATAAAAGAGAAGTACATTCTGTTATATGTTGGTCGAATTGCTCCGGAGAAGGATGTCATGTTGTTACCTGCGATTCACGAAAAACTACCAGAAAATATTAAGGATAACGTACATTGGTTAGTTGTTGGAGATGGTCCTAATCGAGAAGAATTAAGAAGACAGGCATCAGAAAATATGACATTTACTGGTTTTCTCTCAGGTCAGGAGTTAGCCCATGTCTACGCTACTGCGGATGTCTTTGTATTTCCTTCACCGACAGAAACATTTGGTAATGTTGTATTAGAATCCCTTGCCAGTGGAACACCTGCTGTTTGCGCAGATGCTGGAGGGGTTCGAACGATTATCCAACATCAAGAAACGGGTATACTGTGTGAACGAAATAATAGTGAAGCTTTTGCAAAGGCTATTGACGCTTTATTAGTAAATGAAACGGAGCGGAAAGAAATGGGGCAAAACGGTAGGGATTATGCCTTGACCCAATCCTGGGATAGCATCTTTGATACACTCATACTTAAGTATGAAGATTCACTAGCGCATGAGCAAGTAGAAGTAATGGCGTAGGTGGATAGAGGCTGGGAAATAACTAGATCAAAGGAATATAAATACGAATAACCAACATATTTCCGGGGCGGGTTATGTGCACTAATAATAATGTTCGGATTTAACCTTGATAGAATTACTTTTCTCCCAGCTTTTAATAGGATATAATCCCAAATATTTTCCATTCCCCCTCTGCATCTTTAGCAATAAGCATATGATCCACAACACCGGTTACTTCACCTTGGTTTTCAATTTCTAAATCAAGAATAACAAGATAATTCTCCTCCTGTGTTAATAGACGGGCTAGTTGTGGAGCCACTTCTACATCATCCGTTACTTTATCGGATGATCTCACTTCGACCTTTGTAATTTTCCAGCCGTCTAGTGTCTGGCGATCCTTAAAGGTATTAATAAAGTCACGCTCGGTAAACCCGATATAATCCAAATATCCAGGACTAAGTAAATTCAGTGCATCCTCGAAGTTATCGTTTTGTAAGTTATCATAGTAATTAAATGCAACCTCCTCGGACGGATGGTCAAAATCACTTGATGTATTATCACTCGCTGAACAAGCTGCAAGTATTGTCAGAAGTAGCAATAATCCTATACTTTTTATCCAATTATGTGTCATTAGGTTCTCCCTTCCTATCTTAATCATTCCAATATATGAAGAGAGAGGTTTATCCGATACTAATTAAATGGAAATATGTATCAATTCATCCCTTATTCACCTCGTATAACCGATTCGTAGTTGCTAAAAATAAGCTTGTGAAGAGATAATTAGAAGGAGAGAGGATGCATGGATTTACAACAAGCAGAGAAAATAATTAATGCGGATGTATTTATAAACGTTCATTATCGAGGTATTCCAGTGTATATACAGGAAGTTAATGGGCAGACAGCAAAGGTATTTCCGCTAGATGGTATAAATCATGAACAAGTGGTCGATTTAGAAGGATTAAATGAAACTGGTCCAATATCACTATAGATGGAGGCGGAATAATGCATCGAATGAGAGCGGAGGAAATCGCACAATCACCAGATATGAAACATGTAACCTATAACGGGAAGCAAGTGTATATACAACAGGTAAATGATAATAATACGGCAAGGATTTTTCCAATTGATGAACCGCAAAATGAAATTGATGTGCAATTAACGAATCTTTATGAGCAAATATAAAAAACCTCCAGTTGGAGGTTTTATTATTGTTCATTATGACATCCATTTCGGTGGGGTGTTTTTATCCCAATAAATCTCACCTAATGTATGATGTGCTTCGAAATTGTCTTCTTTTAAATGATAGTGGAAGTTAAACCAATATCCCTCTAATGGGCGATTGTCACGTCTCACATGAAACTTCGCAATATCTTCATTTGTTAATTCGTTATATACATTGAAAATACGTTCTCCAAAGCCCTTAGACGGCTGTTCGGTAATAGAAATATAAGTTACTTCTTCATTTACTAGAATAGATTCTAGTGCTTGTTCGATATTCGGTAAGATAACTTGATTAAATTCATCTTCCACTTTTTCAGAAATCCTCGGACCAAACTTTGCAAGACTCTGTTCTCTTGCTTTTTCTGTTAGAGAGCTAATCCCAACTGTTTCGTCATCGGAACGAAATTCAACCGCGAGATCACGGGTGTCATTCTCTTTCGGAGAAACGACCTCATTGTTTTCTTCATCTGCGATTAAATAAGTAGGCGTATATAAACCAAACGTCAATATAGCGATTAATGCTACGGCTATTTTTCTCATCCACAGGTTCATAATGATTCCCCTTTTCTATCTTACTATAGAGTTTATCACGATTTTTAAAAAGCTGTCTACTGAATTAAAGGTGAGAAGTTCATAAATGGGAAAAAAGTCTCAAAATTTAATCTATTGATAGCAAATAGAAATTTACAAACCCTTTACATTGACAACATATCTACTTAATATTCGTCTCTTATACTTGGAATTGTGAGAGGGGATAACCCTTAAAAAACATAAATTGCACTTGGGGAGGACAATTTAGATGAAATTCAAAAAAATGTTTATGTTACTATTCGTAGCAGCACTAGCGGTAATGCTTGTTGCTTGTGGGGATAGCGAAGAAGAAAACAACTCGGGAGATAACGGTTCCGATAACACTTCAGAAAGCAAAGAAAACGGAAGTGACAGTGAAGCTTCTGAAGAATTAGAAGGTGAAGTTGCAATCGACGGATCTGGAACTGTATATCCATTAATGTCTAGAATTGCTGAAGAATATATGCTTAACGAACAAGAAGGCGTATCGGTTACAGTAAGCCGTGCAGGGACTTCTGCAGGTTTTGAAAAGTTCTTACAAGAAAATGGTACAGACTTTAACGATGCATCACGCTACATTAAAGATGAAGAACAAGCAAAAGCTGATGAATTGGGTATCGAAGTATTAGAAATGAAAGTTGCTCTTGATGGGTTAACAATTGTAACTCACCCAGATAACGACTTCGCAACTGAATTAACACCTGAACAAGTTATTTCAATTTTTAATGGTGAATATGTAAACTGGTCTGATGTTAACGCTGACTGGCCAAATGAAAAAATTCAAACTTATGGTCCAAACGAAAACCATGGAACATATGAATTCTTCTATGAAACAATTATGGAAGAACAAGATCTAGTTGGTGATATCAACCTTCAACAAGAATACGCAACACTTGTAACACTTGTTTCTGAGGATGTGAATGCAATTGGTTTCTTCGGTTTTGGTTACTATGATAGCAACAAAGATAGCCTTAATGCAGTAGCAATTGACTTTGGTGAAGGTGCAGTTACACCATCTCTTGATACAATTGCAGAAGATGGAGATTATGCAGGATTCACTCGTCCAGTATTCACTTACTTGAATGTGAACAATGCAAAAGAAAAACCACAAGTACTTGACTATGCAATCTATGTCATGGAAAACAACAACAGACTAGCTGGTGAAACTGGATTTGCTCCAATTCCTGAAGAAGAAGCACAAGCGCTAGTTGATGAACTAAAAGCACTGAACTAATTGAATAGTAGACTAACATAGAAATTTTTCACACCAGAATATCATAAGATGAGGGCTCTAGTATGCTCTCATCTTATTGTGACTTTTAGATTTGGAAGGAGAGCTGCGTATTATGGCAGCAAATAGTAAGCTTGAACGTGATCATGAAATAGATGTTAAGCAGATGATAGAGAAAAACAAACAGTCGAAGAGCTTCTCGCAAGTAGTGGAAAAGATTGTTCCGATAATGCTTTTCCTATTTGCTATTATTACCGTTTTAACAACGGTTGGAATAGTCATGACATTACTGTCCGAAACCATTGAATTTTTTAAACGTGTTCCCATATGGGATTTCTTTACCGGAACCGTCTTAAAGCCGATGAGTCAAAATCCTGAATTTGGTGTGTTACCACTTATAAATGGGACGATTATCTCTTCTCTGATTGCCATGCTAGTAGCTGGACCGATTGGTCTTATGGCTGCGATCTATTTAAGCGAATATGCTTCTGATCGCGTGAGAAAAGTGTTAAAGCCAATGCTGGAAATTCTTGCAGGGATTCCTACCATCGTTTATGGATTCTTTGCTTTCACTTTTGTTACACCAGTAATTCGTTCGATTTGGCCGGATGTGGAAGCGACGAATATTTTAAGCCCAGGTATTGTGATGGGGATCATGATTATTCCGATGATTGCTTCCCTTTCAGAGGATGCCATGTCATCTGTGCCGAATTCCATTCGAGATGGTGCGTTAGGTTTAGGGGCTACTAGATTAGAAACGACATTTAAAGTGGTTATGCCTGCAGCTCTATCTGGTATTATTGCTTCTTTTGTACTTGGTATTTCCCGTGCCATCGGTGAAACGATGATTGTAACAATCGCAAGTGGTAGTTCTAAAAACTTTACGTTTGATATTACGCAATCCATGCAGACGATGACAGCTTATATCGTTGAGGTCTCTGGTGGGGAAGCAGCTGCTGGAACAACAATCTACTATAGCCTTTATGCCGTAGCGATGACACTATTTGTTTTTACACTATTAATGAATTTACTTGCAAGATATGTCTCTCGTAAGTTTAGGGAGGAATACTAAAATGAAATATATTGATGCAGAGCAAGTTTCCAAGCGAATGGGAACAAGAATTGCGAAAAACAACCTGTTAAAATCACTATTCTTCATGGCAACATTGTTTGGACTTATTGTATTAGCTATTTTAATCTATCGAGTTGTCGTAGATAGTGTTGGTTGGATTGATTGGAACTTTTTAACTGGTAAATTATCTACTGCTGCGGAACGCGCAGGGATTATGGGAGCTATTTTAGGGACGTTTTGGATGATGCTCGTAGTGGCACCAGTTACATTAATTCTAGGAATTGGTACTGCAATCTATCTCGAATTATATGCGAAAAAAGGACGATTCCAAGCGATTATCCAAACCAATATTTCAAACCTAGCAGGTGTACCTTCCATCGTTTATGGAATTCTAGGTCTAACTATTTTTGTTCGCGCGATGGAAATGGGAAACATTATATTAGCCGGCGGGTTAACTTTATCGCTGTTAATTTTACCGATCGTCATTGTTGCAGCCCAAGAAGCAATTCGAGCGGTTCCTGGATTCTTAAGTGAAGCATCCTATGGAATGGGTGCAACGAAATGGCAAACAATTAAAAATGTTATTTTACCTGCAGCATTACCTGGTATCTTAACCGGTGCAATCTTAGCCCTTTCCCGTGCGATTGGTGAAACAGCACCACTTACTGTAATTGGAATTCCAGCACTAATCATACCGTTCCCAGAAGGTATCTTTGATAAATTTACGGCACTACCAATGCAAATTTATTACTGGACACTGGATTCATCTCTAGTAGCAGAGTATGCAAATCTTGCTGCAGCAACAATCGTTGTATTACTGCTCTTATTGTTTGTCTTAAATTCAGCAGCGATCTTTATTCGAAATAAATTCCAACAACGTTTTTAAAACGAAGGAGGACTTATTCTTGAGTCTTTTAACAGTTAAGGAGAATATAAGTATGGTAAACAATGGAAATACCGATATCGTATCTGCAGTACAATCAAATAGCAATGTCGTTTTTGATACAAAGGATTTGAATCTTTGGTATGGAGAAACACATGCATTAAAGGATATTAATCTTACTATTAATGAAAAAGAAGTAACGGCCATTATCGGACCGTCTGGTTGTGGGAAGTCTACCTACTTGAAGACATTAAATCGTATGGTGGAACTAGTCCCAACTGTTCGTACGACTGGTGAGATTACGTATAAAGGTAAAAGTATTCTAGATAAATCCTCCAAAGTAGAGGAACTAAGAACACATGTAGGAATGGTATTCCAAAAGCCAAATCCATTCCCTAAATCGATTTATGATAACATTGCTTATGGTCCAAGAATTCATGGAATCCGTAATAAAAAGATCCTCGATGAAATCGTTGAGAAAAGTCTTCGTGGAGCTTATATTTGGGATGAAGTAAAGGACCGCTTAAAGGAAAATGCGTACGGTCTATCTGGTGGTCAGCAGCAACGTCTTTGTATTGCACGTACGTTAGCCATTGAACCAGATGTTATCTTAATGGATGAACCTACTTCAGCACTTGATCCTAAATCAACGCTTAAGATTGAAGACCTCGTTCAGGAGTTGAAAAAGGATTACTCCATTATTATCGTTACGCATAATATGCAACAAGCTGCTCGTATCTCTGATCGTACGGCATTCTTCTTAAATGGAGAAGTAGTAGAGTTTGATGTAACAGATACTATTTTTACAAAACCGACAGATAATCGCACGGAAGATTATATTTCTGGTCGTTTTGGGTAATACTATAATTGAATTTCATCTTCCCCCTTTGATGAATATAGAAAAAAGACTGGCTCTGGTTGCCAGTCTTTTTGTTTGTTTAAATATCAAATTGCTTTGTACTTTCCGAAAGGGATTGGGATATACCTGTAAGTTTTAACCCGACCCCATGGGTGTGTTCCATTTGTTTGATTTGTCCTTCACTGCTAGCTAACATTTCTTCGGCACTAGCTAACGTTTCTTGAGAAACCGATAGGAATCCAACCGTTTCTTGTTCTAATGGAGGTAGTAAATATTTTAATTCTTTTAATTCCCCTTGAACGCCTTGTAGCTCGGTGCTAACTTCGAATATTATCTGCATCATTTCATCAATGGATAATTTTGCTTCGTTCGACTTGGCTAAAGTACTTTTTGTTTTCGTTAGCATTTGATCAAATTCATCGGTTGCGGTTTGAGTGACCTTCTCCATATTGGAAATCGACTCCGTAATCTGAACGGCAGCACTGGATGATTGCTCTGCTAGCTTACCAACCTCGTTTGCAACGACAGCAAATCCTTTTCCGGCATCTCCCGCACGCGCAGCTTCAATCGATGCATTTAAAGACAGAAGCTTTGTTTGTTCAGCAATTCCTTGTATGAGTCCGACGAGTTCATTTATTGCATTAGAATACGATTGTACATGTTGAATGGTTTTCGTAAGGTGCTCAAATTCCTGTTTAAACGTATGCACGGTATGAATTAAATCAGCCGTACTCGTTTCGCCACGCTTAGCGGAGTTAGTCATATCTTCAGCGCTAGCAAATATTTCTTCCATCCTACCAATCATTTCTTCGATTTTAATCTTCATGTCTCGAAACGCCTCAGAGCTACCTTCCGAACTGCTTGCTGTCTGTTCTGCCCCTAACTTAACAGTATGAATGGCTTCAATTAAATCTTGACTAGAAGCGAGTGTACCTTCTGAAGATTGTTGTAGCTCATGACCAGTTTGCTCTAGGTTGATGGTAGTATCCTTAATTTGATGTAACATCGAACGCATGTGATTAACCATGGCAAGATAACTTTTATTTAACGAGGAAATTTCCGGTATGCTTGTATGTATCGTAATATGGTCCTCTTGTAAATTTCCGTTCCTAACATTTCTCATCTTTTCTCGAAGTAGGCTCAGTGGCTTCGTGATTCCACGAACAAAAATTAAAACAGCTATTGTGGCAATCACAATACTTACTACGATAATACTAATCATGACAGAAGCCATTTTCGTAATACTACCCATGTAGGATGAAGTTGGTACCATCACCACATAGATTCCATTAAGCTCGTCCATTGTTGTAAAGCTTAACGTATAATCTTCATCGTTAACAAGGTGGTGAATGACGCCAGATTGCTTTTCTTGAATTTCCGTTACAAGTGCTTCGGGAAGCTCGGGCAAGGTGTCCAGACTCGTTTGAAAAGGATTGACTTCATTTTCCGTGATGTAAAAGTAGTCCGATGTCATCCCATCATTCGCTAGCTTTTCCTTTTGGGAGCGAACATGGATTTCTAGCTGTTGCTTAAAATAGGCCTCATCGCTAACATACATAAACTTTAGATTATCAGCTATATCACTCGTTAAGTCTGCTTCACTATAAAGTCTATTTTCAATGGACTCCATGGTTGTATCTCTGGCAATGGTATAAGCACTAATCCCAACTGCGATAACGGATCCGGCTAGTAAACTAATAAAAATAAATAATAATCTATTACGAAGGTTCATTCCTTCTCTAGTATTCTTCTTTTTCTTGGTGCTCAAGTTCTAACCCCCACACTAGCATAATCAATATAGTAAATTATACCAATCGAATGTAAAGTTACTGTTAAGTTAGTGTGAAGATTGTAGTTCTTTTGGAGTAGGAAATGTCTGAGAGAAGTGCTCTCACGGACATTTTAGAGAAAAAACCGTGGGAAATGTCCGAGAGAAGCGCTCTCACGGACAATTTTGATAAAAAATCGTTAGAAATGTCTGAGAGAAGCGTTCTCACGGACAATTTTGATAAAAAATCGCTGGAAGTGTCTGAGAGAAGGCTTCTCACGAACATCTTTGAATAAAAATTATCAGAAAATGTCTGAGAGAAGCATCGGAGACACAGCAACTACTCATTATAAACTGGATCCATGGAGTCACTGTATATTTCAAAGGCTAATGTTGATTTATAAGAATTAAAAGGCCTATCAGTTAGATATTTCCCCCTATAGACTTATAAAAATTTAATAGAAGAGCCAATTCTATCTATATGTTCCTGATCTGCCCACAGAATAAAAAATTGATATAAACTGCCTTCTATCATTACTGGTGCGGGGTAGCGAATAATTAAAGCTGCTTGGTTGTTCATTTCTGGGGCTTGGTCTGCAGATGGATAGATATAACAGGCTTCTTGGTTTTGGATTGTTGTTGAAGTGATTGTTGGGTTAGAACCATATGGCATCAGTTGGTGAAATGCTTCATTCTGACAAACAACATGAATTGCTGCTGGTGAAGATATGGCTGAGATTTGGAAAAATCCATCCACACCTTCATATCTCTCTGGCGTCATTTGTTCCCAGTGAGCTGGATATTGAAATTGGATGCGGTAATTCGTGTTACGATAAGTAGCTGATTGGCTTGGTTTAGTCATTGGTGCCCATTGAACAGACATGATGTTTGGTTGAGTTAGTAATTGGCGAAGTGTTAGGCGTTCTACATCGATTACCCAAAGCTCACTTGCAGGGGAGTCAGTGGAGCAACCAGATAAATAGACTAGCTTGGAACCATCAGGTGACCAATCAACGGGGGTTGAAAAGCAATTAGAGATTGCTAGTGTTCGTTGATCCATCCCTTGGTTATTTACAATAGATACGAGAGAAAAATACCCTAACTCTTCCAAGACGGTTGCACTAAATGCTATTACCTGAGAGTTTGAATTCCAAGTAGGGAAGTAGTTTTTCGCTAAAGGTCCACCTTCAACTTCACGTGTAATGCCATCTACAAGGTCAATGATATAGATAATAGAGATACTTGCACCTGGTGACGTATAGAGCACATAGCGTCCATTTGGTGACAGTCTTACATGATTGAATCTTCCTCCGGTATTATTGGTAATTTGCATCTTGCCGGTACCATTTGTACGAATGCGATAAAGTTGGCTTAGGCCGTTCTCGTCAATAGCTTGGAAAAGTAATTGGTTTCCATTGGGGAACCACTGGACATCAGTTGCGCCAGCTTGATTAATCACCTGGCTTCTATGAGTTGAAACATCATAAAGCGTAATCGTGTTTCCTTTCGCATACACGAGTTTCTTACTATCAGGTGACCAATCAAGATATGCCCCAAGTCCTTCGGGTAGCTGATCAATCCGCGCTACTTCACCTGTACTTATCGTAACAACGAAGATGACGTTATGTCTTCCTACAAACGAAATCCTCTCCCCATTTGGCGACCAATACGGTACAGAAAAGGACTCACCTAAACCATTAGTGAGTTTGTGGGTATTCCCGTTAGCAACATCATAAAGCCAAATATCAAAACCGTCTGCTCTTCCAACAGTATAAGCAATAATCCCATCCTCCCCTAATGGGGCAAACGGAATAGTCAGCCTCATACCCGGATAGATCATAGAAGATGATAATCCATTAGCCGATTGAATTAATTGGACGTTTACTCTACCAGCAGTCGTAACATTATAGCGTAATCCAATGTTATACAGGGTATCCCCTGGTTGAACCACATAGTAGGGAGAGCCAGGAGGAACTTCTAATAGCTGTCCCGGAAATATGGTATACGGGGCTTGCAGGTTGTTTGCTTCTATAATTACGGAGAAAGGAACTTTGTACTGTGACGCGATGTTGAATAGGGTGTCCCCAGGTTTAACACGGTAGCGGAATATCCCGGGTGGCATGGAAAGCTGTTGGCCAACAAACAGAAAATCAGGGTTTGGCAGGTTGTTCATTTGAATTAAGGAATGGATAGAAATTCCCCAACGATTTGCAATATCACTTAGTGTATCTCCTGACTGAACGGTGTAGAAGATTTGCATAGAATCACTCCAATAGATTAGTTATTAATTAGGATATTCACCCAGTAAGAATAGAGTTCTAAATGGATGGGGTATTAATAATTTAAATTTAAAACTTTATAAATTTAATAATTTCATGTGTAAAAATAAATAATTTTAATTTTGTGTTTACAATTGTTGTTCTAGAGTATATAATGTTACCAAAATAAGGAAAGGAATCTACTATGGCGCATACGTTATTAACCAACTGTCCTGTCTGCAGTAATACACTTATCGTTTCCAAGCTGCAATGTAACCACTGTGATACAACGATTGAAAACGAGTTTGAACTATCAAAGTTTAACATACTATCAACCGAGCAACTGCAATTTATTGAAACATTCATCGTAAGTAGAGGAAATATTAAAGAAGTTGAAAAGGAGCTCGGGATATCATACCCGACAGTACGAGGAAAGTTAAATGACATCATTAAGGCATTAGGGTATGAATCAGAAACAAAACAGGTTACTGATGAACGTAAGATTGTAGATATGCTGGAAAGAGGGGAAATCACTCCTGAAGAGGCAATTAATCAATTAAAAAAATAGGGAGGTAATTGTATGAAGGAAGAAATTGCAAAAGTATTAGGGATGATGGAACAAGGGAAGATTGATGGAGAAAAAGGCGACGGAATTAATTTCCTTATTGAAGGAAAAGGAAGAGAAAAATAATAAGTCTACCAAGTCGGATTATCTTAATAAAACGTTAAAAGTGCGTATTAATTCTTCGGATAATGATAATGTAAATGTGAATTTACCGATTAGACTAGTAAAGGTCCTTCTAAAAGCGGGTCATGGAATCGCTTCTAACATTCCGGATGCACAGAAATATGTAAAAGATGTGGATGTTGACTTAATTTTAGAAGCAATCGATCAAGAACTCGAAGGACAAATTGTTGATATTACATCAGGTGATGGCGATAAAGTCGCTATATTTATCGAGTAAGGTGTGCGAATGGTGAAGATAAAGATAAGAACTGATAAGTCATTCAAGTTTACTATCCCAGTACCCTATTTTGCTCTGCATTTAGCTGTGTCCATTGTTTGCTCTAATACAGTTTGGAGAAGGATCGTTAAAGCAAGTGAGAATTCTAACACACCTAGTATTAACCCTCTCATAAACAAACAACTAGTAAAGCCACTCCTAAAAACCTCCATCAAAGAACTTCAAAATTACCGAGGGATAACCATCGTGGAACTATCAGAATCTAAAGGAGCAGGAATAACTATAAAATTATAAGAGTAAAGGGAATGTCTTAGACATTCCCTTTTATTCGTCTGTTGATTTTAACGATCGAAAGACAATCAAGAAATATAACGATCCAATTAAATACAATCCTGCCGTAATTGTAAAGACATGGGCATAGCCCCAATAAGCTCCGTTCATCATAACGATAGACGTTGAAACTGGCCCCATAAATGCCCAACCAAGCTGGAATACCATTTGGTTAATGGAATTTGCTAAACCTTTGACCGAGTTATCTACCTTAGACATCATCAGGGATGCTTGGATCGGATTTCCAGCATTCATTAATGCCTGTCTGAAGAGAAACCCGATAGTTGCTAAAAGCAAATTCTCAGTATACGCGGTTAGCAGCAAGAAAGGAAGAGAAGAAAGCTGTAAGTAAACCACTGCTCTTACCTCACCAACCCGCTTAACTACTAGTGGTCCTATGAACATGGCCACTGCCGTAGCAGCTTGCCCAAGTGAAATGATGAGCCCTATCATGGAATTGGAAGCGGCAAAGCGATCGGCGAAGTACAAATTCAAGTAAGGTATGACTAATCCACTACCAAACCCAATTAACAACTGCGCTACTGCAAATAAGGCAATTATTTTAAAGCCCACTTTATTCGTCTTCATAAATTCACGAAACGGAATTCGATCTGCCTTTTCAACTTTTGTTTTTGGTATCTCAACCATTTTCATAATCGGGAAAAAGGCAATCAGATAAAAGATACTTCCAATAATTAATGCATATCGAATCGCACTTAATTCTGTTGTGAAAAGTGCGAAGAAGTCTGTTAATGTTCCGCCTAGTAAACTACCAACGACATTTGCTGCAGTCATTATGGCAGCGTGAAGGCTAAATAAGTGAACACGCTGTTTCGGTTGCGAATTCTCTGCTAACCAAGGGATGGATGATACCTGGAGGAAAGCAGTAAAAATACCTGTAGCAAACCCAGTTATGAGTAATAGTGATTGTAATTCTACAACACTGCGTAAAAACAGAATAGCAGCGGTGAGTACAACACCATATGCCATGACACGCTTCCTACCAATTTTATCACTCATAATCCCTGCAGGTACAAGTATGATAGCTGTGGCTAGGGAGGTTAGGGCGATGACCTGCCCGTTTACATCGTGACTCATTCCAAGTTCTTGGATATAGATATTGTAGATGACCATAAACATACCCATTCCGATTTGGGAAAAGATATTGGCCCATATTGCTAGTTTAATATTTTGGTTATACGTTTTCAGTTGTTCAGACCATTCTTTTATAAAAAGTACCATCGTTGTCTTGCCCTTCTAGTTATTTCGTGTCCCTAAGTAATATACAACCAATTTCCCAAAATGTAAATGGATTTGTGTTTGTTAAATTTTGTGAAAAAAGTCTTAGAAAACTATTGCAATTATCTAATAATGGAGATAATATATATGTATCAAATAGATATATATCAAAAAGATAGGTGTGCAAGAGATGAAGACAAATCATACAAGATACGCAATTTTAGGGATATTAACAACAGGTTGCCGAACTGGATATCAAATTAAGCAATTAATAGATAAAAGCTTAAACCATTTTTGGAAGATTAGTTATGGTCAAATTTATCCTACATTGAAGCAACTCGTAGAAGAAGGATTAGCAACCGTTCAACAAACGACACAAGATGGAAAACCAGATACTAAAGAATACTTTCTTACATCTAAGGGGGAGGAGGAGCTTCGTAAATGGCTATCCTCACCTTTAGAAACGATTCCAGTTCCTAGAAATGAAGTGTTGCTGAAATTATTCTTCAGTAGACACCAGCATAATGACAAGACTATCGAGTATTTGAGTCATTACCAAGAGGTATTAAACGACCGACTTTATACGTACGAGGAAATTGAGCAAACGATTCGTACGCATTCACTTGATAATGAAGATGCGCAATACTGGCTTTTTACACTAGATTATGGAAAACGAGTAACAACTGCTGAAATAGAGTGGTGTTACGATACGATTAATAAATTAGAAGGAGGAAGTTAAATGGCGAAGGAGTTGTATCCCGGTCGATATACAACGGAAAATGATGAGGATGTTGTAGTATTTATCATTGGTATGAGAATCAACAAGCGGTTAGCCGTTCGAAAATGGTGGCCAGTGTTTACCGCAATGCCAGGTATGATTAGAGAGCTTTATGAAAATCAAGAAGAGTTAGGTTTTCTTTCAATGGAGAGTTTCTTTGGTTTACGAACAACGGTGATGATCTCCTATTGGAAATCAACGGAAGACCTACTGGCATATGCTAGAGGAGCTAAGCACTTAAAGGCATGGAAGGAATTCAATAAAAGGGTAGGGGATAATGATGCAGTTGGTATCTATCATGAAACCTATTCTGTGAAAAAAGGAAATTATGAATCCGTTTATGGAAATATGCCGCTGCATGGGCTTGCAAAAGCTCGAGGTCACCGATTAATCACACCAGAAATAAGGACGGCGAAGAAGCGGTTGTCAGGCATGAAGTAATCTATTAGGAATCATTTTAAGGAAATGTGAGAAGTTAACTACAAGAGGGGAATAAACAGGACTAAAGAACCTCTATAATAGTCAGAATAATATGTTAACATGGTTAGGTAGTATTATATTGTGATTAGAAAGGGGAATTACTATGTTAAAAAAGCTTGCGTCTGATGCTTTAGGTTTATCTGACATCGGGAAAATAATCGGCCCTGAGGATTATGACAAGACCGATTCCGATGATGCAGTGGCAGTACTTAATAATTCGAGAACGAATGGCACCCAACTAGCTGATCAGTATAAGCAGCTGACAGAGTATGGTTTCTCTTGGTTAACTTCTATCAAGGAACAATATCATAAAAAAGATTTTGGCGATGTGTTTGAGAAGTACATTAATAATTAATAGGATTCATTCCACCAAAAAAGGATTCAGTATGGTTTACTGAATCCTTTTTATTAGTTTTTCATTTTCGGATCGAGCGCATCGCGTAGGCCGTCACCAACTAAGTTAAATCCAAGTACAACTAACATGATCGATACCCCTGGGAAGATTAATGTCCAAGGTGCGAGTTGGATAAAGTCTCTAGAACCAGCAAGCATTGCGCCCCATTCAGGAGTTGGTGGCTGTGCACCGAGACCTAAGAATCCTAATGCGGCTGCTTCCAGAATAGCTGTACCGAAGCTTAACGTTGCTTGAACGATAATTGGCGCTACGCTGTTTGGAAGGATGTGATGGATGATAATCCGACCATTTTTCATTCCTTGTGCTCTTGCTGCCATAATGAATTCCTCTTCCCGGAGACTGACTACTTTTGAACGTATCAATCTTCCGAAGATAGGGATGTTGACAATAGCGATGGCTATTAATGCATTCTCTAAGGACGACCCAAGAATCGCAACAATAGCGATAGCAAGTAGAATACTAGGAAATGCTAGTAAGATATCAAATATCCGAGAAATAATCATATCAATCCAGCGTCCATAGTATCCCGCGATAATTCCAAGTAAAGTACCGAATACAAGTGCTCCTGTTACCGCAAAGAAACCAACTTGTAACGAGATTCTTGCACCGTATGCAATTCTAGTAAATATGTCTCTTCCAATATCGTCGGTCCCGAACCAATGCTCACCAGAAGGGGGCTGAAGGCGGTTGACTGGATCTATTTTGTCATATGAGTAAGAAGTAATTAGTGGAGCCAAAAGTGCAACCGCGATGAAGAACACGATAATAAATATCCCAGCTAAGGCAAAACGGTTTCTTCTTAATTGTCTGAGAGAGTCTCGCCATGGTGAACTAGCACGCATCTTTGCTTGTTTTGGTGGTTGACCTTTTTCTGGAGGATTTGTATTCACTTGTTCGGATTGGGTTTGTTTTTCCTCTATTTTCATAGTCAGCCCCCCTTAGTAATTAATCCTAGGATCGATAAATTTATAGAGTAAGTCTACAATTAGATTAATAATGACAAAGAGAAATGCAATCACCAAAATACCAGACTGAATCACCGGATAATCTCGGTACGTAATTGCCTCGTAAATATATCGTCCAATACCTGGCCAGCTAAATATTGTCTCCGTAAGAATAGCTCCACCTAAAAGCACCCCAGTTTGTAGACCAATAACCGTTAAGACGGGAATGAGGGCGTTTTTTAGTGCGTGTTTGTAGATAATAAGCAATTGTCCGGATCCTTTTGCTTGAACCGTACGGATATAGTCGGATTTCATTACCTCTAGCATGCTGGAACGGGTCATTCTAGCAATAATTGCCATTGGAATGGTGCCTAGAGCTATGCTTGGGAGAACAAGGTGTTTCAATACTTGTACTGTCCTTGAAAAATCCCCTTGTATAATGGAATCCAGTACAAAGAAGTATGTAATTGGTTCCATTGGATCCCGATTGTCTTGCCTTCCGCTAGAAGGGAACCAACTTAATTCTTGAGCAAAAATCCACTGTTCCATTAATGCGAGCCAAAAGACTGGGATGGATACACCAATTAGTGCAATTAGCATTGCTAGAAAATCAAACCAGGAATTTTGCTTCCAAGCGCTAATAATACCTGCATTTACTCCGATAATGATGGCAAACAACATCGCGAATAGGGTTAATTCAAAAGTGGCTGCGATATATGGCCAAATCTCTTTAGAGATGGGGGACTTTGTTTTTAAAGAGGTTCCTAAATCCCCTTGAACTAAGTCGGAAACATAAATACCATATTGAACAACATATGGTTCATTTAATCCCATACTTTCCTCTAAATCTTTTATGGCGGTTTCGCTAGCGGTTTCCCCTAGTATTACTTGTGCTGGATTTCCAGGGATAAGATGAACTATAGAGAATGTAATCAAAGTCATTCCAATTAGTACTGGAAGTAGCATGAGTAATCGTCGCATCGTATAGGCAAGCATTCTTTCACCTCTGTTCTTCAAGTATCTACATATCTAGTAATAGGAAAGGGTAGTAGAAAAACTACTACCCTATATACCTATCGTATTAATTCGCTAATTCTACTTCTGCTAGAGATTCGCTTGTTGATGGGTGTGGTACATAGTTTTTAACGGCACTTGTCGTTGCTAGTACTGGTCGAGAGTGTACTAGTGGAACCATTGGCACATCTTCTGAGATTAATGCTTGTGCATCGCTGTATAAGGAAGCACGTTCTTCTTGGTCTACTGCTACTTTAGCAGCGTCTAGTAATTCATCTACTTCTGTGTTCTGATAGAAGCTTCGGTTACTTGTTCCAATGTTACTGCCGTGTAGTAGGCTGCTTAGGAAGTAATCTGGGTCACCGTTTGTACCGGACCAACCTAGCATATACATTTGGTGTTCACCATTCATAGTCTTCTCTAAGTAAGGAGCCCATTCCTCACGTACGATTTCGGCAGTAATACCGATATCGGCAAGGTTACTTTGTACAATAACAGCAACTGTTTCAGGGTCTGGCATGTATGGACGGGCAACTGGCATAGTCCATAGTTCAATTTCTAGTCCATCCGCATATCCAGCTTCAGCTAATAATTCTTTTGCCTTTTCTGGATCATAAGCATAAGGTTCTACATCATCGTTATAACCCATGTAGCTTGGTGGTAATGGATTCTTCGCAGCTACTGCATATCCAGCATATAACGCGTCCGCAATCGATTGGCGATCAATCGCATAGCTTATAGCTTGACGTAATGTTTGATTATCAAATGGTTCCTTTTGTGTATTGAATCCTACATAACCAAAGTTATTTTCAGCTCGTTCATAAAGAATTAGATTATCATCTGACTCTACGCCAACTGCATCATCGGGATTCAAACCATCCATAATATCAATTTCACCGGACTTTAGTGCAATCAGTCTAGCAGCGTTATCAGGAATAACACTAAATACTACGCGGTCTAGCTTTGGTAGACCTTCTACACGGTAGTCCTCAAACTTTTCTAAAATAATCGAGTCATCTTTACTCCAACTTACAAATTTGAAAGGACCTGTTCCTACAGGGTTTTCATTGATTGTTGCACCATACTCAGCAAGTGCTGCTGGAGATGTAATTCCAAAGTAGGACATTGCTAGGTTTTGTAGGAAGAATCCTAATGGGCGGTTTAATACAAACTGGATTTCATGGTCGTTCACCACATTGATTTCCTTTATGACATGGCCATCATCACCCTTGTAACCGCCAAACATTGTTCCATACATAGAGTACACATAGCCATCATCCGCAAATGCAAATTCATGACTAGGATCTGCCCAGCGTTCGAAGTTTACTTTAACTGCTTCTGCATTAAAGTCTGTTCCATCGTGGAACGTCACGCCTTCCTCTAAGTAGAAGTTATAAGTTAATCCGTCTTCGGATACATCCCAATCATGAGCTAGACCAGGCGTAACCTCGAAGGATTCTTTATCAAATTCAAGTAAACCTTCTAAAATTTGCTTCGTAACCCTGGAAGATTCCCCGTCTGTTGTACTTCCTGGATCAAGACTCTCTGAATCCCCACCACGAGCAAAAATTAATACTTGGTCACCACTAGCTTCATCAGTTTCTGGATCTTCTTCCCCTTCTGTTTCGCTAGTTCCTGGATCTGCTTGTTCTTCTGGATCTCCGTCTGTTTCGGAATCGCCACTACATGCTGCTAGAAATAGCAGGAATGCGAGCATTAATGTGATAAATAGTGAATACTTCAACTTCATAACATATCCCCCTTGGTTTTTTTAAAATATTGTAATATTTCGTTGCGTGTCTCAATTATATAAATGACAGGCAACAAAATGATTAACCTCAGCTTGCTCAAATGTTGGTCTTACCGTTTTACAAATATCCATTGCCACCGGACATCGTGTGTGGAATGCACACCCAGTTGGCGGGTTAGATGGACTTGGAACATCTCCCTCTAGGAGAATTCTTTCCTTCTCTACATCAGGATCCGGTACGGGTACCGCAGATAAGAGTGCTTTTGTATAAGGATGCTTTGGGTCATCATAGAGTTTTTCTTTATCCGTAAGCTCTACTAATCTCCCTAGGTACATCACACCTACTCGATCACTGATATGTTTAACTACACTTAAATCATGCGCGATAAAGACATACGTTAAGTTAAATTGATCGCGTAAGCCTTCCATCAAATTAAGAATTTGGGATTGAACTGATACATCCAGAGCGGAGACTGGTTCATCACAAATGATAAGCTTAGGATTATTAGCAAGTGCCCGAGCAATTCCAATTCGCTGTCGCTGACCTCCGCTAAACTGATGTGGATATCTAGACGCATGGTAGTCGCTAAGTCCAACTACTTCTAACAGCTCTTTGACTCTAGACTTTCGCTCCTTCTTACCCATACCATGGATAAGGAGAGGTTCACTAATAATCTTTTCAACTGTATGTCTTGGGTTTAGGGATGCATAGGGGTCCTGGAAAATAATCTGCATATCACGTCGCAACTTTCGCATTGCTTCGGCGCTTAAGGCTGCTATATTCTCACCCTCAAACTTTACTTCTCCCTCCGTTGGTTCGATTAACCGAAGGATGGTCTTTCCAGTAGTAGACTTTCCACAACCAGACTCTCCAACAATCCCTAATATTTCTCCTTCATGAACGGTAAAGGAGACGTCATCGACTGCCTTAACTTCTCCAACCTTCTTTCCAAAGACACCACCACGTACGTCGAAGTATTTCTTTAAATGATTAACTTCTAATATTGGCTTCTGCATCAGTAACTACCTTCCCTTCTGAATCGTCTAATAAAAAGCAACGACTGTAACGATTATTGATTATGGAAAATAGTTCAGGTGTTTCGGCAAAACAGCGGTCATGGGCATATTCACAACGATCATTGAACCGACAGCCAACGTTACCCATTTTAGGTTTCGGAACGGTACCAGGAATGGAATATAATTGTTGGTCTTTTTCATGGAGTTTTGGAATGGAGCGGATTAATCCTTTTGTATAGGGATGTTTTGGGTCCTTTAATATCTCCCTCGTTGTCCCTTCTTCCACTACTTGACCGGCGTACATCACGATGACACGATCACAAATCTCAGCTACGACACCTAAATCATGGGTAATCATTAAGATGGCGGTTTCCTTTTCTTGATTCAGCTTTTTCATGAGGTCTAGGATTTGTGCCTGAATGGTTACATCGAGTGCAGTTGTTGGTTCATCAGCAATCAAAATTTCGGGGTCACAGGACATGGCGATGGCTATCATGACTCGCTGCCTCATACCACCAGATAGCTGATGAGGGTATTCATTCATGACTGCTTCTGCACGCGGGATTCCTACAAGTTTAAGCATTTCAATCGATCGCTCATTTGCCTGCTTTTTGGTAACCTTCTGATGAATACGAATCGCTTCTCGGAGTTGATTTCCAATGGTAAACAAAGGATCTAATGAAGTCATGGGC
The DNA here is from genome assembly GCF_001038485.1 of Ornithinibacillus californiensis. Taxonomy (GTDB): domain Bacteria; phylum Bacillota; class Bacilli; order Bacillales; family Amphibacillaceae; genus Ornithinibacillus; species Ornithinibacillus californiensis. Next base: position 93,013 of record NZ_LDUE01000060.1, read on the forward strand.
TCCTGAAATATCATGGAAATTTCGTTACCCCGTATTTCCTTTATTCTTTTCTTCGATACGGACAGTAAGTCTTCTCCTTTAAAATGAATCGATCCGCCTACGATTTTACCTGGAGGGCTCGGAATTAATTGCATAATGGATAGAGAGGTAACGCTTTTTCCGCAGCCTGATTCACCAACAACTCCTACTACTTCTCCTTTATGTACGGTAAGACTTACACCATCGACTGCTGGTATCTCCCCTTGATCAGTAAAAAAGTGTGTATGTAGGTCTTCTATCTTTAGAACTTCATTTGGCACGTCAAGTCCCCCCTTTGGTTGTTTGAATTTCTTGACCTTTTAAAGTAGCATATTAAAAACTTGGCTACGATATTACTAGGGATAAAAAATAGCTCTCCAGTTGATAGTGTTAAATAATGCATTTTGCCTTAGCTTCACTTATTCCACATTTTAAAACAGAATTCCTGCCTATTGTCGAAACAATACAAATATTCCGTTAAGTCAACAAATCTCGACATCGATTCGTGTCGAAATAGTTTTGAGAAGTGAGGGGAGAGGGGGGTGAGTAGTAAAAAAGACTGCCAACTTTGGGCAGTCTAACGTAGGACAATATTAAAAAGTTTGCATATAAAAAATAAGTATCAAATCAAAAACAGCTAATAATCCGACAAAGCGCATCTTCACTAAAGGTATTGATAGAATTAAAGAAAATATGCTAAATGGTAGATAGAAAATGATCATACTAGCCCTAATACCTTCCTTTGCTAGTCCTAAAGGTGCCTCTGTATAGGTAACGATTTGATTGTAATCCTGCCATATCATACCTAAAATAAATAGTCTAAGAAGGATGACTCCAAAGAATATACTTCGTTTAAACCATATTAATTGGTAGAATGGTGGTTTACGAACTGGGGCAGGCGCTTCGTTATTATGATTGGATAGGGATATATCAAGCATGACGGTATCTCTTAGCAGCTCCCTGCACTCCTGGCAGTTCTCGCCATGTTCATCAATGACCACTTTTACATCCTTATTCAAATCTTCATATAAAGGAATCAATTCTTGGCTAAGTAAGTGAATCTTCCTATTTTGTGTCATCTTGTTTTATCCTCCCAACGAGTGATTTTTTTGCCCGGTAGACTCTTAGTTTTATCATGGAGACACTATAGCCTGTTAACTCTGAAATCTCTTCGTATGTAAACCCATAGTAATGCTTTGCTAGTAATAACTTTCTTGAATCTGCGGATAGGGAATCAAGGAGCTCATGAATATATTCATTTTCTAGCAATGCTTTATCTGGACTAGGAGTGATAGGTCCTAAGAGTGCCAATAAGTCATTATTCTCTAGTAGAGTAGGAGCGTGCTTTCTATAATGATCAATCAGCTTATTCTTCGTACAGGAAAGTAACCATGCTTTTTTATTGGTAATATGATGCATAATATTGGGCTGTTTCAATAAGGTAAGGAAGACTTCTTGAATCATATCCTTGATAAGATTTTCATCCTGCGTAAATTTAAAGAGGAAATGGTGCAAGTCAGTATAATACAAATGATAGTCGTCTTCGATTTCTTTAAACGGATCAAACATAACATAGTTACCTCCTCTCAGAAATAGAACGATTAGGAAGATTAAAAAGTTACAACGGTTTAGAATTATTTGGAGGATCGTGATTTGGTAAGAGAAAAAATCCATCCAAGGTGTTCCCCAAGGATGGATTACTTATTCGTCTGCCAGAGCAATAGAGGATTAACTTGGCTTTCTTGTAAAGGCATCTGTTTCATCTCTATCGAGCGATCGGCCTTGTCTACTTTTAGTTCTTTGTAAATAAACTGAGATTTTGTTAAGCCTACCCCAAATGCATCCTCTATCGATTGACAGTAGAACACCTTATCAATACCTGCAAAATACATCGCGGTTAGACACATGGGACAAGGTTCACCACTTGCGTACATCGTGTAACCTGCTAACTCACTTCTATCTAGCTTTGCTTGTGCTCTTCGAATGGCAATCAATTCAGCGTGCCCACTTACATCATGTTTCTTATGTAATTCATTTACACCTTCAGCGATGATTTGGTCATCCTTGACTAACACAGCTCCAAATGGCTGTCCGCCTTCTTTGACATTATCGATTGCTAGTTCCACTGCTCTTTCCATAAATGTATCCACTGTTATTGTCCCCCTATCAAGATTCATTTCGGTACAGCTTTAAAAATTCGGGTATATATAAAACAAATGATAAACTCAAGAAGATCCCGGTTACAAGCATTAATAGCGATGCGACATGGATATTGATTTCAGGAAAGGCAATTAAGATAAAAGTGGCTGCATAGAAAACGGCAGTAGAAGCCTTTCCAAACCACATCGCACCATCTAATTTTCTACCCCGATTAAGAAGAATCAGTCCATTAATCCCCATAAACAGTTCTTTCACAACTAGTAGTACTACTAAAATCCACATATATTCATACCGAAAAACTAGACAACCAACTATGGCAGCCTGTGTTAGTTTATCGGCTATGGGGTCTACCGCTTTTCCGAGTTCGGTGATTTGATTAAACTTCCGTGCGATAAGACCATCAAACATATCGGTAAGTCCAGATATAAGAATAATAATGGCGGCGATATAATAATCGTTGGTACTATTAGCTGTTATATAAATATAAACGAAGACAGGTATTAATAGTAATCTTATGTACGAAAGAATATTTGGTATGGTAAATATTTCTCTCTTAGTGAGCTTCATGATTTAGATCCCCCTAGAAGTGATGAACGATCAAGATAGTAGAATGTTCCTATTGGTATTGTAATAGTTTTGGATAATAATGGGAAGCGGAAGGTCGAAAAATAGGATTGGACTGCTAGATAAGTAATGGTAAACTTTGATTGGAAGGCTAGTTTGATTGCTATCTATCACTATATGGGAAAACCTGTCCTAATAGAATAGGAGAATATAAATGGAAGTGCGAAAGGTGAAACTAGATAAGAGGAAGCGCGTTATTATTACCTCAGATATTCATGCCAATCTTAATCTGTTGAAAAAGCTTTTAGCAAAAGTAAATTTCACACAGGAAGATTATCTTTTCATTAATGGAGATCTTTGTGAAAAGGGACCGAATAGTTTCGAAGTAATAGATTTTGTGAAAAAGCTAATGAGCGAAAATAAGAATGTATACGTAACAAAGGGAAACTGTGATGTCGTTCATCGGTATGTTTTAGATGGGAATGAGGGAATCTTAGCCTACATAAGAAATAGAAAATATTCTGTTCTCAATGAAATGATGGCCCTTCACAATAGATCAATTGACGACTTTGAAAATCTAGCTGAATTAGCAACCTTCTATCAGGAAGAATTTCCAGATGTCATTTCTTGGTTAGAGTCCTTACCTGATGCCTATGAAATCGACGAACATATTATTGTTCACGCGGGAATTGATAATATAGACGAATGGCAGGAGACGGCTGTCGATACGGCACTTTATACTAAAGCGTTCCAAGAGAAAGAGCATCAAGCGGAGAAAACAGTGATTGTGGGTCATTGGCCAGTTGTAAATTATCGTTCTCGTCAAGTAAGTTCTCATAATCCAGTTATAGATGAAAAGAAGTGAATTATTTCGATAGATGGTGGAAATCAAATAAAAAAAGACGGACAATTAAATGCCCTTATCATAGAATATGGAAAATACGCTTATACTTACGTGGATAATTTAGATAAAACAGCAATTATTCAAAGAGAGTACGCAACTAGCAAAAATCGAGTTGGTACAGTTACCTATCCGAATTACGACATGAGGATCATCAAGCCGGGAAGGTATTTTACAGAGTGTGAGAATATTAACCTTCGTACACGACAATGGATAAAGAATGAATACTTAATAGAAAAGAATGGTCGCATCTACTCAAAAGATGATCTTAGCGTGACTTTTTTAACTGTTAATCTTGGAGAATGTGTAAAAATAGTAGATGATCAGTGTGATGGCTATCTATTAATAAAAAAAGATAGTGGAGAAGTAGGCTGGATACCAAGGGAATGTGTGGCTATGTAGGCGTTATGGCTATTTTGTTTCATTGCAGTTTAAAGATGGAATAAGTCAGTTTAGGAAAAGTGAAATAATTTCTAAACTTTTTGGGCATACTTTCCATTAGGGCTTTTTTATGTGTTATAATATATTGTGTGCAAGCTAATGAGTAAAGGAAATGAGGTTGACACTACTAATTAGCTGTAATAAAATTATATTGAATTAAAGATATATCCAAAACTATACAATATAGTTTTTAATACGGGAATACAAAAAGTCTTTTAACGATTGAACAATAGAACTAAGACTGTGGATGAGTTTTGTCAAATCTCTTCTAGAGAGAAAGGAAGTAATTACATGGTAACATTATACGTTACACCAAGTTGTACATCCTGCAGAAAGGCAAAAGCATGGTTTCAAGAGAATAACATACCTTACAAAGAACGTAATATTTTTTCGGAACCGTTAACATTTGAAGAAATAAAGGGAATCTTACGTTTGACAGAGGACGGTACAGAGGAAATAATCTCGGAACGTTCCAAGGTGTTTAAAGAGATTGATGTGGATATTGAACAACTTCCGATGCAGGAGTTATATCAGCTAATCCAAGAAAACCCTGGACTATTAAGAAGACCGATTATCATTGATGAAAAACGTCTTCAAGTAGGTTATAACGAAGACGAAATTCGTCGCTTCTTACCAAGGTCAGTTCGTACATTCCAATTACATCAACTTCAAAAAATGGTCGATTAAAAAAAGGTGGGCACTTACAAGTGCTCACCTTTTTCGTATTAATAAACCTTATCCCCATTAAAGATAGAGTTTTTCACAACTACATAATCCACATTACGAATGGAATCTAATTTGTTTCCACCTGCATACGAGATAGAAGATTGAAGGTCTTGTTCCATTTCAACTAGCGTATCTTTCAGAGAACCTTTATGTTCCACTAGCATTTTCTTACCTTCCACATTCTTCTTTTCACCTTTTTGGTATTCAGAAGCAGATCCAAAGTATTCTTTAAATAGCTTTCCATCTCTCTCCACTGTTTCACCAGGAGATTCTTCATGACCAGCAAATAAGGAACCAATCATGACCATCGATGCACCGAAACGTACGGATTTAGCGATATCACCATGTGTGCGAATACCACCATCAGCAATAATTGGTTTGCTTGCAGCTTTTGCACACCAACGAAGTGCAGCTAACTGCCAGCCACCTGTACCAAAACCAGTTTTGATTTTAGTGATACATACTTTACCAGGGCCAATTCCGACTTTTGTCGCATCTGCACCAGCGTTTTCTAATTCGCGTACTGCTTCTGGTGTTCCAACATTACCAGCAATAACAAAGCTGTTTGGTAAATGTTTTTTAATATGTTGAATCATGTTGATAACAGCATTAGAATGACCATGCGCGATATCAATTGTAATATATTCTGGTGTTAGGTTATTAGCAGCAAGTTCTTCAACAAAGCCATATTCCTCATTTTTAACACCGACACTTATGGATGCGTATAGTCCACGTTCTTGCATGTCTTTAATAAAGTCCAGACGTTTTTCTGGTTGGAATCGATGCATGATATAGAAATAACCGTTTTCGGCTAATTGTAATGCGATTTTTTCATCTATAATAGTTTGCATGTTAGCGGGAACTACAGGTAATTTGAATGTACGTCCACCAAAGGTAACAGAAGTATCACATTCAGAGCGACTGTTCACGATACATTTTGCGGGAATTAGTTGAATATCTTCGTAGTCAAATACATTTTCCATTTATTACACCCCTAAATACGAATGATTTTTTAATATATAAATTTAATTGTTCGCCATTAGCTAATTTACTATATTTTGTTGAGTATGTCAAATACCATTATTAGGGTTATACTAATTAAGTTGTTATGACACAATAAAGGGGTTGAGACAAGAGTATTTCTAAAGAGTAAAATCGCACATTGTTATTAGTGCATATAACACGCCCCGGAAATATACTGCGCTTCCGTGGGCGGCTGGTGAGCCTCCTCAGAGCTAACGCTCTTGCGGGGTCTCACCTATGCCTGTCCTCCCACAGGACAAGGAAGGCTACGGCAGCGAAACATCGCACGCAAAAAAGCGGTCTTCTTTTTCAAGGAGTCTCCGTATATTTCCGGGGCTAATGTAGTGTTTATTCGTCTTTTACTGCCTTTGATTGAGTTATGTCCAACCTCTTTACATTTATTATTTCTTCCTTCGATACAAGTCCATTGTCTTATATCCTTGGGAGAGGACATCTACCATTTGTTCGATGCGTTTATCTTTTGTTTTTTGTTGTTTGACGGAAAAGACAAAGCGTGCCCAATCTCTTCTGTATCCAGGGGTAAGGCTTTGGTAGAAGGAAAGTTCGCTTGGATGGTTTGCTAGTATTGCCTCAATATCCATCACCTGGTCTTCATAATCAGCTACACATTGGCTAGGAGCGGTAGTCTTTTTTACTTTTTTCTTTTCACGCTTTAATCCAACGACTGTAAATACGTCATCCATGCTTACCATGCGTGAGAACTTAATATCACTTCCGTCAACATAGCCATCATCATCTACTTCTAATGCTGGAAAAATCTCATCTCGGTGAACATATGTATCATAGCGAGTATTTCCCTTTTTTGGATAGGCGAAAAATAGGTAGCCCTTTTCTGGCAGGAAGTGTGTGTGTTCGGTGATTTGCTTTATGTGTTTTACCATATCATCAAGTGTTTCGACAAATACAAAAATCGCATCGTGCTCCTTGGTTAGTTCTGTTTGGTAGTTCTTGAAAATGGTTTAGTCACTAGGCTCATGGAGAACAGCTAGATTGGTATATTTCGTTAATTTCAGTTTATCAATAATAGACATAGCTTTCTCCTTTCTAGGTATGAACCGGCTCTAATGTTTTTCCAGTTTCCAAGTAGCTTTTTAGGTTACTAATAATTGCTGGCCATCCGTTATTAAAACCTTCGTAAGTATCATCATTATGAACGATATCGGAAGGTAGTAACTGATCATGCTTTAGCGTTAATCTTACAACTGGTCCTAATTGTTTAATTAAGAATGTAACATGTGTCGGTTCTTCACGATTAGTAGTTTTATCCATAGTTGATGTCCATGTATAGGAAAGCATCTGATTTAGTTCCAGTCTAGTTATTGTCCCGTAGTCTACTATTTCTCCTTCTCGTAAATAGTTCACACTAGCCCCAATTTTCCATTCAGATTCAATAGCCGTCCCAAAGAAGTATTTTTCCGTATGTTCACTTTTCGTTAAAGCATTCCATAAACGTTCCGGTGTTGTTTCTATATAAGAGACATATGTAAATGAGGTTGTTTCCAAGTCTATTCCTCCATTTCCTTATCTTGTAATACTTTCTATTATATAGAATGATTATCCAAAAATATAATAAAGAAAGCAGATTGGGTATACTAGCAGATAGAATAAAGGGAGGGTGATAATTCATGCAAGCTGGAATATTTCTTGATCGTGATGGCGTGATAAATGAGGTATTATCGCAGCGAGTAAAATTCGTTAATAAACCTAGCGATTTTTATTTACTAGATGGTGTGGGAGAAGGGGTTAAATTGTTAAATGATGCAGGATATAAGGTCTTTGTCGTCACGAATCAAGGTGGGATTGGCCTAGGGTATATGAAAGAGACGGCCTTAGGGAAGGTTCATCAAAAAATGAAAGATGATTTGACGGAGTTTGGTGCGACGGTTGATGATATTGCATACTGTCCGCATAAACCCCATGCAGGGTGTGCTTGTCGGAAACCGAGGCCGCAGATGTTATTAGACCTGGCGAGGAAACATAATATTGATTTACATAAAAGCTATATGGTTGGCGACCGTGACCCGGATATCGAAGCGGGGAAGGAAGCGGGTACAACGACGGTGTTAGTTGGAACGCGAGAGAAGACATATAGTGAAGCGGATATGAAGTTTGCTGACCTGTTATCTTTTGCTAAGTGGTTGGTTGAGGGTGACTCTGTTTAAAAGAGTCACCTATACTACCTGCGTTAGCTGTGATCAGCATACCGCCACCAATAAAAAGTAGCGACCAACCCAATGATAGAAGTTACTATTACTATCATTAAATTTTCTATTCCAATTAACCCCTCTGTACCACTTATTCCACTAAAAAGAGCTGGTATTGCCCAAGGGAAGAATGCCCCATAACCAATTGCAGCAATAATCTGTGAAAAAACTACCATAAATACAACAAATCCCAATGGAGCTAGATATCCACGCCCGTAGCAAGCAACAAGTGCAACGGGTGTACTTAACGCCACAGTTAATAGTGTTGTGATGAATAAGGTTACTAGACCGTCGGATAAGATTGACACAGACCAATTAGGTAGAACGATTAATAGTCCAAGAAGGATACCTAATACAATAATATACAAGCTTAACAGTATATTAGCTATAAAAGCAGTGATGAACTTTGCTAGAATAATTGTCCCCCTCGGAAAGGGAAGCGCAATTAAATCTTTAACGGTTCTGTCGGTGTATTCACGGCCAAAAATCCAGCTCGTTACGAACCCAAAGATTAGTATTCCTCCTATTGCAATCATCTGGGCGAGTAAGCCAAAATAGGATGGCCAGTTAGCTTCCCCTGCAATTTGCGCCTTAGCTCCGATCAACCCTGTATTTTCGGCAAGTTCGGGATTTTTTAATATAAACATAAAAAGTCCACCCATAAGCGGTGCAATTGAAAAAGCGGCAAATATAATCCGAATCATCTTGGATTTACGTAATTTAAATAATTCCGTTTGAATGGCGTTAAATATTGGGTTCATATTAATTACCTCCCTTCGCTTGGGTTGCGCGTAAAAAGTAACTCTCTAAGTCTTCTTCTTCAACGGTTAATTTGGTCAACGAATGTCCGTGTTGAATGAGTACACGGGCGATATTCTCGGGATTGTCTATAGCACGTTGACTTTGTAATTCAATTAATCCTTCTTTTGATAGATTGGAATCAAACCCTTCCTGGCGTAATGTCTCCAATGTAGAAGGTTGGTTATGCGTATTTATGAGTAACTTTCTCGTTAGCAATTGGTTGAGCTCAGGTGATGATATTTCCTGCTGTAATTTACCCTCATGAATGATACCAATTTTTGTTGAAATTTTGGCAACTTCACTAAGTAGGTGACTAGAAATAAAAACTGTTACCCCATGGTTTGTTGCTAAATCCATTAATAACTCTCTAACCTCTACGATTCCGGCAGGGTCTAATCCGTTTACTGGTTCATCCAAAATTAGTATTTTAGGGTTGTGTAGTAATGCTTTTGCAATACCTAATCGCTGCGCATTACCAAGAGAAAGATTTTTGGCACGCTTATCGGCGTAACGCGTAAGATTTAACTTTTCCATGATGGTTGTAACCACTAAGGGATCCCGTATTGAATGAAGTCGACGAGATATATCCAGGTTTTCTTTTACGGTAAGTTCAGGGTAGGCATAAGGAGTTTCCACCATGTAGCCCACGTCTTTCCATATGGAATAGTTATGTAGCGATACCCTTTTCCCATTAATAAAGCAGGCTCCTTCACTTGGTTTAATCATACCAAGCAACATTCGTATCATCGTTGTTTTTCCTGCTCCGTTTAGACCAATAAAACCGTAGATTTCGCCTTTGTTTACTTGGAGTGATACCTTATCAAGTGCATGAAATCCTTTATAGCTTTTAGACAGACTTTCTGTTTGGATAACAGCTTGCATATCTTATTCCTCCTTTAGAACCCCGTTAACGGCTGTCTCAATAAAGAATTGCATTGTTTCAGGGTATTCTTTCTCTCCAATCTTCTCTTTTTGAAAGGATAGTAAAACTAAGGAACGTAAAATACTAGAAACAATCTCTGGTGGTTCAGTAAATGTTAATCCATATTTTTGCCATTCTTGTATTAAAGGAGTGAGAAAATCTGCATCCTTATTAAAATGAGCTGCTAGTTTTTCTGGTGGAAGTTTTCTAATGATTGCCTCCATCGTGTTTTCTGTGTATAGGTGTTGGAGAATGGGGGTATTTTCTATGGTGTTAATCATCTTTAGAATTATGTTCTTGATTGCTTCTTTAGGGTCCCTTCCAAGATCGAGGGTTAAAAGTTCCTCCTTTATCTTGGATTCTTCTATTTCGAGGATTTCAAAATAGAGTTCTTCCTTGGAATGGAAGAATTTATAAAAGCTCCCAGCAGCAATTCCGACTTTCTTTGTAATATCTTGAATACTAGTTTTTTGTAAACCGTGTGTGTTGAAAAGGCTTCTCCCTTGTTCAATTAACTTGCTCTTGATTATTTTCATCTCATGCTCTTGGAATCCTTTTGGCATAGGTTTTAATTCCTTTCGTTGAATGTATGAATAATATTATTTTATATTCATATAGAACATATCATGTAATACCAAAATATTCCACAATTTTCTCGAATTATATTTATCGTTAGAAGCTAAAAGTTTTGTAAACGTAAAAAGAATGCCAGTATAAGCACTGGCATTCTTCTATAGAGATAACAATTTGGAACGAGTTATTCACTGGCTAGTATAGGTTCTAATGCAGCGGTTTGCTGTTCCGCTACAATATAAGCATCTGATATCCCTGCGTTTTTCACCTGCTGCAAACGATCTTCTGCATTCTCGCGACTAGAAAACGCTCCTGCCTGAACGCGGTACCAGGTAACCCCAGAGATTAGTACCGTTCCTATGAAGGATTCGATACCTTTACTGCTCAGGTAAGCAACACGATCCTCTGCATTATCACGTGTTTGGAAGGACCCAGCAATGACCTTGTAAATGACATCTGTATCTCCTTGCTTTGGAGGTAGGTTAAACGCAAGGGCAATCCCATTTACGTGCCCCTGAGCTACTGCTTGTCTCCATGATGCTTGTTTCATTAGGTTTGCATCATGGGTATTATCTATAAAACCATTTTCCGTAAGAAGTGCGGGCATATTCGATTCGCGAAGGACATGGAAGTTTTCCTTCTTTTGCCCGCGGTTCGTGAGTTGATTGAGTTTGGTTATTTCTGTATGAAGAAGATCTTGGTATCTAGCAGTCAAAGATGAATCGGATAGATTACTATGAATGTAATCTTCATATCCTTGTGCTGAACCATTGAAGGCATTGCAATGGATGGATAAAAAGTAGTCAGCGCCCCAAGCATTTGCTTCGTCTGTTCGCTGTGAGAGGCTCTTAGTAGTATCACCAGTCCGACTCATTCGGACCTCGACATTTTCATAGCTATTGAGTAACGTATTTCGTATACGTAACGCAATATCTAAGTTTACTTCCTTTTCTAACAACCCGTTTCCACTAGCTCCGTTGTCTGAACCACCGTGACCTGGATCTAAATATAGTTTCATAACAAATCTCCTCCTAATTTTTTATATAGAAAGTATTTGTGAAACTCTGGGTGGGAAAACTATTGGATCTGATACGTTAGTTGAATATGAATTTTGTTAGGATGTGTCTAAGGGGATAGGAAATAGCATCAAACCTTGTCCCATTATTTTTCCTCCTCTCCTTTGGTACTGTTAGGATTCAACATCTGTTAGTTAAAACCCTTTATTTATCTGAAAAATGAGATAATATACTCAATCTAATATAGGAGTGAGGAATAAAGTAATAGAGGAAAGAGGCTAATTTGTTCGGAATGGTTCAGTACTATTTTCTTAGAAAGTTGACAGTATAATATTTCAAAATTCTACTATATTTAGAATAAGGTACTGCGTAACGGGAACTACACAGTACCGACAACTAACTGCATAAGGAGCAGTTGGCCAGCTTGCTATATGTTTGGTCTAGAAGTAATCGCTAACCTAGGTGGGAGCGGTTACTTCTTTTTATTGTTGTAAAAGTCAATTGTCGAATACCATCGAACTTCATTAAGTTTTTATAAATTCCAAAATTTAGGAGGATTACTTACGAACACAATAGAATATAGTATCTGTGTAGTACATTTCGAATATGAGGAGGAATAATCATGTCCAAAAAAGTATTAATTCTTGCTGGAGATGCAGTGGAAGCCTTAGAAATCTATTATCCTTACTTTCGCTGCTTAGAGGAAGGCTTCGAAACGGCGATAGCTGCATCATCACCTAAGAAGCTACATACTGTTGTTCATGACTTCATCGGTTGGGAAACGTATACAGAGAAAGAAGGGTATTTAATTGAGGCTTCGGAAAGCTTCGCCGATATTAACCCGGAAGAATTTGACGGATTAATTATCCCTGGTGGCCGTGCCCCAGAGCATATGCGGTTAAATGAACATGTGCCAGCAATTGTAAGTCACTTCTTTGAAGCGGATAAGCCAATAGCAGCGGTTTGTCATGCTGCTCAAGTACTAACAACGGTACGCGAGCACATGAAAGGTAGAGAATTAACGGCTTATATTGCTTGTAAGCCGGAAGTAGAGGCATTAGGCTCTACTTACGTCAGTGAGCCAAACCATACGGATGGTAACCTAATCTCTGGTCATGCTTGGCCGGATGTACCAGGTCTAATGAAAGAGTTTGTTAAACAAGTGAATGGTGTTGGGGTAGAGGCATAATTTAGCTGTAGGAGTAGTCATTAATTGGCTACTCCTACCTGTTTTTATAATATAGATTCATTATGGTAAAACTGTCAGATGAATTAGTAAAAGAATAATAGAAGAAGGTGTTGCGCGATGGTAAAAAGAATTAGCCCATATTTAGTAACAAACGGAAATGGACAAGAAGCTGTTAATTTCTACCAAGCGGTATTAGGTGCAGAATTACTAGGTTTACAAACGTTCGGCGATAACCCGATGGAAGGACAAGCCCTACCAGAAGAAGCAAAAGATCTCGTACTACATGCACTTCTAAAAATAGGCAACTCTGAGTTAATGATTTCGGATAATTTCCCAGGCTCACCATATCGTGTAGGTGATCACCTATCCATCGCGATTATGTTGGAAAGCCCAGAAGAAGCTAAGGAAATCTTTGCAAAATTAACGGATGACGGAAAAGTAGTTATGGACCTTCAAAAGACTTTCTGGAGCCCAATGTACGGACAAGTTCAAGATAAATTTGGAGTATTATGGCAAGTTTCAACAGAAGGAGAATAATCGTGATAAAATGGACTTGATGAAGAATCAAGTCTATTTTTAATGGAGGATTCGAATGCAGCATAGTCAACTATTAACAGAAATTCCAGTGTTAGAAACAGAGAGGTTTACACTAAGAGGTGTTACACCTAATGATGCTACAAAGTTATTTCCTATGATGAGCAATAAAGAAACGATGAAATTCATTACACCTGATCCGGTAAAAAGTGAAGCGGATATGCAAGAAGTAGTTACTAATTATCTTACAAAATTCAAAGACCAAAAGGAAATCCCATGGGTAATTATTAATAAAGAGACTGATGAAATCATTGGCCAATTTCGTTTACATAAACTACACCTTTGGCACCGTAAAGCCGAAATGGGAGCAGTCGTTGGTGAGGCGTTTCAACAAAAAGGTGTAATGACTGAAGTTTTACAAGTAATCCTACCATTTGCTTTTGAAACGCTAAATCTAAATCGATTAGTTGGGGATATATTCGCTGAAAATGACGGCTCTAGAAAGCTTTTAGAGAAGTTTGGATTTACAAAAGAAGGTGTTCTAAGAGATACGGACTTTGATGGAGAAAGATATCATGATACAGTTGTCTATTCCATGTTAAAGAAGGAATATCTAAATAAAATAACACCTCTTGAGTAAAACCCTACAGATAATTTACATAATAATTTGAAAAATATATAATAACGATATACAAGTATTATCTGAAATCAAGTAAATATACAGAGTAGAGGTGCTATATGAAACTAGTAAACTATCAAGTAAAGAACAAAGAAGATAACCCCCGAGTTGGTTTTGTATTGGATGAAAGAATAGTAGATGTTCAAGATGCCTTTCGAAAATATAAACAACAGGATGTAGTGGAGAATCTAGATGCACTACTTCCCGCTAATCCAACGGACTTTTTCAAGTTGGGAAACCCGGCGATTGAAAAAGCGAAAGAAGTTTATACATATGTAACGGAGCAGCCTAAGGATAATACATCTTTCCTGAGAGAGGAAGTCTATATAGGTACTCCTATTCCAGAGCCGTCAAAAGTCATCTGTGTAGGAAGAAACTACGTGGAGCATGCGCAAGAAATGAAAAGTGATATTCCCGAGTATCCAGTTTTATTTGCGAAGTTTGCTAATGCGTTGATTGGGCCAGAAGATGATATCGAGAAGACACCTCAAACCGAAAAGCTCGATTATGAAGTGGAGCTAACAATTGTAATTGGTAAAGAAGCTTCCCAGGTTAAAAGAGAGAATGCCTTTGACTATATTGCGGGCTATACAATAGGAAATGACATTTCTGCTAGGGACTTGCAAAAGAGAACACCTCAATGGTTGCAAGGAAAAACAATCGATAAGAGCACCCCAATTGGCCCTTGGGTCGTAACTGCAGACGAAGTGGGTGATCCTGGTAAGCTAGATGTTCGCTGCTACGTAAATGGTGAATTACGCCAATCATCGAATACGGAAAAGTTTATTTTTGATGTGCCGTTTTTAATTGAATTTATCTCTAATCTAATTACATTATACCCAGGAGATATCATTATGACTGGAACGCCAGATGGAGTGGCATTTGGTATGGATCAACCGAAGTTCCTGCAAGATGGGGATATCATTACGAATGAGATCGAAAAAATTGGTACTTTGGAAAACCGCGTTAGGAATAAATAAAAACTCAGCACGTAAGATGGTAAGTAGGTTATGATTGTTAATTATTCATAGCAAAGGAGGGATTACATGAGTGAAAAGGTTGTAATCAAGGTAAATGATAATGGCTCGCTCCGAATTACTGGAGATGTAGAATTAGTTGATGCGGAAGGCAATGTATTTGAAACGAAAAAGAGCTTTTCCTTATGTCGTTGTGGTCACTCTGCTAATAAACCATTCTGTGATGGAACACATCGTAAAATAGGATTTGAAAGTGCTCCAAGAGCGTAATAAAAAATCCGTAATCCCACATAGGGGTTACGGATTTCTTATTTATTGGATTGGCATCCAGGATACTTTCCAGACATCTAGCTCTTTGTCTCTATACAGCCTGAATCCTATTTCATAGTCTAGGATGTAGCGAATAATGACTTCATCTTCTGTTCGATACAACTCCTCAAAACGATTTAATTCAAGCATTTGATTATAAAATTCTGTAGCCTGAGCCTCTGAATGATTTGCTTCAGCTAGGAATGTTTCCTTGTCTGGAACATAGTGATTTTCCTTGTTGAAATATAGAGCATGTTGTACTTCCAAATCACCTTGGTAATCAGCATAGTGATAAAGCTTAAACACGTCAAAGGCTGTTAAACCCTTTAATACCGTATCATCTTTACTCGCTTTATATTCTTCATAAATATTAAGCAATTCGTTAGATAAGGTAATGGATTCATTATAGATATTTAAGTCAATTCCAGTCATACCTGATTCATCTGCTACTTTAATATAAATACTAGATCCCTCTGGTGAGTAGTGGTATTCCAATTCCTCAACGAAAATGGAGAGTTCTGTTCCTACGGTTCGATCGATGTCATAGACCTTTCGTGCAAATGCCCCATTGGAAATATAAATGGGAATATCTTCTTTGCTATCACCTTCAGCAATAGGAATTTGTTGCCAAGAATCTTCATTAGGTTCAAAACGGAGTGATTTATCATTTGCAAAGCTACCAGATAAATGATAACCCACAAACGTTATGATCATTTGCTCCCCGTCTTGTTGAACATCTGATACAGGGAAGTTTATATCATACTGGACATTATCTGGATGGAAGATGTTTGAAGCCATACTTTCCTCTGAAGCAGAATCTTCCATAACAGAATTGTTATTTATCCCTGTATTAAAAGACTCCATTTCTGCTTCTGCAACTTCCTGATCCATACTCATTTCTTTGCTATCACTAGCATCATCGCTACCACTCATAAACATACCCGGTTGTTGGTTGGTAGAGATGAGAAAAATAACAAAAGCCATAGCCAAAACAACACCAGTAAGTAATTGCGGATATAGATGAAACTTTTTTCGCTCTGGTTTATTGGAAAGTTCACTGATTTTACTGCGAATTACTTGCTTATCCTTCTCTGAGAAGGATGTTGGAATTTGATCATATTCATTTCTTAAATCTTTTAATTGCTTATCCATGGCTGGCACCACCTTTATTAGAAGATAAGCATTCCTTCAGTTTGTCACGCCCGCGATTTAGTCTTGTGCGAACAGTCGCTTCATTCATGTCCAGCACTTGAGAAATCTCTTTAGTCGATAAATCCTTAAAGTAGAATAGAATAATCACTTCGCGGTATTTTATCGGTAAATCCATGACCGTTTTAAGCAGTTCGCTCGAGTGGTCTTTTTCGAGAGCTAGTTCTTCCGGTGTGATTTCCTCTTGTTTCATAGTGTGGGAAGAAGTAATGAGCTTCTCTCTTAATCGTTTGTTCCTCGAATGCCAACTTCTTAAGTAGTCCTTACATTTATTAATAGCAATAGAGTATATCCAGCTTTTTAAGGATGAATTTCCTTGGAATGTATTTAATTTTTGGTAGATTGTAACAAAGACTTCTTGTGTTACATCGTCGGTGTCTGCGGAGTTTTTTACATATGCAAAAACTAAGCGCTTTATTTCATCGCCATACGTATCCATGATTGTTTCGATGGCCAGGGCAGGGTTGGACTGCAGTTCCTTGATGCCCTCTTT
Source organism: Ornithinibacillus californiensis (assembly GCF_001038485.1). Taxonomy (GTDB): domain Bacteria; phylum Bacillota; class Bacilli; order Bacillales; family Amphibacillaceae; genus Ornithinibacillus; species Ornithinibacillus californiensis. The sequence goes on from NZ_LDUE01000060.1 coordinate 109,773, forward strand.
ATCGCATGTCGGATGGAAAGCTTTCGAGTGGCCCACTCTTTTTCCTCCTAACTTCCTATCTACATATAAGACGTAATCATTTTCTGCAATGTTTCAAATAGGATTAAATTATTGTTAGTTGTAGTCTACCATATAGAGGGTGAAAAGTAATTTTGTTTTTAATTTTCTAAAATTTTATTGTGGACTACCGTAACAACAAATATACTTAGGACTAAGAACACGTTATTGGAGATGGAGGGATTAAGATGAGGTATGATGCAATCGTTGTTGGAGCTGGACTTGCTGGTTTAGTTGCTACGACTGAAATAGCAAATGCAGGGAATAAAGTATTGTTAGTCGATCAAGAACCAAAAGCTTCCTTAGGTGGACAAGCATGGTGGTCATTTGGTGGGCTGTTCTTGGTAGATTCACCAGAGCAACACCGGATGGGGATAAAGGATTCGAAGGAATTAGCATGGCAGGACTGGCTAGGTACAGCAGGATTTGACCGAGAAGATGACGAAGATTCTTGGGGAATGAAATGGGCAAAAGCTTATGTGGATTTTGCCTCTGGTGAAAAGCGAGAGTGGCTTAAAAACATGGGAGTTCGCTTTTTCCCAGTTGTTGGCTGGGCAGAACGTGGTGGCTACTTAGCAGAAGGTCATGGAAATTCGGTGCCGCGCTTCCATATTGTCTGGGGGACAGGCCCTGGAGTTGTTGCTCCTTTTCAGCAGAAATTAGAAGAGCATATAAAAACAGGGCTCGTTACATACCTTTCTAGACATCGAGTTGATACACTTGTTCAGGAAAATGGACACATTATTGGGATAGAGGGAGCGATACTTGAGCCAAGTGATGCAAAAAGAGGAGAGAAGAGCTCACGTGAAGTAGTGGGTGAGTTCAAATATGATGGAGATGCAGTTATCGTAGCAAGTGGTGGAATGGGAGCTAATTTAGAGTTAATTCGAAAAAACTGGCCCGAACGATTAGGTGAACCTCCTAAAAATATGATATCTGGAGTACCGGATCATGTGGACGGGAGAATGCTCGCTATAACAGAGAGAGCTGGTGGAAGGATTGTGAATCGGGATCGGATGTGGCATTACACAGAAGGAATTAAAAACTGGAATCCAATTTGGACGGCACATGGCATTCGAATTTTACCCGGCCCATCTTCTATCTGGTTAGACGCACAGGGCAAGCGGTTCCCTGCACCGAATTTCCCAGGATTTGATACATTGGGGACATTAGAAGCGATTATGAAGACTGGGTATGATTACTCATGGTTTATTCTGACAGAAAAAATAATAGAAAAGGAATTTGCATTATCAGGGTCTGAGCAAAACCCAGACTTAACCGAGAAGAGCATCAAAAAGCTACTATCACGGGTTCTACCTGGTCCACCTGCTCCAGTGAAGGCGTTTATGGATAAGGGTGAAGATTTTATTGTTGCTGACAATCTAAATGAGTTAGTAAAAGGGATGAATGAATTAACAGGAGAAAATTTGTTAGAAGTAACGGAAATAGAAAGACAGATTGAAGCGCGAGACCGAGAGATGGATAACAAGTTTACAAAGGATCTTCAAGTAACCGCACTAAGAGGTGCAAGAAATTATCGTGGTGATAAGCTAATTCGAGTGGCATCCCCACATAAGATTTTAGATCCAAAAAATGGCCCACTAATTGCCGTAAGACTAAATATTCTAAGCCGAAAAACACTTGGAGGCCTGCAGACCGATTTGTCTGCAAGAGTATTGGACTCATCAGGCAATCCTATCCCAGGCTTATATGCAGCAGGAGAAGCAACAGGATTTGGCGGCGGTGGAGTTCACGGCTACAGAGCATTAGAAGGAACATTCCTTGGAGGATGTTTGTTTACAGGAAGAGTAGCAGGGCAGAGTGTTGTGAGTGATATAGGTAAAGGGATAGTATCAAAAACAAAGATTGAGCAATAAAAAGAGTAACGATGAGTAGGCTGCCTACTCATCGTTTTGTATTACCATAACCCCTCAAACAACCTAGCATCAATCAAATTCGTATCAATTAAACATGCTTCTGCATTCTCCCCGTATTGCCATCCCCAAACATTGGATAGGCATGGAGGAGAGACAGGCTTATATGTTGGCGCATCCGTTTTGTTAGAAGGCCCCGGAGTTGGTTCTTGACTCCAGATGACAAGCTGATCACTTATCTCCTCATTATTGGAGGCAGCCGTACAGTAAGCTTCATTAAAAGTTGCAGAACTCGGATCGGCGTAAATTCCTGGCAGGTATCCACTTGGATATATGGCATCAACCCATCCCCTAATCCAGGCCTCATCAATAGCAAAGTCCTTTTCCGTATTAGCAAAAAGAAAAACACCTTCAGGAAAAGCTAGTCTTTTCGCATGGTATATTGCGTTTGCTGCAGCTACCCTTCCGTTTCGATAGCCTGTGGCATCGCTAAAATCATTATATATTGGTAAAATCCTAACACTTTTCCCCCGAATAAAGTTGATTTCATCATCCGTTAATCCGACCGAAACGTTTGGAACAGTTGATAAATATCGTCCCCAATAAAGCGGACTTCCAAAATTACTCAAAACACAATTATATAGGTTATCTGTAACACGTGCAGCGGAATCTACTCCCCATAAATATCTTGGCATTTGCATTTCTCCCTTATATGTTTCATTCGTCTAATTATCTTATGTAATTCGATTAATATGGGTCATAACCTAATACCATCTTCATGTATTCATTGGGGTATAAGTTTATGATTAATCCTAAAACTATAATGAATATGAAAAGGGAGGCAAAGATATGGTTAACAAGGAAAAGGAATTTAATAATATGTTTAAGGAAAATAAAAACCATGGTGAGCATCGTAATGGACGAAAAAGTCAGTTTAAGAACAGTTCTGCACATGGAGAAGATAAACCGGATGAGTACTTAAATCGAAAGGACTAAATAGAAAAGGCATTCGTTTTTAACGAATGCCTTCTGTATGTTTAAATTTCTTCATTCATTTTATCACTTACTAAATTGTTTAATAAGTGGTTAATACCAACGGTTTTCTCTACTTCCAGAACAAAAGCAATACCTTTACCAGGAGTATTTAGCTCGGCATCCTGATTGATAGCCTCAAGGACATCGCCTGTTTTATCTCGAGTGATAAGCGTTAAAATAACTTCCTTTTCCGGCTCAATCAAAATGTTGAACAGTTTTGCTTGTTCATGTATACCAGTACCTCTTCCGTTGATAATGGTACCACCTTCAGCGCCAGCTTTTTTAGAGGCGTCAACCACTTTATCTGAGTCGCCTTTATTTACGATGGTAACGATTACGTCATAAAGTATCTTATCCTCATTCATGGTGATTGTAACCTCCTCCTCTTCGCCTGCTGCTGTATCTAATTCTAATCCAAGCATGTGACAAATTCCAGTAACATTTTTTGTATTAATAACAAAAGCAATTCCATGCTTTTTTTCATTTAATTTTGCGGTAGTAATAATCGTATCTAAAATGGTAGGATATATATCATCTGTCACTAACGTTAGTATAATTTCCCGTTCCCGTTCAACAGGGATGCCCATAAAACGCATCTTTTCTTCCGCGCGAAAACCATTTCCTAGGAGAGTAGTTCCGCCTTTGGCACCAGCTTTCTTCGTAGCTTGAACGATCTTTTTTGCTTTTTCCTTTTTAACGATCGTGATAATGAGCTTTTGATTTAGCTTGGTTTGAGGCATATTGTCTCTTCTCCTTCCTACCAAATAAAATTCCAAGTGTTAATACACTTAATATAGGAGCAAGTGCAACAAGTGCTACCATGCCGAAACCATCTAGAAGAGGGTCCCTTCCTTCGGTTACCGATGCCACCCCAACAAATAAAGCAAGTAAGAAGGTAGCTGTCATCGGTCCAGTAGCTACACCACCGGAATCAAAGGCAATAGATGTAAAAGTCTTGGATGAAAATTTAACCAAGATTAGTGCTATTATATATCCTGGCACGAGAAAATACCATAGGGAAATGCCCAAAAAGATACGAATAAAAGCAGCAACAATAGCTAAGCCAACTCCTATAGATAACGTGTATAAAAGTATTTTACCTGGTATATATCCACCGGAAACTTTTTCTACTTGATTGATAAGAACGCTTACAGCTGGTTCCGCATAGATAACGAAGAATCCGATGACGAACCCGATCGGTAAAAGAATCCATTTATTTGGTAAGGCACCAAGTTGTTTACCCATTAATTCTCCCACCGGCAGGAAACCTATATGTACGCCTTGTAGAAATATGGATAGACCTAAGAAAGTAAGTAAAAAGCCCATTCCGATATCTAGTATTTTTCGAAGCGGTAATTTTAAAAAGAATAGCTGGAAGAATAAAAACACAGCAGCTAATGGTGCTAATGCAGTAAATACATCTAACAACACGTGTGAAAAGCCTTCAAATATATTCAAGCTCATCCGTAAATCACCCCTAATAGTAGAACGGAAATGATGGGACCAATTGAAGCTAAGGCAACTAGACCAAATCCGTCGCTAGAGGATGATTTCCCGCGAATAACAGTAGCAACCCCTACCCCTAAAGAAAGAATAAAAGGAACGGTCAAAGGACCAGTTGTTACGCCACCAGAATCGAAGGAAATTGGCACAAAGGTTGCTGGGGTAAATGCAGCAAGCAGGAATATAACGGTATATCCAGCTATCAACAAATAGATAATGTTAATATTTAATATGATACGGAGCATAGCAAGACCAACAAATAAGCCTACCCCTAATGCAACAGATAATATTAAGATACTTTGAGGGATTTCACCACCAGATACGCTATCCACTTGAGTAGCGAGTACTCGTACATCTGGTTCAGCGACGGTTACAACAATTCCTAAAATTACTCCAAATAATACAATCATCCATACCTTTTTTGTCTTTGAAAGTGCAGAACCAATTAATTCGCCAACAGGTTGTAATCCGACACTAACTCCCAATAAAAATAATATAAGTCCAACACCTACCATAAGCGCTCCTAATAAGAATTGAAGGAAAACCTCTGTAGGCAATCCAATTAAAGTAAATTGGAGAATGGTAATGAGGATTGTGATAGGAACAATGGATAAAAATACCTCTTTTATAGTTTCCTTTATCGTTTCCATGTATGACCACCCTTCTTCACGATGTGATTATAATAAAGATAATAAAATGAGTATTCAGACTCTTAGGTGTAAGAAATTTTATGAGAAAAGAAATGGAGTAATAAAGTAAAAATAGGAGAAAAAAACACAGTGGTACAAATAAATTATATCACCAATTTGGAATTTTCATAAAGCAATTGAGCGGTAAATAGGATAGTTTATGAAAAAATATGAATTTTTGCAGAGTGGTTTTTTGGTTTACTGTCCCGTGTTATTACGAGGAGCATAGTATGAAGTAATGGAATCGCAAGAAAGGGAGAGGTAATTGTGAGCTTATTCATTAATAACCAAGCACATCCGAATCTATATAAAAATAGAACGTCCATCAATGAGCCTAATCAAACGATTTATCAAAGTGATTATTTAAAAGATCTATTAGCAGAGCAAAGTAAAATGAATGATACCTTTCAGCAAACAATGAAGAATCTACGGATTACGTTTCAAAAGCATCAATATAGTGAGGCGAAAAAGTGGAGAGAAGTTAACGAGAACTTAGATGAATTGAAGAAGAATAATGAACAACATGAGGAGTTTGAACAACAGACGAGGGAGTGGATTACGATGTTAGAGCGTAACAGCCAGGAACTTCACCGTATAGTAGAACAAAACGGTACGATCAATCAGGATATTTTGAGTGAAATAAACCGAATACATTCATCCAATGACGAAATTATGAAACAGTTAGCTGCCTTTCATGCTGCCAATGAGCAGGTTAGTAGTAAAATGGGAGAACTTGCAGACCAACAAAAACTCATGACAGAGCAAGTTTCCGCGCAAGACAATAAGCAGGATAAAGTATTAGAGCAACTAGAAAACCAAGAAGCACTAATGGAGAAGTCCTACCGACAACTGAGTACACTACGTTCCATCCTATTTGAACGAACTAGCTTCGTTGCAGAAAAAATCGAAGAAAGCTATAAACTAACATCATCCGTATTATACAAATTCCTAACAGGAACCGACAAACCCCTAACCCTAATGATGAACCAGAAGAGCCGAGAGACTAATAAGCAGGAGTAGTTCTGCGTATTAATACTAAGTTAAACTAATTAGTTAAGTGGATGAGGTTGGTATACAATAAAATTCTTCATTTAAATGCATAACAATACTAATTAGCTCCGGAAAATGTACGTAGACTCCTGCGGGAGGAACGGCATCGGTGAGACCCCGCAGTGCGCTAGCACGAGGAGGCTCACCAGCCGCCCGCGGAAAGCGGAGTACATTTTCCGGAGCGAGGTAGGTGCGCTATATTTTGGATTTCCTTATTACTGAACTCTATATTCCTAATCTCATTTCTAATTAATGTCTCTTACTTAACCACAACACACCAGACTTCACTACTCTAGGTACAATCCCCATTAAAGGCTGATTCATCATATTACCAAAACCATCATTTTTCCCAAGAGAACCAAGTGTCCCTTTTAAACGAATATCTTTTGGCTTTTTAGGTTCTTTATTGCGTAAGATACAATTTAATATGGTAGCTGTTTGTTCACCTTGTATACCTGCAAGCTGTGCACTCGGTGAGTATACAGAAGAAGCACAATCCCCAATGACATACACATTTGGTTGGTCAGGAACTTGATAGTATTCATTCACAATGACTTTTTCTTGGTTGTCTTTATCAAATGGTAATTCCCTTACAACACGATTTGGGCGAACCCCTGCAGTCCAAATCGTAACATCGTTTACGTAACACACCCCGTTGTTGCAAACCCCGTCTTTTTCCACGTATTCTACATTGGCGTGATGTAATACCTCTACATCATTTTTATTAAACCAATCTGCTACATAACCTTGAATTCTGGGATCAAATGCTCGTAATACAGAGCTCCCACGGTCTAATAGGCGAATGTTCAGATCGGCTCTACTCTCGCGGATTTCTGATGCTACTTCAATCCCACTAAGACCAGCACCAACGATTGTTACTTTTCCATTCGCTTTTAAATTACCTACTGCGACACCTGCTTTACGTGCTTTAGCAAAGGTTTGAACACTCTCGGTATAGACTTCTGCCCCTTCTACCCCATGATAATTATCCTCGCAGCCTAATGCTATTACTAAGTAATCATACGAAACTGTTTGGCTACGGTCTTGAAATAAGATCTGTTGGTTAACGGTGTCTATCTTTTCTACTTCCGCAAACACATACTCCACTTGTTCATGCTTTGGGAAATCGTTCCGTACGTCCTTATCTGCAACTGTACCAGCAACGATTGTATAGAATTCGGTTTTAAGTGATTGATACGGGTTACGATCAACAATTGTTAGCTTCACATCATTGGGTAATGCTTTATCAAGTAAGCCTAAAGCAACCTTAATTCCCCCATAACCTCCACCAAGTATTACTAAGTTTTTCATATAAATTGCCCCCATCCCCTGGTTGAAATGTGAATATTAGTAGTTTGGGATAATTAAATCCGTATTATTTCCACCTCTAAGATTAACAAAGAAATCATTGTTAGACTAGTAGAAATGGTAATCTTTATCAAATATTAAACGAAAATAAGAAGGATATATTCATGTATTTTCATTTTTTGGAAATAGTAACAAATGATTTTATATAAAATTTCATATAGAAAGGAAGAAAACAGATGAAGGAAAGATTGTTATTTGTGCTAGCAGCGGTTCTAATTGCCGGTTCATGGCAGGTCTCTACTGTATTCGGAGAAGGACAAGATGAGGTATGGTTTGATTTCTTGAAAAAGGATCAAGAGGAAGAAAATGAGCAGCAGGATGATGAGAAGGATAAGGATGTACATAAACATGAAGCTTGGATTAAGTACAAGGCAAAAGAGCTAGGAATTGAAACGGAAGGAAAGGAACTTGGTGACTTAGCAAAAGAAGTTAAGCAGGCAAAGCTCCTGAAAAAGGCAGAAGAGCTAGGTGTTGAGACGGAAGGAAAAGATCTAAAGCAATTAGCTAAAGATATTCATCATGCGAAAGTCCTGCAAGAAGCAGAAGAGCTAGGGGTTGAAACAGAAGGTAAAGAGCCTGAAGAACTAGCGGAAGAGGTAATGGATGTTAAGCTCCAAAAGAAAGCAGAAGAGCTTGGAATTGATACGGAAGGAAAATACAAGGAAGATCTTTTAAAGGAAGTTCAAATGGCTATCCTCGAGAAAGAAGCAGAGACTTATAATGTAGATACAGATGGAAAGAAACACCATGAAATTATCATGGATATCCATGAGGCAAAAATTTACGATTCGGCAGAGAAGTTAGGAATGGAAACAGAAGGCAAGAAGCCGCAGGAGATCCTGAATGAAATTTTTGAGGAGTATGCGGACGAAGCAAAAGAACTACAAATCTTCCCATTTGAAGATAATAAAGATAAATTTTACTTGCAACATTATATGAAAGAACATGATTAATGCTTGAGGAGGGACTGTCCCTCCTCAAGTTTTTTAATAGGTAAATTCAGCTTCTACTTGCGCTTTTATTTCTAGTTGGCCGGCTTCGATCGGGGTCGTTGCGGCACTTTCGGTGGAAACACCCAAAACGAATGGACGTGGTGGTTCAGGTGCCATGCTAGTAATTTCTTTAAGTCGGATTGGTACTTGGTTGATGGAAACACCGAGGGTTTGTGCCATGGTAGTTGCTTTATCTTGGGCATTTTGTATAGCATTCGTCAGTGCTTGATTATAATAGGGATTTTTATCGGATACAGTCAATTCAATGTTCCGCACCGTATTTGCCCCGTTATCCACAGCAATATCCACAATTTCACCAACCTTTTCTATTTCGTCAATTTGTACAGTAAGTAAATTGGTTACTTGATAGCCACGAAATACTTGGGTACCATTTTGGAAATCGTATTGGATATTGACTCGGAATTCGGTGGTCTGGATATTTTCTCGGGGAACACCACTGTTAACAATGGCATTAATCACATTCCTAGTTTGGGTAGCATTGGTTTGTTGAGCAGTTTGTAGGTCTTTGTTTTCGGTTATTACGCCCAATACTACGGTTGCTTGATCTGGTTGGGCAAGAACAGAACCTTCACCATAAACCTTAAGCAAATTATTGTTTTGTCTAGTTGGATACGCATTCCGGAAGTAAGGATTAGCTTGATAATACATTTTTTTCACCTCTTTTAGGTTAAATATATGAAACTAGTTGCCTAAAAGTGTGGAAAATGAAAAAGAAGTACTCCAGGAGTACCTCTTTCGTTTACGCTAAACGTCTAATTCGCTCATCTAAATCTGGGTGTGTAGAGAATAGCGATGATTTACGTTTATTATTAATTTTTAACGTAGCAATGGATGTATCTTCGCCACCTTTAATGCGGCCAGTATAAGCTTTCAGACTTTCTAATGCATGACGCATCTTATCTTTACCAGCTAAATCCGCACCACCACGGTCTGCGTGGTATTCACGGTGTCTGGAGTACGCGAATACAACGATGCTTCCTAAGATAGAGAATACAATTTGGAATACGATAATAGCGATAAAATGTACAATTGGTGCCAATTCTTCTTTTACGAATCGTGAAGCAGCAAATGCTACGATACGAGAAAGGAAGACTACGAATGTGTTAACGACACCTTGTAGGAGTGTCATCGTAACCATATCACCATTGGCAATATGGGCAACCTCGTGAGCAATAACGCCTTCTACTGCATCATCGTCCATTTCCTGTAGTAAGCCAGTAGAAACAGCCACTAGTGAACGCTTCTTAGAAGGTCCAGTAGCAAATGCATTCACTTCAGGAGAATGATAGATCCCAACTTCAGGCATGTGCATCATACCGGCAGCTCTGGATAAACGGTGAACTTTTTCCACAACGGCTTTTTCATATTCATTCAATGAGCCATTTGGATCAATTACTTGTACACCCATCATCTTCTTCGCCATCCAACGGGACATCGCTAGTGAAATGAATGATCCGGTAAAACCAATGACAGCACTGAAGATTAATAACAAACCAAAGTTAATACCGCCATTCTGAATATAGTTGATTGGTAAAATGCTAAAGATAATACTAATTGTAAGTAGTACTAATACGTTCGTTAGTAGAAAATAAAAAATTCTCTTTCCCATATTCTCACCTTTCTATTACATAAATTTTTAAAATTGTATCGACAATACGATAAGGTTATTATAATGGTAAAAGCCTTAAATGTCACCTGGAATAACTATATGAAAGAATGAGACAAGTTATTCAAAAAAAGGAGTGGGAGAAATGGTGGAAAATATTGTTCATGCGATTCAAGATGACTATGCAGATGATTATGCCTGGTGTTACGGTTGTGGCCGGTTGAACAAGGATGGTCTTAGACTACGAACGGGTTGGGATGGAGATAATACATTAACGATCTACACCCCACGCGAGGAGCAAACGGCCATACCCGGTTTTGTGTATGGTGGATTAATCGCATCCCTTATTGATTGTCATGGTACGGGATCGGCATCACTAGCTATGCATCGAAAAAATGGACATGAACCAGGAGAAGGGATTGAGCCTCCACGATTTGTGACAGGTTCATTGAAAGTTGACTTTGTCAAACCAACTCCCCATGGTGTACCTTTGAAAGCAGTTGGTACCGTGGAAGAGATTCACCCGAAAAAGTGGAACGTATCCGTTGAAGTGTTTGCAAATGATGTTTGTTGTGCAAAGGGTACAGTAGTAGCAGTCGTAATGCCAAACACATTCCTACAGAAATAAAGCTAAAAGAGGTGAACATCAAGATGAGTACGATATGGATCAATGAATTAGCAATTGAGGCAGAGAACTATAGCCTTACAACAGTTCAAGAAAATGGAGCAACATTACACCGATTGGAATTAGAATTCCAGGTAACACACGATACATACCATGACGTAACAGTGGATCTATACAAAAATGATTTTCTTGTTAAGATTCCAGGGGAAGCAATAGAGTTTCAAGCTAAGATAAATAACTACTCTACTTCTTTAACAAATTTGTATGAGAAGGATGCAGTAGGGGATTTTAAAGTAATATTGATAGAGAAGAGTGACTCTTGAAGAGGATTTCAAGAGTCATTTTTTTATGATACATGGTAAAATACAAGTATTCTTTGCTATATACCCATCTAAGAATTTTCTTATAAGGAGGTACCACCCATGGAAATTCTAAATATTATTGGAGAGCTCTTTTCCGATGAAATCTCTATCGCAGTTTCCAACGGAAAAGAATATATTTACTACCGACCTAGCAAACGAATAGACTTAAAGATTCGTCCGGGAGACCCGGTTAAGGAAGGTACCATTGCCTATAAAGCATATATGACAGAGCAGAAGGTTTCTGAGTTTATCGACCGTAATGTTTTTGGTGTTCCTTATCACGGAATGGCTGTACCATTTCATAAAAATGGGGAGATTGCTGGCTGTGTATTGGCAATCTATCCATCCTATACAGATGGGAAGTCCGTTATCACCTTGAAAACACATGATGGTTGGAAGCCAGTTCCATTTCAAGATGTCTATTATGTAGAAGTCAAAGATAGAAAAACACATGTGTATACGAAGCAATTTACTGGAACACATAAAAATACATTACAGGAATTTGAATACAATCTACCAAGAGATTTATTTATTCGTTGTCATCGTTCGTTTATTGTCAATGTTCATCATATAAAGGAAATATTCCCAGATACACATTCTACGTTTCTTTTAGAAATGGCTAACGGCGAGAGCATTCCAGTAAGCCAATCGTACTCCAGTTATTTCCGAAAAATGCTAGGATTCTAAAATATGCTGTTTTAGGATTCTTTTTTTCTGGTTCGAGCAGAAAAATACTCATTCCACCATGATTCCCCAAATTGTGAAATTATTACGATAAAATAAATGAAAACGCTTTACTGGGGGTTTGGATATGGGGAACAATCATGATCGTATAAAGGATCCTCGCCTACAAGACCGTGTAGTATCTGCCGAAGAAGCAGCATCTTGGATACAAGATGGGATGACATTAGGGTTAAGTGGATTTACTCGTGCGGGTGACGTTAAAGCAGTGCCAATGGCATTGGTGAAACGTGCTGAGTCAGGTGAAAAGTTTAAAGTTAATGTATTCACTGGAGCATCTCTTGGATCAGATGTAGACAAAATGTTTGCTGAAGTGGGTATGATTAATAAACGCCTTCCATTCCAGGCAGATCCAACGATGAGAAAAAAGATAAATGCTGGGGAGCATTTATTTGTGGATCATCATCTATCACACACAGCAGAATTACTTCGGGCAGATGTAATTGAGCGTGTGGACTATGCCATTTTGGAAGCAATATCTATTACAGCGGACGGGATGATTATCCCAACGACTTCGATAGGTAACTCGATGGCATTTGCTGAAAATGCAGAGTCCATCATTGTTGAGATTAACCTTGCACAGTCAGAACTATTGGAAGGACTACATGATTTATATAGTCCAGGCAAGCAAGGCGAACGGGATCCAATTCCAATGACAAGTGCTAGAGATAGAATCGGTACCATTGGAATTCCAGTAGATGAGAAGAAGATTAAAGGTATTGTCTTCACGAATCAAGTGGATTCACCATCAACGATTGTTCCACCAGATGAAGAAACACAGATTATGGCAAATCACTTACTGGAATTTCTTCGTAAGGAAATTGCTGCTGGACGACTAACTGAAAGACTAGCTCCATTACAATCTGGTATTGGATCAGTTGCCAATGCTGTACTACATGGCATGATAGACTCTGAGTTTACGAACTTGGAAGTTTACTCTGAAGTGTTACAGGATGCTGTATTTGATCTAATCGATGCAGGAAAAGTTGATTTTGCATCATGTTGTTCCATTACACTTTCAGAAGAAAAAATGAACCAAGTTTATAATAACTTTGAGCAATATCGAGATAAATTAATTATGCGTCCACAAGAGATTTCTAACCATCCAGAAATCATTAGGCGTCTTGGTCTAATTTCTATCAACACGGCGTTAGAGTTCGATATTTACGGAAATGTCAACTCTACACATGTATCTGGTACGAAGATGATGAATGGTATTGGTGGATCTGGTGACTTTGCTCGAAATGCTAGGCTAGCAATTTTTGTAACGAAGTCCATCGCAAAAGGTGGAGATATCTCAAGTGTCGTTCCTTTTGTTTCTCATGTTGACCATACCGAGCATGATGTCGATGTAGTCGTTACAGAGCAAGGTTATGCAGACCTTCGAGGTTTAGCCCCACGAGAGCGAGTGACGTTAATTATCGAAAATTGCGTACATCCGATGTACCGTGCTCAGATGTGGAAGTATTATGAAGAAGCGCTTGAACGGGGTGGGCAGACTCCACATGTGCTAGAAAAAGCTTTCTCTTGGCATGAAAATTTTGCAAAGCATGGAACAATGCTTGAAAAAGAAGGCGTAGTAAGCTAGTTTTTTTAGAAAAAGGGGCATTGGTACAAGGTGTCTTTACATCTCGTACAAACGGTTATATGTAATCATGGGGGCAACTTGATTACTAGAAATAACAAGGGGTTTGTGTTTTATATAGAATGGTATAACCGATTTTCTTTCTGGGGAGGAAGAAAATCGGTTTTTTCGTTTTCTCTATGAAAGGATAATCTTAAATTTGCGAATAGTAACCTACGACATGGTACAATATGATTCATGATAAACCATAAAGAGGGAAAAACAATGACAAAAAATAATGCATTACCATTTACAGTTTCAAAAGCAGAGAATTTCTTCGACCGGTTAGGTGATTATGTTGGCGATGTTTTCTATGATATTTTACCAGAGCAGGGCTATGAGCTACGTGATGAACAAATATATATGGCCTTTCAATTAGAACAGGCATTTAAAAATAAACGTACCATTTTTGCTGAAGCGGGAGTTGGTACAGGGAAGACCTTTGTTTATTTGATCTATGCTATTTGCTATGCAAGATATAAGGGGAAACCCGCGATTATTTCTTGTGCAGATGAAACACTAATTGAGCAGCTTGTGAAAAAAGGCGGCGATATTGATAAGCTTGAGCAGGCACTTGGTTTAGAGGTGGATGTAAGACTTGCGAAAGCGAGAGAGAATTATGTTTGTGCTAGGAAGCTCGGACAAATCGTTGGATTTACCGAAAATGAGGATATAATCAGAGTACATGAAGAGGTTCCAGATTTTGTGTACGATACTAGTTCCGCTAAGAAGACTTTCGAACGCTATGGTGACAGGAAAGAATATCCGTGGGTATCGGATGAAACGTGGGACAAAATTGCTTGGGACCCTTTACAACAATGCTCGACTTGTGAACTTAGACACCGTAGTGGACAAACATTAAACAGGGAATATTATCGTCATGCTACAGATCTCATTATTTGTTCGCATGATTTCTACATGGAGCATGTATGGACAAAAGAATCCCGAAAACGCGAGGGCCAAATTCCGTTATTACCAGAGTCTAGTACGGTTGTTTTTGATGAAGGGCATCTGTTAGAATTCTCTGCTCAAAAGGGCTTAACATACCGTTTCCATTCCGAAACATTACATAATGTGCTAACTGGATATATGGGGCAAGATGTTCGAGAGACATCACTTTATTTAATTGAAGACATTCTCACATTACATGAGGATTGGTTTGATCTACTTAGCGGTGTTGCTAAACAAGTACAAGGATCTAATCGTAAAGAGATTGTACTTTCGGATGAAATGATTACTATAGCATCAAAGTTATTTGAAAAGGTGGAAAAGCTATTAGATCAACTTGTGTTTGATTCAGAGTTGTTTACGATTGACGGGTACCATCTTAAGATTATTGAAGAATACTTAGAGTTTTATCATTATGGATTATCTCTATTCTTGAAGAAAGATGAAGGGGTCTTCTGGCTAGAGGAAACACTTGATACAACCACGCTTGTAATGATGCCAAGACTTGTAGAAGACGTGTTGAAGAAGGAAGTTTTCGCCAAGGATATCCCGTTTGTATTTTCTTCAGCAACGCTGTCCCAAAGTGGTGATTTCTCTTATTTAGCATCTAGTTTAGGGATTGAATCCTATGATTCCTTTTCCGTAGAGTCTCCATTTGATTATGACGAACAAATGAAAATATATGGGCATGTGAAACAGGATAATAAATGGGAGAAAATTGAAGAACAAGTTCTTCAAAACGATGGGGGCACCCTTGTACTATTTTCAGATGCAGAGGAAATGAATCATTTCCGAAATTCAATTCATCCGAATGAATGGTCTATCGATGTACACTTTGAAGGGGATCAAGAAATTAGTGAGATTGTAAAGTCATTCCAGTCTGATAACCAATCTGTACTATGTGCTCACCATTTATGGGAAGGGCTAGATGTTCCTGGTGAAGCACTGACGCAAGTTATAATCGCTTCCCTTCCATTCCCACCAAAAGATCCCGTGTTCCAAGCGAAGCGAAAACATGCAGAAAACCCAGAAAAAGAAGTAGATGCACCATACATGCTACTAAGACTACGACAAGGAATCGGCCGACTAATCCGAACAAATAACGACCACGGAACTATTCACTTGTGGGTGAATGAAAAAGAGAAGAAACATTACCAAGAAGAAATTGATAGCGTCATGCCTGTAGAGGTTAAGTGGTAGCGAGACAGGTAATAATTATAAAACTAGTTTTTTATTACGAGTAATGAACTACATTAGCTCCAGAAATATACGGAGACTCCTTGAAAAAGAAGGTCGCTTTTTCTGCGTGCGATGTGTCGCTGCCGTAGCGTTCCTTGTCCTGCGGGAGGATAGGCCTAGGTGAGACCCCACAAGATGCACCTGCGTCTGCAAGTAACGCTACGAAGAAGGCTTCCTCGGTGCAAGGCAGCAAGGAAGCCTATCCAAGTAGTAGCCTGGCTCACCAGCCGCCCGCGGCAAGGTAGACACTGCGAGGTTTTTTCGAGCAGATGTCGCACCTGTGCTGGAAGTAAAAGCGGAGTATATTTCTGGAGCGGGTTCTTGCTCCAAATAATCGTTCTTTTTTATTCTTGAATTAACTTTAAAAAATGCCTCAATATCTTCGCAGTCAATCCCCAAATCACTCGATCCTCATACCGATAAAACAGCTCTTCTACATGCCTAGTATTCCAGTTATACTTTTCCCCACCAACAATTAAATTAAAAGGAAAATTCTCCTCAGGAAATACTTTTACATTTACCAGATAAGACTCAGGTTCTGTTTCCTTAAAAAAAGATAACGGGACATAAAATACTTCCCCAACTTCGGATTCATTCGGAGCTATATTACTGACGCCAGAGATTTTACCCACAAAAGGATAAATGACCCTTCCCATATCAGCAACAACATAATCAATCGGAGTAACATCACTAATTTGATTATAGGTAATACCTAATTCTTCCGTAGTTTCTCTAATGGCACAATCCATCGGGCTATTATCTTCCGGGTCAATTCTTCCACCAGGGAAACAGATATCTCCAGGCTGTCTTCGTAAATGCATCGAACGAACCTCGAATAAAACATGGATTTCTCCGTCCAATTTAACCAGCGGAATTAGAACGGCAGATTGTTTGAAGTTCTCAATCCCCATGATTCCAGGGTCTCTAGAAGCTAATTTGTTTAAAATGTGTTGGATGTTCACATTTCCCCCTCCTGTTTCTATTCTTTTATTCATTATACTAATGAATAACCACAAATAACTAATAATATAAGGGAAAAGAAATAATTGTAAAAGAAAAAGTGAAAATAATGATTTAAATTCCTAAGAATAGACAATCTAAAGATGTGCGGTTTAGAAAGGTGGCACAGAAATTGAATTGGATAAGGAGGATGGCAATGGGAATTATGAGTGGAAATCCACAAGATGAGCCAATGCATTATGGTGAAGTATATGGAGCATGGGCCGCAGTTCTTGCAGGTAAAGCAATGATTGCTTCATACCAAACACTATTAAATCATGCTGGTGATGATGACCTCAAAAAGTTGATTCAAGAGGCAATCGAACAAGGAAAACAGGATAATCAAACAATTGAAAATCTATTAAAAGAGCATGGGATTGGATTACCACCAACTCCGCCAGAGAGACCAAATGCAGACTTAGAGTCCATTCCAACTGGTGCAAGATTTATGGATAATGAAATAGCAGCCAAAATGTCAGCCGATGTTGCTGCAGGGCTTGTAGCTGCTAGTCAAATGATCGGTCAGTGTATTCGAGAGGATATTGCGACGTTATTTGGGACAATTCATACACAGAAAGCTGGTTTTGGAGCTAAGTTACTTCGATTAAATAAGGAAAAGGGCTGGCTTGTACCACCCCCGCTTCACCTATCCAGTGTAGATGAGTAAAAACTATAAGTAACGAGTTGATGAGGTGGTGAAGCAATTCATCACCTTTTTTTAGTTAGAAAAAGTATTGTCCAGCCTAGCTTTTAGTACCTACATATGACACTTGTCATAATAACTACCTGACGGATATGACTTATAAATCACTTGATATCAGCCTAAAATATACAGTAATAAGAAACATTTAGGAGGAACAAAATGAGTAAACAGAAACAAGCTGAATTAAGAAAAAGTGTTCAACCATTTGCAAAGTCTGATACAAAGGCAAGTATCTTTCAACTACTAAATACAATTTTACCTTTATTTCTCCTTTGGTTTTTAGCATATCAAAGCTTAGCGATTTCTATATGGCTAACTATTCCTTTAACGGTTCTGGCGGCAGGCTTTGTCATTCGGACCTTTATTATCTTCCATGACTGTACACATATGTCATTTTTCCAAAATAAAAAGGCCAACCGTGTAGTTGGGACTATTTCAGGAATTATTACGCACTTTGCATTTGAAAAATGGAAATGGAGCCACTCCATCCACCATGCAACTAGTAGTAACTTAGACAAACGTGGAATTGGTGACGTTTGGGTAATGACTGTAGATGAGTATATAGAGGCATCATTTTGGAAGAGATTGTCCTATCGTCTATACCGTAACCCGCTTGTCATGTTTGGGTTAGGACCACTTTATTTATTCTTAATTTCGAACCGATTCAATCGTAAAGGTGCAAAACGGAAGGAACGAATCAATACCTATGTAATTAACGTTTCTATCGCTGTTATTTATGCACTATTAATTTGGGCTGTAGGCTGGCAGGCATTTTTGATCATCCAGCTACCGATTCTATTCATTGCAGGTGCTGCTGGAATTTGGTTGTTTTATGTACAGCATCAATTTGAAGATTCCTATTTTGAGAACGAAGAAGAATGGGATTATGTAAAAGCAGCAGTCGATGGAAGTTCATACTATAAGTTGCCAAAGATTATCGAGTGGTTAACCGGTAGTATTGGTTATCACCATGTCCACCATTTAAGCCCGAGGGTACCAAATTATAATTTAGAAAAAGCACATGAATCAACACCACCATTGCAAAAGGCAACTACAATTACATTGGCTACGAGCTTAAAGTCGATCCGCTTTAGATTGTATGACGAAGATAGTAAAACATTTGTCACCTTTAAAGAAATCAAACGCCGTCTGAAAAGTGAGAAGCCACAACTGTCTATTGCGAATAAAGAGGCAGGTATGCAAGGAGAGTAATTGTGTTGTGCTCCTATAGATTGTGTACTTGTATTGCCGGATTTCTGGTATAATCAGGGAAACATGAAATAGGAGGCCAACCATGGAGAAGTGGTATCACATTATCTCGAAGAATACAGGATTAAGCATCTATATATGGGTTATATTCTGTATTCTTCCTTTCTATTTCATCATTAGATACTCGACGCCTTTTGAGATTTTTATCGGTGTCGTTATGATCGTGTTATTTTTTACATCCTATCGGTTATCGTTTATAAAAAGAGGCTGGACGGTATATCTCGCAGTTGGTATTGAAATGGCGATTAGTATTGGGATGATCCTTTATTTTAGTTTTGTATATTTTTCGTTGTTTCTTGCCTTCTTCATAGGTAATGTCCAGAGTAAAGCAGGATTTATTACACTGTACGTTGTAAACTTAGTAACCACTATTACCGCAACAACGATTAGCTTCTTTACACATGGCCAAATTCTCTTCTCACAGCTTCCTTTTATTGTGATTAGTATCCTTGGTATCATCTTACTTCCTGTTAATCTATATAATCGAATAAAACAAGAGAAACTGGAGCATCAATTAGAGGATGCTAATGAGCGAATAGCAGAATTGATCGTGTTTGAAGAAAGACAACGGATTGCCCGTGATTTACATGATACCCTAGGACAAAAGTTGTCACTCATTGGACTTAAGAGTGACTTGGCTAGTAGATTATTACAGAAGCATCCGGATAAAGTCCAAAAAGAGATCATGGATATTCATCAGACGGCTAGAACGGCGCTGAAAGAAGTTCGAGAAATGGTTTCTAATATGCGTAGTGCGAGGCTGGAAGATGAAATCATTCATGCTAAGCAAGTGATAGAGGCTGCTGAAATGGAGTTTCACCTAGAAGGTGAAGCGAAACTAGAACATACACAACTATTAGTAGAGAATGTGCTAGGCATGTGTTTAAAGGAAGCAGTAACGAACATTGTGAAGCATAGTAATGCCAACATATGTACAGTTGTCATCCAACAAACACCTAGTGAGGTCAGTATTATCATAAAAGATGATGGGACTGGAATTGCTATACCAACAGTTAAGGGTAATGGGTTACGAGGAATGAAAGAACGGTTAGAGTTCGTCAATGGGAGTTTAGAGATTGAAAATACAAATGGTACAATTCTTACGATAAAAGTACCAAATGTTGTGAAACAACACTCAGAGGAGAGGTTGTCATGATTCGTATTGTGATCGCAGAGGACCAGCGGCTACTACTTGGAGCACTAGGATCATTACTAGATTTAGAGGATGATATGGAAGTAGTCGGAATGGCCAAAAATGGGGTAGAAGCCTTAGAATTGGTTCGGATCCATCAACCAGATATTTGTATTATGGATATTGAAATGCCATTAAAGACTGGTTTGGATGTCGCAGAGGAACTAAAAGACGATTCCTGCAAAATAATCATTCTCACAACGTTTGCAAGAGCAGGTTACTTTGATCGTGCTAGGGAAGCAAATGTCAGTGGCTATCTATTAAAAGACAGTCCTAGTGAAGAACTCGCAAACTCCATTCGCGTCATCATGGATGGTAGAAAGGTATATGCTCCCGAATTAATCGATATCGCGTATAGCAAACAGGAGAACCCACTATCAGAAAGAGAAGAACAAGTGATTCATCTGATTGCAGAAGGCAGAAACACAGAAGAAATTGCCAAACAACTTTTCCTTACAAAAGGCACCGTGCGTAATTATGTATCTAGTATTTTAGATAAACTAGAAGTAAGTAATCGAATTGAGGCAATTTCTCGTTTTAGAGAAAAAGGCTGGTTTAAGTAATGAGAGACTATTGAAGATGGATAGTCTCTTTTGTGTATGATTTTTTCAGCGTGAGCTCAACTTGGTTTGAAATAGACCTGATAGAAAATTACATGGACCCCAACCTGGAGAAGATAAGCCCGATAAAAATCACATGAGCCCGAACCAGAAGAGGGTGCTCCCGAAAAAAATTAGATGCTCCCAATCCCAAGATAGATGCTCCCAATAGTAACCTGCATAAGCCCAATCTAAATGTAGATGCTACCAATAAGGAACTCCCTTACAAAATCAGACGAAACCCTTACTCGGCATATAAAAAGAATATAGTCACCACCTAGTCATTGACATAAAACGATAAAAAAGATATCATAATAAACATAAGTTTAATATATAAACAAAAGTTTGATGAGGTGCATCAAATGGAACAAGCTCTAAATGAAAATGAACAAAAGTTATTTACTTTGATTAGAAAGAACCCATTTATTTCTCAGCAGGAATTAGCTGATGAAATGAATCTATCAAGACCTTCTGTTGCAAATTTAATTTCTGGCCTCATTAAAAAAGGCTATATCCAAGGTAAGGCATATGTGGTCAATGATACAAAACAGATAGTTAGTATCGGTGGGGCAAACGTAGACCGGAAGTTTTATGTGCAAGGGAATCTAAAACAAGGCACCTCCAATCCAATAAAATCAACGCAAAGCGTTGGGGGAGTTGCTAGAAACGTAGCGGAGAACCTTGGGCGATTAGGTATCAATATTTCGATGATTACGGCTAATGGCATGGATGCGGAATGGAGCCAAATTGAAGGAGCTTCTTCTCCTTATATGAACCTTGCCCAATCGATTCCGTTGGCTAATGAAACAACGGGATCTTATACGGCAGTAATTGATCAGAATGGTGAACTTGTGTTGGCTTTTGCTGATATGGCTATCTATGATTCCATTACACCGGAAATTTTGCAACCAAGACTATCCAAATTTGCCCAGGCGAAGTGCCTAGTAGCAGATTTAAATCTACCAGCAGAAACGATATCATTTATTCAACAGTTTGCATTAGCCAATAATATTCCGTTGGTTTTAATTACGGTATCAGCACCAAAGATGGAACGTCTACCTAAAGACTTACAAGGGTTAACCTGGTTAATTACCAACCGTGATGAAACCGAGACCTTCTTTAATGTGAACATAACCGATGAAGCGGATTGGGAAGCATCCGTCCAACGATGGTTAGATTTAGGTATTGAGAATGTAGTAGTCACGAATGGGAAAAAAGGTGCTTTGATAGGGAATAACAGAGAAGGAATTCAACATATTCCCGCATTGGAAGTAACTGAAGTACGAGATGTCACAGGGGCTGGAGATGCCTTTTCGGCAGCAGTAATTTATGCATGGTTAGAGGGAGAAAGTCTAGCCAACATTGCTAAAGCAGGTGCAATCAACTCAGCCAAGACGATTCAAACGAACTACACCGTTAGACAAGATCTATCCGCACAACAACTAAGATTAGATATGGAGGAATTACAATGAAAAAATACGTAGAATTATCAACAGAAGTAAGCCAAGCAATGGAACAAGGTAAACCAGTAGTTGCCTTAGAATCAACGATCATCTCTCATGGGATGCCTTACCCACAAAATGTACAAACAGCAAGAGAAGTGGAACAAATCATTCGTGACAATGGTGCGGTACCGGCAACCATTGCTCTTATTGATGGAAAAATTAAAGTTGGTTTAACCGATGAAGAATTAGAGCAGTTTGGAAATAGTAAAGGAGTAGCAAAAGTTTCCCGCCGCGACCTTCCATACATTCTAGCAACGAAGCAGCTTGGTGCAACAACAGTAGCGGCTACAATGATTTGTGCAGCACTTGCTGATATCAAAATCTTCGTAACAGGTGGAATTGGTGGCGTACACCGTGGCGCAGAAACGACAATGGATGTTTCTGCAGACTTAGAAGAGTTAGCACAAACAGATGTAGCTGTCGTGTGTGCTGGTGCCAAATCAATTTTAGACTTAGGGTTAACAATGGAATACCTTGAAACAAAAGGAGTTCCTGTTATTGGCTATCAAACAGAAACATTACCTGCTTTCTATACAAGAAGTAGTGAATTCCCAGTAAACTTTAAAGCTGATGATGTGGATGTCTTAGCAAATACATTGAAGGCAAAATGGGATCTAAATCTACATGGTGGAGCGGTTATCGCTAATCCGATTCCTGAAGAACATGCGATGCCGGAAGAGGAAATTCATACAGCTATTGAAACTGCAGTGAAAGAAGCAGCGGAAAATGGAATTTCTGGTAAGGATACAACGCCATTTTTACTTGGGAAAATTAAAGAAATTACTGGTGGAAAAAGCTTGGATTCCAATATCGCACTTGTAAAAAATAATGCCGTGCTTGGAGCGAAATTAGCAGTAGAGTTAAATGAGTTAAATTAATTTACTTAAAAGATCAACTATTACGTAGTTGGTCTTTTTTATGTAAAATATTGGTTTATGAGCTCATAAATAAAACAAGTTAGCAAATAATAGATGCGTATATAGTTATTTTAAGAACAAAGGAGAATGATAATGGTAAAGTTAGCAGTCATCTATTATAGTTCCACTGGAATAAATTATCAACTGGCAAAATGGGCTGAGGAAGGTGGAAAAGAAGCGGGTGCTGAAGTGCGAGTAGTAAAAGTACCTGAGCTAGCACCCGAAGCGGCAATTGAATCCAATCCTGGATGGAAAGCACATGTAGAGGAAACAAAGGATGTACCAGAAGCAAAAAGCGATGATATTGAATGGGCAGATGCGATCATCTTTAGTACGCCAACACGTTTTGGAAACGTAGCATCACAAATGAAACAGTTCTTGGATACACAAGGTGGGCTTTGGGCATCTGGTAAAACGGTTAATAAGGTAGTAAGCGCAATGACCTCTGCACAAAATCCACATGGTGGCCAAGAGGCTACTGTCCTGGCATTATATACATCTATGATGCATTGGGGTGCAATTATTGTACCTCCTGGTTATACAGATCCATTATTATTTGCAGCAGGTGGAAACCCATACGGAACGAGCGTATCGCAAGGACAAGACGGAAAAATGGTCGAAGATGTACAAGCTGCAGTAAAGCATCAAGCAAAACGAACAGTAGAAATAGCGAAAAAAGTAGCAGGAAGCTAACATTTATGATTACATTACGGCATTGGGAGCTTAAACTTAATGCCGTATTTTAATGCCATCATCTATCCCTGAAAAAACAATAGATTCTACTACTCTTTAAATGATGACAGAACTCCAAGTTAGCCTTAAAATAACTATGGAGGAGGAAGAATCAGAGATGAATCAATTCAGACAAACTTGCGCTAGAATTTCGCAACACTCTTTATTTATCAATGTCATTATCACATTAATCATTATTAATGCTATTTTAATAGGGATAGAGACATATACGTCGGTTGATAGTAAATACTATCAATGGCTAATTTTGGGGGACAGGCTATTACTATGGATCTTTACCATTGAAATTCTTATTCGTTTATTTGGTAGTAAATCATTAAAGGATTTCGCCAAGGATCCTTGGAATATGTTCGATTTTATCATTGTAGCTGCTGGTCATATTCTAGTCGGTAGTCATTACGTGACAGTACTACGTGTCGTGAGAGTACTACGGGTATTAAGAGCGGTGTCCATTATTCCATCACTAAGAAAAATGGTTAATGCACTAATTAAAACTATTCCATCGATGGGGACGATCTTGTTACTTCTAGGTATATTCTTTTATATTTATGCCGTTATTGGTACGATGTTATTTAGTACTATTGCGCCAGAGTATTTCGGACAATTACATGATTCGCTATTAACTCTGTTCCAAGTGATTACATTAGAATCTTGGGCAAGTGGTGTAATGGGACCTATATTAGCAGAAGACCCAACGTCCTGGTGGTACTTTGTGACTTTCATCGTGATAGGTGCTTTTGTTATTATTAATCTATTTGTCGGTGTTATTGTAAATAATGTAGAAGAAGCATCAAGAGAAGAAACACCTTCACCGACTGATATCAAACTTGCGGAAGTTCAACAAGAATTAGCTGAAATTAAACAACTATTAAAAAGTAAATACTAACAAGAAAATCCCCTCTATGTGTTCTTACCTAAGAGGGGATTTGTCCTAGAATTGGAGGGAGTACCATGAGCAAGTCGCTTACAATTAAAAAACCAAAATTACCACCCGAATTACCAATAAAGGATTTTGAGCAATTAGAAGATGGTTATTATGATAATGTTACATACAAAAATTGTGTGATATCAAGTGATGGAATAGATCGGTTTCGATTTGATCAAGTAATATTTGACCATGTTACTTTTGAAGGAGATTTTTCATCAGTCGATATAACCGACTGTTTCTTTGACCATTGTGATTTGTCGAATGTTGAGTTGTCCAAATCCAGCATTCATCGGGCTGAATTCAAGCAATCGAAATTAACTGGAGTCAGTATGGCTGAATCGACTTTAGAAAATGTACTTTTTGACAACTGTCAGTTAAACTTTAGTGCATTTGGTTACTCCAAACTGAAGCAAGTAAGATTCACAGAGTGTGCTATGAAAAGTAGTGACTTTTATGAATGTAAGTTTGAAAAGGTGGATATTCAACAGTCTGATATTAATGAAACTAATTTTTCCAATACGAAGCTTGTAGGTGTTGATTTATCAACTTGCAGATTTGAAGAATTGCAAGTTTCCCTCGAAAGTATGCGAGGCTGCACGGTGTCTACAGAACAGGCATTAGGATTTGCTAGGTTAATGGGGCTTGAGATTAAAGATATCTAAGGGGGAGGCATCATAGAATGAATAAATTAAAACTAATCTTATATGTAAGTGCAGTCCTGTTAATTGCTATTCCGACACTAATAGTTTTTATTTCTGATGCCAGTTTCAGCTCAACCACGAGTAACACAATAATTACTATATCAATTGTTTTCATAGTACTTGGCAAGGTCATCAATATAGTAGAGAAGAAAAAAGAGAATAATAGAATTGCTATAGATATAGGAGTCATTGTGGGATTAGCAATTGTGATATTACTAAGGTGGCTTTAAGGATGTTCGAAAAATGGAAAAAGAAAGATACAGGTGTAAAATGTTCAACCTGTATCTTTCTATAATTATCATTAACAAGACTTCCTACCAGTTGTTTACGCCATCATATCTGCAACAATCTCAAATGATCTCAATCGGTCTTCTTGATGGAAAATTTGAGAACCAATAATTAATTCATCTGCCTTTGTTTCTTCAATAAAGCTTTCAATGCCTTTCCGCACAGTTTCTGGACTTCCTACGATGGTAGTCTTAGGATCTAATGTTTCCCTAACAGCTGCTAGTTCTGCAGGAGAATATAATTCATCTAGATTATCGACAGGAGGCTGGAGCTTACCAGGGTTTCCTCTACGCAATTTTAGGAACTGCTGCTGCTGAGAGGTTGCAATGAATTGGGCTTTTTCATCGGTGTCAGCAGCAATAACATTGATTCCTAGCATAACGTAAGGCTTATCCAGTTGCTCAGACGGCTTGAAGTTGTCTCGATATAATTTTAGTGCTTGGAAAAGATACGCTGGTGCAAAGTGGCTCGCAAAGGAGAAAGGTAATCCTTTATGGGCAGCTAATTGGGCACTAAAACCACTTGAGCCGAGTAACCAAATCGGAACTTTCGCACCTAACCCAGGAACGGCCTTCACTCGTGAAAAGGGTTCATCTGAGAAGTAATCCTGCAATTCATTCACCTGCATCGGAAAATCCTCGACACTCATATTTAACGTTCTTCGTAACGCATAAGCTGTTGCCTGATCACTTCCAGGAGCTCTTCCTAAACCAAGATCAATTCTTCCGGGATACATCGCATCTAGTGTGCCAAACTGCTCCGCAATAACTAATGTTGCATGGTTTGGTAACATGACCCCACCTGCACCAACCCGCATATGGTTCGTTGCTCCAGCGATATGACCGATAACAACAGATGTAGCAGAGCTTGCGATTCCCTCCATGTTATGGTGTTCCGCTAGCCAATATCGGTTAAATCCCCATTTTTCTACATGTTGTGCTAGCTCTACACTATTCTTAAAGGACTGACTAGCATTACTTCCTTCTGTAATGGGAGCTAGGTCAAGAACAGACAGTGGTATATTTTTAAATGTTTTCGCATGATTTGAAATCAAGTCGATACACTCCTTTAAACTCTTCTTAGTAAGCAATGATAAGGATTTTACATCTTATAGTCCAATTTAACGCTTATAAGCAAATTTAATGAACGTGTTGTTAACGTTTTCATCCCTTGCTATAAAAGGAATTGTGCAACTGTAATTATCTGAATATTGTGTATTGACTGTAATTATGCTATAATTGTAGTTATCGCTTATTCTTTTGGGCTAATTATTTTCAGAAAGGAGCTAACATATGTCAGAAAGAGACTACCCTGAAAAACAGGGACTATACGCCCCAGACTTAGAGCATGAAGCTTGTGGTATTGGGATGATTGCAAATATAAACGGAAAACAGTCACATGCTATCGTTCAGAATGCGATTAATATGCTTTGTAATTTGGAGCACCGAGGTGGGCAATCTGCCGATACAAGTACGGGTGATGGTGCGGGAATACTCACCCAAATTCCAGATCGGTTTTTTCAGAAACAATGTGCCAAAGAAGGGATAACCCTGCCTAAGGCAAATGACTATGCCATTGGGATGTTCTTCCTTCCAAATGACCTCGAAACGAGAATAACTTGTAAAAACATTATTGAATCTATTGTAGAGGAAGAAGGGCAAACTTTTCTAGGATGGCGCCCCGTTCCGCTGAACGATTCCTTTATTGGAGAAGTAGCTCTAGAAAGTAAACCTACCATTAGACAAGGGTTCATTGAAAAGTCGCCACAGATTACGGACAAGAAAGAGTTTGAAAGAAAACTATACATCATCCGCAAACGAATAGAGAAAGTAATGAACCAACATACCGCCTATCATGACACCTACATATGTAGCCTATCGTCACAAACAATCATCTACAAAGGAATGCTAATCCCAGAACAATTAGACTCCTTCTACATTGATTTAAACCACCCTGAATTTAAATCGGCACTCGCATTAGTGCATTCGAGGTTTAGTACGAACACTTTTCCAAGCTGGAAACGAGCACACCCTAATCGATACACCATTCATAACGGTGAATTTAATACGATACGCGGAAATGTCAATTGGATGATGGCACGTGAAGGATTATGTGCATCCGAATATTTTCCGGAGCAAGACTTGCAAAGGATACGACCGATAGTGGATGCAGATGGTAGCGACTCATCTATCTTTGATAATGCATTTGAATTTTTGCATCTATCGGGGTACTCCTTAGCTCATACAGCAATGATGATGATTCCAGAGCCATGGGCGAATGCACCAACTATGGCTGGAGAGAAGAAGGATTTTTATGAATATCATAGTACATTTATGGAGCCGTGGGATGGACCGAGTGCAGTTGTGTTTACAGATGGAGCCCAAATCGGTGCATGTTTAGACCGAAATGGGCTGCGGCCGGCACGATACTACGTAACTAAGGATGGCATGATTGTCCTGGGGTCTGAAGTTGGTTCTTTGGATATTTTTGCAGACGATATCTTATACAAAAGCCGTCTTGAACCTGGAAAAATGTTGCTGATTGACTTGGAGAAAGGAATCATCATTCCAGATGAAACAATCAAGCTTCAAGTAGCAACACAACAACCGTATAAAGAATGGCTTATGGAGTTAAAGGATATTGATGATATACCTGATCCAAAAGAACAGATGGCTCCCTTGAGAGAAATGAACTTATTAAAAAACCAAGTTGCCTTTGGTTATACCCGAGAGGAAATAGATAAGATTATCAAGCCTCTTGTAGCGGAGGGGAAAGATCCAATTGGTTCCATGGGATATGATGCACCGTTAGCTATATTATCCAAAAAACCAAGATTATTATTTGATTACTTTAAACAGTTATTCGCCCAGGTTACCAACCCTCCAATTGATGCAATTCGAGAAAAAATGATTACGATGACCACTACTAGTATTGGACCAGAAGGAAACATGGTCGTACCCAGCCCAGAGAACAGTAAGAAAATCCGATTAACTACCCCACTCCTTACGAAACAGCAGTTAGAAATAATTCGCAAAAATAGAGTGCACGGTTACCAATCCACTACGATTTCAACCTTATTTGATATCGATAGTGATATAGAAAACGCATTGCAGTCGCTATTTGATGAAGTGGATCGTGAATTAGAACGTGGCGTTGAGTTTATCATCTTATCGGATCGCGGACTATCCAATTCGAAGGCCGCTATTCCTTCGCTACTCGCTGTCAGTGGGTTGCACCATCATTTAATTCGCAAGGGTATACGTACGAAGGTAAGTATTATTGTTGAATCTGGAGAACCAAGAGAAGTTCATCATTTCGCAACGTTACTTGGATATGGCGCAGAAGGCATAACACCATATCTAGCCTTTGATACGATAGAAGCTCTAGTAGAGAAGAAAGCTTTTGTGCCCATTTCAACAGAACAAGCCGTTCAAAAATATATTGGTGCTGTAACAGATGGCATTGTAAAGGTCCTATCTAAAATGGGGATAGCAACGATTCAAAGTTACCTAGGAGCGCAGATTTTTGAAGCAGTAGGAATCGCTACCACAGTAATCGCGAAATATTTTACTGGTACAGCCTCTCGTATAGGTGGAATTGGGTTAGATCTGATTCAGCAAGAGGTGTTAATGAGACATGAGAAGGCCTTTAAGCGTCATCGTGGAACAACGTTAGCCTTAGAGGACGGGGATGACTATCAGTATCGTGCAAACGGTGAGGATCACCAGTATAATCCTAAAACGATTTATACTCTTCAACATGCCGTGCGCTCTGGCGATTACCAACTATTTAAAACCTATTCGAAACTGTTAACGGATGAAAAGGAAAATCTCCAATCGTTAAGAGGGTTATTAACGTTTAAGAAACGAAAACCAATCCCGATTGATGAGGTGGAGTCTGTAGAGGATATTTGTGCACGGTTTAAAACGGGTGCGATGTCTTTCGGGGCGATAAGTAAGGAAGCACATGAATCACTAGCGATTGCCATGAACCGAATCGGTGGAAAAAGTAATTCTGGTGAAGGCGGAGAAGCCGTTGACCGTTTTCAGGTTGATCGAAATGGTGACCTGCGAAGAAGTGCAATAAAACAGGTGGCTTCTGGGAGATTTGGTGTGACTAGTAATTACTTAGTAAATGCAGATGAGATACAAATAAAAGTTGCGCAAGGTGCAAAGCCTGGCGAAGGTGGACACCTGCCTGGTAAAAAAGTATATCCATGGGTAGCAGAAGTACGTGGATCAACTCCAGGTGTGGAATTAATTTCTCCACCACCACATCATGATATTTACTCGATAGAAGATTTAGCGGAATTAATTTACAACTTAAAGAACACGAACCCTGATGCACGAATTAGTGTGAAACTCGTTTCAGCGGTTGGTGTCGGTACCATTGCAGCAGGCGTAGCAAAAGGCAGAGCAGACCACATCTTAATTAGTGGCTATGACGGTGGGACTGGAGCTGCTCCTAATACGAGCCTAAAGCATGCAGGCTTACCTTGGGAAATTGGTTTGGCTGAAACACATCAAACATTAGTATTAAACGGGTTACGTGACCGTATTGCCCTGGAAGCAGATGGCAAGATGATGACGGGGAGAGACGTGGTAATTGCGGCATTACTGGGAGCAGAGGAATTTGGTTTTTCTACTGCCCCCCTCGTCGCGTTAGGATGTGTCATGATGCGTGTTTGCCATTTGGATACGTGCCCAGTTGGTATTGCTACGCAGAACCCAGAGCTACGAAAGAAGTTCACTGGAAAGCCAGAGCATGTGGTCAATTTTATGCGATTCATTGCAATGGAAACCCGTGAACTGATGGCGAGTCTAGGTTTCCGCTCCATCACTGAAATGGTTGGTCGGACAGAAGCCTTAGAGATAACAAAAGATATTAATCACTGGAAAGCAAAGGATATTGACCTATCTGCATTATTATACCAACCGTTAAAAGGTGAAACAGCAGGAAGGTATAAACAGGTAGAACAAAATCATGGTATCGAACGAACATTAGATTATCAAGAACTGATTCCAAATTGCAAACGAGCACTTAAAGAAAAGAAGCAAGTTGAATGTACAACAGCAATCCGAAATATTCACCGAGCGACCGGAACGTTATTAGGAAGTATGATTACAAAAAAATACGGTGAAGCAGGTTTACCAGAGGATACGATTAAGCTAAACTTCAATGGCTCTGCTGGTCAAAGCTTTGGTGCCTATATTCCAAAAGGTGTAACGCTAAGGTTAATCGGTGATGCCAATGATTTTATTGGAAAAGGACTGTCAGGAGGGAGGATTATTGTCCACCCAGATCCAGTCGTTACATTTCAACCAGAAAAAAATATTATCGTTGGAAATGTTGCGTTTTACGGTGCTACCTCTGGAGAAGCATTTATACGTGGTATAGCCGGAGAGCGTTTTGCCGTAAGAAATAGCGGAGCAAATATTGTAGTAGAGGGTGTTGGTGATCACGGTTGCGAATACATGACTGGTGGAAAAGTTGTCGTTCTAGGAGCAACAGGGAAAAACTTTGCAGCAGGGATGTCAGGAGGCATTGCTTACATCTATGATGCCGATGGAAGCTTTAGAGAAAAAGCAAATCCAGAGATGGTTCACATACAAGGACTACAAGACTTATCAGAAGTCGATGAAGTGTATGAATTAATCGAAAAGCATGTCCGTCATACGAACAGTGTGTATGCAGAACGAATCTTATCGTACTGGGAAATCAACGTAAGTAAATTCATTCGTGTGATACCTAAAACATATGCAACGATTCAAGGAAGAATAAAAGAGTTAATGTTTTCTGGATTCGATAAGGATGAAGCAGAGTTATTGGCATTTCAAGAGATGCATCAGAATAACTTGAAGCAAGGTAAGGAACGTGATAACACTACTAAACTGTCTAAAGAAAAACTACCAAGCTTCTAGATAAGTCGGAAAGGAGGATCTTTATGGGGAAACATACCGGATTTATAGAGTATGAACGATTACCACAACCGGAAAGGGAAATAGAGAAACGAATAAAGGATTGGAAGGATTATACCTCTCCACCAAGCGAAAAAGATGTTCAATTGCAAGGAGCACGGTGCATGGATTGTGGCGTCCCAACCTGTCATGTAGGAATGGAAATTAATGGGGTTACAACAGGGTGCCCGCTTAATCATTTAATACCGGAATGGAATCAGCTCGTATATGAGGGGAAATGGGAGGAAGCGCTCATTCGTGCGCATGCAAAGAACAACTTTCCTGAATTTACAGGTATTGCTTGCCCGGCCCCTTGTGAAGGAGCCTGTGTTCTTGGTATCAATGAACCACCAGTTACAATTCGGTCAATTGAAAGGACCATTGTAGAAAAGGGGTTTGAAAAAGGATGGATTACACCGAATCCCCCAAAGGAAAGAACGGGTAAAAAGGTGGCAGTGATTGGATCAGGTCCAACAGGCCTAGCGGCAGCAGCGCAATTAAACCAAGCAGGCCATCTCGTGACGGTATTTGAGCGTGATGATAGAGTCGGCGGTCTATTAACCTATGGTATTCCCGAAATGAAACTACCCTATCATGTTGTGGAAAGAAGGGTAAACCTATTAGAAGAAGAAGGTATTCAATTCCTAACGAATACCGAGGTTGGTAAGGACTATTCAGTAGAGAGACTTAACGAGGAGTTCGACGCTACTATTTTAGCAACGGGATCGACGGTTCACCGCGGTATGGATGTAGAGGGGAATCACCTAGAAGGCGTTCATTTCGCAATAGATTTTCTCCACCAAAACACGAAAAGTTTATTAGATTCAGATTTAAAAGACGGCAACTACATTTCGGCTGAAGATAAGCATGTCATTGTTATTGGTGGTGGTGATACAGGTACGGATTGTTTAGCTACGGCCGTTCGACACAATTGCGAAAGCTTAACGCAATTTGATATATATGAAAAGAAGGGCGTAGAACGTGATGCTACCTCTAACCCATGGCCACAATATCCAATTATTCACCGCGTGGAATATGGTCAGAAGGAAGCTGCGCATAAATATGGAGAAGATCCAAGAGCATTTGCAGTAATGACAAAGAAATTTGTGGGAGATACGTCCGGATATATTAAGGAAGTCCATACGATTAATGTCAGAAATAAGTATGTAAACGGTAAAAAAGTGCGTGAAGAAATACCAGGCACAGAAAAAGTGTGGCCAGCCGATCTCGTACTAATAGCCATTGGCTTCCAAGGCCCAGAGCAACAACTACTCCATCAACTCCAACTAGAAACAAATCCCAACTCCACTGCCAAAGCAGCATACGGAGAATATAAAACCAACATAGACGGAGTCTTCTCAGCAGGAGACATGCGAAGAGGCCAAAGCCTCATCGTCTGGGCCATCCACGAAGGCCGAGAAGTAGCAAGAGAATGCGACAAATACCTAATGGGAGAAACAGATTTACCGTGATGTTTTGTTTTGGGAAATTTAAAGTATTTATAGTGTATATATTTAATTAGGATAAGAAGCTAGGATAACCCTCTGAGCAGCCCGTATACACGGAGACTCCTGCGGGAGGATAGGCCTAGGTAAGACCCCGGAAGAGCGATAGCTCTGAGGAGGCTTACCAGCCGCCCGCGGAAAGCGAAGTGTATACGGGCTGCGGATTAGGCAAGGAAATCGAAAAAATTAATTTGATTCAAATTCCCATATCAAGTATGATAGTAAAGTAATTCCGGTAAAACTAATACTAGTTATCTAGTTGATATAGAAATTTGGAGATGAGTATACTATGCAATTAAAATCCATCTATGGATTAACAATCGAGCAACTAACAGAATGGTTAGTTGAAAAAGGACAAAAGCGATTCCGTGCCGAACAAGTATGGGATTGGTTATACAAGAAACGTGTTCACGAGTTTTCGGATATGAAAAACGTCAACAAAGAAACCATCGAACTTCTACAAGAGAATTTCGTCATTGAAACATTAGACGAAGAAATTAAACAAGTTTCTAAAGATGGTACGGTTAAATTTCTATTTAAGTTAGCAGATGGAAATTTAATTGAGACGGTTCTCATGCGATTCAATTACGGTCTTTCCGTCTGTGTAACGACACAGGTAGGCTGTAATATTGGTTGTACCTTCTGTGCAAGTGGACTACTAAGAAAAAGTAGAGACTTAGACAGTGGAGAAATCGTAGAACAAATTATGAAGGTTCAAAAGCACTTGGATGAGCAAGGAAAAGATGAACGTGTGAGCCATATCGTTGTAATGGGTATCGGTGAACCATTTGACAACTTCACGAACCTTCTTGATTTCATCAACGTTGTAAATGATGAAAAAGGTCTGAAGATTGGCCAACGTCATATCACTGTTTCTACGAGTGGTTTGGCTCATAAAATCTATGAGTTTGCTGATACTGGATTACAGGTGAATTTAGCAATCTCGTTACATGCGCCAAATAATGAATTGCGTACGCAGATTATGAAAATAAACCGTGCTTTCCCAATTGAGAAGTTGATGAAAGCCGTTGATTATTATCTAGAAAATTCTAATCGCCGTATTACGTACGAGTATATTATGTTAAAGGATGTTAACGATCATAAAGAAGAGGCTCTACAGCTAGCTAAATTACTGCGAAGCAAACGCCACTTATCTTATGTGAATCTAATTCCTTACAACTCTGTAGAAGAACATGGTCAGTACCAACGAAGTGAAACAAGTGCTATCCAAGCATTCCACGAAGTCTTGAAGAAGAATGGAATAAATAGTGGTGTTCGCTGGGAAAACGGTGCAGACATCGATGCTGCATGTGGACAGCTAAGAAGTAAGCAAATTAAAAAACAAAAAATCGTATAAAAATGGTCCTATAAAAAGATTGGCTCTAAAAAATTAGAGTCAGTCTTTTTTTTACTGAATAAAATAACACAAAAAATACGTCTAATCATTAAAAAGGGGAAATGAATATGTCTGGATTTTATGGTGTGCTTAAAAAGAACGAATTAGAGCATAGTGAAGAAGAGATTGATGATAAAGATAATCCACTCCAACTATTTTGTCTCACGGAAAATAATCAAATTGAACCAAGATCCTTTATGGAGAGCCGTTTTCAAGTAGCTTTATATGGCGATTTATATAATGAGAGAACTTTACGAGCGACTTTAGAAAACAAGGGATACCAATTTGAAGGGGATACAGCCGAAGAAGTCCTCGCGACCCTGTTTCTAGAAAGTGGCAAGGAAGCATTTAAATTACTTCGAGGGATGTACGCATTTGTGATATGGGATGCAAAAGATGAAACTCTTTATGCAGTACGAGACCCTTTTGGGATAAAACCTTTTTATTATATGGAAACCGATGAGGAAATAATATTTTCTACAGAGAAACAAATCATAACCGAGCTTAGCCCCAATTTAACTCTTCACGAAGAAGCATTACAACATTACTTCTCCTTTCAATATGTTCCTACTCCGATGACCTTAGCCAAAGAAATTACAAGCTTAGAACCAGGTCACTTCTTCATCAAACAACTACCAAACCCTCTCCAAAAACACGCCTACTTTCAAGCGAATTTTGTACCAGTAGATGGAAATGAGCAACAAATCATCAATCGTATTCAGGAAGTGATGATTGATTCAGTCAAAGCACATATTCAAGGGGAAGCAGCAGTTGGTTCACTCTTATCAGGTGGAATTGATTCAAGCCTGATTGTTGCCTTAGCAAAAGACGTTAATCCTGCTATAAAGACCTTTTCCGTTGGGTTTGAGGAAGAGGGATATACGGAAGTTCCGATAGCACAACAAACCGCATTAGAACTGGGGGTAGAAAATATTTCTTATATTATTAAACCCCAGGAATATGTAGATATCCTACCTACCATTGTGCGTTACCTTGGTGAACCACTAGCAGATCCGTCGTGTGTGCCGTTATACTTCGCTGCCAAGCTAGCTAGTGAACATACGAAGGTTGTTCTGTCGGGTGAGGGTGCAGACGAATTGTTTGGCGGATATAACATATACAGAGAGTATCAATCGCTCAAATTCTTTCACCATCTATCACCAGCCCTATTAAATGGGCTCCATAAGCTATCGAGAGTAATTCCTATTGGCTGGGTAGGTAAAAGCTTTTTAGAACGAGGGACGACACCTCTCAACGAACGGTATATAGGTAATGCAAAGATTTTTGAGGAAAAAGAAAAGCAACTCTTTTTAAAAACCTATCATCCATCAAACCGGTATAGGAATATAACGGAGGACCTTTTCCAGCGTGTTCATGACGAGCACCCAACACATCAAATGCAATATGTTGATATCCATACGTGGTTGCCGGGAGATATTTTATTAAAAGCAGAACACATGACAAAGGCGCATGGAATAGAGTTACGAACACCATTTTTAGATAAAGAAGTTTTTGATGTTGCTAGTAAAATACCGGTAGCATATAAAATTGCAGATAAACAAACAAAGGTGATTTTACGGAAAGCTGCAATGGACTTTGTTCCTAGTGATGTAGTAAACCGAAAGAAGTTAGGCTTTCCGGTTCCAATCCGAAGTTGGCTAAAGAACGAACTATATGATTGGGCTTATGAAACAATGCAGGAAAGTGAAACAGACTGTTTATTGGATAAGGCATATTGCCTCAAATTATTAACGGACCATGCGAAAGGAAGTCGGGATAACGCAAGGAGAGTTTGGACCATTTTGATGTTTATGCTATGGCATCAGATTTTCATTGAAAATGAATAATTACCATCTTATTACAAAAACTTACCATATTAGAACAAAAGAGGAAGGTTTTTATGGAATTAGATTGGATATGGAAAGCGGTACTAATTGTACTTGCTGGAACTGTACTATTACGGTTTGCAGGAAGAAAGTCTATTTCACAAATGACCCTACCCCAGACGGTAATTATGATTGGAATCGGATCGTTATTAATTCAACCTGTTGCAGACAAAAATATTTGGGTCACAATAGGTGTTGGTGCAATCCTAGTTTTAACCTTAATTTTTATGGAGTATACCCAGATTAAGGGAGACTTTTTTGAGAAAATAATATCCGGAAGATCAAAGATATTAATCGATAATGGTACGATTAACGAAACAAATCTAAGAAAAGTAAGGCTAACAGTGGATCAACTCGAGGCAAATCTACGCCAACAAAATGTGACCAAGATAACAGATATACAGTATGCGACACTAGAACCGAATGGGCAGCTCGGATTTACACTTAAACCGGAAGCACAGCCAGTAACCAAGAAAGAATTCCAACAACTAGTGGACTTGATAAAAAGTATGTCAACTTCGAATGAACATATCATGGAATTAAATGAACAAATTAAACAAATGAAAAAGAATGTAGAACAACTAAAATTTCAGGATAATTTATTTACGGAAGCGGCTGATAACAGCCATGATAAGCAGGTTCCTAAGCATCTACAATAATCAATAGAGGAGGTTTATACCACATCCTGTGGAATAACCTCCTCTATTGATATCTTGACGACAGCGGTATATCTGCTATGCCGTTTTTGGCTGAAATTCGATTTTTACCAAGGTCTTTTGATTTAATTAACAGTTGATCCGCATACACATATGCTCTCTTTATATCTAGTGCATCATTCGTCTTATAGTAGTAGAGTCCGAATGAAGCAGTCATTGGGATTTGAATGGCTTCATTGTTGTATTCTGCAATAGCTGGGGTGTTTTTTATCCCATCTCTGATTTCCTCTACTAATGCAAAGCACTCTTCATAACTACGGTTTCTTAAGAATATCGTAAACTCTTCGCCACCACTCCGAAATAAATAATCATCTTCTCGAAGAAAACTTTGTACAGTCGCGGCAAAATGCTGAATAGCGCGGTCTCCCACTGCGTGATTATAGGAATCATTAATTAGCTTGAAAGAGTCAATATCTGATACGATGATTCCTAAAGGTTCTTTGGAGTTATTAAGCTCGTCCATTTTTTTATCCATAAAGGTTCGGTTATATAGCCCAGTTAGAAAATCAGTATACGCCATTTGTTCGTACTTATCTCGTTCCAACTTATGTTGGAGCGTTTGGTTAATGGCAATGTTCGACCGACTTACTAAGTAGTTTAATAAGAATAATCCAACGACCATTTCCCATTGTTTGCTTTCCAAGAAGACAAATAATAATCCATTAGAGAAAGCTATTTTGCCAATGTCAAGAATACTTCTGCTCTTAATAAAAGAGAGTGCCTCTTTCATTGTTTTAATTTCTCCCATTAACAGAAAGACAATCGATAAGTAGATGTGGGATAAATAGGACATGATGATTACGATTGTAATGATTAATATCCAAAAACCAAATGGTATATTTGCAAAGATTGGATTTAGTGCTTGAAATAGATAATATCCTATTGCACCATTTAGGGCAAAAGCACCAGTATTATAAAAGGTATGTAATAATTCTTCGTCGTCAGCAATTTTCGTTGCCTTACGAATGCCATAAACTGTAAACATATAGAGTGCTTCATAGAAGAATGCACCAAAGGGTCCAACGAAGAGAGCAATCCCTAAGCTATAGGGAATGGTATAGTCAATGGTTGAACTTCCTTGTTTGACAACTACCTTTAGGTGATAATATAAAGTAGAAAAGGTATAAAAAAGAAATAGTGCAATAAAGTAATCTTGTAACTCTACCTGTATGCCACCAGCACGAAATGCAACAATAACTGAAGTAATAAATAGTAGAATAATAAATACTCTATCTAAGCGCATTGACTTCCCTCCCCCCTTTACTTATATATCTATCTACCAATAACAATTGGGTATATATTCCTATACTATAATATAACATATTTTTAATTCTAATAATTAATAATTTTGCTAAAAGTTATGGATTTAATAATTTCCTGCCTACAAAAGAGAATAATGGCTTATTGAAGTAAACCTTGTACACGCGTATAATGAGGGGTATATAATAAAGAAGGATAACTATTTATTTTTAATAAACATACAAAAATATGAATAGGATAATAACACCCTAATAGGAGTATCGGATATGAAACATAAAGCAGTCATTTTAGGAAATAACTATTATATAGGACTTAGTGCCATTAGAAGCCTTGGTAAAGAAGGTGTCCACACTGTTGCAGTGGATTATTCCGAGG
Source organism: Ornithinibacillus californiensis (assembly GCF_001038485.1). Lineage (GTDB taxonomy): Bacteria > Bacillota > Bacilli > Bacillales > Amphibacillaceae > Ornithinibacillus > Ornithinibacillus californiensis. The sequence continues at coordinate 148,453 of NZ_LDUE01000060.1, forward strand.
AAGATCGCTATGGTGCTGCTTCTAAATATTGTTCGGAAAAAATAATCGTACCACATTATAAAAACGAAACGCGGAAATTTATCGATGCATTAATTGATTATGCGAAAAAACAAGACGCAAAGCCAGTATTAATTCCTTGTCACGATACATATCTAGAGGTAATAGATACTTATTTGCATGAGATCAAGGAATATTATTTGATTCCACAAACGGAGCAAGGGTTAGCAACGAAAGTAATGAACAAGGATACGCTTCACGCTCTGGCAGTGAAACATGGCGTGCGAGTACCTGAGACAATTAGAATAAACGAGCCTAATTTCAAAGAGAAAGTAGAACGGGAGATTAAGTTTCCATGCTTAGTAAAGCCATTCGACTCCCCAACCTTTGTACGAACGTTTCGGAAAAAAATCTTTAAAGTTCATACAATGGCTGAGCTAGAGGATGCACTAGAAAAAGCGAAGGATGCGAACTTAGAGGTATTCATTCAACGTATTATCCCTGGTTTTGATGACCATATGTATACGTTTGATGCTTACTTGAACCAAGAATCCAAGGTAACGCATTGGACGACTTGCCAAAAATTACGTCAATATCCAATAAATTTTGGTGCTTCCGTATATACCATTCAAAAGTACACCCCCGAACTTTTTGAACTTGGTTCGAAGTTTTTAGAGGGAATTGGCTATAAAGGGTTTGCGGAGATTGAATTTAAGAAAGATGAAGATACAGGCGAATATTATCTGATTGAAATAAATGCTCGTATTACTAACTTTAATCATTTACTTTATAAAGTAGGGCTCAATTTCCCTTATATAACTTATCGAGAAATGATTGGTCAACCACTCGAACCAAAAGCAGTTACTGAAACGACAAATCGTGCGTTTTGGTATGGTTATGAAGATTTACTAGCGGTAAAGGATTATGTGAAAACCGGTCAACTGAAACCAGGTACCGTAGTAAAATCATTGTTTAGACCAAAGGCATATGCCATCTGGAGTTTAAGTGATCCAAAGCCTGCAGTATCATTTATGAAAGCTAGAGTAGGTAAGCTATTAGGCGGACGAAGGAAAGGATAGGAGGTAGTTAGAAATGCAATTAAGTGAATTGTTATCGGCAATCGAAGTTTCCAATGATAGGGAAGTCAAACAGGTTGAAATAAATAATATCTCCTATCATTCGCAAAAAGTTGTGGAAGGGGATCTCTTTGTCTGCGTGAAGGGGTATAAAACAGACGGTCATAAGTACCTTCCGGATGCGGTAAAACGCGGAGCTGTAGCGGCAGTGGTCGAGGATTATCAGGAGAATGTGGATATTCCCCAATACGTGGTACAGGATAGTCGTATTGCTTTAGCTAGATTAGGTGCTCGTTTTTATCAAAACCCATCATCCAAATTAAATATGATCGGGATTACAGCTACGAATGGAAAAACAACTACCTCATACATGACGAATGCTATTTTAGAAAATGAAGGACGTCGCACCGGTTTGATTGGCACAGTTATCATTAAAAATGGTGACCAATCCATCCCGGCTGAATTAACTACACCAGAATCACTAGACTTACAACGTTATTTAAATGAAATGGTTCAAAATGATGTGACGCATGTGACGATGGAAGTTTCCTCGGCAGCATTAGAATTAAACCGGGTAGAAAGCGTTGAATATGATATTGTCTCATTAAACAATATGAGTAAAGAACATATGGAGATGCACGGAACTTTCGAAAGATACTTCGAAGTAAAATCAAGCTTAATTCGAGATGCATCAGAAAATAGTTTTGCGATATTGAATCTAGATGATCGTTATTCTGCATCACTTGTAGATAAAACAAAAGCTAAAGTTATTTCCTTTGGTGTAGAGAATAAAGAGGGCTATATCCATTGTAAAAACCTCGATCTAACTTCTGGTAGAGGTAAGTTTACGGTTGAAATATTAAAGTCATTTGAGGCAAATGGAATTACGTATGAACCAAGTGAATTTGATGTGGAACTAGGAGTACCTGGTCTTCACTCTGTTTATAATGCAATGGTTGCTATTACAGCTGCCCTTATTAGTGGAGTTCGGGTGTCCACCATCCAAGAAACGTTGAAAGAGTTCACTGGTGTACCTCGACGATTTGAATTCATCTATGAAGAGGATATCAAAGTGGTTGATGATCACTTTGCTAACCCAGGAAATATTAATGTAACACTACAAACCATAGATTATATGGACTTTGAGAACTTACACCTCGTCTATGCGATTCGTGGTCAACGAGGAGCGACGATTAACCGTGAGAATGCAGAGGTTATTGTAGAATGGGCTAAAGCACTTAAAATTAACGAAGTAATAGCAACGCGTAGTGTATCCCATACTACCTCTAAAGATGAAGTAACCGATGATGAAGTGAAAGCATTTTTAGGTGTAATGGATCAAGCGAATATTAAAGTGCATTTATATGATGAATTACCAGACGCAGTTAACAATGCGTTATCCAAAGCAAATTCGGGTGATTTAGTATTGCTAGCAGGTTGCCAAGGTATGGACTATGGCGCTGGTATAGCGCTTGAAGCATTAAACAAAGAAAATGTAGAAGTAAAATAAGTGTCTGCACGCAGCTAGATACAAAGCAGGTGGAACAAATGAAACAAAAAAAACTCGGTGTATTAGGTGGAATGGGACCTGCTGCAACATCGTTATTTTTTGAGAGAGTCATTGAAAATACAAAAGCAAATAAAGACCAAGAACATATTGACATGGTTATTCTTAACCATGCCACGATTCCAGATCGGACAAGGGCTATTCTTGATGATAATAAAGAACCATTCCTAGAAGCGGTAAGAAAAGATTTTGAAATCTTTGAAGCTGCTGGAATTGATCATATCGCCATTCCTTGTAATACGTCTCACTATTTCTATGAAGAAATGCAGGCGATGACATCTATACCTATTATTCATATGATTGAAGAAACGGTTAACATGATCCGCTCTCAATTTGGACAAACTGCCAAGGTTGGTATTTTAGCAACAGATGGTACGATTAATACTGGTATATATCAGGAAGAATGTCATAAATATAATATGAAAGCTCTCATACCAAATGTGCATGACCAACATAAAGTTATGCAAACCATTTATGATTTTAAAGCCGATAAACCTGTTGACGTAAAAGCGTTTGAACAAATTATTTCTAACCTAATTGAAAAAGAAAAATGTGATTGTGTCATACTGGGATGTACGGAGCTTTCCTGTATTGAGATTTCCAATCATCTAAAGCAGTATTGTGTTGATGCAATGCAAGTATTAGTGAACGAATCCATTATTCGGTCAGGAAAAGAAATCAAGCGGGCGGCAGTCGTATCTCATTAGAGTAAGGGGGGAGATTCATGTTATCAAATAAAGAAGCATTTGATGAATTCTTACTCGAATCATTCAAGGATGGCAGAAGTAAACGTGAATTAAGATTATCAGTAGAAGAAGCAAATTATATTAAAGTAAAAATTCCAAAAGCAAAGTTTAAAAAGATACATGATAATAAAAATATTTCAATCAAAGAATGGTATGAAGTAGACACGCAACGATAAGTAAAGGATGTTTCTAAGGGGGATCCCCTTTTGAAACATCCTCTTTTTATTAAGTCGTACTAAACAAATGTGTGCTATGAACACTCAGCTTTGCACGTGGATCGAGGAATGATTTGGCGTGATTAACGGCAATCGTTGCTTCCCCAAACCCAGTAGCAATTAGCTTTGGTTTCCCTTCATAGGAACAAATATCTCCACAAGCATAGACCCCAGGAATATTCGTTTCCATCTTTCCATTAACCATAACTGCATTCTTAGTAGTTTCTAGACCCCAAGATTTAATCGGTCCTATATTCGTAATAAACCCGTAATTCACAATAACTTCATCAACAGGAATAGTTTTCTGCTGTTCTCCCTTCACCTCTTGGAGGACAACCTCACTAATCTTTCCATCCTCCCCAATGAGCTCAATTGGTTCAAATGGTGTTTTGATGGATACAGAGGAATTTTTTAATTGGGTTAGGCTATGTTCATGTGCTCGAAAAGCATCTCGGCGGTGGACAAGCGTCACGGCACTGGCAAACTCGTCTAGAGCTAGTGCCCAGTCAACAGCTGAGTCCCCACCACCACAAATTAATACCCGTTTTCCTTTAAAGTCCTCTAATCGCTTTACAAAGTAGTGAAGATTGCTCTTTTCATAGAATGATGCTTGGTCTAGCTTCAGTCTTCTCGGTTCAAAGGCTCCGGCACCTGCGGAGATAATAATGCTTCGCGAGAGATGAATGCCTTTTGAGGTTTGAATAGTAAATAAACCGTCCTCAGTCTGACTAATATCTTGAACTTGCTCGTTTAAACAGATTGTAGGTGAAAAGGTGAGTGCTTGTTTATGCAATTGAGTTATTAAATCTTTTGCTTTGACACCAGGAAATCCAGCAACATCATAAATGTATTTATCCGGATATAGTGCTGCTAACTGTCCACCTACTTCTGGCATACTATCAATGATTTTTACGGATGCTTCTCGCATTCCAGCATAGAATGCTGTGAAAAGCCCGACTGGGCCTGCACCGATAATGGTAATATCAACCATCTGATTCAACTGTATGCCTCCTTTCTTATAGTTCCAATTAGTTTTAATTCTATAATTATTATATGACGTAAAAATAACGTAAATAATATTATTGATATATAAATAATAAAAATTATATGTTAAAATGTCAATAATATTTGTAATAATGAAAAATAAAGGCATCTTCTCCTACATTATTCAAGTGTCCTTATAGATTACATGGAGTGTAAGGGGTTGTATTTACAATTGGTAGATAATACAACCAATTGTTGTAATTAGGACTATATTGATAATAATAAGTTGTCCTAGATTATTTTAGATAACGTAATTCAAACGTTTGTTTATTATTTATAGAATTAACTAAACTAAATGATTCATAGGAGTGATAGTAGTGAAATATTCTATTTCTGATTTACAACAAGTAGCAACTAGTGGATTAACTCCTCCACCATGTGATTTAACGATGCAGATAAAGGTTGAGTATGCCGAAGATGGCGTTGCGAAAGGCATTTGGAAAGTGGATGAAAAGTACATAAATGGTCTAGGTGTAGTAATGGGAGGCTTTTTATCCTCAGCAGCTGATATTTTAATGGCATATGCGATAGCTTCCAAGCTTACGGATAAACAAGGATTTGTATCGATTGATTTGGATACAACCTTTCATCGACCAGGATTGGAAGGAGAAATAGAGGTAACTGCTAGAGTTGAGAAAATGGGGAGAACGTTAGCATATGTAGTGGCCGATCTTGTTCAAAATGAGAAGAAGATTGCTACGTGTGTGTCATCGTTATTGATTAAATAGTAGTAACTAGATAGACTAAAATGATATAATGGGAACATACGTACGTGTTAAAGCTTTAGGGGGGAGGATTTGATGACTAAAGGGAATATAAGACAAATCCAAGCAATTTCGCTTTACACACCAGACATAGAACAGTCTGTTGAGTTTTATAAAAATACTTTTGGAGCATCTGAATTGTTTCGCTCTAACCAAACGGATGGCTCAAATATGGTAGGATTATCATTTGCTGATGGAGATACAGAGTTTGTTTTACATGATAGTGAGAAATTGAAAGAACCTGATATTGAAGTTTATGTTGATGATGTGAATGAATTCTATCACACACATGAGGAAAATAGTAATATACATTGGATTCAACCACCAATCAAGAAACCTTTTGGCGGACATCTTGCTGTTATGCGTACGATGGCAGATGACATTGTTCTTATAATTGTTGGTCCGTAATAAATTCCTCTAAATATAAATCAAACGCATGGATTCGAATTATCCATGCGTCTTTATGTTTTGATCCTATTGTAAATCGCCATTGCAGTTATGATTTCCAATGTGTATTATATTTTATTTTACTACTTCTTTAAGCTATCTTGTAATTTGTTGATTTCGCCCTGTTCATATACTTCCCTAAAGAATCGTCTTGAGGGTTCAATTAACATTTTATAGTAGTCGGTAAATAGAGATGCAGCAGAATCCCCTAACCATTTCTTCGGTAACAGTTCTTGTGGAAGGTTAGGATCAACAAATAAGAACTTACGATATTGGTGAACTAAAAGTGCTGATTTAACGAAGCAACTTCCATCGGATAGTTCGCCTTTTTCAATTTTGTTTTTATCAATCACATACTTTTGACTATATTCTTGGATAAATTGCTGGTACTTTTCATTGACTTCATCCAGATTCCAGCATTTCTGAACTAATTCTTCTTCGTTATTCGTGCCAATGTAAGAGGCATTGAAGAAAGTAACATATTCATGAATATCATATTTATCAATTAGTACATTAACTTGTTCTTCTAAAGGATTTGGTGTTATCCAACAGCTGTTAGAGAGCAAGCCAAAGCCACTCCAAACTAGTTCTTTTCTTAATTCATCTCGTAGGTGACGCTTGTTTTCCGGAATTGTGTAGACTAGCAAACGCCAATTTCCATCCCAGGATGGGTGCTCTGTTTTATAGATTCGCTTCGATGCTTCTTCCATTCGTGCTTTTCCTCTGTCAGTGAGAGAATAATAGCTTTTATTACCAATCTTCTCCGATTGTACCCAGCCCTGTTTGCTCATTCTAGAAATTGCCGCACGAACCGATTGCTCGTTATGACCGAATTCCTCTAATAACCGAATTAAGCTACCAATCCAAATGACATTATCATAATGTCTAATATAATCCCCAAATAATGTAAATATCATTGATCTTGTATTGAATTGCTTTTCCAACTAAAACGCCCTCTCTTATGTACATCCAAATACGTATTTATCATTGGTTCAAATTTTAACAAAAGTTGTGGGAAATGGATAGTTATCTTTAATAAACCTGCTGAGTCCGCAGCCAGTATACACTTCGCTTTCCGCGGGCGGCTGCTGAGCCTCCTCGTGCTTACGCACTGCGGGGTCTCACCTAGGCCTGTCCTCCCGCAGGAGTCTCCGTGTATACTGGCTGCTAAGAGGTTTTATCCCTACATTTTCTTCCATTATGTTCATTTCAATTATATAGAACCATCTTAAAAAAACGAAATGAAGGTAGTACATCACCAATTATAGCACGATTTGTCGATATAATTTTCTAAAAATTAAAATTATCATATTGTCATTAGTATTACACTTTGTTATCATAACGTTAATGAAACGTTATGAAAGGGTGGTACGATGTATAACTATGTGGAAGATGGGGATTCGAAGACAACTGCATATGTAGAGCATGATCAAGAGAAATATGATGCATTTATGGCCCGAATTGAAGCAGGAGAAAAAATAGAAGCTGATGACTGGATGCCAGCCGATTATCGTCAGGCATTGATCAAATTAATATCCATGCACGGGATTAGTGAAATTATGGGAGCACTACCAGAGAAAGAATGGGTACCAAAAGCTCCTACCTTGCGAAGAAAGCTAGGTATTATGGCAAAGGTGCAAGATGAGATGGGCCATGGGCAGCTTTTACTACGTGTTGCCGAAGACCTAATGAAGCCTTTCGGAAAAACAAGAGAAAATTTAATGGAAGATTTATTAAATGGAGATTTAAAGTTTCATAATGTATTCCACATGCCGACGAAGACTTGGGCTGATGCTGGAATGGTAGGCTGGCTTGTGGACGGGGCGGCAATTATGTCCCAAACGAACATGTTAGATGCCTCCTATGGTCCATACCAACGGGCGTTACAACGAATCTGTCAGGAAGAAGTTTTCCATGCGCAACATGGTGAATCTATCATCATGGCATTAGCTGAGGGGAATGAATACCAGCGTAGTATTTTACAAGAATCATTGAATCGTTGGTGGCCAGCTCTACTCATGTTCTTTGGACCAGCTTCTGCAGAAACGACTGGTTCTTCTAAACAAGATATTATGATCAAATATAAGATTCGTAAAAGCACGAATGAAGAATTGCGCCAAGCATTCTTATCGAAATATTTACCACGGGTATTCTCGCTTGGGTTAACGATTCCAGATGAAACGATCCATTATGATGAAAAAGAAGAGAAGTGGATTTATAAACAGCCGGATTGGGCTGAATTTAAGCAAATCATCCGGAATAAAGGACCAAAATCTAAAGAGCGTCTACGCTTACGAGAGATTGCCTATGAAAATAATCGCTGGGTAAGGCAGGCACTAGCTCAGGAACCTGTAAACGTGTAATTGGAGGGGAGGATGTAAATGGTGAAGGAGTCTGATTTTTACCAAGTATATGAAGTATTTAGTAGACGAGGTAATAAAGCACCGATGCAACACCAATTCAGCTTGTTAGCACCAAATAAAGAAATGGCAATGGTAATGGCTCAGGAGAATTTCATGCGTCGTGAAGATGTCGTTGATGTTTGGGTCGTGAAACAAAGTGATATTCGGAAGATGAATAGTGAGGAAAGACAGAGCCTAACGAACCGTTTGGATAATAAGCAATATCGAACAACAAAAGGCTATGGTTATTTGCGGCAAAAGTGGAAGGAGAAAGAGCAAGGCATGCTTGATGAGAAGGAAATCATGTCTTGGAAAGAGGTGAAGAAAAAATGAGCAACATCATCGAAACGCCAGAGCAAGCCAAACAAGATGCTACGTATTACCAAGCATTGCGAGAACTTTTACTTCAATTAGCGGATGATGATTTGTTAATTTCCTTTCGAGGATCGGAGTGGCTAGGATTAGCCCCCCATATTGAGGAAGATGTAGCATACTCATCCATCACCCAAAATACGATGGGGCATGCGGTTATGTACTACAACCTATTAGAAGAGTTAGGGGAAGGAAGAGCAGATATTCTTGCCCATGACCGTCAGCCAGATGAACGTCGAAACGGCTGTTATTTGGAAAAGCGTAATGGTGAAGGAATGTATTTAGAAGAGCCGTATTATGACTGGGCTTTAGCAGTAGTTCGGAATTATTTCTATGAAACTTGCAAAAAGATTAAATTGGAAGCGATTGCAAATAGCTCCTATCAACCATTAGCCCATGTAGCTAGGAAGGTATTGATGGAACATCCCTATCATTTAGCACATTGGAAGCTGTGGATGAAGCAACTGCAATCTTCAACGGATGAAGCCAAAAAACGCATGCAGACAAGAATCGATGAGGCCTGGGTGGAGTTCGCAGATGTCCTTGAATTAGGGAATCTTGCTACTGATATGCGGAAACACCGTTTAGTAACGATTAGTGAAGAAGAAATAAAGGATAAGTGGCTAGATGAGGTTAAAACAATTTTAGTAGATTTACCTGAAGGACCAGTTGGTAAAAAATATGGAAGTGGTAGAAACGGTGAGCACACGGATGATTTAAAGCAAGCCCTCGATATATTAGCGGAAGTGTATAACAGCGATAAAGCGGCAGCCTGGTAATAGGCATGTCTTTAAGATTACTAGAATAAATATGAAGGAGAGGAGGAGAGACACGTGAAAGAGATAACTAGACAAGAAGAAATTTTTAATGTGTTAAAAACTGTCGATGATCCGGAACTCCCTTCAGTTAGTGTTTATGATTTAGGAATGGTACATGACGTGCGTATCGATGGGAACTCCGTTGAAATTAAAATGGTTCCCACATTTGCGGGCTGTCCAGCACTAGAGTTTATCGAAATGAATGTGAAAAAGGCAGTGGAGGAATTAGCGTGGGTACGTGCTTGCCAAGTGAAATTCACGATGGAAATCCAATGGTCGACTGATGCGATAACGGATAAAGGAAAAGAAGAGTTAAAAAAGCATGGTATTGCACCACCACCAGAGAATTTCCGACCAGGGGATGAATGGACGGTGAACTGCCCGTATTGCAACTCAGACTACACCTCCATGGAGAATATATTTGGGCCGACTGCATGTCGCAGTATTTTATATTGCATGGCCTGCCGTAATCCTTTTGAAGCAATGAAACCAGTGGTACAGCCACTAAATACCAATTACTAGGGGGAATTAAAATGGTAAAACTGATTGCATTATACAAACAGCCGGAAGATAAGGAAAAATTTGATGAGCATTATTTCAATACACATGCACCATTAACTAGTAAAATTCCAGGTCTTAGAAAAATGGAAGTTACGAAAATAGTAGGTTCACCGATGGGGAAGAGCGAGTTCTATTTATTATGTGAGATGTATTATGACGACCATGAATCACTACAAAATGCAATGAAAACTGATGAAGGAAAAGCTTCTGGAAGAGACGTCATGAAATTCGCTGGCGATATTGTCACGCTAATGATTGGTGAAGAGGTCAATGAATAAGTTCATCAAGGCGTATTCGGAAGACGGTGTTGGAGTAATTCAATTAGATCGCCCGGAAGTGCTTAATGCGCTGAATAGGGGAATGGTCGAGGAGATTGTTGCCCAGCTCGAATCATTTGATCGGAATGAATTGATTCGAGTGATTGTCCTAAAAGGAAATGAAAAGGCATTTGCTGCAGGTGCAGATATCGAGGAAATGTTGGAGGAGACGTCGCTCTCGTTAGAACTACTAAATCCATTTGCAGAGTGGGACAAAATTAGTTTGATTAAAAAGCCAATACTTGCGGCAGTAAACGGGTTTGCATTAGGTGGTGGCTTTGAATTAGCCCTCCACTGCGACTTAATTATTGCAAGTGAGGATGCTAAGTTTGGCTTTCCAGAGGTAAAGCTAGGTGTCCTACCAGGTGCAGGTGGCACACAGTTTTTAACGAAAGTAATGGGCGTTCGAAAAGCGCTAGAGTGGATCTGGTTAGGGGAGCAAATGACTGCGGATGTAGCCCATCACTATGGTGTGATTAACCGAATCGTTGCACCCGAATTAGTAGAAGAGGAAACGATGCGCTTAGCTCATCAACTAGCGAAGCAAGCACCAATCTCCTTAAGGCTGATTAAGGAAGCAGTTCATGCTGCAGCAGATTTAACCTTGCTAGAAGGGAAGCTATTAGAGCGAAAAAACTTTTACTTGGCATTTTCCTCGGAAGACCAGAAAGAAGGAATGCGTGCTTTTACAGAAAAACGCCCACCTTCATTTAGGGGGAGATGAGAAAATGATCTTTGAAACTATTTTATATGAGAAAAAAGCAGGAGTAGCTCGGATTACTCTAAATCGACCAACTGCTTATAATGCGTTTACGGAGCAAATGAATAGGGAGATTGGAAAAGCACTAAAGACTGCAACGAAGGATGAGGAAGTAAAATGTATCGTTCTCACCGGAAGTGGCAAAGCATTTTGCTCTGGTCAAGACTTAGCGGGTGTAGATGAAACGACCAACCATGCTGACTTCCTCAGGGAGCGATATCATCCCATGTTAAAAACGATAAAGGAGACGCCGAAACCAGTTATTGCTGCCATTAATGGAACAGCAGCTGGAGCGGGAATGAGTTTAGCATTTGCTTGTGATTTTCGAATCATGCATAGTCATGCCAAATTAGTCAGTGCGTTTATGAATATTGGATTAGTCCCGGATTCGGGATTTCTTTATATACTTCCACGACTAGTTGGTTATGCAAAGGCATTAGAAATAGCGACACTTGGAAAACCGATTAAAGCGGAAGAAGCGAAGGAACTTGGATTAGTTACGGAAATTGTGAGCGAAGAAGAATGGGATGTTGCGGTAGATAAGTTTGCTGAGGGAATAGCAAACTTGCCAACAAAAGCATTCTCTCTGATCAAACGTTACATGTTAGATAGCATGCATGAGGATTATGAAACGTTTTTGGAAAAAGAAGCTTATGCCCAACGTATTGCTGGTTTAACTCAGGATCACCAAGAAGGCATGCAAGCATTTGTTGAAAAGCGGAAACCAAACTTTGTTGGAAAATAAGTTATTTACGAAGGAGGAAGATGAATGGAACAAGCAGTATCTGATAAGATCACATCGGTTGGAGAAATGAAACGAAGTCATTATGCGATGATTATCAATGGAGAACGAGTGGAGAGTGTATCCGGTGAGGTGTTTGAAACCTTTGATCCTGCAAAAGGAGAGGTTATTGCGACAATCGCCAAGGCTCAAGTAGAGGATGCAGAAAGAGCGGTTCAAGCAGCAAGAAACTCCTTTGATAACGGGAAGTGGCGTAAATATCCAATTGGTAAAAGAGCTCGTGTGTTAAACAAAATTGCTGCTATTATGAGAAGTCGTTTTAACGAGCTTGTAGAACTAGAAGTTTTGAACAGTGGTAAAGCTTTGGGCGCAGCTCAAGTGCAAATCAGTCAAGCGATAGAGGATTTTGAATTCTATGCAGGTGCCATTGTTGGACATAGAGGAACGGTTAATAATATGCCGAATGGATTTTTTAACTATACACATAAAGAGCCTGTTGGGGTCTGTGCACAAATTATTCCTTGGAACTATCCAGTGATGATGGCAGCATGGAAGATTGCTCCTGCGATTGCTGTGGGATGTTCTGTCGTTGTAAAGCCAGCTAGCTTAACGCCGATAACAGCAATTATCCTAAATGAAATTTGCCACGAAGCCGGAGTGCCTGAAGGAGTGGTTAATACGATTCCTGGATCAGGCCAAGTGGTAGGGGACTATTTAGTGACGCACAAAGATGTAAACAAGGTTGCGTTTACTGGTTCTACACCAACTGGAAGAGACATTATGGAAAAGGCTTCTAGTACATTGAAGCGTTTAACATTGGAGTTAGGTGGAAAATCACCAAGCATCATTTTTGAAGATGCGGATTTAGAAGCGGCTGTAGCTGGATCAATTTTTGGAATTTACTTTAATACAGGGCAATCCTGTGAGGCAAGATCGCGCTTGTTTGTTCATGATGCGATTTATGATGAATTCATGGAGCAATTTGTTGCTAGAACACAAAAATTAAAGCTAGGTAATCCATTTGATAAAGCAACACACGTCGGCTCAATTATTAGCAGAAGCCAACTAGAGAAGGTTGATTCTTATGTACAATCTGCCCGCGAGGATGGCGCAACCATTTTAACAGGTGGAAAGGAACTGAAGATAGAAGGATTTGAAAATGGTTATTGGTATGAACCAACGATTATTGCCGATGTGACACCGGATATGAAAGTTGTTCGGGAGGAAATCTTTGGTCCGGTTGTAGTTGTTGAGAGATTTACGGATGAGCGTGAAGTCGTTAAACGTGCAAACGATACGGAATATGGTCTTGGCTCTGCCATCTGGACAACAAACCAAGCAAGAGCAACACGTGTAGCCCACCAAATCCAAGCCGGAATTGTCATGGTAAACAGTCCATTCTCCGCCTTCCCAGGAACACCGTTTGGCGGCTACAAACAATCCGGATTCGGCCGAGAACTTACTGTAGAGACACTAGATTTATACATGGAAGACAAAAGCGTCCTTTCTTACTACGGTCCAAAACCAATAAATCCGTTTGGGGTTTAATTTATTTTTACTGTCACTTTATAAAAAGTGGTGAAAAAAGTCGTTGCACATAGCGGTCCGAACACACGGAGACTCCTGCGGGAGGAAAGGCATCGGTGAGACCCCGGTGATGCACCTGCGTCTACCAGCATCGCTACGAAGCAAGCTTCCTCGGTGCAAGGCAGCGAAGGAGCGTATTCAAGTAGTAGCCTGGCTCACCAGCCGCCCGCGGAAAGCGGAGTGTGTTCGGACCGCGGTCAACGAGAGGAAAAAGGTCTAGACGAAAGGAATGTTCACCAATGACAATAAATAAAATCACTGTCGTTGGGGCTGGTGTGATGGGGCGGGGCATAGCCTATGTCTCGGCCCTTGCTGGTTTTCATACGACATTAGTTGATGTGTCCCAAGAACAACTTAAAAGTGCTCTAACAGAACTAAAAGGGCTGGCTGATAAAGCGGTAGCACGCAATAAGATTACCGAAGATGCTGCAGTAGCAATATTCCACCAATTACATACATCCATAGAGTTAGAAGCTGCTGTCCAAGCAACGGACTTTGTAATAGAAGCAGTACCGGAAAAACGTGACTTAAAAAAACATGTACTAGAAACGATTGATACGCATGCTCCGAGCCATATCGTTATTGCTTCGAATACATCAACGATTAGCCCTACTGAATTAGGATCTTATACGAAAAGGCCGGATCAAGTAGCGGCAATGCACTTCTTTAATCCTGTACACCGTATGCAACTAGTTGAAATTGTAAAAGGACTTGAGACGGGGGAAGAAACAGTAAAGACGATTAAGGAAATAGCAGGACGTATGGGGAAAGAGACCGTCGAGGTGAAGGAGTTTCCGGGATTTGTGACAAGTAGAATTAGTGCCATGGTCGGTAATGAGGCTTTTTATATGCTTCAAGAAGGTATAGCTAGTGCAGAAGATATTGATAAAGCCATTAAACTTGGCCTGAATTATCCAATGGGACCACTAGAACTTGGTGATTTAGTTGGGTTAGACACAAGGCTAAATAACCTGAAATATTTACATGAAACCCTAGGAGAAAAGTTTCGACCAGCACCATTACTAGAACAATATGTGAAAGCAGGAAGACTCGGCAGAAAAACAGGTCGTGGAGTATATGATTATTCAAATGATGGTGAGTTGATTAAAAAATGAGAGATGTTGTCATTGTTGATGCGCTAAGGACACCAATTGGAAGGTATAAAGGCGCACTAAAAGATATCCGACCGGATGATTTAGGTGCCATTGTTATTAAAGCTTTGCTAGAGCGAAACCCTTCTTTACCGCACGTACAAATTGAAGAGGTTGTGCTAGGGAATGCCAATCAAGCTGGTGAAGATAACCGTAATGTTGCAAGAATGTCTGCGTTACTAGCTGGATTACCTGTCGAGGTTGGAGGAACAACTATCAACCGTCTATGTGGGTCTGGTTTGGATGCGGTGATGTATGCTGCACGTGCAATAGCAGTAGGTGAAGGTGATGTGTTTATCGCTGGTGGAACAGAGAGCATGACCCGCGCTCCTTTTGTCATGGCTAAACCAGAAAAGGAATTTCCTAGAGGGAATATGGAGTTGATGGACACTACGATTGGATGGCGTTTTGTTAATTCGAAGCTGGAAAACATGTATGGAACAGACTCCATGCCCCAAACGGCAGAAAATGTGGCGACTCGTTATGGGGTAAGTCGTGAGGAACAAGACCATTTTGCCTACCAAAGCCAGATGCGTGCAAAACAGGCGGTAGAAGAAAATCGATTCGCTAACGAGCTAGTACCAGTGGTTTATCATGATCGCAAAGGTAATGAAATTCGAGTTGAACAAGATGAACACCCTCGTCCTGATACATCATTAGAAAAACTTGCGAAACTAAGACCAATTTTCAAAAATGGAACAATTACCGCGGGTAATGCTTCTGGTGTAAATGATGGAGCATCGGCTCTTTTATTGATGAGTGCAGAAAAAGCCAAGAAGCTAGGCTTGAAACCTTTAGCCCGTTATATTACAAGTGCAACGGCAGGACTTGAACCTGCTGTAATGGGGCTGGGACCAATTTATTCGTCCCAAAAGGCTCTGTCTCGCGCAGGGCTAGCCGCATCTGATATTGGTTTAGTGGAATTGAACGAAGCGTTCGCATCTCAATCGATAGAATGTATCAGGCAACTGGAGCTAGACTCCGAGATTGTTAATGTAAACGGTGGAGCCATTGCTTTTGGCCATCCGCTTGGAGCAAGTGGAGCACGTATATTAACTACTTTAGTTCACGAGATGAAACGGAGAAAGGTTCATTATGGATTAGCAACGATGTGTATCGGTGTCGGGCAGGGGATTTCGGTAATTGTGGAAGGGATGTAAGGACATCAACCAAAACTCTCACGATATCAACCGTTCTCCCTTCCATATCAACCTAATATCATAAACATCAACCGAAACGGGGAAATATCAACCGTTACCGCAAACATCAACCAATTTAAGCAAATTATCAACCGAAAATATCAAACTATCAACCAAACTACCAAAACTTGCCGACAGATAGAAAGGAGTGCCTTCGTGGAAACGATTCTTTTCCAAATCAAAAACAACATTGCCTATATCACATTAAACCGTCCAGAAGCCTTAAATGCTTTTAACTATCAAATGCTCACCGAGCTTCACGAGAAGGTTAACCAAATTCATCTCGATCGGAGCATCAGAGCTGTTATCATTACTGGTTCTGGTGAAAAATCCTTTAGTGCTGGTGCAGATTTAAAGGAAAGAAAAACATTATCAGAACCAGAGGTACGACGGAATGTGAAGGCTATACGAGATTGTTTTGATGCAATTGCAAACCTACCCCAGCCAACGATTGCTGCTATTAATGGTTACTGCTTCGGCGGTGGATTTGAGTTAATGATTGCCTGTGATTTCACTATTGCTGTTAAGGATGCCAAGATGGGATTAACAGAAACTAGTTGGGCAATTATTCCTGGAGCAGGTGGTACACAGCGCTTACCTCGATTAATAGGCGAGATGCGGGCAAAAGAGCTTATCTTAGCAGCGAAGAAGATTTCTGCGCAGGAAGCAAAAGAACTGGGTCTAATCCTGAAAGTTGTAGACAAAGAATCTCTTTTAGACGAATGCGAGGATTTCGCCCATCTAATTCTACGAAATGGTCCGATTGCTATTACGCAAGCAAAGTATGCCATTAGTCTAGGGATGAACACGGACCTAAATACAGGGTTAGATATTGAAGCAAAAGCCTATGAGTTTACCATTCCTACTGAAGATAGGTTAGAAGCATTACAAGCTTTTAGTGAAAAGCGCGCGCCGAATTTTCAAGGCAAATAGCGAGGGGGTATAACGATGAACGGAGTAACAGAACTATTAAACATTCATTATCCAATCATTCAAGGCGGTATGGGGAATATATCTAATGCCAAGCTTGCTGCTGCAGTTTCAGAAGCGGGGGGATTAGGAACAATTGGTTGTGGCACGATGACAGTTGATCAAGTAGAAGAAATAATAATCGAAACAAAACAATTAACAGCTAAACCATTTGCTTTAAATATTGCAATAAGTGTAACCCCACATGTCGAGGATCTAATAGAACTTAGCATCAAACACCATATACCTGTTATTTCATTATCAGCTGGTAACCCCGCGCCATATATTCCTATCCTACACGAGCACAAAAAGGTAGTTATGGTCGTTGTTGCATCGGTACAGCACGCAGAAAAAGCGGAAGCGGCAGGTGCAGATATTTTGGTTGCAGAAGGGTATGAAGCAGCTGGAATCAACTCCGCATTGGAGCTAACTACTTTTACACTTATCCCTCAAGTGAAACAGCGTGTGAGCAAACCAGTCATTGCAGCCGGTGGAATTGGTGATGGTAAAGGGTTAGCTGCAGCAATGATGCTTGGAGCAGAAGGTGTACAAATCGGAACCCGCTTTATTGCAACAAAAGAAGCACCTTTTCATGACAAATATAAAGCACAGCTCATTCAAGCGAATGGGACGGATGCGATTATTATTGGTCGTAGCCTTGGAAGGATTAGGCGAGTAATGAATACGAGTTATGCAAGAGAGTTAATAGAGAAAGAGAAAAGCGGTGTCAGTTTACAAGAGTTTGGTCAGTTCACCTCCGAAGAGTTTCATGTGAATGGTGCGATTAAAGGAGACATGGAGCGAGGTTTTATCAATGGTGGCCAAGTGGCTGGATTAATTGAAGATATACCAAGTGTGAAAGAGTTAGTAGAAGGGATGATAACAACTGCGAAAGCCCAGTTGGAGTCGGGATTATCCGTAGTGGGTTCACTAATTGCGAGCAAGTAGTTTGAAAAGTATATATTTTTCTAACAATTAATTGACCGGTCTATAACATGGTGGTACAATAACGTTAAAATAACGTCATATAAAGGTAAAATGAATGCGTTATTGAGCCGGAATGATAGCCGGCTTATTGGAGGTTTTTAGATGGAAGAGGTATATCCTTTAAAGCAAATTATCGACGATCATGGAAACCTTGTTGATAAAAGTAGTAAGTCTCTCATAACTCGAGAGCTTGTCCAAAAAGCGTACTATCACATGTATCGGATTAGGACATTCGATAAAAAAGCAAAAAGCTTACAGCGACAGGGGAGAATTGGAACATATCCGCCATTTGAAGGGCAGGAGGCTGCCCAGGTTGGGAGTGCACTTGCGCTAGAGGAGAATGATTGGTTATTTCCAACGTACCGTGACCATGGTGCGATGCTAACGTTTGGAGCAGACATGACACGTACGTTTCTATACTGGAATGGTAGATTAGAAGGCTGTCAACCGCCAGAAGGAAAACATATATTTCCTGCAGCCGTCCCAATAGCTACGCAAATTTTGCACGCTGTTGGTGCATCATGGGCGGAAAAACGAAAGGGAACGAAGAATATAGCAATCGCCTATTTTGGTGATGGGGCAACATCAGAGGGAGACTTTCATGAAGGGTTGAACTTTGCAAGTGTGTTTCAGACTCCAACAATTTTATTTAATCAAAATAATGGCTATGCCATCTCTGTACCGTTTGAGCGACAGATGAATTCAAAAACAGTCGCGCAAAAAGGAATCGCTTATGAAATACCAAGTATACGAGTAGATGGGAATGATTTCTTTGCCGTTTACTTTGCGATGCAAGAAGCAACACGCCGTGCTAGAACAGGTGGTGGTCCAACCTTGATTGAGGCAGTGACATGGAGAACAGGTGCACATACAACAGCGGATGACCCGACGAAATATCGTCCGGATGGCATTGGTAAAGATATCGTTGATCCACTTCTGCGATTAGAACGAATGATGAAGAATGAAGGATATTGGGATGAGGAATTTATCCAATCAACGCGTGAGAGGATTGAAGAGGAAATTGATGACGCTGTAAAAGCAATGGAGTCCTATCCGAAAGCTAAGCCTGAGGATATGTTTGATCACGTATTTGCAGAATTACCAGAGCAGTTGGTTAAACAAAAAGAATCTTATCTTCAGTTGTTAAGGGGGGAATAGGATGACTACCGAATATACGGAAAGAATAGCTACCAAAAATATCACGATGATCCAAGCGATTAATGATGGTATGAGAACAGTCCTCGAACGTGATCCGACAACATTAATCTTAGGAGAAGATGTTGGGAAAAACGGAGGTGTTTTCCGGGCTACGGATGGACTGCAAGAAGAATTCGGCGAGGATAGAGTAATCGACACGCCTCTTTCTGAATCTGGTATTATCGGCACATCGGTAGGATTAGCTGTAAATGGGCTTAAACCGATTGCGGAAATTCAATTTATGGGATTTATTTATCCGGCCTATGATCAGATTATGACGCATGTTTCACGAATTCGTATGCGTACAATGGGGCGTTATTCTGTTCCATTGGTTATTCGTGCACCATTTGGCGCAGGAGTTAGAGCTCCTGAAATACATTCTGACAGTGCGGAAAGCTTGTTTACACATATGCCTGGAATAAAAGTAGTTTGCCCAGCGACTCCTTATGATGCGAAGGGTTTATTAATAGCAGCAATAGAAGACCCTGATCCGGTTTTGTACATGGAACCAATGCATAGCTATCGTTCCTTTAGGGAAGAGGTTCCGACCGATTACTATACGGTTGAAATCGGTAAAGGTAAAAAGCGAATAGAAGGTAATGATGTCACGTTAATTACGTGGGGAGCAATGGTTCCTTTAGTAGAAAAAGTTGCAAATCAGGTAAAGGGACGTGGAATTGACTGTGAAGTAATTGACCTGCGCACCTTATATCCAATTGATGAGGGACTAATAGCTGAATCTGTTCAAAAGACAGGGAGAGCTGTTGTCATACATGAGGCTCCAAAAACAGGTGGACTTGGAAGTGATATTGTATCCATCATTAATGATACATCCTTTCTATATTTAAAAGCACCAATAGAAAGAGTATCCGGTTTTGATGTACCAGTTCCATTTTCTAGTTTGGAGAATCATTATTTACCAACTCCAGAACGAATTAACAGAGCAATTGAAAAAGTGATTGATTTCTAAAGAAAGGGGAGTATTAAAAAATAATTTAAGATTTTGTCGAATCAATCTGTGGACATGGGGGAAAGCGTTTTCAAATATCAAGAATTATCAAAAAATAGGGTTGACTTGCATTTTCAGTATGTTATAATTTCTCAAATTATACATTAAGTTTAGAAGAGTCTAAGGGGGAGTAGAGAATGAAAAGAGGGCTTCAGTTATTAATCGTAGCAATTATTAGTATCGTTGTTTTAGCAGCATGTGGTACAAGTGGGGATGGTGGAGATACATATAAAATTGGTGCATCTCAGATTGTAGAGCATCCATCATTGGATAATGCATATGAAGGATTCAAGAAAGCTTTGGAAGATGCCGGGCTTGAGGTTGAATTTGACTATCAAAGTGCACAAGGTGACCCAAATAACCTAGGGCCTATTTCAGATGGATTCGTTGCGGATGATGTTGATTTAATATTTGCTAATTCAACACCTGCTGCACAAGCTGCTCAAGAAGCGACAAAAGATGCATTAGATATTCCTGTTTTATTCACATCTGTAACGGATGCTGTAGATGGAGGATTAGTTGAAGCAATGGATAAGCCAGGTGAAAACATCACTGGGGTTGTTGACCTACATCCTGATGCGATAAAAGAAACAATCAATTTTATTGATAAGTACTTCCCTGATTCTACAGTAGGCTTGTTATACAATGCTGGTGAGGCAAACTCAGTTACACAAATTGAGGCAGTACTTGCTGCTGGTGAAGGAACTTCTTTAAGCTTTAAAGAACGTACAGTAGGAAATTCTTCGGAAGTACAACAAGCTGCAGCTTCATTAGTGAGTGAGATTGATCTTTTCTATATCGTGACAGATAATATGGTAGTTTCCGCATTGGATAGTGTGGTTGCTGTAGCTAATGAACAAGATATTCCATTAGTTGTTGGTGAGCCGGATTCCGTTGCTAAAGGTGGTTTTGCAACATTTGGTATTGATTACTACACAATTGGATACCGTACTGGTGAAATGGCGGTAGAGATATTGAAAGATGGTAAAAAGGCTAGTGAAATTAATGTAGAGTATCCACCAGAAATTCAATTATTTATTAATAAAGAAGCTGCTGAAGAACAAGGCATCGAATGGAATGCCGATTGGGATGAAGATGCGCAGTTTATAGAAACAGCTACTGAGTAGAAAATTAGTAAATAAACCCTATATGTCCAAGACGAAGCAGGCTCTTAGCCTGCTTCTCTATTCTAACGAGTGAATTTCCACATTTATACAAATAAACAATGTGGAAAAGGAGGTAATAATCGTGCTTTATGCTTTATTTGGTGCTGTTGAGTCTGGAATTATTTATGCAATTATGGCTTTAGGGGTATATTTAACCTTCCGAGTACTGGACTTTCCTGATTTAACAGTAGATGGTAGTTTCGTAACTGGTGCTGGTGTTGCTGCAATCTCTATCGTAAATGGAGTTTCTCCTATTGTAGCCACACTTCTTGCAATTGCTGCAGGGTTTCTTGCAGGCTGTGTCACCGGTCTTCTTCATACAAAAGGAAAAATCAATGCATTATTATCAGGGATTTTGATGATGATTGCATTATATTCCATCAACTTACGTATCATGGGTCGACCAAATGTTTCCTTGAATAACCAGGACACCATATTCTCGCAACTTCGCGAGGTTTGGCCAGTGGGGATTGATGAATTTCTCGGTGGTATGTTCACCGCTGTTGGCTCACGTGCCCCTGCTACATGGGTAATAGTTTTCTTCATGATTATTGTTACTTTAGGAATTAAATTCTTAGCAGATTACTTCTTAAAGACAGAAGTTGGCTTAGCGTTACGTGCAACAGGAGATAATCAAAGAATGATTCGCAGTTTTTCAGCGAACACGGATAACCTAATCATCTTAGGGGTTGGGATATCCAATGCGTTGGTAGCATTAGCTGGTGCACTAATCGCTCAATTAGGTGGATTTGCAGATGCCTCCATGGGAATCGGGATGATTGTTATTGGATTAGCATCTGTAATTATTGGGGAAGCATTATTTGGTAAGAGAACGATTATGATCACAACACTGGCTGTTGTTTGTGGGGCAGTCATTTACCGTATAGTTGTTACGATCGCTCTACGTGTAGATTTCCTAGATGCGGGTGACATGAAGATGATAACAGCATTCATTGTTATGCTGGCACTTGTTGCACCACGAATCATGCAAGCTCAGAAGGATAAGAAACGCCGACTACAGAAGCGGGCAGCACTTGAGCAAGTAAGGGAGGGTGCCTAATATGCTACACGTTACAGATGTATCTATTACGTTTAATGAAGGTACTCCAGATGAGAAAAAGGCATTACAAGATATCAATCTTGAGCTTCAAGAAGGGGATTTTGTCACTGTTATCGGAAGTAATGGTGCAGGGAAATCAACCCTTATGAATGTGATATCTGGTAATCTTATACCAGATATTGGTGAAGTGGTTATATCCGATGAAAAAGTTACAATGCTACCGGAGTTTAAACGCTCACAATTTATAGGTCGGGTATTCCAAGATCCAATGGCTGGAACTGCTCCCTCGATGACAATAGAAGAAAATTTGGCCCTTGCTTATTCTCGGATACGGAAAAGAAAGTTAATTCCAGGTGTAAATAAACAACGTAAGGCGGAATTTAGAGATCATTTAAGTACGTTAAAATTAGGATTAGAAGATCGCTTGAACGCAAAAGTTGGTCTCTTGTCGGGTGGAGAACGCCAAGCACTATCCTTGTTAATGGCAACTTTCACGAATCCTAATATTCTATTGCTAGATGAACATACTGCTGCACTTGATCCATCACGAGCAGAGTTGATTACTAACCTAACGAAAGAGGTTGTGGAAGAGTACGGACTCACTACGTTAATGGTTACCCATAATATGCAGCAAGCGTTAGATTTAGGGAATCGATTAATTATGATGGATAAAGGACAGATCATTTTAGACATTCGCGGAGAACAAAAACAGAAATTAACAATAGAAGATTTATTAAAAGAATTCCAGCGTATTCGTGGACAGCAATTTGAAAGTGATCGCGCGGTGTTGGGATAGCAGTTATGAAACCAGGAGGTCTAATTCTCCTGGTTTTTGTGTTTTTAGCTATGGCTGTTTATCTCATGAACATTTTTAATGAAAATATGGTCAAAATGACTATGAGAAACAGCCTCACGAACATTTTCAGTGAAAATCTGTTTAAAATTATTATGAGAAGCAGTCTCACGAACATTTTCAATGAAAATCCGCCCAAAATGACTATGAGAGTCAGTCTCACGAACAAAATCAGCAAAAATCCAGTCGAAATGACTGTGTGGCCAATTCACAGCCATCACTCAATCAGTTGAACTTAACTCCCTATCAACCCCCACCAACCATTCCTTAATACTCTGATCCCGTACAATATAATCAGCATAATGATCCATCGGCGTAGCTTCCCGGTTAACAATAACAAGCTTTGCTCCATGTTCTTTAGCAATCATCGGGAACATATTCGCAGGTGTAACAGTGAGAGAAGAACCTATAACGATAAACAAATCAGCCTTTCCAGTTTCAATTTCAGCTTTATAGAAGACGTCTTCAGGTAACATCTCCCCAAATAAAACAATCCCAGGACGAACTGGCCCATCACAAAATACACATTGATGCTGCCCATTCAAATATTTCTCACGACTCTGTTCTCTCTTACAACGATTACAGAAAAACTTGCGAAAGGTACCGTGTAATTCCATTACATTTTTATTCCCTGCATCATGATGAAACCCATCAACATTCTGGGTAATAACCCCACCAGTAATACCTTGCTTTTCCCATTTTCCTAGAACATGATGACCTTCATGCGGCTCATATTTTTCAATCTCACGAAGACGATATTGATAAAAATCTGTAAACTCCTCAAAGTTATGTTCTAGTGCATGAACATTAGCTAATTCATCAGGATTAAACTTTGTCCACAGGCCTCTATTTTTCGAACGGAAATCTGGTAGGCCACTTTCCGTAGACATACCAGCACCAGTAAAGACTATTGTATAGGATGATGATTGTAATAAACGTACCACGTCTTCCATGAACATACACCTCCAATGTTACCTCTATTTTACCTAATAAAGATTAAATTTACTAATTACGAAAAATAGTATATTGCAAAGTCTACTAAACTATGATAATCTAATAATCACAATATATTGTGAAATAAATAAAAACTAAATACTATATATAGTACCGTGAGCTATGGTGACAATGATTGTCTGAAAAGGGAATCCAGTGAAAATCTGGAGCTGTCCCCGCAACTGTATGTGTCGACGAACGAGAATTCCACTGTATCCATTTATAAATGATATGGGAAGGACTTTAGTAGAGTGAAGCACAAGCCAGGAGACCTGCCATACCTTATAGTTTCATTTTTCTTCGGGTTGAAAGAACATGGAACGATGGATTTTACCTATCTTCTTGATAAACATCTATCGTTTCTGTGTCGCTCATCCCTTGGATGAGCGTTTTTAATTTATAGGAGGTAGGAGTATGTTAACTATTGATAGCAATATTACAGACAAATATGACCGTCTACTTGAGTTTGTAACAGAAAATTTAAACCTTAATCTAGCTGATTTTAATGTAGAGATTTCACAACTAGATACGAATGAAAAAATAATCGATCGATTGATTAAGGGTGCGCTCGATAATATGGATGAAGCAAATCCTGAATGGACCTTTGTTGCCAGTAGATTGTTATTACATAGTCTTTATAATCAGGCTGCAAATAACCGTAATTATGAACCATCCATAAAATATGGGGGTTTCTATCAATTAATCCATCTATTAACAGAGGAAGGAATCTATACACCAAATCTACTAAATAAGTACACAAAAGAAGACATTGATTTTTTGGGGGAAAATATCAACCCAGATCAGGATCTTCAATTTACATATCTAGGTTTATACACACTAGCTAATCGATACTTGGCTACTAATCATCAAAAACATACTTATGAACTACCACAAGAGCGCTGGATGGTGATTGCGATGCACCTTATGCAGGATGAGGACCCTTCCCGACGATTAGGGCTGGTATTAGAGTCTTACTGGGCATTAAGTAATTTATATATGACCGTGGCAACACCGACCCTAGCAAATGCGGGGAAAACCCATGGACAATTATCTAGCTGTTTTATTGATACGGTAGATGACAATTTGCAATCGATTTATGATAGTAACACAGACATCGCAAATCTTTCCAAAAACGGCGGGGGTATCGGCGTTTATATGGGGAAGATTCGGGCGAGAGGCAGTTCTATTAAAGGGTTTAAAGGGATGTCTAGTGGTGTTGTTCCATGGATTAAACAGTTGAATAACACAGCTGTTAGTGTCGACCAGCTAGGAACACGAAAAGGTGCCATTGCGGTTTATTTGGATATTTGGCATAAGGATATTGAATCATTCTTAGACTTGAAGTTAAACAACGGGGATGACCGTATGCGAGCACATGATATTTTTACCGGCGTTTGTATTCCTGATTTATTTATGGAGCAAGTAGAGGCTCGAGGGGATTGGTACTTATTTGACCCACATGAAGTTCGTGAGGTAATGGGGTATTCCCTAGAGGAATTCTATGATGAACAGAAAGGTAATGGTTCCTGGCGCGAGAAGTATGAAGAATGTATTCAAAGTGAACAGTTGTCCAAGAAAAAAGTGCCCGCGATTTTATTGATGAAGCGAATAATGATTTCCCAGCTGGAATCTGGGACACCGTATATGTTTTACAGGGATGAAGTAAATAGGCAAAATAGCAACAATCATCAAGGGATGATTTATTGTTCAAATTTATGTACTGAAATTACTCAAAACCAGTCACCAACAGAATTTTTAGAAGAGTTCATGGATGAAGATGGTATGGTTACCAAAAAGTATAAGCCAGGTGATTATGTTGTCTGTAATTTAAGTTCCATTAATTTAGGTAAAGCAGTACCGGAACAAGTGCTCGAACGATTAATAAAGATTCAGGTCCGTATGTTAGATAATGTCATTGATATTAATACATTACCGATAATCCAGACACAAGCTACCAACAAGAAATACCGGGCAATTGGGCTTGGAACATTTGGTTGGCATCATCTATTAGCAAAAGAACAGATTCATTGGGAATCAGAAGAAGCAGTTCAATTTGCTGATCAGCTGTACGAAAAAATTGCTTATCTAACAATAAAAAGCAGTATGGAGTTAAGTGTAGAGAAAGGGAGTTACCCGGCCTATATCGGAAGTAAGTGGAATACTGGGTCGTATTTTGATGAAAAAGGATATTCGAGTCAAGCGTGGCAGGAACTGAAATCTGCTGTAATGGAAAATGGTATTCGAAATG
Source organism: Ornithinibacillus californiensis (assembly GCF_001038485.1). Taxonomy (GTDB): domain Bacteria; phylum Bacillota; class Bacilli; order Bacillales; family Amphibacillaceae; genus Ornithinibacillus; species Ornithinibacillus californiensis. The sequence goes on from NZ_LDUE01000060.1 coordinate 174,700, forward strand.
GGTATCTTATGGCAGTTGCACCAAATTCAACGACAGCCATGATTGCTGGTTCCACAGCAAGTATCGATCCTGTATTTAAGCCTTTTTACCACGAAGAAAAGAAGGATTATAAGATACCAACAATAGCTCCAGAGCTAGACCATCATACGTATGATATATATCGTCGCTCTGCCTATATTGTTGACCAGCGTTGGTCTGTAAAGCAGAATGCTGTCCGTCAAAAGCATATTGATCAAAGCATCTCTTTTAATTTTTACGTTCCAAATACCATTCATGCCAAAGTATTACTTGATTTACATGTACAAGCATGGAGAGAAGGCTTGAAAACAACCTATTATGTCAGGTCGACCTCTAATGATGTAGAAGAATGTGAGTGGTGTTCAAGTTGAGAGCTTTAATTGCCTACTTATCATACAGCGGAAATACGGAAGAAACTGCAGAATATATACTAGAAAAACTCTCATCACATGGGGTCATGGTCGATATGCACCGAATTGGAATTGATTCACCAGTTAATCCTTCTCACTATGATGTCATGTTTCTTGGAACGTTTACATGGGAAGATGGACGTACGCCAGACGAAGTGAAGGAATTTGTGTTAGAGATTGGATATAAGCCAGATAATATTGCAATTTTCGGTACTGGTGATACACAGTTTGGTTATTTTTGTGGTGCGGTTGACAAGCTAACAACGTTTTATAGAAGCAGATGGCAAGGTTTAAAAATTGAGCAGTCACCAAGAGGGTCACAAGAGCATCTAATTGACCATTGGTTGAAAGGGGTATTACAACATGAAGCAAACATTGCTTAAACGAGCAAAGACATTGGAACCACGTTTTCCAAATAAAGCAACAAAAGTATTTGGTGGAGATTCCAGTGGCATTCTAAACTGGAATGATATCAAGTACCCACATTGGTATAAAATGTACAAAAGACTCGTCGGTAATTATTGGCAGGCGGATGAAATTAATATGTTTTCGGATGTAAAGCAATTTCCTATGCTGACAAACGCAGAGCAGGAAGCGTATTTAAAAATTATCGGATTGTTATCGACTCTAGACGCACCGCAAACGAGAACTGCATTACTGTTATCCTTGCATGCATCAGATCCATCTGTTCAGTCCATTATGGCAGTGATAGCGCAACAAGAAGCGGTTCATAATGAAAGTTATTCCTATGTCCTCTCTTCCGTCGTATCATTAAAAGAGCAAAACGAAGCATTTGAATTAGGAAGAAAAGATGCTATTTTATTAAAGCGTAACGCAAGGCTCATGGAAGGGTATAACCAGTTTGTCGAAGAACCAAGTACAGAAAATATATTAAAAACGCTCGTCTATACTTCCTTATTAGAAGGATTATTTTTCTACTCGGGATTTGCCTTTTTCTATAATCTCTCTAGAAATAATAAAATGGTAGGGACCTCTACGATGATTAGTTATATTAACCGGGATGAACTAGAGCATGGAAGATTTATATCCGAGCTTTTTCGTGCCACGTTGGCGGAATATCCAGAGGAGAATACGGAGGAGTTTATCGAGTGGGTTTATCAAGAGTTTAGGCTAGCTGTAGCGTTAGAAATAGAGTGGTCATCCTATGTACTGGCTGATGTAGACGGAATTGACCTTGAGCAAATGCAGGGTTATGTCAAATATCGTGCGAATAAGATGCTACGATTGCTTGGACTAAGTGATATTTACCCAGAACATATCGATAATCCGATGAAATGGATTCGTGCTTATGTTGATAATATTGATGGGACCAAAACCGATTTCTTTGAACAAAAGTCTAGACAGTATACAAAGGCAAGCAGTATGAACGGATTTGATGATTTATAAAATGAAAAAAGGACCGGATTTTCAGTTCCGGTCCTTACTATTTTATTTAAGAAGAAGACCCTTCTCGAGTTGCTTCCTTAGCTCCATTCTTACCTGACACAAACCAGCCAATCACAGCAATTCCAAGAAGAATAGCCCAGAATGCAATGGTCCAACCGGTACTATGTGGGAATTCATGAGGTAAAACATTTACCTTATCGTGACTTAATGTAATCACAGCAAGCTTAACCCCAACCCAAGCAACAATTAAATAAGCAACTGTTTCTAGTGCAGGGCGTTTATCTAATAGTTGTACAAACCAGCCAGCAGCAAACTTAATTAAAATTAAACCAGCGATACCAGCTAATACAACAATCATGAATTGTCCAACATCCATACCACCGAAGTTACCTAAACCAGTTACAGGTAACACGATAGCTAATGCAACTGCTGCTAGAATAGAATCGATAGCAAAAGCTAAATCAGCTAAACCGATTTTAGCAACTGTAGGCCAGAAGCCTTTACCTGCTGATTCCTCTTCTAATTCGTCCTTGTCACCTTTTTTCGATCCAAAGTGATCTTGTATAACGTGTTTCAATCCTAAATAGATTAAATAAGCAGCTCCGATTGCTTGCACTTGCCATACATTTGCAATAAATGAAATAGCAAATAATGCAGCAAAACGGAAGAGGAAAGCCATGAAAATACCGTAATTGATTGCTTTCTTTTTTTGTTCAGCTGGTAAATGTTTTGCGATAACTGCTAATACGAGTGCGTTGTCAGCAGACAATATCCCCTCTAACCCAATTAATATTAAGAGGGTCCAAGCATATTCTAACCAAATTGATTCCATTAATTTTTCTCCCTTCCAACATAAAAAAATAGAGGCTTATACCACCAGACATGGTAAAGGCCTCTAAAAAAGTACAGACCTTTACCAAATTGGCAAAGGTCTTGCTAACAACACCGAAAGTTGCCAGAAATGCCGAGAGTATTCTGAGATACTCTGAAATGACGACATAACTGTTAAAGCTACTCCCCTTTGAAATTATATTATAATTTAATCACTATTTTGAGATAATGTCAATAATTTGTCATACCTTTGGGTGAGTGCCTCTACCTAATGTTAGTTTGATTTGTTTAAGTTCTTTTATACCAAGATGTTTACCTATGGTTATAAATCCCTTATATCAATTAACTCACCGTTAGTGGCATCTACCATAAAATTACATTCTACCCTTGCACATAGCAGATAGCTTGTTGAACTAGGGTCCTTTACATAGACAGGTGTTACTTCGATATGCTTAATTACTTTCGCGATTGCTTCATCCTTAGTGGTTACTACTGAATCAGATTCCTCCAAAGATTGAAATCTGTCTAAGAAGAATTGATTATCAAAGAAAGTGGCTATCTTCATAGAACTGCGGTTAATAATTACTTTTAGTTTTCGATCAAATGCTTTGTATTTAACGATATGTGTTAACTCCGTGATAATATAATTTCTTTCCGGATACATCCCAGTAAGTACCCATTTTCCTGAGTCATTAGTGTACTCTGAGCGGAGGAAGTCCTTAGTTTTCTCTACCACATGTTGAACCTCTCCCTCGCTAAGAGGCTTGATAGTAAACTTCTCCATTGCCTCTTCCAAAGTAACCTCAGTAGAAAAATCAACTTCCTCAGAAGTAATTTCAACCTCAGTAGGGACATCCCATTCTATTTTCGTATTCAAATGTTTATACGTATCCAGACGATAGATGGATTCTGGTGAGATAATACCGGATTTGTCGTTTGAAATATAAAACTGCTCTAGGTTCCAAACAGGTACCCATTTATTCGCCTCTTCATCAGGCATTTCAATCAAGTGAAAGTGGTTTTTTATCATTATTTGACAGAAGACTCCCTCTTCCATCGCGAGAAGGTCTTTAGACCAGCGATAAGGGGGAGATGAATGTCAATTGGCTATAGCCAAAAAACATATTGTTGTGATATGATTAGAACATACGTTCCTTGCTAGTGAGGTGAGTCCATGTTAGTTAAAAAAGCGTATAAATTTCGTATTTTTCCTAATCAAAAACAAATCGAGCTAATCAATAAGAC
>NZ_LDUE01000061.1 GCF_001038485.1 Ornithinibacillus californiensis
GGGTTTGTCAAATAAAGTGTGTAAGTTGGGATCACACACTTAGATATATTTGAGTACCCTTTCCTTTAATCGGTCATCCATCAATAGCTGATTCATGGCTAGAGACCAGTTATGGACATGTCCACCTTCCCATTTGGTTTCTAGTTCTTTAACTCGTAAATATAGGACTTTAAGTAGGGCATTCTCGTTGGGGAATGCTCCTTTTTTTGTTACTTTTCTAAAACTGGAGTGGATGCTTTCCACTGCGTTAGTCGTGTACATAATTCGTCGAACTGCACTACCAAAGTCAAATAATTGTTCTACATGTTCAAAGTTGCGTTCCCAAACATCAATAGCTCCTGGATAGGCAGACCATTGTTGTTTGAAGGATTCAAATGTACTTTGACAGGCCTTTAGGCTTTGAGCTCCATAAACCTTTCTTAAAGAGGCTGTGAATGCCTTGTAGTCCTTGCTTGGTACGTATTTAATGGAGTTACGAATTAAGTGTACAATGCATCGTTGAACGATGACATCAGGGAATATGGAGCGAGCACCTTCCTCCAAACCAGATACGCCATCCATAGAAATAAAGAAGATATCTTCGACCCCTCTAGCCTTTATTTCATCAAAGATTTGCATCCATTTATGCTTACTTTCTGTTTCATTTAACCATAGACCAAGAATTTCTTTTTTTCCCTCCATGGTATAACCTAAAATGGTATACACAGCATACTTCTTTGTCTCATATTGATTGCGAATGGTTGTGTACATGCAGTCCACAAAAACAAAAGGATAACAGTCATTTAATGGACGACTTTGCCACTCTTCTAAGTCAGGCAGCACAGTATCTGTGATATCAGAAACCATTTCATGAGATACAGAAAAACCATAAATGTCCTCAATGGTAGAAGAAATGTCCCGCTGAGACATCCCTCTGGCATACATAGCTATAACCTTATCCTCAATCTCAGATACATCTTTTTTACGCTTAGGAATAATCTTCGGTTCAAAAGAGCCGTCACGATCTCGAGGCACTTCAATTTCTACTTCTCCAGAACTCGTATTCAAGGTTTTCTTTCCATAACCATTTCTGCGATTATCTGTGACTTTTTCCCCTTTATCGTTTGAGTCATAACCAAGATGATGGTTCATCTCTCCTTTTAACATCGCTTCAAACATAGGGCCAAATATGTCTTTTAAAGCATTCTGCATGTCTTGTACGGACTCTGGTTGGTATTGTTCTATAATTCTATTAGCTAATTCTACTGATTTCGGATCACGTTTAGATTTCGCCATTATAAACAACTCCCCAATTTATATAGTTATAGTGTAACAATAAAAAAATAAACTGCGAAGTAAGAGCCGTACGCTCTCTTACTTACACAGTTTATATTACACTCCCGCTATATTAATAACCGTTAAAAACGTAATTTCATTGCTTTTCCTTTATCTCTTTTAACAATTCGATTATTTCCTCATTTTGTTTAGTTCCCTTTTTCAGATGTGATTCTATCGTTAGAAGTATAAATATTATTAAGACAAAGCCAATAAAAAATAACAACAAAACTCCCCCCAATAATGTTTCTCTTTATGCTTAATTTATTTGAGTTATCCTTCTCTCAATCCTAAATATCTAATTTCCTTACCATCTACCCTTACTATATAGATGTCACCTTTTTCTACAGGCTGGTATATTTTAGTTCCAACTGGCAATAAAGTTGCTGAGTAATTCTCAAATTCATCGCTATTACTAGTCTGTTTCTTAATCTCGCCAACTTCCTCGCCTAAAGTTAATTCTTTTTCATTAACCCATTCAATATGATCAGCGTTACTATATACAATACCATTTATGACAAATATATCTGCATTCTCATTATCTGCTAAAATTTCTTCAGGAGTTGGGTTATCAAGAACAATTTCTGGTTCTTTTGGTGTAGCTTGATTGCTACAAGCTACCATTGCCATTGCTAAAAGTAAAACAACCGGTAACACTTTTCTATTAAACATCAACACTCCTCCTTTAGAAATAAAATAAGACGGTGATGTATTACTTTCCAGATGGACTTAATTTTATGAGTTGTTTTCTTTTGTAATTGTTTCTATAATTTCAAATGCTCTATCCTCTGTTATATTCTCGGTAAGTGTAAATTCAGTGGTATATGAACCTTTTCCAACATTAAAATGAGCTATAAGCATATTAGAATTACCAATATTAACTTTAGTATATTGAACATCAATACCATTTATAGTCATAGTATCAACACTATCACTTACATTGATTTTAGATGTGTTATAAGTTATTCTAAAAAGCCAATGTGGTTCTCCATTATAAATTCCATATAGTACTCTTGAGTTCGTATCTTCTTCGTGTTGTTTGATGTATTCTTTGTTTTGCAATATGCCCTTTTCCTTAGAGTATACAACTACCAAATCTCTTTTATCACCTATTGGAGGATATATAATCTCTGCCGATAAAATTGGGTAATCAGTAAATTCTGGTATAAATACCTCAGTACCTATTTCTTCAATTATCTGGTCTTCAATTGACTTGATAACACTGGAAGTTGTATTAAGTTGTTCAGATATAGTTGGAATTAGCAAGATAAATAATATTGCTACAACACCCACAAAGGAGAAGTAATATGCATAAGGAATACGTTTCTTCTCTTTCTTAGTTAAGGAATTCATTATTTTTTTCTTTTCACCTTGTGAAACAGTGACATCGAGAAGGACTGTTTGTTTTAATGTTTCTCTCACTGATTTTAATTTTTCATCCATTCAACCCACTCCTTTCCAATGAATCTTTTAATTTTGTTCTTGCTCTATGAAGTCTCGTTTTTACTGTATTACTTTTTAAATCGAGAAGAAGACTTATCTCCTCTATACTCAGCTCTTGATAATAAAATAGAATAATAACTTCTCGGAACTTTATAGGCAAAGCTAAAATATGTTTTGCTAATTGTATATCATCTAATTTTGAAACGGTATGAAACTCTGGTGTTCTTGTCTCTACTAAACTCGAATCCAAATTTTCTTTGTAAATGATATTTCGAAAACTCCATCTTTTTAATGCATCTTTGCATTTGTTAATTGTAATTTTAATTAACCAAGTTTTATGGCTGCTTTCCTCCCTGAAGTAGTCCATTTGCTTATAACAAGAAATAAATACTTCTTGTAAAATATCTTCAGTGAGGGAATGGTCTTTAACATAGAGATAAGCAATCCGTTTTAATTCAGTTCCATACTGATTAAGCAATGATTCAACTTTTTGGATCTTAATCTCTTCAGAATTTACTAATTCCCTTTTCATTTTCTTCCCCCTTCCACCCCAATAGACGACAGTTAATTAGGTTTGGTTCCCATAAAATATAAAAGCGCTAATTCTTTTGAATTAACGCACTTCTGTTGAGCTATTAGCTATTACTAAAAAAATTCTACACTAGATGATCCCTTATTGAACTCTTGCATACTATATTTAGTTCACTTTACTGTATTTTAATAGATAAAGTCCACTAACCTTAAAGGTCCACTTTTCTCCTTTTAATAGTTCTTCCTTATCTGCGTCAAAATGGAAAGATTGGTTATATGGTGCATCACCATCACCACCACCGTGACCAAAGTTTCCACTTTCACCTTCTTCATTAGATACTTCAAATTCTAATTCTCTGGAATGTGAATAATCATTATTTAAACGGAAAAGACTAAGCATCGTTCCTTCCTGTTGTAATTCACTATCTAACCCTACTTGAATTACATAATTACTCTTTTGAATTTGCCTTTCTTGTGCTTGGACAAGGTGTATTTCAGTGTCATAGACTTTTTCAAGTAACATAGGTTCTTCAACACCTCTAAGTATCTCTTCTGTAGTTAAAGTAAACTCAATGCCTTCCTCAAAAGGTACTGTGTTAGCACTATAATCATCTAAGTTATGTCGAATAAAAACAATATCCTTTTCTTCGCTTGCACTACAAGCACTTATTATAAATGTTAATAAGATCAAAGGTACACATTTAAAAATAACTTTTAACTTTTGATTCAAAATTACACCTCCAAATCCAATACTAACATAGTCATGTTCGACTCTACTGCTCCTTTAGTTGAATAACACATTCAGCAAAGTGAATACTATTGTTATTGATGTTGTTAACAATTATTAAGTCATAAATATCTTCCTGTATATTCAACTTCGAACATATTAGATTCCTCTAAAAATTGGTTAACCGTATGAAGATGATCAAAACCAATTATTAAGAAAATCCGATCATTCTCGTGCTTTACTAATCTTGTAAGATTGGTATAAATTATTAAATTACGTTGATACCACCAGCGTAACCAGTCCATAGCAACATAATCTTGTCCCTTTCCTATTCGGGCAAGGTGCATATAAATTTCATGATTTCGTACTATCTGTTCAGGGTCATTAAATTTTCGATACATCTCTAATAAGGATAACCCTTCACTTTGATAATCATTCCGTGGAATTAAATCTTCTACAAGATACTTATACATGTCTGGTTGGTGCTCCTCTGCCCAATTCATTACCTCTCCATAAGCCCGTTGTCCAGGGAGTATTTCCATCCAATCAATAGCATGTACTTTCTTATGGTTCATCTCTTTGGCTAAACGAAAACCAATTTGATACACTTCATTGATTGGTAGTGTTAATTGGTCAAGCATATATTGTTGATATTCTTGATCGATACGCTCTTGTTCTTTCACTTCCACTTCGACAGCCACTTTCGTAGGCTGATAAACCTTAAATTTTTCTAAAAGTTCCCTTATCTCCTTTTCTCTTTCTGGAAGTAGTTCCGACCCGTTAATTTGTACCATATCTTCAGTTGGATTCATGTGGTGTGTTCCTAAAACTAATACTTTTGGTTTCATTAAGAATCACTCCAATTAAGATTTTTGAATGTTATTTCACTAATTAGGCCCTCTATTAATGAGAAAACCTTCCTTCTTGTACGTTTGATTCACTATGAATTCATTTAGCAACTACAGGTGCCCAACTAATTCCCTTTTACTTTTCAAAGGAAGTGTCAAAGTAAATAGGATAATGAGCACTGCATCCCTCATTAAAGGATGCCTGACAATGAGGGCAGTTAGCTGTATCCATATACTGGTGAATCGTCAACTCTGTGTGACAGCTACCACATAGGATGGCAAAATCGTCAAACTGTTGACGTGGCCAGCGTTCAATATTGTGATCCGCGTGTTCTTCATGGCATTTATAGCAAGGATAATAGCGATTACAGCATTTAAACTTAATAGCAATAATATCTTTTTCCGAATAGTAATGTGTACAACGTGTTTCACTATCCACAACGCTTCCATAGACTTTCATCTTCATCCCCCTCATCACACATAACACACTTTTCGATTGAATCTTCCGAACCAAAAACACCCCAAAAGTTAAGACTAACTTCTGGGGTGTAGCTTTATCCTTGTTGTAGGGTCGATGATAAACCTAATGTTTGTGCTGTTTCGTTTAATAATTCTTGTGCAAGCTCTGGATTTTCTGTTAGTGATATACCATAAGAAGGAATCATTTCTTTAATCTTCGGTTCCCATTCTGGCATTCTTTCTGGGAAGCATCTGGATAACACTTTAAGCATAACATCTACCGCAGTGGATGCTCCTGGAGAAGCACCAAGTAATGCAGCAATCGATCCGTCCGCAGCATTAACCACTTCGGTACCGAATTGAAGTGTTCCTTTACCGCCCGCTTCTGTTTCCTTAATTACTTGTACACGCTGGCCTGCAACGACGATATCCCAGTCTTCACTCTTCGCATCAGGGATAAATTCACGCAATTCTTCTATACGTTTTTCTTTCGATAATAAGACTTGTTGGATCAAATATTTGGTTAACCCGAGATTTTTCAATCCTCCGCCAATCATGTTGATGATATTATGGAGTTTAATTGAAAGGAATAAATCTAAATATGAGCCTGTTTTTAAGAACTTAGGTGAAAAGCCTGCAAATGGTCCAAATAATAATGATCTTTTATTATCAATATATCTGGTGTCCAAATGCGGTACGGACATAGGAGGCGCACCTACCTTAGCCTTACCGTAAACTTTCGCCTGATGTTTTTCAATTACTTCTGGATTGTTACATACTAAGAACAATCCACTTACAGGGAATCCGCCAATACCTTTGCCTTCTGGAATACCAGATTTCTGTAGCAAGTGGACACTTCCACCACCTGCGCCAAGGAATACGAATTTAGCAGTATGACGCTCAACGGTTCCGCTTTCAAGATTTTTCACCTTTACTTCCCATGAACCGTCACTTGTACGATTCATGTTCTTCACACTATGCTTATAGTTAACTTTTACATTCTTTTCCTGTAAATGATCAAATAACGTACGTGTTAACGCACCAAAATTGACATCTGTACCGGAATCAATCTTCGTAGCAGCTAATGCTTCCTCTGCTTTACGACCTTCCATAATGAGTGGAATCCATTCTTTTAACTTCTCTGGATCATCCGAGAATTCCATTCCTTTAAACAGCGGACTGTTTGATAGCGCTTCAAATCTTTTCTTAAGAAATTCCACATTGTTTTCTCCATGTACCAAACTCATATGTGGTAATGGCATGATGAACTCTTGTGGATTGTGAATTAACTTTTGGTTTACAAGGTAAGACCAGAATTGTCTAGAAAGTTGAAATTGCTCATTGATTGCAATCGCTTTCGTTATGTCGATCGAACCATCCTGTTTCTCAGGAGTATAATTAAGCTCACATAATGCGGCATGCCCCGTTCCCGCATTATTCCACTCATTCGAACTTTCCTCACCTGGCTTATCCAATTGTTCAAACACGGTAATTTCCCACTCAGGTACTAGTTCCTTTAATAACGAGCCCAATGTTGCACTCATAATACCAGCACCAATTAAGATAACATCTGTTTTCTTGTCATTGTTGCTCATTTTCCCCATCCCTATCTTCTAGAAGTGAAAAATACGATTTAAGGAGCACCAATCATTATGGTACAGCCTAATCGTACTTATTTTCTGTATCCATTATAACATATTACTAGTTTATCAGATTTATTTTGAGAATACTATTAAATGGCTATCCAGAATTTGGACTACTAGTTTAGCTAGAATTAAAGGGAACAATTAATAATAAATAGCACCTTTTATCCCTTTGGAATAGCCCTTTTTGCCGCTCGGGTAAAAATAATTACTTTTCAAAGTAATTAATTATTGCATTTCAACGTAATATGTATTACTATACAAAGTAAGGGGGTGAAGAAAATTATGGAAAATATCCGATTAAATGTTTCATTACTACGCAGAAGAGTACCAAATCTTACAAGTGCAGCGAAATCAGTTGGATTACGTCCCGCTACTGTCTCTAACCTTTGTACAGGAAAAATTCCAATTGAGCGCGCAGAAGTAAAAACGTTAGTTGCATTAGCGTCATTAGCACAATGTAGTTTAGATGAATTGATTCTAAAGGGGGAAGCTGTAGAGATGATTGAAACGAAGATTAAAACGGTTGATTTATTTGCTCCGATATCGAAGGGTGGTACGGTCGGTTTAGTGGCTCGTCCAGGAATGGGACAGCTGGTTTTACTTGCTGAGTTGTACTACAGACTGAAGCAAGAAGGGTATGCATCCGTGTTATTAAAGCCAGAAGGAGACCACCCAGAAGTAAATAACATTACTGACCATGTCGATGTTATCGTTGACTCAATTGAAGAAGCATATGAAAAAATTACTTCCTTAGGAGCAGAGAAGGATGTTATTTTCACGGCAGATCGTTCTCATGTTTTGTCAGGAGAAATATTCGAGCTACAAGACCGTATACAAGACGTACCCGTGAAAACAGTGACAACTTTACTGTTAGACCTAAAAGGGGAGATTGTAGACGAAGACCTACCATACGGTCCGTTAGAAACATTATTATACTTTGATGCAGACCTTGCAGCACGCCACAGCTTCCCAGCCATCAACCCAATCTTTTCTACTTCGTCTGTATTAGAAGGCGCACACCTAGACCAGAATCATCTCCATATCCAGCAACGAGCTAGAAAACTACTACGCCGCTACCGTGAGCTGCGATCTATCGTATCTGTTAGAGGTTTGGAAAAGCTTCCTGCTTCGGATCAGGAAACGTATCACCGCGGTGAACGGTTAGAGGCCTATTTAACTCAGCCATTCTATATTGCGAAAGAATATTCCGGAATAGAAGGAGAATCGGTAGATCTTACTTCTACTCTGAATGATATTCGCAAGATATTAGATGGTGGAGCTGATGCAATCGCCCCTAAAGAAATGACGTATATTGGAACACTCTAGAATAGGGGTAGAATGAGGTGTTACGGTGGGAGTAATACCTCATTTTCTAATTTCTAGACTGTATTTCTAAAATATTTCCATCTGGATCAATTACATGAAAGACGGACTGACCAGACTCCCTTCTTAGTTGATAGTTTTGTGCCTCTAACAGCCGGTAATAGTAAAATATTTTCATCGGGTTAGATTGTTTAATTGCAGCTGAAAGTGCGGGAATAATCTCATACGGCGGTAAGTCCGTGGAACTTGCTTTTGTTTGTAACTTTTTCCGAGAACGATGTAAGGTTGTTTTAACTACTTCATTGCTCACCCGTAGCATCGCGGCTATCTCCTTCGTCGTATACCCAAACACATCCTTCAATGTGACGAGCATCGCTTGTTTTAACGGTAACGATGAAAATAAAACCTCTAGCAAACTATCTAACTCTAACCTACTATCTTCTTCTCCATACACATCTTCTAGGAAATTGATTTGCTCTTTTTGCTTTCTTTTTTCATCAATAAAAAGGTTTTTCGCCACTATACATAGAAATGAATATGAGAACGTTCGGTTGGGGTCTGTTTGTTTCAATCGGTAGACCTTTAGGATGGTCTCTTGGACGAGGTCTTCCGCAGCCCAAGATGATCTGGTTAATGTTAAGCAATATTTATATAGCTTTTGAATTTGTAATTCTAGTTCATCGAATATCATGTCATACACCTTTTTACAATTTTTTTATTTTTCATGTAACTTTTATATTATTATATACGTTATAAGTAGGAATTTCATTTGAAGGAGGAAAACATAATGTTTAAAGTCGGAGGAGTTTTTATTCCTGTTACAGACCTTAAAAAGTCTACCGAATGGTATGAGAAAAACCTTGGGGTGAAGAAGATTGATAGTTGGGGAGAGGGTGCTGGGTTTTACTTCCCTATTGGCTCCGCTCAGATGGCTTTAGTAGAAGTAGCGTCTCCTCAACCAACAGAGTTTGTAATTAAGGGGAATCAGAAGAATTGTTATTTTAATTTTATCGTGGAAGATATCGAAGCGACCCATCGCCAGTTGCAGGACAATGACGTTGTCGTCAGTGAAATCGATGACTTTAATGGGATGAAGTTCTTTGACTTCTTCGATCCAGATGGAAATCCATTTAGTGTCGTGAATGAAGTGGAAGGTTCACCTTATCATTCCGATGAAGTGAAGAAGATGCAAGAGGCAGATGTGAAGGTTTAATACTAAAGCTAAAGGGGGAATTTTCTTGGAAACTACTACAATACAAAAAATCGGGCAAATCGGTATTCCAGTTAAAGATTTCGAGAGAGCTGTTCATTTTTACAAAGAGAAACTAGGTCTACCGCTATTATTCAATACTGGTAACCTAGCATTCTTCGATTGTAATGGCGTGCGGCTACTGCTAAGTCTACCTGAAACAGAGGAATTCGCCAACGCTAGCTCGATTCTATATTTTCAAGTTGCCGACATAGAAAAGGCTTATCAAGAGTTTGTGGATAAAGAGGTTGTTTTTGTGGATGAACCACATCTTGTGGCAAAGGTTGGACAAACCGAGACTTGGATGGCCTTTTTTAAAGATACAGAAGATAATACGCATGCGTTGATGAGTGAAGTGCAGGTTTAAGGGTTAAAAGGGATACAGCCTTTGCATTCCTTTTCTCCTTGTTGATATCCAATGCATTACCAATAAAGGTGCATTGCTAATTTATATTCAATAAATAATAAAAGTGAGGATACAAATGAAGCAATTAACATTTCATGAGTTACAGAATTACCTAGCACTTAAATATACAGAAGGACGCACTTCATCTTCATTGTTTATGAAACTAGTAGAAGAAATTGGTGAGGTAGCAGAGGTGCTTAACCAGTTAGAAGGGCGAAAGGCAAATACAGGAACTGCGTCTTTAGAAAAAGAATTAGTTGATGTAATCCATTATGCTGTGGCTATTGCGAGCATTAATCAGATTGATTTAACCGAAGCAATTATTACTAAAGATAAACAAGCCGCACTTAAATATAATCAATCTCCAAATTTAGAGGAATACTTAAAACTACAAAGGGAATAAAACTATCAAACTTAGAAAGTACTATTATTGGTGTGGGACAAGGGACTAACCCCTTGTCCTCTTTGAAGAGTGAAGGTGACTCAAATAGTAAAACTCAGTCATCTAAACCAGCAACCATAATTGCACTTACTAACCAAATTACTACTGATGGAACATAGTATAAAACAGCTCCACCCGCATCCGTATTATTAAGAATGACAAGAAAGTAAAATAAGTTATAGGACAGAAAAAGAATAAAGGTTAGTAAACCTTTTAATATGCCACTACCGTATATAACAAAGCCTATTCCCGGTATGAATAAGTTTGCAATTACACTAACCCTAAGTTTAAACCTTTTTTGTTCTCTTTTTAGATGGTCAATCTATATATATAGCTTTCTTTTCTCTTCGCCTTCCATTTTAAGCCCCCTTATTCAAGCATTCTTTCCAATAACCCAGTAACCACTAGTTTTTTTCAAAACTTAACCACACAATCTAAGGATCATAGCTAAAACAGGCATTGCAATAAGCAATAAAACTAAACTCTGCACCAATGTAAGTATAATATCTTTTTTCCAAGGGTTTTTCTGTGGATAACGATTGTATAACCTTTGAAATATCAGTAAGAATGCCCACCAAAAGAGTAAACTCGTAATAAATTGGTTCAAGTCGTCAAATAGCATTGCCCTTCCCGCTAGCTAGTTAATTCAACTCGTTCACACATTCCACTTCTGTATAGATTTGCTTCCAACTTTTATTAACCTCATCCACTTTACACAAATAGACGGATCTGGAAAGCTCCGTAATAGCTTCTTTCGTTTGCTCTTCTAATGGATCTTCTTTAAGAAGACTCTTATGTATGGTCATAACACTTCCTTGAAAGTCTTGAAGTAGTAAAAGTGTTTCCTCAGGAACAATTTGAATAGACGGATGACCTATATTCGTTATGCCTCTATTTAGGTCTTCAATCAACGGAATAAGGTCTTCGCGGATGTTTCTGGCATCCCAATCTACTTCTTCATGTGACTGCTGCCCTAAATAATAAGAGATGACTACTAAAGGGTCCTCAACCTCTAATTCATACATATACTTACTCAGGTCATCAAACTTATCTGTTCTATCCGCTCCATCACGTATAACAAGGAAATTAATAAGATGACAGATAGGATACCAATAATCCATATACTTCTGTTCGTTATTAAAGCACTCTTCTTTTAACAAGCCTTCTTATTCAGACAGCCCTGAAAAGAAAGCCCTCATATCTTCTGGTAATTCCTCTACCGCAAGGATTTTTAATCGCTCTGTTCCTGGTGAAGTCATCACTACATAAGACTTGCCATCATAATCAAATATCGTAAATTGCCCAATCCAATCGGCAGAGTTATTCTGAATATAGTTAAAGTCTTCTTCAGAAAAATTACCCTCATAACCTTCCAACAAATGCTTTTGTACATCCTCAAAACTATCCGCAAATGCCAATTCTTGATACAACTCTAAGGAATTCTTAGGTGTAAGGAAATACACGTAATACAAGGCTCCGCCTAATATAATCGCAAGTAAGGCGAAGAAAGCTATCCAATCTTTTAGTGGTTTCTTATTTGTAGCCATCAATGCTGACCTCCAATCATTTCTGCTACCCACTTAATGCCTTCATCAACAAACTGTTCTGTTGGATTAGAGTGTGGGGTATGCTCAAAAACAAAGTAAATACCTGTATTTGATGCAAGTTCTTTAATTATCTCCTCCACATTAAAATGCATGCCATCACTTTCATGAGAGGGGTGAACCGGTATCCAGATGTATTTATCACCTTGAAATTCCACATTATGTAAATGAACCACTTTGATGTACTTTTTCCACTTCACCATATAATCTAATGCTCTATCTTTAGTCGCTAGTAAATAGTCGCCTATATCAATACAGAGGTTTATTCCGTATTTATCCCATACCTCAACAGGAAATTGATCAAGAGACTCTATTCCAAATGTAGACATATGTTGACCAAGCTTAGGTTCACAGACAATAGGGATAGAATATTTCTCCTGCAAAACCTGCAGCTTTCTTAATCCGCTTTCAATCATATCGTTCGTCTCTATTTTTTTCTCTCCCTTGAAATATGGAAAGTGTACTAATATGTACTCCGCCCCTAACCGAGACATGTGTTCAACCTCTTTTTCAAACTGTTCCCAAGCTTGGTCGGGCTCGTATTGTACCTTCTCCAACAAGTCATATTTGCTTTGATTTCTAAACAAAGGGGAATGTAAACCGAATGACTTATCACTAGTTTTTAATAATTTCAGAAAAGCGTCAAAAGACTCTTTGCTAGGAAATTCACCAATCTCTATATGTTCCACATTCTTCTTAAATAACAAGTGGAATTTATCAGGGGCCGACAAAATCACACTTCCTGAGAGACCTACATAATTAGGCATAAATATACCTCCCCTCTTTCTATGAGAATTCTATTTCCGTTTTATATCTCCAAAAGTAATTTTCATGCTGGGGGAATATGCGAAAGAGGAATCGATAGTAAATAGTTGTGAAAAAAGTAGTTCAGCTTCATATTGTTCCTTTGCCCCCTCAGAGGTAACGCCACGTCTAATCAATCTTTCTAGAAATGCCTCCTCATTGACAGGTGCACCACCTATTCCATCACCCTTTAGCGAATCATACAATCTTTGCTTCTCTTGTTGAGCCTGATCAGGATTTAGGAAGTTCACCTTATCACTAATTCTACATTCTATGTTCTCTAACCCTAATTCAGATAGATACCCCGGTATTTTCGCCCCAATATTGCCATCCATACCTGATTCCTTTACACTTGTTTCGAATAACTTCTGTAGAATACCAAGTGGCACAATTTCCGATTGTGCACTTCCTTGTAGTTCATAGGAGGACATACCTGAAATCCAATGTGGTTCGAAACAAATTATCTTTCCACCGTTAACAACAGAATCTACCATTCGTTGTAGCATTCTTTTTGGTTCAGACATATGCAATAAAAAAGCATGGCATACAGCAATGTCATACTTGCTCTCTAATTCTAACTCGTTCGTATCCGCTACTATGAATTCTGTTTCATACGGAAGTCTTTGAAAATACGCTTTCGCCTGGTTAATAAGTTGTTCCCCTTTATCTACACCTGTGTATTTGGATCCCTCTGGTAAAAGCGGCAGTAACTTAAGTCCCAAATATCCATACCCACAACCATAATCAATCATGTGAACAGGTCTAGTAATCTTCCAAACGTTATTTACTAAGAATTCTAGATAGTCATCGTTATAATACAAATCTCTTGTTTTTCTGAGGTATTCTAGTTGCGTGTCCCAATAATATTCCTCCAATTAAATCCCCCTATCCTACTTCGAGAATACACACGAAAGGCATCTGTGTATTTCATAACATTTATTCCATCACTTATTCCATCTATCTCTGTTATGTTCGTAAATATTACTATAAACATATTCTTCATTTTTATCTGAGAACCACCAATTTACAAAGTTGGCTAAAAACATAAATATTCCACCTACGATAATACCCGAAGTATAATGACCTAAGATAATTAGCAGAAATGAACTAATTACCAAAGCAATCATTATAATTACTAAAAGTAGTTTAATAAGTTTTTTACTTATGCCCAATATACACCCCTCCCATCATTTATTTGTTGAATATTAAACTCTGGTGAGATATAACCTAATAAGTCGTACGTTTATAATGACAGAAAGTTTTGTATTTTAATTAATTCTATACCATCAGCGAAAGTCCTTCTTCAAACCTGCCTTACTAAAAAGGACGATCATTAATGACCGCCTTGTTGAACTATTGCATACTGCAGATAATCTCCCGTTAGTAATGGTATTATTCAGCATGTATTGTAAGCCCATCCTTATATGTTATTACCGAAACCTTATTTCCATCTTTTTCAAATATCTTTTTAGAGCCTAATCTGTCTATCTCTTTCCAACCGAATAATTTCACATGTTGAACATAGAGAGTGTTAATCCCATAGAAGTCATATGAGATACTATTTTCAGAATGTTTTTCATCAATTTGAGCAATTATTGGTACTGGAAAATTATATATCGAGGACTGTTTAAGACTTCCGAAGACTAACACAAGAAGAAGGAGACAAAGTATTGCAGATATAATAAGTGATTTTTTCGATTTCATTTTTCCACCTCCTCACCTGCTACTTATATACAGATAATTTAGCTATCGTTTAATAAGAGACTTGAAACCTGATGATTCGTTATTGATCTTTTATACCAATACTCAAAGAACCCAAGCGTTCTACGCTAATAAGAGAAGCTTTTTCATAAATTTAATATTTATATATATCGATAAACGGACTATACCCAGGATTGAATGTAAATGGAATAAAGGTTCCAAATATCCCGATTCCTTCAATTAAAGTTCTACGCCCTTCTTCATCTTCAAGGATAATGCCCATCTTATTGATCAAGATATAATCTTTTATAGTTCTGTGTACAATTTTTTCCTGATAATTCATGTATAAACATTTATCCCCAATACACTCTATATCATATTTATCCACTAACCACTTATTGAATGTCTGGGGAGAAGGTCTTGATAAAGATAAGGTTAGAAAAAGTATAATGATTATAGTGAAGAAGATTTTAATTCGTTTTCTTTTCATAGATTACCAACCCTCTTCTTGACATTATCGCTCCGTTATTTGAAAGGGCAATACTCTATTTGCAGTAATGCACCCTTTAATACAATAACTATTGTTTATCTTTTATGTAAGTAATTATTCCAATACTAAACACCAAGATACCAATTAGCATTAACGAATGGATAAAACCATTTAGGATTGGCACATATACTCCAGTTAAATTCTTGTTTAGATATACGATATTAACTAAGCTATGACCTAAAGGTGTACTTACCAATAAAATAAGAATACCTAAAATATAATACGTTATTGCCCGCCTATTCAAAAATCATACCCCCTTAAATGTTATTCAACTCTTCTACCCCGTTAATTTAAGTACATTTATTCACAAACTCTACACTCAATCACCTACACCCGAAATAGACAAAATAATCTAATTACTATTCAATACTAACACAACCTCGGCAATTATATTATTAATTCCGATAAAAAAGGGATGCAAATAGCACCCCTTTCATTCACCCCTGTTACTTGTTATAGCTAGTCACAAGGATCCTTATTTAACTAGTAAACTTCTCAAATATTCTATCTTCTTCACATCTTTGTTATTATTGTTATCTGCTCGGTAGCTATCCTTTGATGACGCTTCGTAGACAGATAGGTATTGCTCCACACTTAATAGGTAGTACTTCGCGCCATCTTTTTCATGGATAACTAAATCCTCTAACGGCACCCCAGCAAAGCTTGGCAGTGTGTCCATAATACCAAATTCTACAGATAAACCATTCTTGGAAAACTCATGTTCATGCAAATCAATTAGTGTATAACCCATATCATTCATGATCGATACAATGTCATCCCAGTTATGGATCGATAATTCAGGTGGCACTTCCCACCCTCGCTCATCTCCAGGAATATGAATATCTAAATCCTGAGCACCCCAGCTCTTTTCTGTCACGAGCTCTAAACCAACGGAGCCCATTAATAATGGAATGATTTCCATTTCATTTAGCTTTTTGGCAATATTTATAAATTCATCATATTTATTCATCAATCGTTAACCTACCCTATATTTTCTTCACAAATTCCGATTTCAATTTCATCGGGCCGAAACCATCAATCTTACAATCGATTTCATGGTCCCCATCGACCAAGCGAATGCTTTTCACTTTTGTCCCTTGTTTTAACACTGATGAGCTACCTTTTACTTTCAGGTCTTTAATAACCGTTACATTATCCCCATCCTGTAGAACATTTCCGTTTGCATCTTTTACAACTTTCTCATCGCTACTGTCTGCTTCTTCATTCAACATCCACTCATGTCCACATTCTGGACAAACAAGCATCGTCCCATCTTCATAGGTATATTCTGAATTACATTTCAGGCAATTAGGTAAATTACTCATGTTTTATTTCCTCCTTCAGTTGCTGCAACTAAGCTATATGCTTCTATACTACACCTTTAGGATTGTAAAATAAATCCATTTCACAGAATTGTCTCTGCTTCCTAACAAAAAGCCCCAAACTTCTATCTCAAAGTTCGAGGCTTTTCCATCATCCTTCTATATCTCTTCTGTTATACCCAATGACACCAATCACGGTTAAAATAGCTGCAATTCCAGTTAATAGAACCATTGGCATCCATGTTAACTCATCCATCGGTAACTGTGGAATATGTCCAAATGGGGTAAGTTTGCCCACCCACTCCGGGAACTGGAATAATGCTCCCATGTACAGCACGATAAAGGAATAGAACACATAGAGCCAAATAAAGCTAGTTAACTTTCGACTAATGCCAATTAGTAATACTGCAACACCGATCATAACTAGCATTGCTGGATAATAGACAATCCCCATCTGATACATACTTCCAAAACGAAATGGATCATCCATCGTAGCTACAGCTGCATTCCAGAGACCAATCGAAGCTAGTGAGACCATGACAAACGCATTAATGGCAGCTATAACGAAAAAACTGACCATCAAGCGCGTTCTAGAAACAGCTCTCGCAAGCAAATGGCTCAACCGACCTTTTTTCTCTTCGGCATATAATTTATTCATCGCCATCACTGGTGGAATGGTTGCAATAATGGCAATGACCATCATAATCATTGATACAAACTGTTCCGTCACCGAATAACCCGCTTCGGTCACAAACATCTGCTTCATCATGTCATTTCCTTCAAAGAAGGAATCAATATCGCCTAAGATAGAACCATAGGATACGCCTAAAACATACATACCAACTGCCCAGGAGATAATTCCGGTGCGCTGTAATCTGAACGCAAGACCGATTGGACTCTGTAAAAAGGCGGATGCATTTTTTCTACCCGGCTTTGCTGGTAATAATCCTGCCTCTAAATCTCGAATACTATTTAAATAGTTTGCTACCATAAATAGTAAGATAGAAAAGCCTAGCATCAACAGAATCGGCCACCAATTATTCGCACCATAAATCTCCGTTTGTACTACCCATCCAAGAGGCGATACCCAACTTAGCGCTTCGTTACTCACATCACCTATTCCTCGTACGATATAAGCAATTAAAAGAAAGGCAATGGAAAAACCAATCGTCCCTCGTGCACTTTCCGAAAGCTGAGCAAATACTGCCGTTACCCCAGCAAAAACAATCCCCGTTGCCCCTAAAGTTGCTCCATATAATAAAGATCCTTCTAGATCCATACTCTCAATATTTAGCGAGAATAATCCTAACCCAATAATGAGAGCCAATAAGATATTCGTCAACGTATTAACGAGTAAGGTTGCATTTAACGTAGAAAGTCTGCCAACTGGCAGCGAACGAACCATTTCCGTCTGGCCATTTTCCTCATCACCTCTGGTATGCCTAGTGACAAGTAAAATACTCATTAACCCAACAACCACTGCCGTCAATAGTACCATCTGATGTGCTGTCATGACACCAAGCGTATAGTTGCTTATATCAACAGGTCCTACCATCGCAACCATGGCAGGGTTTTCCATTGTTTGTGCCATTACATCTCGTTGCTCTTGGCTACTATATAATTCGGTAAATGCTCCCGGAACGATAAGGGTAAAGAAGCTGATACCAATAAGCCATATCGGAATACGGATCCGATCTCGTCGAATGATTAATCGAGATAGACGACCGGTTCCCTTATACACTGTATCCGCCATTAGGAATTCCCCCCTGCTCCTGTCTCCGTTTGCTCCTTCTCCTCATAATGACGCATGAACAAATCTTCTAGCGTTGGTGGGGAGCTTTCAAATTTCACAATTCCAAATCGGCTCACATGCTTAATAACTGCATCTAGGTCCTCTGTATCCACTTGGAAGGAAAGGGCTCCATCCCGTTCTTCTATATCATGAACGCCGGATAGACCATCAAGGTCCGCAATCGTTTCTTTCGTTTCCACTAAGAAGTTCGTACGAGTTAAATGGCGCAACTCTTTCAATGAACCTGTTTCAATCATTTTGCCTTGACGAATAATACCAACACGGTCACAAAGCTTCTCCACTTCGGATAAAATATGGCTCGATAGAAGGACACTTTTACCTGCTTGTTTAGCTTCGAACACGCATTGCTGAAAGACTTGTTCCATAAGTGGATCTAGTCCAGATGTAGGTTCATCCAAAATATACAGATCGGCATCTGAAGAAAACGCTGCAATAAGCGCGACCTTCTGACGATTTCCTTTAGAGTAGGTACGACATTTTTTCGTTGGATCTAAATCAAAGCGTTCGATTAATTCTTCCCGCTTGCTTATATTATTTCCGCCACGGAGTTTGACAAATAAATCAATAACCTCTCCACCAGTTAGGTTCGGCCAAAGATTGACATCCCCAGGTACGTAAGCAATTCGTTTGTGAATCTCAACCGCATCACTCCAAGCATCCTTACCAAAGATTGTTGCTTCCCCACTGGTAGCTTTTAGAATACCAAGCAATACGCGAATCGTTGTTGATTTACCGGCACCATTCGGCCCAATAAACCCAAACACTTCCCCTTCATGGACTTCTAAATTCACACCATCTAATGCCGTAAACTTTCCAAACCGCTTTGTTAAATTACTAACTTGTAAGACACTCATCGCTTTCCCTCCCCTTATTTGTAATACACTGTTTTCAATACTTCTATATAGTCATAAAATTCATCCCAATATGGATCAAAGTTGACCGTTGCTAAGCTTTGGCTCTTTAATCGGGCAATTAACTCATTTTGATAGCCTTCCATCGACCACTGAATCAATTTAAACGCCTTCTCTGTATCTATGTCATTACCAAATAGTGAAGTATCAATATTGTCATAGAGTTTTGAATTCCCTAGCATCATGATTTCTGCATGCCGCTTCTTAAAGTTATCCGGTAATCCTCCTTCGTTAATAAAAACACTACCTAAAAAGTTCAGTACGTTAGGGTGTTTTAGGTGATAGTCCGTTTTTATTCTCGCAATATACTTTAGCCGTTCGATAAAGTCAGGTTCCGACGTATCCATACGATTAATGAATTCTGTAGTTGTCACATCTAAGCAGTAATCCACTAGGTAGTTATATAGTTCTTTCTTATTCTGGAAGTAGTAAAAGAGCATGCCCTTCCCAATTCCAGCATTTTTCACAATTTGATTCGTAGAGGCTTTCTCATAACCATTCGCAGCAAACTCTTCCAACGCTGCATCTATAATTCGTTTTTGCTTTTCAATATCTAAGTTGTTAAATGACGTTGTTATCAGGAACCCCTCCTTTTAGTAAAGGTTATGTAGCTTTTCATCACTTTAGACCAGCATGGTCGATTTGAATATAACAGATTAGACCAGGGTGGTCAATAGGTGGTAGTCTATTTTTTCACCGGCTATACCTAAAATAAAAAGGTTGTCTATAAAAGCTATAGACAACCCTTTCTCCTTATTGGTATTCTGTTAGCTCCAAACTAATTAAGGCACCCCAATGATTTCCTATGTACCAGGTATCTTCGCCTTTCATTTGGTAGAGTTCCAGTTCGAATCCGACATTCCCAGTAATGTTATCTTCTTCCGTGGTTGCTTGAACGTTTCCTGAAACCCAAACGATTCGCATATCGCCTTCTGGCTTATCATAATCTGAAATATTATAGACCTCTTGATCGGACGTTACTTCATTTTCCGTAATTTCCCATTCCTTTAGTCCCACTTGCTTGGCCATTTCTATTTCTACTAATTCCCTTGCCATTCTTTGAAACTCTGATTCATTGGAAACTGGTGGAGATGGTTCTTGAACCACCTGCTCTTCTTCACTTTCCACTTCCTGTGATTGCTTCGGTTGCTCACTTTTTGGCTCATTCTTTTCTACTACATTAGTAGGTTCTTCTTTAGTACTAGCGGTGTTGCTTTCGAAAACATTAATCTCCAGCAATGTATTTACTAGACTCCCCGTAACGAGTATCAAACTAATTAGCAGGATGCTCACGGTAGGAAACGTAATTTTGTTTTCCTTTTTAACTAAGATTACTAGAATAAAAATAATAAATGCAGCTACCCCTGAGGCTAATAGAATGAAGGTTATGTTACTCATGATTGGTTCTCCTCATCGTTGAATTATAATAACTTGAATATTATACCATTACTTCAGCCAGTTATTATGCTGCGGACTCTGGCGCCTTTGCAGATATGACTAATCTCGGGTGAGATGTACCCGTACCTGAGTGTGATGTGCCCTAAACCAAGTAAGATGCTCCCGAATCTAGCGTTATGTGCCCTAAACCAAGTAAGATGCTCCCGATCCTAGCAAGATGTGCCCTAAACCAAGTAAGATGCTCCCGAACCTAGTGACATGTGCCCTTAACTTTGCAAGATACAACCAATCCAGCATGAAGCATAATTCCTCTATCAGGTATTGATTAATAGGAACTTGGCAACGATGTTAAGAGAATTTCATTAGTTTGGACGTGGTATATTTATGATAGAATTCTTAAAAGAAATGGCCGTCATTCTAGGTAGAATCATTACTATTCTACCGTTGTTATTAATCGTTACGATATTTATGGGAAAGCGTGCAATAGGGGAGCTGCCTGTTTTTGACTTTTTAATTATCGTAACGCTCGGGGCAGTTGTTGGTGCAGATATTGCTGACCCTAATATTCATCATCTTCCTACTGCTGTTGCTATTGTTGGTATTGCATTACTTCAGAAAGTCGTTGCAAAGTGGAAAATCTCTAATCGAAAGGTAGGAAGATTACTAACCTTTGAACCTACCATTGTCGTACAAAATGGCGTCATTCTACAAGGCAACTTAAAAAGAATTCGCTACTCCATTGATAATGTTCTGCAAATGCTAAGGGAAAAAGATGTCTTTGATATTAGTGAAGTAGAAATCGCCATCGTTGAGTCAAATGGAGCGATTAGTGTACTGGAAGAAACCACTTAAAAGCTCGGTAACACTAGAGGATATGGACATTGTCCGAACAACTTCAAAGCTCACTTTCCCTGTTATCGTAGAAGGAGAAATCTATTCCGATGTTCTTCGTGATTTGGGGTTAGATGAAGGGTGGATTAAAAAACAACTTAAAGAACGAGATATTATGGACATAGAAGAAGTCTTCTTTGCTTCCATTAATAAATATCTGGAATTACAAGTCTCTTTATACGAAGAAAACCTGATGACTATACCAGCGATTAAACACTAGGGACATGGGGACAGAGAACTACTACCCTAAAATCAGACATTAATAAAAAGGGATACTTATGCAGCTAGTAAATGATTCCGGTATTGTACCGGAGTCATTTTCTCTAACCCCCATTGATACCGTCGGTTATTGTATACATCAATATAAGAATCCACAACTTGCTGTAATTCTTTAAAATTCCGACAATGTTTATATTCTACTTCATCTATAAAGTGTCCAAAAAGTGACTCCATAGGGGCATTATCCCAACAATTTACCTTACGGCACATGGATTGTGTTAACTTCAATTCTTTCGCTTTCTTTTGAAACTCTGGATTTGTGTAGTGGACCCCCTGATCTGAATATAAGATAGAATTTGGTTTGATAATACCGGTGTTTTGATCCAGGTGTTCTAATGTTTTATAAACAATACTCATTTCTAGATTGGTAGATAAATAGTGTGCAATAATTGCCTTTGTACACCCATCTTTAACATATGATAAATAAGCTTTTTGGCCATTCCGGAAAAACTCACTCGTGAACAGCTAGCTGTTTGGTATGTTCGTACATTAGGACTTGAGACAGCAGTGAAAAATCATTCGATTTATAAGCTACATTTTAGCGACGCCTATAACATTCAGAAGGAATTTACAGGGTATATTGCTTTAGCAGATTCCTTACAGTTATTAAGTGCGGAAGATAATCGTTTCAAGCCAAAAGGGGAAGTGACGTATGCTGATATAGCTGTATCTATCTTTGATTTGGCTCATGCTATTCATGAGCATGGGGGAGGGGATCGGTTGTATTATTAGAATCTGAGGGGACTGTCCCTCTGTGAATTACTTCACAGAGGGACAGTCCCCTCATTATATTTTAAAGTCACCCTATAATCTATATCTCAACCACTGGATTTCTCGCTTCATCCAATTGCTTATCCAACTCTAGCGTATATTCATTTATCTGCTCTGAAGACCATCCAAATTCGTCTGCTAAAATATTGATTGCGGCTTCTTTATGCTCAATCACCCAGTGAATATCAAAGAACAATGCACCTGTACGGCGGATAAAGAAGTCAACCGGTTTATAGGCTAGCTCATAATCAATAGCATAGCGTAGCATGGCATACATTATTGGATCATTGTTGTGAGTTTCTATTACTTTACGACTATTTTTATAGATTTCAAATACAACATCTACATTCGAACCATAACGTCTAATTAGCAGCTCTGCAGTAGTCGCATCTAGTCCTAATGCCTGTCCATCTACTAGTTTTTGCTTAAGAAACACTTCAAATCCTTTTGAGCCACCAACGTCACCACCTGAAATCGGCAAATGTTCTGTCTTTGCCCCAGAATAGATAATACCTTCTTCTTCCTTCAATTGCTTAGCAACCAAGTCTATGATACCCTCAGCCATTTTTCGGTAACCAGTTAATTTTCCACCGGCTATGGACATTAATCCCGATTCTGAGACGAAGATTTCATCTTTACGTGATATTTCTGAAGGGGATTTCCCTTCTTCATGAATAAGTGGACGTAATCCAGTCCAACTCGATTCTACATCAGCAACAGTGATACCGATAGATGGAAACATATAATTAATCGCCTTAATAACATAATCCCTGTCCGCAACCGTCATTCGCGGTTCGGCAATTTCTCCATCATAAACCGTATCTGTTGTTCCAACATAAGTCTTTCCATCACGAGGGATAGCAAAAATCATTCGTTTATCTGGTGTATCAAAATAGATTGCTTGTTTCAACGGGAATCGTTTTCCATCAAACACTAAATGGATTCCTTTTGTTAAATGCAAATACTTCCCTTGTTTGGACCCATCTTTTTCACGCAACGTATCTACCCATGGGCCAGCAGCATTAATAATCTTTTTGGCGTAGATTTCTGATTCTGTATCATTGGTCAAATCAAGTACCTTCACGCCAACTACTTTTCCATCTTCATAAATGAAGTCCGTCACTTTCATGTAGTTCAACGAATAGGCACCTTTTTCCACTGCTTTTTTCATCACTTCCAAAGTTAATCGGGCATCATCTGTTTTATATTCGACGTAGTACCCTGCACCCTTCATTCCAGTCGGGTTTAATAATGGTTCACGAGTAATTGCCTCATCTGGTTTAAACATTTTTCTGCGTTCCGTCTTTTTCACGCCCGCAAGAAAGTCATAGACCATTAAACCAATATTCGTTGTAAATGGTCCAAATGTTCCTCCTTTATAAAACGGAAGCATCATCCATTCGGGTGTTGTCACATGTGGTCCATTTTCATAAACGATTGCTCGTTCCTTCCCCACTTCAGCCACTACTTTAATCTCCAATTGTTTCAAATACCGTAATCCACCGTGAACTAATTTGGTTGATCTGCTGGAAGTCCCAGCAGCAAAGTCTTGCATTTCCACTAAAGCGACATTCATCCCTCTAGTAACAGCATCTAACGCTATACCTGCACCGGTAATTCCACCACCAATAACAAGTATATCTAAATTCTTGTTCTGCATATTTTGTTTGATTTCATCTCTTTGCACATTAGAAAATTTCATGTTGTAATCAGTCCTTTCCTGACTTTTCCTATGGATCAAGTTTTTATCATGTATTCAAGAAATTACCAAAGAAAAACAAAAAGAGACCAAAACTTCTCTCTATCTATTTCTAGATAAAGAGTGCTATGGTCTCTCGGTTTTCTCCAGCCAACTTATTAACTTGTAATTAGTATACCATTATATTTGGAAATTGAAAAGTTACTATTTAAACATCCTTGTCGCACTAACTGCAGTTTTCCAGCCTTTGTATAGTTCATCTCGCTTTTCATTCGAGAAATCATCCGTAAATGTGTGTTCATTTTTCCACTGTTTCGCAATCTCTTCTTTTGATTCCCAGAAGCCTACAGCTAGTCCTGCAAGGTAAGCTGCACCTAAGGCCGTTGTTTCATTTACAACTGGTCGCTCTACAGGTATTCCTAGTATATCACTTTGGAATTGCATCAGAAGGTTATTTTTAACCACTCCACCATCAACTCGAAGTACTTTCGTTTTAATTCCAGAGTCTAGTTCCATGGCTTCTAAGACGTCCCTAGTTTGGTAAGCTAACGATTCTAGGGTAGCTCGGATGAAATGCTCTTTGGACGTTCCTCGAGTTAGACCGAATATGGCACCACGTGCGTCACTATCCCAATAAGGAGTTCCTAATCCGACAAACGCTGGGACAACATATACGCCTTCTGTTGATTCTACTTTGGCAGCATATAGCTCACTCTCTTTAGCGTCCCTAATCATCCGTAAACCATCACGAAGCCATTGAATCGCAGAGCCTGCAACAAAAATACTTCCTTCCAGTGCATACTCTACCTTTCCATCCACACCCCATGCGATAGTGGTAAGTAATCCATGTTTTGATTGGATAGCCTTCTCACCAGTGTTCATCAACATAAAGCACCCGGTTCCATAGGTGTTCTTTACCATTCCTTTATCAAAACAAGCCTGGCCGAAAAGCGCTGCTTGCTGGTCACCCGCGATTCCTGCAATCGGTACCTCATGGCCAAAGAAGTGGTAATCCTTTGTCACCGCATATACTTCGCTCGATGGGCGCACTTCAGGAAGCATACTTGTTGGAATGGTTAGAATATCTAGTAATTCTTGATCCCACTCTAAATCGTAAATATTAAACATCAATGTACGGGCAGCATTTGAATAATCCGTCACATGCGCGCGGCCACCAGAAAGCTTGTACACGAGCCAAGTATCAATTGTACCGAATAGTAACTCCCCATTATTAGCCTTTTCTCGCGCACCTTCTACATTGTCCAAGATCCATTTTACTTTTGTACCGGAGAAATATGGATCGAGTAGCAAGCCTGTTTTTTCAATAAACGTATCGTTATAACCTTGTTCACGAAGTTCTTGACAAATCTCCTCCGTTTGACGAGATTGCCAGACGATTGCTTTATAGATTGGCTTTTTCGTATGTTTGTCCCAAACAACCGTTGTTTCTCTTTGGTTGGTAATACCAATACCGGCAATTTGAGCAGGTGAAATATCTGCTTTTCGTAGTGCGTCTGCAATGCACGCAAGGACGGATGTCCAGATTTCATTCGGATCATGCTCTACCCAACCTGGCTTTGGAAAAAACTGTTCAAACTCATGTTGGGAAGTTGCTACGACATTTCCTTCTTTATCAAAGATTATTGCCCTTGAACTCGTTGTCCCTTGGTCTAGGGAAAGTATATATTGTTGCATGGTATTTCTCCCTTTCTAAAAGGTAAAGAAGAGCCGAGGACTAGTCCTTGCTCTTCTTACATTTACCTAAATGTACCTATTTCCTTTAGATTACTGTATAGATTGCTGTATTTGCAACTGTAATTAATGTCATTAAGATTGTATTTAAGAATGCTGCTGTATACACATTTCCTGTTTTCATAAATAGGAATCGGTTAAAGATAGCAGCAATCGCCAATACTGGCACAAGACCAATGACGATAATAGATGATAGGGACTCGGATGGATATCCCGCTACACCAGTTGTAAATAGCAGACCATAGTGGAATGCAAGGTAAAGTATTAAACCACCTACAAAATGTAAGATCGATGCAACATAACCTTTAAAGCCATTAAACTTCTCACCAGTCGTATTCGCATTTACAGAAATACCGATAACGAAATAGTAGATAAAGAACAATGGTGCATATTTTAGCAGCGCTAATACATGGTGTCCTTCAAATGTTTTCACCGCAAATGTCCATAATCGGAAGTCTGTTTTGAATACTGCATCAACAAGATAAAGCATTGCATATCCAACGACAATAGCAATTACCGCTGCAATTAATCCTGCTAAGATTGTTTTCACACTTGCCTTTACGCCATAATGGGCCATGGT
The DNA here is from genome assembly GCF_001038485.1 of Ornithinibacillus californiensis. Taxonomy (GTDB): domain Bacteria; phylum Bacillota; class Bacilli; order Bacillales; family Amphibacillaceae; genus Ornithinibacillus; species Ornithinibacillus californiensis. Next base: position 26,464 of record NZ_LDUE01000061.1, read on the forward strand.
TGCACCTTCTGATTTTTTCGTAAAATAATGTGTGCTAACTAATAACATAAGAAGAATAATTGCTACATTAATTGCCCAATAAACAACAGGATTCACAGTTGGTCCACCAAAAGTTTCTGTTGTCGCAATAAACTTCTCTCTTCCATCTAAATACCAGTATTGAATAACACTTAACACAAGCATAACGATAGACCAAGATTTAATATTTTTCTCTGCTTTTTTCACGAATGAATAGATTAATACGATTAAAGCAGTTACTAGCGTAACAATGTTAATTTGTGTCAATATTCTTAAGCCAGTTTCATCACCACTATACCAAGCAGTAAAGAATAATGCTGGTACTAATCCACCGACAAACAGTAGCACATAGCTTGCTACTTTAGAGCCAGTAGTTTTTGGACCAGGTAATACATCTGCCTTTTTCGTTAAAATATTATTAAAGAATGGTAGTTTTGCAAGTAATAGAATGACCGGAATAAACAATAGGAAGAACCCAATAAGAGCTACAAATGAGAATATCTCTTTATAGATCCACGTTTGGCCATCTTCACCAATTGTCACCACATCACTGTAGTCTGCAAATGTCATATCATAAAAATCAATGGCATAACCAGTTGACGTCATCGAGAAGTGATTCCATGGATGGGTTTCATTTGGTTGATAAATCACACGAACTCCACCATCTACTTCATAGAACTCATCCGCTTGAGCGTTTGCTGGGTTACCTAAGAACCCTTGTCCTTCTTCCGTACCAACATAATTTTTCTTCACAACTGGTGTACCAGCTGCATTTGCTTCATTATCAAAGAAAAACTCATCATACACACCAGCGATTTTACCAGATGTTCTTGGACCGTAAGAACCGTTTATATCTTCAGGAGTATAGCCTAGGAAAGATAACCACCAGTAATCCGACCCCATTGTTAGTGAACTAGCGATTTTACGATAGCCATTTTCTTGAAAGTCTAGCTCGTCTAACATGACAGCGTGTGTGGAAGAAAATCCACCCATGGAGTGTCCAGAAACAGCAATCACACCATTGTTATTTTCATCTTTTAACACATAATCTTGCTCATAAATGTACTGAACCGCATCATATATGGCATGTGGCCAGAACGAGAAGAAGACAACTTCTTTTTCTTGTGTATTTGTGGAATGTCCATGATCATATTGGTCAAGTGCAAGAACAACATAACCCCTCTTTGACATTTCAATCACTTGGGCATCTTGCATTTCACCTGAGTTTAAATAGCCATGAGTTGCAATAATGGTAGGCCTAGGGTTTTGATCAGCGCCTTCTGGTTTATATAATAGACCCGATAGTTCTCCTCTAGGTGTTTCAAAATAAATGCGTTCTACCTCTACATCTCCACCTGAACTATTAAATTGAGATGCAGCAAAACTTCCGACAAAAATTAATAATAGTGCAATAACAAGCCATAAGACCGGATTTGTTAACTTTTTCATAATTTCCTCCCCTTTATATCGTTTTAGTAATAATTGTAGGTAATAAAAAAAGACACAACATATCGTCTCTGAAAATACCTTTTCAAAGAAAATAGTGTGTCTCCATATCCCGTCACAAATTATTAACTTGACTCTAGTATAAATTCATTTGAAAGCGATGTCAATAGTTGTTGTTTTTTGTCAAAACTAGATTCATCTAATACCAACGCATTTCCTGTTTTTAAGGATTGTGTTGGTTTGCAAATCGGTTACCATAGTTCTTTATTAGAAGTTGTTACCGCAGCCGCACCACCGTTTAATGTGTTTTCCACTTCCTCTTTTGTACGAATTAGCCCACCCGCAATTACTGGGATTCCAGTTTCCTCATGTATTTCTCTCATAATATGTGGGATAATTCCCGGTAGAACTTCGATATAATCTGGTTGGATACTTTTGCATAGCTTCACATTATGATTAATAGCATGACTATCGATAGCAAACAGTCGTTGAATGCCCATGATGCGATGTTTCTTTGCAGTTGAAATTACGTTTCCCCTTGTAGATATAATACCATCCACTTTAATGTTATTAATTAAGTATTCTAATCCGTACTCATCCACCTTTAATCCCTGAATTAAATCAGCATGTATGAATACATTTTTATTTGCTTGCCGTAAATATTTAACCATATTTTGAAGCTGCGATAGTCTTGTCTCTAACACAATGATATTTTCATGCTTACTATCTAGTACATGTTCAAAATCCTTCATGCTCCGAACAGCAGGCAATACACCTTGTAAATTTATCAATACATAAACCTCCTTTGGTGGGGATGGCCCTCTTACCTTATTTCACGCCTAGATTTCTGAAGTTTTTTCCCTTATGTATCCTTCAATTAAGTATATTCAAGAAATATTCTAATTGATTACATGTACTAAAATCAATACTTGTTTCAGTATATTTATTTTACTCATATTCTGATGAGAAGTCTAATTCGGTAGAACTCGGATAAAAAATCTATTAGGAACTCTCATAAAAAATTAGACAGAGATGAGGAGGTCGGTTCTTAACCATCGATTTTAAAAAAACAAAAGAAGCATTATATCTCCGCTTCTAATCTTGTTACTATTTAATTCACCATGTTGTTAACTTTCTTCCTTTTTTTGAATTGCTTTATAAACATTTGGGACACAGGGACAGTAATCTGTACCTTATAGAGTGGACACCTAAATAACGGGACACACTTTATGGGGTACTTTTAATATATATTTGGGGAAATAGGAAACAGGAGCTGGGAGTTACTAATGGATAAAAAGCATTTCACTCAAAAAGAAAAGGATATTTTAAAGAAAAATCCTTATGTTAATTCAGTTGGTGAATCAATCATAACCTATACAGATGAATTTAGAAGGATCTTTATTGCGGAAAGCGAGAATGGAAAATTACCAAGAGAAATCTTCAAAGATAGTGGTTTTAACGTTGATTTATTAGGTAGTTATAGAATTAGGAAAGCTGCTTACAGGTGGAAGAAGGCGTATAGAGAGTCGGGTATAGATGGACTAACAGATTCACGAAAAGATTATTCTGGTAGACCAACTAAAGAAAACATGTCACTTGAGGAAAAGAATGCGCGTATAGAAGCGCAAATTCAATTGCTTAAAGCAGAAAATGAGTTACTAAAAAAGTTGAAAATGATGGAAAGGGGGCAGGGGAAAAAGTAAAAAAACTTAAATTAACACATTCTATGTCTAGGGAAGCAAACTGTTGGGATAACGCTCCACAAGAATCTTTCTTTGGCCATTTAAAGGATGAGGCTAATATAAAACAATGTAGAAATTTAAGTGGGTTAAAAACAGAAATTAGTGGCTATATAAGATATTATAACCACTCAAGATATCAATGGAACTTAATGAGGATGACCCCTGTCCAATTCAGAGGTCATCTTCAAAGTGCAGCATAGTGTCCCTTTATTAAAACGTCCTTGACAGTGGGTATAGATTACTGGAACTTTGTCCCTATTACCTATTTAATACTACTCACTCTTTATCACCGATTTCCGATAAATCTATTTCTTCATAACCCCACACAAATAATTATTTTCAAACCAAAACGCTGTTCACTTCGTCTAAAATAGGTAGAAGAGGTGATACAGAATGAATGAACTGGAACAATTAGCAAAAACAGATACATTTATTAACGATAGAGAAGCGATCATTGACCAATTGATGGAAGAATATAGTGACAGTATTCTGTATCTCGTAATAACTTACGTGAAAAACCAGACGACTGCTGAGGATTTAACACAGGAAATTTTCATCAAGTGTTATGAAAAATTAGATCAATTCAAGCAACAATCCTCGCTAAAGACTTGGCTTTACCGAATAGCTAGTAATCACTGTAAAGACTATTTAAGAAGTTGGCATTATCGCAAAATATCTCTTAACGAAAAAATTTGGGAATACATACCTTCTAAATCGACCAATGTGGAAGAAGAAGTCATTGCTAAAAGCCAAGAAAGCAATTTGACTAACGCTGTCATGGCTCTACCCATTAAGTACAGAGAAGTTGTTTTTTTGCATTACTATGAGGAACTAACCCTAGCAGAAATAAGCAAGATTACCACGATAAACATAAATACGTTGAAAACTAGATTGAAACGAGCAAAAGAAATATTGAAAGATACCATAGAGGAGGCTTATGATGAGTAATCCATTGTCTAACTTAAAAAGCGCTATGAATAAAACCATCTTTAAGGAGGCATCTTTTTCCAAAGAACGAAGAATCGCGGTAAGAGAAGCAATCAGGGAAAAGCAAAATGGGAATCAGCTACATTCTTGGAAGGAGAATACGATATTAGCAGTTTTGGAATCTCTTCTACACGAACCAAAACAAGGATATGACATTTCCACCAATCTCTTTCAAAAACAAGAACTAAGTTTCCAAGGCAATGAAGGACAACTTTATACTCTTCTACATCTCTTAGAAAACAAAGGCATTCTTATATCAAAGTGGATCGAAGAAAAGAAGTATTACTCCTTATCTTCAAAGGGTAAAAAATTCTTGGCAAGCTATAAGGAAGAAAGCCCCAAACATCTTATTACATTAAAGAGTCTCTTAGAGGAGGCATCGTTATGAGCCAAGAAAACTTCAGGGGATTTTTAAATAAAGTTACCTCTAAAGTGAAATCGAAGGAAGCACATAGCATGATTAAGAATGAGCTCTCTAATCATATCAACCAGTTGAGCGAATCCTTCCAGAAAAGTAACCTTACGAAAGAGGAAGCAGAAGAAAAAGCAATACGAGAAATGGGCAATCCATACACATTAGGAGAAAATCTAAACCGTATTCACAAACCAAAAATGGATTGGTTACTGATTGGATTATTTATTGTTATTGCATCGATTAGTTTTCTCCCAATAATTAACGGAGTTCCGGAGTTACCGAATTCTGGCAACCATTTTCTTAATCAGAAAATTATTGGGTATTTCCTATCCATCCTTATCATTGGTACATTTCTTTTCTTCGATTACAGAAAGATTAAGAACTATTGGATAGGCTTCTACGGAATTGGTTTAATCCTGTTTATTTATACCAGTTTGTTTGGTCTTATATCATTAAGCGCAAAAAATTGGGTTTCACTCTTTGGCATTACCATTGATGTAGGAACAGCAACATTGTTTTTCTTTTTCCTCGCTTGGGCTGGCATATTTAGTAGGATAAATGCATTTAATACTTGGATAAAGAAAATGTTACTTTCATTCCTATTTTGGACGCCAATCCTGTTTTATATAATGATCCCTAATCTAGGGGTTATGATGATTTACTTCTTCTGTATAGTAATGTTGTTTGCCTTTTCTAAGGCTCAAAAAAAGTTAGCGATTCAATTGGTAATCCTTAATCTAGTAGTATTTATTCTGATTTTTAGTTTATATTTTTCTACTTTTCTTGGGACGGAGCGAATGAATAGACTTACTGCATTTATGAATCCGAATGCTGATCCTTTTGATTCAGGATATATTTACCTTAAACTTCAGGATATCTTTTCTCGGGCAGGATGGTTTGGTAATGGGCTTGACCGAGTCCCTCCATTACCATCAGCACATACTGATTTTGCATTCCCTTTTCTTGTCTATACGTTTGGCTGGGCATTTGGAATTGTCCTTTGTATCACCCTGTTAACATTTATTTTGCGTATATCTATGAATACCTTTAAAACAAAGGATCAATATGGGAGATTGCTAGTAATCGGCGGTGCGACACTATTTACGGTACCAACACTTTGGAACATCCTGATGGGATTAGGAATGTTACCGATTACGGGAGTATCCATCCCCTTTATTAGTTACGGTAATACCACGCTTGTCGTTTACTCCGCTATTCTTGGTCTCATTTTGAGCATTTATAGAAGAAAGGATTTGGTAGAACCTACCGTACCAAATCTTAGATAATAATAAATAAGCCTGTATCTGTTTTTGTTCAGATACAGGCTTATTCTAGTATAACGCTAGTTCATTCTATCTGAGATAGTCCTGACAGATTCCATAAATTCACCTACAAATTCCTCCCGTTTGACCGTATGAAGAACATGAACATTAGGTGTTTTACCCGTCTTGTTTGTGTAATCTACTACGGTTGTTCCAGCTGTATTTCCTTCTAGTGCCACTTCAACATAACAGTCCTGCCCCTCGAATAGATCGGGTTTTAATAGATACATTACTGCACACACATCGTGGAAATGTAGGACTTCATCATAGTTACCCTCATGAAATGGTGTCTTTTTCATCATATCTAAATAAAAGGTAACTAATTGGTAGGATTTCTCGGCAAATTCCGTGCCAATATCTAAGATCCGCTTGGCTTCATCCGGTGTAACATATGCTTTATGAGTAACATCTAAACCACTCATTACAATCGGAATCCCCGAACGGAATACAATTTCTACAGCATGTGGATCAACATGTGCGTTGAATTCTGTAGTAGGAGACATATTGCCACCAACTGCTGCGCCTCCCATCCAGGAGATACGTTCAATTTTTGGCTTAACTTCCGGATGTGCAAGTAGTAGAGCCGCTACATTGGTTAATGGACCAGTCGCTACGATGGTCACTTTTTCATTACTCGCCATGATGGTCTCTAGCATAGCAGTAATTGCCGGGCGATTACTTTCAGCTAAAGTCGGCGCAGGAAACTGAACATTCCCAAACCCACTCTCGCCATGTATATCTTCAGCCACTTCTAACTCCCGGAATATCGGATGCTCCAAGCCACGAGCTACTTCCACATCAGCACCAATATAGCTTAAGAATGCTCGTGCATTATAGTTTGTTTTACTTTGCGATATGTTGCCAGAACAAGTAGTAACTAATCGTATATCCAACATGTCGTCATGCGCAAATGCATACGTAAGCATCATTGCATCGTCTATACCAGGGTCTGTATCTATGATTATAGGGAGTCTCTTCATTGTCAATTCCATCCTTCTATGTTTTAAGGGATCAGTCCCTCTCACTTAAAAGCAGTTATCAATTGTTGCATGACAACTGTTTTTTCTAGGTGACTAGTTAAACTCTTCCCAGACTGTTCAAGTCAAAATAAACATTTCTTGCTCGAAATGGAGAGGGATTGGTGTACATCAATTTTACCTTTTCAAAATCGTTTATCCTTCTTGAATAAAAGTATGGTTTCTGAAAAGTTAATTCTTTCATACGTAGCCAACTTGGAACATCGATTTCATTTACCTGAAAATAATAATCGATAACAGCTGATACTATTGTAAGGAACGTTAATTCTTCTTCACTACAACGTTTTACATCAATGGGAGTTTTCAAACTTTCAATAAATTCCCTATCCTTTGTTTTCAACAGTTCTAACATTTGATTTAGACTAGTGTCTTTATCTGGATAAGAAAATAATGATTGTAAATAACTATTGCCAATCATATCCCAAATCCTCCCCAAGGTATTTAATAAAAATTCTCTGCCTCTCGCCTAATAGAGTTATAGGAATATATGACTCAAAGATTGATAATAGCGCCGCCTTTGTTGTGATGTTCAATTCCTTGCATAGAATATATGCATCTACAAAGTCTTTCGAAGGTTCAGGTCTAGCAGCTAATATTTTCATAGCCAATAACTGCTCTGCCTTTGGCTTAAGAATTTTTAGATTAGAATATAGTCTAAACGTTTCTTTATCTTCTTTAATGATAGATTTTAATGGCTCTTTAATTTCTTCGTTAATCCAGTTATCAGAAAGGTTAAATGTAAATTTAGTGAGGTCTAAAATGTTTTCTAATAGTTTGGAATTACTGAGACTGAAAACACAGTCTATATCTTTGGTAGCTGGTCTATTATCATATACCATCGTCATGATCGAACCGCCGTATATAGTTATCTCCAACTGTAATTGGTTTGCTTTTAACTGCTCATTTAAGAAATCAAATATTTTTAGAAGCTGATTTTTATCCATTAAACCAATATTATTGTAAGAATTATCCATTTTAACCCTCCTAACTAAACTTACTACTCTCTTAATTATACCACATTTGTTGCTACTTTATAGGGACAGACTGTCCGTATTCTCTTCCTTAATTCGTAACTTCATCATTTTCAAATCCCTATCAGTCTACCACCTTAATTTCCTCGTATTGCTTATTATATTTTTCCTCCGTCACTGCTCCAAACCATACTCTCTCATCCGATTCCCAGAAAGATAAATCAAAAGAAGATGCATTTCCATCATAAAAATTACCTTCCAACTTTTCTTGTTCGCCATCTATTGTCGTGTAAAGTTGTATCATCAGTCCATCTGTAATACCGTTAAATTCATAGGTAGTTTCGGTGTATGAGTTATCTGCCTTTTTCATCAATAGAAGATTACCTGACAACTCGCCTTCTAGAAGTGCCTCATCAATTTTAATAAACATTTGGATCGTTTGGTCTTCGTTCGTATAAAGATAGCCATATGGACTTCTAAATTCCTCAAAAAACTTCCTAATGCGTTCATTCTCTTTATATTCGGCATGATACATGACGTTATCGAACTCTTCTTGTAGTTCACTCAAATGTGTTTGTAGTTCCTCATTCTGAACTGGAGTGTAAATTTTACTGTTCTCTCCATCCAACTGTATAATCAAATCCCCATCCTTTAACTTCGCTTGATAAAGCTCTAACTTTTATTCAAGCGGACCCAATCCAAGCATCCCACTAAATAAGCAGCGGTATCATGGTTATTTAGAAAGGGAAAAGCCAACCGGTCCTTCAGTCTATCGGGAACGATTCATTCACAAGTACGCAGATGGAGATTATATCCTAGGACGACATAATTCTAATCATCCTCCTGCACCTCACCATCCAGATGCGTTTCTACTTTGGTTTGGATTCAGTCCTTGGAATGAAACAATTATAAAGAGAAAGCTCGATATCCAAAACAACATTCCAAAGCATTATAAAGAACTAGGATTGGGTTATCAGCATTTTGTTGATCCGCCCAAATTAGAAGCGATGTACCAAACCCATGCCTCACTTTCGGATGACCTTCGATTGCGTGAAGAATGTAGTTGGATTTTTAAATAGGAAAATGGCTTCGTTGGTTATTATGGTAACAAATAGCAAATCATTTCAACCTCCGATACATGATATCAGCAAAAATGAAAACACTAATACTTGCTGCAACACATTTAGGAGGTTAGGTGATGAAGCAAAAGTACTTAGTGTTATATGTTTCCATTGCTATACTTGCGGTTCTCGTTATTGCGGGTATTATTTTCCCTCAAGCACTCGAGAGTACCACCGCTAATATACAAGCATTTTTTTCTAATGCATTTGGGTGGTATTACTTAATCATTGTTTCCATTCTAGTTGTTATTTGTCTATTTTTCTTAATTTCTCCAGTTGGACGAATTAGGCTTGGTACCCAAGATCAAAAACCAGAATTCTCAAGACCTACTTGGATTGCTATGTTATTTAGCGCCGGTATGGGGATTGGGCTTGTCTTCTATGGAACGTCGGAGCCACTTAGCCATTATGCTATTAGTTCTCCTACTGGTGAAACAGGCACAGATCAAGCAATAAAAGATGCTTTGCGATTTACTTACTTCCATTGGGGCATTCATGCTTGGAGTATCTATGCCGTTGTCGCGCTTGCAATCGCTTATTTTCACTTTAGACATCATAAACTGGGCTTAATAAGTGCAACCTTACAGCCTATTTTGGGAGATAGAGTGAACGGTAAGACAGGTAAAGCAATTGACATCTTTTCTGTATTGGCGACAGTCCTTGGTGTTGCAACCTCACTAGGCTTTGGAGCAGTTCAAATCAATGGTGGTTTGTCCTATTTATTTGATTTACCTACCTCATTTTGGATGCAATTGATCATTATTGCGATTGTTACGGTCCTATTCTTAATATCCGCATGGACTGGGTTAGGCAAGGGGATAAAAATATTAAGTAATGCGAACATGTTTTTAGCCGCTGCGCTATTTCTATTGATGTTCGTATTCGGACCAACCTTGTTTATTCTAAACTTATTTACCGATACGATTGGAACCTATTTTCAAACCTTGCCACAGATGAGCTTTCGGATTGCTCCTTTAAACGAGGATATTCGTGGGTGGATTAATGGCTGGACGATCTTTTATTGGGCTTGGTGGATTGCATGGGCACCATTTGTCGGGATTTTTATAGCTCGAGTTTCTAAGGGAAGAAGTATTCGGGAATTTGTTTTCTTTGTTTTACTCATTCCTTCACTCGTCGTATTCTTATGGTTCTCCACATTCGGAGGCTCTGCTATTTCACTAGAACATAATGAGATTGCTACACTATCTAGTCTATCCGCGGAAAAAGCGCTATTTGGAGTTCTTTCACATTACCCATTACCACTTGTGACATCGATTACGGCCATGGTTCTTCTCGCCGTATTCTTTATTACATCTGCTGATTCGGGAACCTTTGTATTAGGAATGATGACAACAAATGGGTCACAGAATCCTACGAATAAAATTAAATTTACATGGGGTATTTTACTATCTACAGTAGCCCTAGTTCTTCTATATTCAGGCGGTCTGCAAGCATTACAAAATATGATGATTATTGCAGCCTTGCCATTTTCGGTCATTATCGCCTTGATGGCCTTTAGCTTGATAAAAGCATTACGGATAGAAGCAAAAGAACTCGAAATAGGTAAGATTAAACGGAGAAAAGACTTGAAAAATTAGAACCGTTAGTATGCTGTGAACTGATAAATTGTTGGGTTAAGATCACCGAATTGCTAGTTGATTTGGTGGTCTTTTTTTATGGTTAGGATTTTGTGTTGCCGAGATCCACTCCTGTTAGATTGAATCTTCTGAACATTTATGGTAATATTAGTATGAGTATGTGAAGAGATGTTAAGCGAAGAAGCTTTAATATAAAGGGGAGTCCTTATAAACTATCGGTCGCAAGAGTACAAATGATAAATTTTATTAGTCGTTATTAGGAATGATGTGTAATATAATAATTTATATAATACATCAAAACCTTAAAAAGGAGGTATGTCACATGAGCGCGAAAGAAGAAGTAATTAAACTAATTAAGGATTTACCGGAAAATGTAACCCTAGATGATATCATGCAGGAACTTTATGTTAGAAAGAAAATAGAAAAAGGGATTAAAGAACTGGATGCTGAAAAGTTTGTTTCTCATGAAGTAGTTAAGGAGAAGTTAGGGAAATGGCTGAATTAAGATGGGCAGAATCTGCTGTAAAAGATTTAGATAATATATGTACCTATATTGCTGAAGACTCTGAAGAGTACGCAAGAATGTTTGCAAGAAGAATTATGGATGCAATTGAAACTACTGCTGTCTTCCCTAATTCTGGCCGAATTGTTCCGGAACTGAAAGATGAAAATATCAGAGAAAAAGTATTATCTAACTATAAGATAATTTATCGAATTAATAATGATGCAGTAGAGTAGTTCGAATCATCCACAATGCTAGAAACTTTAAAAATATAATCCCATAAACATCATTGCTCTGAATTGCCGGCTATGATGTTTTTTTATAAATATTTAACAAGTTTTGTGATTTTATATTGTGTTAGTATTGAAGTAGAGATACTAGCTACTGGGCTGGTTATTGTAAGGTGGGGTTACTTTGCAAAAGTGTGAAAACTGCAAGTCGCAATTTAGTTGGCATAAAATCTATAAATCACTCTGGTGGGGTTATAAACCTATTAATTGTAACGAATGTGGCATGGCGCACAAGATAACAACTTCAGGTAGGTTCGTATTTGTGTCTCTTACTATATTACCGGCAATGATTTTCGGTAATTTTCTTTCACCTTTTAACAACTTTTTTGCAACATTTGGAATAGCACTCTTTATTTTACTTCTAGGTTCGCTGTTGCTACCTTTTTTTGTTACCTTTAAAAAGTCTTTGTGAAGAAAGATACAGTATAGTTTGACAAGAGAGTTTTAAAAGATAGGAAATTCAATATGGAAATTTTTAATTATCTGGAAGAAATGCAGAAGGACATTTTAACATATGATTTAGAGGGATTTGAGAAGAAATATTATCAATTATGCTATGAGAAATCAGGAGAAGACGAAGCAAAGAAGATTCAAAAAGTAAATTTAGATAGGTATCGGGAGTCAATAGAGAATGGATTCTCTCAATCCTTAGAAATAGCCACTAAGTGTGCAGCTAAAGCCGTTTATTTTGAATATGATATGGACAATGAATGGAACAGTAACTTTTTCATTTGTGATGAATATAATCAACCTGCTGAAGAAGACGACGATTGGGCTAGTGACTGGATTGATGAGGTTGAGGTAGGAACTTTGGAAAAACTCTCTGAAATCTATTTAGAAAATGGTTTCGACTCAACTGATAAAGCGTTAGGTAATACATTATACTTAATTGCAAGAACTGTGGCTTTGTTTTCTAATGTGTGTCAAAAAGTCAAAACGAACATTCCAATTTGTATAGCATTTCATGATCAAGACCCAATAATGAGAATTAAAATGGCGGAGGGAATGAAATGAGCGACACAACGAGAGACATTTATAACAAGTTAGCTTCTACCTATCAGAATGACGTTGATGAGGGGAGTCCGTATAACGCTTATTATGAGCGCCCGGCCATGATGGAGGCATTGCCTTCTCCATTAAAAGGTAAAAAGGTACTTGATGCTGGTTCTTCGGCGGGATGGTATTCTTCGCAATTATTGCAACACGGGGCGGAAGTTACTGGTATCGATGTAAGTCCTGAAATGGTAAAAGAAGCGAAGCATCGTTTAGGGAAAGAAGCGACATTTCTTTGTCATGATCTTCAAGAACCCCTACCGTTTGAGGATGATTCCTTTGATGTAATTATAAGTTCCCTTACACTTCACTATCTAAAAGATTGGACGTATACATTTCAAGAGTTCAACCGCATTCTAAAAGCAGGCGGAACCTTTTTATTTTCCGTTCATCACCCATTCATGGACTATACAAAATTTGATTGTGATGATTATTTTAAAACCCAATTATTATCAGATACTTGGAACAAACCTACGATTACAATTGATGTGAGTTTCTACAGACGGCCCCTACAAAACATTGTTAATGAAACGACTCAGTTTTTCAATCTAGCTCAATTGATTGAACCTAAACCGATAGAAAAGATGAAGGCTGTAAAAGAAGATTCTTATGATTATCTCATGACGAACCCTCATTTTCTTATAGTAAAAGCAACTTCAAAAAGGTGATTATTGAATAACGATCAATAAAAGCACCGCATTAGGTAGTGACCCTCAAAAGTTAGATTTTAATTCCAACTTTGGGGCGGCGGTACCATTTGCAGTGCTTTTTTAGTTTATCTTATTGCGATACGTATCGCATAGTTCAGTCAGCCTTAACCCTCAGCTCCAATGAGACTGATTATTTCCCTTCCAACAAACCTTTCCCAGCAATCCCTGGGTGTGTCATTTCGTATGGGTCTAGGATTACATTCAATTGCTCCTCTGTTAATACCCCATATTTCAGGCATAGCTCTCTAACGGGTGTGCCAGTTTGAATTGCTTCTGCTGCAATTTGAGCAGCTCGTTCATAGCCAATGTGTGGATTAATCGCGGTAATAATCCCAACGCTATTTTCTACATAGGCTTTTAATCCTTCTTCATTTGCCTTTATTCCTCGAACGCAATAGTCCGTAAAGCTACGGAATGCATTATTCATAATACTAATCGATTGTAATAAATTGAATACTAATACCGGCTCCATCACATTCAATTCTAACTGACCCGCTTCCGATGCAAGGCTAATTGTTTGATCATTTCCAATCACTTGAAACGCCACCTGATTAATAAGCTCTGGCATGACCGGATTGACTTTACCTGGCATAATCGATGAACCTGGTTGTCTTGCTGGTAATTGGATTTCTGCTAGTCCCGCTCTTGGGCCAGATGCCATGAGACGTAGGTCATTTGCAATTTTGGACATATTCATCATACAGATTTTCAAGGCGGATGATACCTCGGTGTAAGCATCCGTATTTTGTGTCGCATCTACCAAGTGTTCTGCGCCTACTAAAGGTAGGCCACTAATGTCTGTAAGATGCTTTAGTACCCCCACAATATAGCTTGGATCAGCATTAAGCCCTGTTCCAACAGCTGTTGCTCCCATATTTAACGTATACAGATTCTCTCTTGTTTGCTTAATCCGTTTAATATCACGTGCAATCACACGACTATACGCCTCAAACTCTTGGCCAAGTCGAATTGGTACCGCATCTTGAAGATGGGTGCGGCCCATTTTAATCACATTAGCAAATTCCGTTGCTTTTTGCTCAAATGCCAAATGCATTTCTTCCATGGTGAGTGTTAATTTTTCAATCATGTTAAGCACAGCGATATGGATAGCTGTCGGAAAGGCATCGTTAGTGGATTGGGACATATTAACATGCGTATTAGGGCTACAAATCGCATAATTCCCTTTCTCTTCCCCTAGTATTTCAATCGCACGATTTGCGATAACTTCATTGACGTTCATGTTAATAGAGGTTCCTGCTCCCCCTTGGATCGGGTCGACGATTATTTGATCATGCCATTTTCCTTCCATTAGCTCACTTGCAGCCTGAACAATTGCTTCACCAACATTAGATTGTAAGCGCTTACTATCTACATTAGCAAGAGCCGCAGCTTTTTTCACGACAGCCAACGCGTTGATTAGTTCTTCATGAATTCGGTACCCTGTGATTGGAAAGTTCTCCACAGCGCGTAATGTTTGAATTCCGTAATAGGCATCGGTTGGAACTTCCTTTTCCCCAAGAAAATCCTTTTCCATGCGTGTCTTGCTCACAGTGAGTGTCATTTTCTTCTCCTCTTTTTCCCCGTTTATATTAAACTATTAATAATTGCCTTCGAGGCTATTATAGAACTTATGTAGGGAAAATCAAGGGGTTGGAGGAAAATTGTTTCGTTAGTTATAAAAGAAGTAAAGATTTATTAAAACTAGAAACAATTTCACCTGATTCTAACCGAGCAAAATAGTTCATCACTCACCTGTGGATTCCACTATTACTTATTTATTTTCAATCACCTTCGCCAGTCTATATAAGGAATCAAATTGTTTAATTTGATAATTCCGCCCTGCCTTTTGTAAGTATTCCTTTTCACAGAATTGGTTAAGAACATATAGTAAATGACGATAAGATACCCCTAAATAATCACACACCGTTACATGTTTTTCTTTATATACACCTTCATCTGAGGTTTGAAGAATAAATTCCGCAAGCCTATTTTCTAGAGGGAACGCAAGACTCTGTGTATATTTAGCTGCCATATGCGTAGCTTTGGCACTTAGGAATTTCGATAACTCACGCAAAAATTTAGTATCTTCTAGTAATCGTTTTCGATAGTAGTACATGGGGAGCGCCAAACAGATGGTCTTCGTTGAAGCTTGAATTCCTTTTGTATAGTACACATCATGTAATAACTCCATTTCACCAATATACTCTTGATCATTGATAAAATTTATAAGCGTAACCTTCCCGTTTTGGTGGGTAATATATATCTTCGCTTTCCCTTCCAACACGTAAAATAAATAATCTGGCCGTTTCCCCTCTTGTATAATCCAGTCATCCCGCTTATATTCGTGAATCTCCATATTCTCCTCAACCGGGAAGGAGAATAGCTCTGTTAAAAGGATCTGTTCCAAATATAACCGTTTCTTCTCATCTCGATAAATTTCCATCATTCACCTCAAAATAGGAGATATCTCATATTATTTCATTCTACTATCATGATATCATGCAATCCATAAGGAGGAAATCGATGAATACACAACGTTGGATGAGTATGCAGTTTTTTAGCTTTTTCTTAACATGGGGAATATTTCTCCCTTATTGGGCAGGATGGATGATCTCGACAAAAGGAATTTCCGTCCCAGAGGCTAGTTTAATTATGAGCTTAGGGTTAGTTGCTAGAGGAATTGCTACTTTATTTGCATTTCCATATTTGTCTGGAAAAATTAGTAGTAAAATTCTCCTCCATATGGCAGGAATTGCTACGATTATAGCTATACTTTGCTATATTCCGGCAAACTCGTTTACTAGTCTACTAATCGTAACCATTGTCATCCATATATTCTATCCCCTTCTCATGCCTGCGCTTGATACTGCAGCTAGTATTCTAGTACAAAACAAGCAATTAAAACATTATGGCAGGAGTCGTCAGTGGGGATCGATTGGCTTTGTTTCCATCGGAATGATACTAACCGTATTTACCGGTATGCTTGGGGATGAAGTAATATTATGGGCACTGTTCCTCGGAATGATTGGCTTTGTTGGACTAGGATTTATGCAAACTCCTACAATTTTAGCGGAGAAACAACAAACAAGTGAAACGAAACAAAAGAGTAGTATGTTGCAGCTATTACGTGTGAAACACTTTGGTATAGTACTGATTATCGCAATCTTATTACAAGCAGCACACGCTACTTATTATACGTATGGCTATATTTATCTACAAGAAATAGAAGCGCCGATATACTTAATCGGTCTTATTATCAACATCGCTGTAATCGCAGAGATTATTTTCTTCGCAGTCGCGGACAGGGCATTTCGTAATTATTCTATTGGATCCTTGCTTATACTATCTGCCATTGGTTCAACTGCTCGTTGGGTATTAGCATTTGCCTTTCCCAGCGTTATCATATTTAGTTTCACGCAAATCTTACACGCATTCTCGTTCGCTATGGCCCATTATGCATTCATGAAATACTTAATCAAATATATTCCACATGCACAGATTCCAAATGCGCAAGGTATGTATTCTGCACTCGCACTAAGCTGGAGTACTGCTGTCTTCACGATCTTCGGTGGCTTCTTGTATGATATAGAACCGAAATATGCATTTATTGGTATGGTTGCCTGTACGATACCGGCTTTCGTATTAGCCGTTATGTATCGAAAAAATGAAATGCAAGAGGGAAAGAGCGTTGTCCCCGTATAGCAAGCTACTTAAAAATGGCCATCTTAAAGGTAAGTAGTTCGGATAACAAGGAGAAAAAGCAAAATTTCACGTTAAATTTCATATCTAGAAACATCGATCTTAACACCCTAAATAACAAACAAAAACGCTTGATTCCAAGCGTTTTTAATTTCTTTTTCATGATTATTTATCTGTTTGTTCTTGCTTCTTATTCAAATACTCCGCACGTATTTTTTCAAGTCTTTGCTTTTTATCAAATTGGGCAGGTTTGTGTTTTTCATGATACTTTGTCACAGCTGCCTTACCTTTGGTATCCAATTGATATTTTCCCACTTTGTTCACCTACTTTTCTGGTCCTTAAAGAGACCATTCACTAAGTATAATATACCTTATTTTGTTGAAGGATATAAGTTTTTGAAACAATGGATTAAAATAAGGAAGCAGGTTACGACTTCTTTACATCATTAGTAACAGGATTCGAGCGCATATCTTATTATATAGTACGTTTAGTAAATTCTAAATCTACAACTTCCTGAGGAATTAACATTGTAGGTCTTATTTCCTCTTTTCTCCATTTTTCAAGACAAATCCAATATCATTTGTTATGGTATAGCTGAACAACTTAATATGCAATATCAACTACTAGGGGTGCCCAAAAATGTGGGCTGAGAGGAAAGCACGTTAGCTTTCTGACTCTTATGGACCTGATCTGGTTAGTACCAGCGGAGGGAAGTAGTCGGACGATACACGTCTATTCTATTTCAGCTTATACAGCCAGGTCCTCCTATGGATCTGGCTTTTTTGGTCCCTAAAAGATGGAGGGAAAACATGAATCGAACACGTTTATTAACCACAATGGCAATCTTTGTCGCAATCGGCACGATCGGTGCCCAACTATTATGGTTTCCAGCGGGCATTGCAAAAGCCTACCCTGTTCAACATGCTGTCAACGTAATGGCCGCAGTAACACTAGGACCAGGGCCAGCCGTAGCCGTTGCATTTATGATTGGCTTGCTGCGTAACTTACTTGGTCTCGGAACCTTACTAGCATTTCCAGGAGGGATGATTGGTGCATTTCTAGCCGGAGTCCTTTATCAACGGTTTCGCAAGAATGGAGTAGCTGTCCTAGGAGAAGCAGTTGGTACCGGGGTTATCGGATCACTTTCTGCTGTACCATTTGCCATTCTACTCATGGGAAGCTCGGTTGGAGCATTTGCTTTCCTACCGTCGTTTCTTATCAGTAGTATTTCAGGTGGTCTGATAGGTTGGTTTATTTTATCTCGAG
The DNA here is from genome assembly GCF_001038485.1 of Ornithinibacillus californiensis. GTDB lineage: Bacteria > Bacillota > Bacilli > Bacillales > Amphibacillaceae > Ornithinibacillus > Ornithinibacillus californiensis. The sequence goes on from NZ_LDUE01000061.1 coordinate 44,642, forward strand.
TAGGTCAAGGAAAACTGATACAACCATCTAAAGGAGGGCTTTGAAATGAATTTCACAGAAAAATTGCGTCGTGAGAATGATGATATCTTTCAATTAATTTTTCAACATCCATTTGTAGAAGGAATTGGAAAAGGTGATATAGCCAAAGAGGCCATTACCCATTATGTTAAAGCAGACTTTGAATATCTCAATGCATTCATGAGAATCTACGGAATGGCACTCGCTAAATCATCCAACCGAGAAACTATCGGCTTCTTCCATGAGAAGATTAGCTTTGTTTTACATGATGAGTCCCATCCTCATCACAATTTCTGTGATTATATTGGGGTTAGCTATGAAGCGTTACAAGGTCATCCACTGCCCCCGACCGCAGACCATTATATTAAACATATGATGTACCATGCCCAATCGGGGACGTTAGGAGAAATATTAGGTGCTCTTCTCCCTTGTCCATGGACTTATTTGGAAATCGGTAAAGAGCTAATGAAAAAGTACAATCCAACAAAAGCCCATCCGTTCTACCCTTGGATTACTTTCTATGCCGATGATAGCGTAAAAAAAATAACACTCGAAATGCGGGACCTTCTCGACAACTATATGAAACACGCATCACCGGAAGAGGTTGTCCGTGTTCAAGATGCTTTTCGGAAAAGCTGCCAGCTAGAGTGGAAGTTCTGGGAGATGGCATTTACCTGTGAAGAGTGGCCAGCAAAGAGGACGGTGCTTGCTAATGAGTAATGTTTCATGTGCACTTACCATCGCAGGAACCGATCCAAGTGGCGGAGCAGGCATTCACGCAGACTTAAAAACCTTTCAGGAACTAAAAACCTATGGCATGTCTGTGATCACCTCAGTGGTTGCCCAAAACACTACAGGTGTTCAAGCCGTTCATCACCTACCAATTGAGATGATAACCCAGCAATTCGATTCCATCTTGTCTGATATGCCCCTACACGCTTTAAAAACAGGCATGATAGCAAGTGTGGACATGATGAAAGCAATTAAAGAAAAAATCACAAACCTTGATGTCCCATACGTTCTCGATCCGGTAATGGTTGCAACTAGCGGAGATGCTTTAATCAATGAGGATGCCCGTCGTTATTTACGGGAGCACCTCTTACCATTAGCTACCATTGTCACACCGAACATCCCCGAGGCTGAATTCATTACCGGCAGAACCATTAAAACGATTGTCGATATGCAGTATGCAGCTAAACAGCTCGTAAACCTATATGGCGCTGGGGCTGCCCTTGTAAAGGGAGGACATTTAACCGGAGATGCCACTGATATTCTTTATGACGGAGAGAAAATGTATACGTATACTGCCGAACGCATACATACCAAGAACACCCACGGAACAGGCTGCACGTACTCCGCTGCCATTACCGCCTACTTAGGCAAGGGAGTTATACTTCCTATCGCCGTGGAGAAATCGAAACAGTTTATTACCCAAGCTATTCAACATGCCTTCCCACTCGGGAAAGGAAATGGACCAACCAATCATTTTGCTGGGCGGATGGAGGTTGTGAAGTAATGAATGAAACGATCATCAAAAAGGTCAGAGAAACACAACCACTTATCCACCATCTAACAAATCAAGTCGTCATGAACTTTACTGCTAATGGGCTGCTTTCCTTTGGAGCATCGCCCGTCATGGCAAAAGCAACGGAAGAAGCGAAAGACATGGCACAAGTGGCTGATGGAGTATTGCTAAACATTGGAACGATAACCGCTCAAGACATTGAAGCTATGATTCTAGCAGGGAAAACCGCTAACGAACGAAACATACCAGTCGTTCTAGACCCGGTTGGCGTTGCCGCAACCCCGTTCCGGATGTCTGTTGTAAAGCAGCTACTACAAGAAGTCCAACCAACTGCCATCAAAGGGAATGCTAGTGAACTTGCCCATTTAGCAGGCATTCCTTGGGAGTCAAAAGGGGTAGATGCTGTTGGTAGTGGTGATGCAGAGAAAGTAGCCATGAAGGTTGCAGAAATTTATCAAACTACTGCCATCGTTACAGGGAAAACAGACATCATTTGTGCTGGTACCAAACTAATCCATAACCAATTAGGACATGAGTTATTAACGAAAGTGACTGGAGCAGGATGTTTATTAGGTTCCATTTTAACTGCTTGCTTAACAACCAATGACCCTATCGAACAACAAGCACTAACAGCCGTATCCTATTACGGATTAGCAGCAAGCTATGCTGCTTCCCTACCAGCAGTAAATGGACCAGGAACCTTTATCCCGTACTTTATCGATGCATTAGCAATGGACGTAGAAGCACTACAGAGGAGGTAGACATGGACAACACATTATTAGCCAAAAAACTAAGAAAGTATTTTGTCATGGGCTCGCAAAACTGTAACCACGATCCTGTGGTAACACTGAAGCTCGCAGCAAAAGCAGGAATAACCGCTTTCCAATTTCGTGAAAAAGGAATTGGCTCCTTAACTGGGGTGCACAAATTAGAATTAGGAAAAAAACTAAGAGAAATATGCTGGGAATGTGGTGTATTGTTTATCGTGAATGATGATATCGACCTGGTAGAACCTTTAGAGGCGGACGGAATACACGTTGGGCAAGAGGACCTGTCAGTCCAGGAAATACGGGAGCTCATGCCCGATAAAATAATTGGACTTTCTGTATCCAACACCGATGAGTTAAATCAAAGCCCCATTGAAATAATCAACTATTTGGGTGCTGGGCCGATTTTTGGAACAAAAACAAAAGCCGATGCGAAAGAACCTGTAGGTGTCAAATGGATTTCAACCATACGCAGGCATTATCCAAAGATACCGCTCGTTGGCATCGGAGGTATCGACATCACTAATGCTTATCAAGTCATAGACGCAGGTGCAGATGGGGTAGCTGTTATCTCAGCCATAGCACATGCTCCAAATATAGCAAGCGCAGTTAAAAAACTGTAGGATTAGGGGACATAGGGGCTGTTTCACTTAGCCCCTTTCTCCTCACTCAAATCGCTTGAATACTCTCCGCAAACTTTCTCGCAGCATTCGAAAGTGGGACATTCTTCAAATAACAAATCCCAATACTCCTTTTCGGTATTTCCTCTTCTAACTTCACCTCATATAAATCGCCTCGTTCTAAGTAATCCTTCGCAAATTCTTTAATGACACAGGAGATACCTAAATTAATTTTGGTAAACTCTAACAAGAGATCATACGACCCTAACTCAAATACAGGTGATACATGATATCCTCTTTCTTTCAGGAAATTTTCCACAAACATACGCGAATTGGATTTTCGCTCCAAGAAAATAAGCGGTTGCTTCATCAAATCTTCTAATTGGATCGGCTTTTCCGCAAGTTCCTTATACTTCTCCCCGCAAACAAAGGTATCTTGAATCTCTTTACACGGAATCACCTCAAGTTGTTCATCCTTCACCGGTAAATTACAGATCCCAACATCTGCTTTCCCTGACTTTATAAGGTTGATAATTTCAGAGGTCGTACGATTTAAAATGTTTAATTTGACTCCTGGGAATTTTTCATGGAATAACTCTAAGTAAGGTAACAGAAAATAACGAGAGATCGTATCGCCAACTCCGATACGCAATTGGCCCGTTTGTAATGTTTTAAATTCGGTTAGTTTATCTTCTGCCACTTGGATCATGCCAAGCGCTGACTGGACGTGCTCGTGTAGTAATTTTCCTTCAGAGGTTAGTGCAACGCCCTTTGACGTGCGGTTAAAAAGCTGTATATCTAATTCTTTCTCCAGCCTGGAAATAGCTTGGCTGACAGCAGATTGCGTCATGTACAGTTCCTTCGCTGCCTTGGAGAAACTTTCATTCTGGCTCACCGCTTGGAAGATACGATATAAATCTAACTTGCCTATCATATTAACACCCCTTATATGGGATATTATAAATATTAATTTTACTTATAGCAATTTAAGAGGTATAGTAGCTAAGGGTTAATAGATAGACCCAGATATTAGAAAACTCTTATTAGGGAGCGATCAACATGGAAAGAGTCGTAGGAACAGTCGTACGCGGACTTCGTACACCAATCATTAACACTGGAGATAACATTGAAGAAATCGCAGTAAACACCGTATTACATACAGCAGAGGTGGAAGGTTTTTCAATTGAAGACCGTGACATTGTCACTATCACCGAATCGGTTGTTGCTCGTGCACAAGGAAACTATGCAACGATTGATGATATTGCTACTGATATAAAAGGAAAATTTGGTGAGGAAACTGTTGGCGTGATATTCCCAATTCTTAGCCGTAACCGCTTCTCTAACATATTACGAGGCATTGCAAGAGGAACAAAGAAAATTGTCTTAATGCTAAGCTATCCATCCGATGAAGTTGGAAACCACTTGGTTGATATCGATGAGTTAGATATTAAAGGAATTAACCCATGGACAGACGTCCTTTCAGAAGCTGAATTCCGTCAGCATTTCGGTTATAAAAAACACCGCTTTACTGGTGTAGACTATATTGAATACTACAAAGAATTAATTGAAGCTGAAGGGGCTACTTGTGAAGTCATCTTCTCTAATAATGCAAAAACGATTTTAGACTATACGAAACATGTATTAACATGTGATATTCACTCTCGTTTTAGAACGAAACGCATTCTGAACAACAACGGTGCAGAGAAAGTGTATGGCCTGGATGAAGTTCTTAACGAATCCGTTAATGGCAGTGGTTTTAATAAAGACTACGGTTTACTTGGTTCGAATAAATCAACCGAGGAAAGTGTAAAGCTTTTCCCGAATAACTGCCAACCAATCGTAGATGGCATTCAAGCGAAGTTAAAAGAAATCACTGGCAAGACAGTAGAAGTAATGGTTTATGGGGATGGAGCTTTTAAAGATCCAGTCGGTAAAATTTGGGAGCTTGCAGATCCTGTTGTATCTCCAGCTTACACAGCAGGACTAGAAGGTACACCGAATGAAGTAAAGTTAAAATATCTTGCGGATAACAACTTCTCTCACCTACGTGGCGATGAGCTAAAACAAGCTATCTCTGAATATATCCAGAATAAAGACGAGGACTTAGTTGGCGCGATGGAAGCTCAAGGTACAACACCTCGACAACTAACAGACTTAATTGGTTCGTTATCTGATTTGACTTCTGGTAGTGGAGATAAAGGAACACCGATGATTTATATTCAAGGGTATTTTGATAATTATACGAAGTAGGTTTGGCTGGGAAAGGGTGCTAGAAGAGCATTCTTTCCCTTTAAATATCTTTACTAATCAATGGTAAATTCCGCTGTCAAATGATGCTCATCATAGTCCCCAGTCCCTCTAAAACCCAGTACACTCTTCACTATTCGGTACTCTCCAGAATCCAGACTACCATAGAGCCATTCCCAATCGACTGTCCACTCACTGGAAGGATTGATCTCATAGCCAGGTTCATTAAAGCCATAGTTATCTAGGATAACGGGAACTTGATACCACTTTCCATCTATTTTCTTTTCCAACAAAAAATCCTCACTATAAATGCACTGCTTGTCGGTGTTGTTCTCAAATGTTACGGTTAAACCTGTAGCAGATACCGTCTCCTCTTTCACATTCATAGTTACTCCGTCTAATGTATTTACAGCTTCATAAGTTGTTAGTTCCCAATCTTTTTCATCGGCAGTTTGTTCTGAACCACATGCAGATAAAAGTAGGACACTTATAGTTATAAATATAGTTATAAAGAATAGTGAATACAACATTCTCTTCATGTAATCACTCCTAAAAATGGATTTTTTTATTGTAGTTAATACAAAACAATTAAATATTAAAAAGGCTTTAGATTCTTTATAATCCAAGCCCTTAGTTATTCAATCGATCCAATAAATCACTTATCTTATCTTTTAAAAGTGGTATTTCTTTCTCAACCACGTTCCAAACAATTTCATTATCTACTCCAAAATAATCGTGAATTAGAACATCTCTTAATCCTGCCATCTCACGCCAAGGTACATGGGAATGTTGCTCTCGAAAATCTTTTGATACACGCTTAGTTGCTTCCCCGACAATTTCTAGATTACGGATAACCGCATCTTGAATTAATTTAGAACTAAAAAAATCATTCTCGCCATTTGGAATATAGGATTCGATATTTATTATACATTCTAAAATATGGAGCAAGTAGATTTTGTCATTTTTCATAATGGAATAGCTCCGCTTAACACATCTTCTTTCATACTCCAATGAATGGCATTTTCTGTTACAACATCGACTTTAACATCGAGTAGCTCTTCCATTTCTTGTTTAAATCGAATCAAATCAAACAAACTTCTATCCTTCTCAAATTGTACAAGTAAATCAAGATCACTTAGAGGTCCATCTTCATGCCTAGCAACAGAACCAAAAACACGTACATTCTGAACACCATGATCATCTGCCACTTTTAAAATCAAATCACGCTTTTCTTGAAGAACATCAAATAGCATAACAAATCCCTCACATTCTTCATTACTCTTAAAAACATTATATCATTTTTAAAAAATTGGCTGTATAGCTTCTTTATAATTCTATTAAACACAAGTTGAAACAAAATTATTCATTAAATTGTCTTGTTACACAATTAGACTAGCTTATCTTATAAATATCCTAGTACAGTACAAAAACTCATGTTTTTTTCGCTTCCTCAAACATATTCTTAAAGTATTGGAATACATATCTTTGGTAAACTTCTCCCAATTTATCATTCAGTATGGAACCATTGGGAAGAACTGTCCATGCATGATCAATTTCTTCTTCTAGTGCATTCTTCATGGATAACAGTACTTCTTTTTCAAATGGTACTTTCTCTATTGTTGGATGAGACAATGCAGTTGTAATGAATTGATAGACCTTACTATCTCTGCGGGCTTCATCAAGAAGATCGACCACTTCACATCCTAATGCTACTAATGCTCCTTGTTTTACGATTTCCATTTGTCTTTGATAAAAATCCAACTCATTGTCCGTAGTAGCAAAGAGAAATCTCTCATATTCAAAGTGTTCATAATCAATATTGTGTCCGAATCCAGCATAATCTGTAACCATGTCATAGTACATCCACTGTATTTTTCCGAATTCTATTTGGAACTCTCTATAATTATTAGCTTGTAATATAAAATAATTTTGCCCCATCATTTCCACCTCCTAAAACAACACTCTTCTAGTAACTTATAGGTTATATATTCCTTTCTACTTTTCTCCATTTCACATAATTATAGGAGATCTCTAACATGAGAATAAGCACTATAAAGACTCCAATCGCTATCTTTTCATTTGAAGTTATATCTCCCCTTATCCCAATAAAGGCAAAATATACTGGGAATACAAAGGGAATGCTCAACAATCCACGCAACATTCTCCTTCTATACGTTAATTTATGATTCATTAGTTCAAAACCTTTATCTGTTTTTTCCTCATCTCTATAAACACGCGACATTATTATATTTACTATTCCAATTACCATTACTAATACTAATAAATAATGTACGATGTTCACAATCGACCTCCTAATAGTTTAGTAACTCATTGAATTAAACCTCAATACTTGAACTAGAATTGATAAAGATTATATTTTTCATCTACTGGATTTTCTTTAATTGATTAATCTCATGTTCAAGATGTTTTTCACGGGAATGAAAATATTTAATAACTTTCCCTAACAAAACTCCATTTAATACAATAACTATGCCACTAATAACAAAAACATAGGACCGAATTGTATACTTCATCGCAATCTCTTCACTATAATAATTCGATGAGACACCTTGGTAACTCCAAGATTGAATCCAGCCATAAACAATGAATATAATTCCAATGATTAATGGTAATGTCCGAACCCACTTTAATATATTATTTTCAGAATTCATACCGCCCCCCCTAGCCCTTGTTAAACTCCTCTGCCCTATTAGCTATAAGTAGAAATTCTCACACCTTAATAGTATACGAGTGGCGCCATTTAATAAAGATATAATTAAAATATTCAGAAATATAAGGTTGAAACTTTTTTACAAGCAAATATAATTTTAGACTATACGAAACACGCACTAGCATGTGATACCCACTCTCGCTTTAGAACGAAACGCATTCTAACGTACAATGGAGTGGAAACCATATTTGGCCTGGATGATATTCTAAACGAATCCGTTAATGGCAGTGGTTTTAATAAAGACTACGGTTTACTTGGTTCGAATAAATCAACCGAGGAAAGTGTAAAGCTTTTCCCGAATAACTGCCAACCAATCGTAGATGGCATTCAAGCGAAGTTAAAAGAAATCACTGGCAAGACCGTGGAAGTTATGGTTTATGGGGATGGAGCTTTTAAAGATCCAGTCGGGAAAATCTGGGAGCTTGCAGATCCTGTTGTATCTCCTGCTTACACTGCAGGACTAGAAGGTACACCGAATGAAGTGAAGTTAAAATACCTTGCGGATAACAACTTCTCTCACCTACGCGGGGAAGAGTTAAAACAAGCTATTTCTGAATACATTCAGAATAAAGATGAAGATCTTGTTGGTGCGATGGAAGCACAAGGTACAACGCCTCGACAATTAACAGACCTTATTGGATCACTATCTGATTTGACTTCCGGTAGTGGAGATAAAGGGACACCGATGATTTATATTCAAGGGTATTTTGATAATTATACGAAGTAGGGTTTAAAGGAAGGGTGTACTCCTGATGAAGAGTACATCCTTCTTTTTCATTTAAAGTCTAAGGGGGAGGTTATAGTTTCTAGTTCGCTTATATTTTTACTTCCATTTCTTCAAAGTCAATGGTTAGACCTGATTTCATCATGAAATCAACGCCCAATATTCCATTAAATCCGTATGTTTCTTTTGTAATACCTAACTGTAAATCAAAAGAATCCATTAAATAGTCGCCTATCGATAACTCATAAACGGTTTGCTCATAACATAGCTCACTCTCGCCGCCAACACCATACATTCGCTTCGGTCTACCATTTCTACGGTCTATCGTAAGACCAATACATTCTACTTCATCGGTATCAAAGATTGTTGTGGAACATCCAGTGTCTAAAAGAATGTTATCTATTAGTATTGACTTTCCTCTATATAAAAGAGTGACAGAGACTATTGGTAAACCATCCTGCATGCTGATAATCATTGGAGTCGCCTCCTAACTCCAATGAATTTTTCTTCCTTAATATCAAGTGTTTCATGGTCAGTATGGAAAATATAGTATTCACGTGAAGGTTCTGCTAGATGTAGCTTCTTGTATTCTTTCCAGGCAATAGTTGAATCGGAGAAATTTGAAATGATAGATAATTCTTCTACATAGCGAGTTGAGTTTTCCGAGTAGGCAGAGATTGCTTCAACAAGTACCCATTGTTCTGGATATTGTTTACGAACTTGCTCCCATTTCACGTTTAACACCTCCATCTCTTATACATCAAATATATCATTTTACACTTAAATGAGTAAATCCCTCTAAACTAATTAGTCTTCTTAAACCGAATAATATAGAAAGAGGCTGGGACAAAACCCCAGTAAATAATTAAAGACGTAGCGCTAACCATTTAAAATGGTAAGTGCTACGTCTTTTTTAATATTCTTACTCTTTTTAGTAAACAAAAAGGACACCCTCTGATAAAATTAAAGTAACCACACAATAACCTATCAGGAGGTATCCCTATGTTCAAACATTATACCATGAATCAAGTTGTTTTGCCGATAGATTTAGAAATGAAATTACAAGAAAATGATGTTGCTTACGCTGTTAATGATGTGGTGGAGAG
>NZ_LDUE01000062.1 GCF_001038485.1 Ornithinibacillus californiensis
GGTTAGAATGCCTGCCTGTCACGCAGGAGGTCGCGGGTTCGAGTCCCGTCCGGACCGCCATATTATTTGTTGGGCTATAGCCAAGCGGTAAGGCAACGGGTTTTGGTCTCGTGATTCCTAGGTTCGAATCCTAGTAGCCCAGCCATTTTTTTGTTTGTGATGCGTTTAACAATGTTATTTTAATTTAATCTGGACACTTAAACGATCTTAGAATCATTCATACACTAATTATTATGAGCCATTAGCTAGCCACTCACATCAATGAGGAAGCTACTATGTGCAGGCTTGCGAGGAACAACGCTTCATGAATGATCATTGCGACGAGCACAGAGTCGGTAGAGCATCGAGCATTACTTCCACCGAACAAGCTACGAGTAACCCCGATGGATACACATCCTTGAATAAGCTTGTAGAAGCAGGGGTCCTACTTAAATTAACGCGTATATAAACTAAGAAAAACTTATGAACATGAGCCATTAGCTCAGTCGGTAGAGCATCTGACTTTTAATCAGAGGGTCGAAGGTTCGAATCCTTCATGGCTCACCATTTAAACATTGCGGGTGTGGCGGAATTGGCAGACGCGCTAGACTTAGGATCTAGTATCTTCGGATGTGGGGGTTCGACTCCCTTCACCCGCACCACTATATAAATTGTCCGTATTAATGCGGTCGTGGCGGAATGGCAGACGCGCTAGGTTGAGGGCCTAGTGGGAGGTAATCCCGTGGAGGTTCAAGTCCTCTCGGCCGCACTTGTTCCAGTTATTGGTAATTAGAATATGTTGATTTGACTTATTCAGTGTGGTATATTTGAACAGTTGCTTTTGCGCCCGTAGCTCAATTGGATAGAGCGTTTGACTACGGATCAAAAGGTTAGGGGTTCGACTCCTCTCGGGCGCGCCATTTAATCGGGAAGTAGCTCAGCTTGGTAGAGCACTTGGTTTGGGACCAAGGGGTCGCAGGTTCGAATCCTGTCTTCCCGATCCGAGACTTTAATCTCAGATATTTATTGACAAATTATATTTTTATAATAATGCGGGTGTAGTTTAATGGTAAAACTCTAGCCTTCCAAGCTAATGTCGTGGGTTCGATTCCCA
>NZ_LDUE01000063.1 GCF_001038485.1 Ornithinibacillus californiensis
GCCTGAACTAGAAGACTGGCAAAGTCGTCCTTTAAATGAATGTTATCCTTTTGTTTTTGTAGACTGTATGTATACAACCATACGCAATCAATACGAAACTAAAAAGTATGCCGTTTATACTATTTTGGGCTATACAATGGAGGGCAAAAAAGACATCCTTGGCTTGTGGCTAAATGAAACAGAAAGCAAGCATAAGTGGATGCAAATCTTTGATGAAATTAAGGCAAGAGGAGTTGAAGACATCTTCTTTATTTCCATGGATGGTGTATCTGGATTAGAAGAAGGAGCTCGCTCTATTTTCCCTGATGTCACTGTCCAAAGATGTATTGTCCATTTAATTCGTAATTCCATTAAATATGTTCCAAATAAGGATTATAGAGCTTTTACATCTTCTTTAAGGAAGGTTTATGGAGCTCAAAGTCTAAAGGCCTGTCAAAGTACGTTTGAATCCTTTAAGCAACAATGGTCTGCCTATCCTGGAGCTATAGATGTCTGGGAAAGAAACTTTGAACATGTAGAACAATTATTTGACTACGGTAGTGCTGTCCGTAAAATCATGTATACAACTAACGCAGTAGAAAGTATCCACTCTAGTTTTAGAAAAGTAACGAAAAAAGGAGCATTTCCCAACGAAAATGCCCTACTTAAAGTACTGTATTTAAGAGTGAAAGAATTAGAAAATAAGTGGAATGGTGGCGGCTTTATTCAAGGCTGGTCTCTAGCCTTAAACCAACTATTAATGAATGAACGATTGAAGGATAGGGTTCTCAAATATAGCTAGTGTGTATTAGAACTTACACACTTTATTTGACAACCCCTGTATATGTAGTAAAAGCCCCAACTGGAATTGGTAAAACAGAAGCAATTGTGAACTTTGCAGAAGAGTATAATTTTAGTATCGCTTTTCCTACACATAAATTGAAACAAGAGGTTTCCATGCGCTTAAAAGACAAAAATATTAAGCATATAAAAGTTCCAGAATTACCTTTACTTGAGGAACCATTTTCGGAAAAAATTGAACACCTATACAATATTGGTGCATACAGGACAGTAAATAAATTTTTAAGACAGATTTCCAATGAAAATGAGGATGTATCTGATTTTCTCCAAGACTTGGAGAAAGTGAAATCCTCTAAAAAAGAATTGCTGCTTACCACACATCAACGTGCGATTTTTACAAATGATGATTCAAATTCAACTATTATATTCGATGAGGATCCAATACCCAATCTTTTTCCAATATCTCAAATGAAGGTGTCCGATTTAGTATTTGCATTTACAAAATTGCAGGATAACGAAGTGAACAAAGATGTTATTACAACTTTGCAAAACATGATAATGAGTGCCCCGTTGGATATTGTTCAAGAACGGTCATCTTTTTTGCTACCATCTGTAAAAGACCTAGAACAGACAATTGTGGAGGAAACTACCATAAGTTCAAATGTATTAGGCTTTTTAAATTGTGATTATTTTCTTAGGAAGAGAATTCACAATATAGACTACATATATTTTATCCAAAGGAATAAACTACCACAGAGTAAAAAGACTATCATTCTGAGCGCCACTATAAATGAAAGTATATCTAAATTGGTATTCGGTGATAAAGTAACATTTATTGATTTAGGCCTTGTTAAGCCAACAGGGAGTATACTGCAGGTAACATCTAAGAGTTTTAGTAGATTTACAATTAAAGAAAATCAACTAGAAATGAAGTGTCTAGCAGAAAACCTTATGAAACTTTATAATCCCGATAGTGAAATTATTACATATAAAGATTTCTACCATAATGGAAAAAAGGAAGAGATATATTTTGGAAATACAGAGGGAATTGATGACCTAAAAGGAAAAAATATTACTGTAATTGGAACTCCGCATCTGAATCCAATTTCATATCTATTAATAAGTGTGGCTTTAGGGTACCGCATGGGTCTAGAGGAAAGTAGAATGGAGTATATCCCAGTAGAAAGGAATGGGCTACGATACTATTTTACTACATATAGTAATGATTCTTTGTTAAAGGAAGTACAATTCTATCTGGTAGAAAGTCAGTTATTGCAGGCAATTGGACGAGCAAGGGTCAATAGGTTTCCGGCCAAAGTACTTATTCTTAGTAATTTGCCAGTTGTAGGAGCCGAGTACATATCATTTTCGCAAAAGGAATTAATGGAACTAATGAAATAAGGAAAATAAATGAAGTCAGCTTATCATAGGCTGGCTATTTTAATGATTATAAAAGGTTAATTTTCATTATAACTATTAGTGCCTTTAATAATCATTAAAACAGTTAGTAACTCTTATAACTATTATAATGATAATAATTATTAGTAATGTTTAAAATGATTAGTAATGTTTAAAATGATTATTAATGATTACTAATCGTTCATTTATTTCATTTTTTTCAGGTTCCTTCATTTTTTTCACTTAGTTTCGTATCATGGAAATAGTTTTTACTATTATCTTAGATATAATAAAAAAGAAGAAATTACAAGAAACCCGAAAAAAATCAACATTTATTTTTAAATGGCTCAAACAGTCCCAAAACGGGAAATATGGCATATTTTGAGCCTTTTAGAGAAGTGCCTATTGATGACAATTTATTGATGGTTAAAGGTGCTACTTCTACAGTATGATGTCGCAGATTAAACGATATAAACACCAATCATTGTATTATCTACAAAAAGTCATCGCCCAATGCTATGCAACATTCACAGCCTGTTAGCTCAAGGCTATTTTAAATAGAATTGTCTATTATGATATACACTATATTAATTCCTGTCTGAAGTAAAAACATATATATTTATGTAATCTGTCCATTTAATCAAATGCTTTAAATATTAACTCTAAAACTTTCTTCATTCCTGACCAATCATGGTCTGATTTTTTAAAATCACCTTTTTCTATGTCATCAAGTAATTTAAAGTACTTTTGCATTATTTTTTCCTTATTAATAAGTTCACCTTGGTATTGATTTAAAGAAGCGTTGAAGCCTTTCCATTGTATAGGAGTAATATTTTTTTGATTATCAATCAAGATATCTATTCCTAGGTATAATTCAATACTCCCCGCTAGACCATTTATATTTGTTTTTATAGTTCCAGTTGGACCTAGTGTTGGGTAATCCTTAGCAATATCTAATTCTGGAAAATGCAAAATCTTGATATTATCAGGTATACTAAGACTTTTTAATTTTTTGGTTGCGTCAATTGCGGCGGTGTCATTATCAAAAAGTGCAATAACTTTATTATTTATACCTGAACCAATAAACCCTTTAATATAATTTACTAGTGATGATGCACTTCCTGCTGCTTTTGGGGTATTAAAATCCATAAAGGAATAGTAATCTAATACATCTGGATAAAGGGCCTTCATTGTTCTTTTAATTATACCTATATCAGAGGAACCTTCAGTTATAATGATAGTTTTTTGGTTAGTTAAGGATGAATTAGACAAGTAATCTATTGATTGATTACATAATTGGTCAAATTCATCATAATATCCTCCGTTGACAAGATCGGTGTAATCCAATATAAATTCATCTTCTTCATCAAATAGTTCCAAAATACCTCTTATAACAAACCTGATATCAGAAGAGATAAAACCAAAGTAGGACTCACCGTCAAAGTGTTCTCCTAATATATAAGTTTCGATAGGATAATCGTTTCTTTCAAAGTTACATAATTTATCTTTTAGGTTATAAATATCCAATTTATTAAAAATAATATAATCCATAGCCACAAGCCATGCTTTAAATGAGTAACCAGACAATTCCTCATCATTGATTCCATCAGGGGATTTAAAAGTTCTACTATATTTATATTCATTGTTTGAAATAAATTCTTTTTCAGTGTTCTTCAAATTGAACCCCATAATATCAAGCCTTAACTTGATGTTTTTTATTTTGTTAATGTATCGGCACTTAGCGTATTCCAAATCATTATCTTCATCAAAAACGTATTCTATTTTTTTATCAGTTTCTCTAAATAAGGTCATCGCTTCAGGTTCTACAAAGCTTTTAGATGAATATATTTCGGAACCATTTACAGTTATTGTGGCGTAACTTCCCATATTTTACTCCCTTCTTATCTAATATTAATAATTACAAGACTAGGATATTGCGGTCACCATATATGGTTGAATGAATTATTTACTTCCTTTTGAATTGCCTAGTTTAGTATAATCTCCCATACTATAATTATAATAAAGATAATCTTTATATTTAGCAAAACTTCTAAACATTACCAAAAAGCATGGAAAATTTTAACCATTTTTAGTATTGTAGAATTAATAGATTCTTAAAAATGAGAAATGGATAGAGTTGATTGTATGGAGAAAATAAAATTAAGGGATTTAACCTCAATAAAACCAAGGGATTTGAGTGGACCTAGGTCATCAAATAGATTTGACTATCAAAAAGATTGGGCAATCTTAAAGATGATGGAGATGTACGAAGCTGGTGAGGATTTTCTTCTAGTTATGGATTACTATGATGATGTTGTTATATATGATTCAGATACAGATCCAGAAAATGTGTCTTTTTTCCAAATCAAGACAGCATCTAAAAACTGGACTCTTAAAGAACTTACAAAAAGAAATCAAGGTAAAAATGGCCCATCATTATCGATTTTAGGGAAAATGTATGAATGCAAAATGCAATTTCCGGAACACACATTGTCTCTCAATTTTATATCCAATTACACTTATAATTTGAAATTATCAAGTGGTGAAAAAAGTCTTACTAAAACAAAGATTAGTTTATCTGAATTAGATACTTCATCTATTTCAGATATTGTCAAAAAGGTAATTGACGAACATAATTTAAAAGCCAATCCTGATTTTATTGAAATAACCTTTTTTGAAGTATCAGAGTTACTAGTAAATAAAAGGGAAACCTACCTCAGAGGTAAATTGGCGGAGTTTATTGAAAGACAAAATCCAGATTCTAAATACAAGATTAGTTTAATTTACGATGCTTTATACAGTGAAGTCAAAGTAAAAAACAACTACGAAGGTAAAATTACAAATTTTGATGAATTAGTAAAACATAAAGGGATAAGTCGTAAACAATTCCATGAACACGTTCAAATATTTTCGGAAGAAGATGGAGATCAAGAATTATGGACCTTTATCTCGAATAGATTAACACAGGAAGGGATTTCTTTTTCCGAAAGTTTAAAATTAAACAGGGCTTGGAATGAATACAGAGTAGAGAAAATGAATTATGCAAATCTTACTTTACGTAAAGTGGTTTCTGAAGTATCAAATATCATTGAAAGTTTCATTACTAAAGAAGTAAACAGTTTAAATAATGATCTTCTTGTACCAGCATATGAAAAGTACCTTTTAAAAAGCAATTCACATCCGCTATTTAAAGAACATTATATTAAAGTCATAATTCTAATGGAGTACTGCAAAAATGAATGAAAATTTTAGAAGATTAATTAGAAATTTGAGGTTGAAAAATTATGAAAAGATTAGTACTAAAAGAAATGAAACTTCTATCATTCAAAGAAGAGAAAGCGAAAAGAATAACCTTCCATCCCAATATAACGGTAATAAAAGGTGACAATCACACTGGAAAATCATCTCTTATAAAAAGTATATACTGGGCGTTTGGTACAGAGCCTAAAGATATTCATCCGAATTGGAAGGCAGCTAATGCAATTGTATTAGTTGATTTCTCAATTGGTAAAGATGATTATTCTATTCTTCGTAAAGAGAGATTTTTTGCAGTATTTGATGCAAATAAAAAAGTGATTGCAACATTTAATGGAATTACAAACGGGATTGGGCCATTTTTGGCAGGACTACTAGATTATAAGATTGTACTTAATGACAAAAAAGGTGAGGCATTAATTCCGCCGCCTGCGTATTTTTTTCTTCCTTATTATATTGACCAAGATGCAAGTTGGAACAATAACTGGTCCGGATTTGACAGACTAACTCAATTTAGTAACTGGCGTAATGACATTGTTAATTATCATACAGGTATAAGACCAAATGAATACTATGAAATAAATGCTTCTATACGTAATCATAAAAAAGAAATATCCGAATTGGAAACTCAACGGTCTATTTCGGGCAATATTATGACAAAAATAGATAGCCAAATAAACGATGATGTTGTATCTATTGATACTGAACAGTTTAAAAAAGAGATAGATGAACTTCTTGTTAACTATGAAGCACTAAACAAAAAAGGTGCAGAGCTAAAACAACGAATTATTGAATTAGAGAATCATAAGCTACATATTGAAGAACAGATTACTATAGTACAAAGAGCCATGAGTGAATTAAAATTGGACCTTGAATATGCGAATGAACAGACTGATTCTGTTGAATGCCCTACCTGTGGAAACATATATGAAAACTCGTTTGCTGAGCGGTTTGCAATTGCAAAGGATGAAGATACTTGTAAAGATTTATTAATAAGCCTTGATGGTGAATGGGAAGAAGTCAGAAAACAAATTGTGTATGAATATAAAGTTTATAACGAGAATAATATTGAAGCCAATAATATAAGGAGCATCCTCTCAAAAAAACAAGGTGCTATTCAATTAAAAGATATTATTCTTAACGAGGGTAAGAGAGAAATGAAATCTTTAATGGAGAAAGAGGTAAGTAAATTAAGTAATGACATCTATTCACATGAACAGAAAATTGATGGCTTAAAAGAAGAATTAAAAGCATATGAAGATAGAAAGCGTCAGAAGCAAATTAAAGATAGATATTTAAATTTAATGCATAGTAATTTACTTAAACTCGAAGTGTTAACAATGGAAGAAAAATCTTATAAAAAAATTACCTCTAAAATTAATGAAAGTGGAAGTGGTAAGCCGAGAGCGTTATTAGCTTATTATTACAGTATTCTTCAAGTGATTAAAGAAAATACAACTTCAACTTTTTGTCCAATTATTATTGATTCACCAAATCAACAGGATCAAGAAAAATCAAACCTCGATAAGATACTATCCTTTATTGTTGAAAATAAACCAGAAGACTCGCAATTAATATTGGGTCTGGTTGAGATGGAGAATATTGAGTTTGATGGTGAAACAATTATTCTTGATAAGAAACATAGTTTGCTCAGGGAAAATGAATATCCAACAATCTCTAAAGAAATAAAATCACTGTTAGCAAAATGTGATGAATAAAGATAACTGGGCTCTCTTTTGGGAACCTAGTTTTTATTTAATCAAATATTGGTATTTCAATTATACAAAAGCGGGTATAATCACCCGCTTCTAGTTGTAAATTCTATAACAATATGTTCTAAATTATCCTCTTTAATTAAAAAGTTTTGTGGTTTTGTGACACATGCCCCGCGGTGCCACCCTAATTATCTTAATTTTTAAGATCACTTCATTTATTCTAGCTCCAAAGTCCAATTCCTATTTACCTTGATACTTGTTTTCACCAACCACAAGTTCTCTAAAAATCAGAGGGTAAAGAGTACTACGCCTTTTTCATTGCTAATGATATTGAGTTTTTATTATTATATATATTATTATTTTTGATTGCAAGTAATAATTTATATTATTCGCCAGTTGACTTAGAAGTACATGAAGTAATTGATATAAAATTAAAAAGTTTCAGTTGAAATAAATGAAACGAACACTATAAAAACTAACCCAAAAAGGTTGCTTTATAGTGTTCGAATTTTGGCTTCAGCCCTACCTTATAAATTAATTGTTATATCAGCATCAGCTTTTAATTCTTCGACTAGTGCTTGATAGACTTCGATTTGTTTGTTAGACTTCGCTTGTTCTTTCAAGGAAGATTCCATTTCTTCATAAGAAGGTACCTTTTGTTTTTCGCTTTTTTCCCCGTTTGCTTGTTCATGTTGGGTTTTATATGAATCATAAAGCGCTTGTAATTCTTCTTTTGTAGGCTCTATATCTCCAGCCTTGCTAGCAATTAACTTGTCTACTTTGATTTGTGTTTCTACTTGGGAGAGAACTTCTTCTTTTCCCATGCCTTGCTCTTTTAAAGCAGCGAAAAATTCATCCTGTGATTTAAGACCGTTCTGCTCTACAATGCTATCAATCGTTTTATTGATATCTTCTTTAGAGGCTTCATAACCACTCTTTCCTGCTTCTTGTATGACCAGCTTTTGCGCAATTAATGCATCTGCAACTTGGCTTTTTAACTGATCTTGATCAAGTTCTTGACCAGTCATCTGTGCTTGCATTAATGCTTGTTGAAATTGACCTTTATAAGTCATTTCAAACTCCTCTTTTGAAACTTCCTCACCATTAACTTCGGCGACAACATCAGGTACATTTTCTAAATTAGGCTCAGGCATTTCAGGTTGTGTGGAGTTTTCCTCTGCAGTACTTTCCTCCACTTTATCAACTTTCTGATCTTTTGCTTCTTCATTATTACTACATGCAACTAATAATAGAAGCATGGAGAAAATACTTACTAGTAGTTTTTTTCTCATTTATTGTTCTCCTTTCAATCATTGTAGTCGTTAGTTTAACAAACTCTATCTATTTGTAAACCTTGCTAATTCTTCATAATGAGCGAGATTACAAGTATATTACTGTCGCTAGTGTAAGAATAGTAAGGATTTAAGAAACGGATTTTATAAGTACATAGAAGATTGTGTAAAAAATGTAGAAAAACATGGAGATATTCATCTAATTGAAATGTATCTAACAAAACCGAGCAAAATAGCTCGGTTCCGATCATAACTCTAAAATTCTTCGCTTTAAATCCTTCTTATTCATTAGACTAATTTGTTCGGGTTTAATTTCTAAAACAATATAATTAGGATCATTTGGACCGTCAAACCATTTCTCCATATGTGGATTCCATAACTTCCTCCTCAAATCTTCGGAATCAGATATGTGAACCTTGCCTTCATATTCCACATACTCATCTCCAACTCCTTCACCTTCATACCCTAAAAGAATATGTGTGTAAGGATTCTTACTAATCTCATCCACTTTATGTGTATCCTTATCTGTGGCCGTGTAAAGTGTTAGTCCATCACGTGAAAACGTCATATATCTCGTGTGTGGTTTATTGTTTTGAACAGTAGCCATTGTACCAACTGAACTAGAATCTAGAATATGTTCAATATCGGCTTTCGTTTCATGTTGTATCATATGCTACACTCCTTTTTTAACTTCATTACCATTATTCCTTGCTTGTGAGAAATTAATCGTTTTTTTTGTGTATGAAGAAATAGAAAATGGCAGAAGATAAACATGACTATAAATAAAAAGTCATAGAAAAACTTAGCTTAATTTCGATTCTTATTAGGAGGTGAAAAAATGGATACGTTAAAACGAATAGCACTTACTTTAGCAATAATCGGTGCCATCAATTGGGGATTAATAGGACTTTTTGATTTTGATTTAGTTGCAACACTCTTAGGTGGTCAAGATTCATTATTATCTAGAATTGTCTATTCATTAGTTGGTTTAGCTGGACTATTAAGTATTCCGTATTTGTTTGAGCCAGCTAGAGAAGATAATAGGACTACTGCAACCGGAAGATTAAATTATGGAACTGAATTTGGAGAAGAAGAAGACTTCTCAGAAATTAAGAAGGAAGACAAAGATCTTTAATTGAAAGGTTGAGCCATACTATTTGTTGTATGGCTCTTCTTTTTCCTTGAAAAGTATTATCAATAACCGATAGAGAAGATAAAGACCTAAGTAAGAACCAGAAATGATAAAGAACGGATTTAGGAAAATTGCATGAATGGTTGTCATCATCACTGTCTGATTAACAATCAC
The DNA here is from genome assembly GCF_001038485.1 of Ornithinibacillus californiensis. Taxonomy (GTDB): domain Bacteria; phylum Bacillota; class Bacilli; order Bacillales; family Amphibacillaceae; genus Ornithinibacillus; species Ornithinibacillus californiensis. Next base: position 9,747 of record NZ_LDUE01000063.1, read on the forward strand.
TTCATGAACAGAAATAGAAGAGATAATGCCAAAGATCATTGCAGATAGAACGGCAGTCACATTAAAGAAGCTTCGGAAATTCCCCCATATATTTACTATCCATAACATAACAACTGGTAAAATGATAATTCCAGCAATCAATAAAAACTCCATAGATAACCTCCTATTAAATTAGTTATACCTAGTTTGTTCTTCACATTAAAAAACAAACATATTAATAAAGATAAAATATGAATCACCATTCATTTTGTGCTATTCTTAAGATAGTATAAGAACAACTAGGGGTTGATTACTTATGGTGATAAAGACAAATTCATATACTGGTCAGGAAAGTAATGTTCGTTTTATAAATGGTTATGTATCCATGGTAAATATGAGGTTAAATGCTTACTGTTTTGAAGTAGATGGGGTGTTAATTGATACTGGAGCACCAAGGTTACTTAACGAATTTAAACCTTTCTTTGCAGAAGCGGATATTGATAAAGTTGTTATTACGCATGCCCATGAGGACCATATTGGCGGAGCTTCCTTTCTTCAAAAAGAATATAATGTACCAATATTTATGAATGAACTTACCGTAGCGGAATCTGGACAAAAAGCAGATTACCCACTATATCGCAAAGTTTTCTGGGGAAGGAGGGAGCCTTTCCAAGCACAGCAAATAGGTAATAGCTTCTCCTCTCGTACTGCTACTTGGGATGTTATTAAGACACCTGGTCATGCAAGGGACCACCTTTCATTCATCAATAGAAGTACAGGGCAACTTTTTTCAGGTGATTTGTATGTCCAACCGAAAACGAATGTCACACTTAGAGAAGAAAGTGTACCAACAATTATTGCGTCTATTGAAAAGGTTTTAACCTTTGAATTTGAGGAACTGTATTGCTGTCACGCTGGTTACGTTAAAAATGGACGGCAATCATTAAAGCAAAAACTCAATTACTTAAAGGAATTTCGAGGAAATGTTCTTACTCTAAAAGAACAAGGCTATACCGAAAAGGAAATACAGACAAAGCTATTTAAACGGAAGTATCCAATTACATACTTCTCCTTAGGGGAGTGGGATTCCATCCATATGATTCGTTCCGTTCTTAAATAATAGATGTAAACTAATGTAACTAACCTGTTCATTCCAAAGACGGAGATAGGTTAGTTTTTTGATGTTCTTTCATTCTGTGAAAATAGTAATCATTTCTATGAAAATATGTATATCCTATTGAATATTGGAAATAATTACTATCATAACAATCTTCGTCAAATACGGAGAAAAATATTAAGAGGTGAAAGAATTGAAAAGATATGGTTTAGTTAGTTTGATAGGAGGACTATTAGTTGTAGCATTAATATTCCTATTTGTTATTAACACACCAGAAGAAAGTACTAATACAGAACAACCGAATGAAGAACAAGATGCAGTCCAGGTGTTTGAGGATTCGATTGAAGTAGTAGCATCAGATGATGGACATATTAATGCTAATAAGTTATTCATCCCGTGGACAATTAGTAAAAATGCTAGCACCTTCTATTTGAGTCAAAGGGATGGAACTGTAGTGGAGATTGATGGTGATTTTGGTCTAGTCGAAGTGCAAGATGTTCAAGTTTCAGAGGAGATTCTTCATGAAGGAGAAGCTGGCTTTCTTGGGTTTACTTTAGCTCCTGACTTTGAAACATCTAAACGAGCTTTCGCATTCCATAGCTACGATAAAGATGGGGAAATGGCCAATCGAATTGTATCACTTGTCCTAGATGAATCTACGTGGAAGGAAGAAAATGTGATTTTGGATGATATACCTGGTGGAGATATGAATAATGGTGGAAGGATTCAGATTGGACCAGATAATAAGCTTTATGCAACCACTGGTGACATTGGACAGTCTGATTTAGCACAAGAGTTAGACAGTCTAGCAGGAAAGATATTGCGGATGGAACTGAATGGAGATATTCCTGTAGATAATCCGTTCGAAGATTCTTACGTCTACTCGTATGGTCATCGAAATTCACAAGGCTTAGCATGGGATCCTCAAGGTAATCTATATAGTTCTGAACATGGGGAAGATGGTCATGATGAGATTAATTTAATTGAAGCTGGTAAAAATTATGGTTGGCCGGTTATTCAAGGAGATGAAGAGGCTGAAGATATGGTAAGTCCAGTAGTTCATTCTGCAGATAGTACTTGGGCACCATCTGGTATGGCATTTACTGATGGAAAGTTATTTATTTCTTCCCTAGCGGGCAAGAAAATCTTCACATTCGATGTTAATTCAGAAACAATTGCCGATTTCTATGATGAAGCGGGAAGAATACGTGATGTGTTTATAGAAGAGGATGCAATGTTTGTCATTACAAGTAATCATGATAACCGTGGTGAACCAACAGATAAGGATGATCGTCTGATTCACATTCCTCTTGCAGAAAAAACTGCAAACTAAAATAAAAATAAGGATACCTAGGAGGGACTGACCCTCTAGGTATCCTTGATTTTTTTATTCTTTCATTATGGTTTTTAGATATTCTTTTACAGCTTCGATTTGTTCTTCAGATAATGTTCCTTCAAATGGAGGCATTCCGCCGCCACCTTTTTTGATCTTTGCGATTATTTCTTCGTCACTCATCTCTAAATTATTAAGGTTCGGTCCATTATGACCACCAACACCTTCAGCACCATGACAAGATAAACAATTGTTCTCGAATACTTTCAGACCTTCTTCAGCCACTTCTCCACCTTCTGTGCCTGTTGGTCCTTCACTGTTTTCATTATCAGTATCTTTCTCAGCAATTGGTGACGTGTTAATGGCGTCTTCTGGGATATCCTCAAGTGAAGCATACTCTCCTTCTAATGAGAAGGTATATATCTTATCTCCGTGTTGCGTGCCACCTAAGGAATTTCCTGCCGCAAAAATGGAGACATATTGCTTACCATCAATAGAATACGTCATTGGTGGTGCATTGGCCCCAGCATCGGTCATGAATTCCCATAACTGCTCACCAGATGTTGCATCATATGCGATAATACGCCCATCATTATGACCGGTAAACAAAAGATTTCCTTTCGTTGTTAATAGACCACTGAATGCAATCGTATCCCATTCATTTTGCCATACGATCTTATTGGTTTTTACATCTACAGCTGTAATAAATCCACGTTGTGGTCCACCTTCAACAGGCTGCCAGATACTTCCAATCCATTCTTTACCTTCCACAAATTTATTAGCTTCATCTTCGGCATAATGTGCATAAGCAAAATAGTTACTATTAGCTTGTACATAGTATAGTTCTGTATTTGGGTTGTAAGCAGAAGGAGGCCAGTTGGCGCCACCTTGTGGTGAAGGAGTAATCGTTATTGGCTCGTCCCAGAAAGGAGTAAATAGTTCGCCAACTTTTCCTTCAAAATCCTCAGGTAAATCTTTTTCAATATCTTCTTCTGTAATAGTCTGTGGAACTAAAGCATCTCCTACTGGGTAAGGTTGTGTAGGTGATGTTTTTTGTCTTTCTTCTTGTGGAACTGGTCGTTCTTCGATTCCAATTAATGGTTCTCCATTAGTTCTATCTAATAAGTAAACCCAACCAGTTTTACCTGTTTCAGCTATTGCTTTTCTCGTTTGTCCATCAATTTCTACATCAAAAAGCGTAACTGGATTTGCAGGATCTAAATCCCATATATCATGATGAACTTGTTGAAAATGCCATTGATATTCTCCAGTATCAGCATCTAATGCTAGCATAGAGTTAGCATATAAATTGTCGCCTTCTCGGTTACTACCATCAAGGTCAGGAGATGTATTCCCTGTTGCAAAATATATCATGTTTAACTCAGGGTCTACAGCAGGTGTCTGCCAAATGGGGGCACCACCCTTTAACCAACTATCATTATCATCCGGCCATGTTTCTGACCCTGGTTCTCCTGGTGCTGGGATTGTATACGTTTTCCAAACTTCTCTACCGATTTCAGAATCGAAAGCCGCCATAAATCCACGGATACCATATTCCCCACCTGCTATCCCTGTATAAACTTTTCCATCAAAATATAGTGGAGCACTTGTAATGGTGTAACCTTTATCCCACTCGGCAACTTGTGTTTCCCAAACGACTTCACCAGTTTTCTGGTCAAGTGCTACAAGTCTTGCATCTAGTAAACCAACATAGACTTTTCCATCACCAATAGCTACACCACGGCTTATCCATCCACAACAAGCTGTGTCAAGTCCATCTGCAAGTTGAGGTGTATATTCCCAAATGATTTCTCCAGTAGTAGCATCAAGTGCTTGTACAACGTCAGCTCCAGTAATACTAAACATGACGCCATCATAGACAAGTGGTGTTTGTTCTCCTGAATATTTAAATTCGAGTCCAGAGCCTAAACTTGTCACCCACTCTAGCTTTAAATCACTAACGTTGGATACATCAACCTGATCTAGTGGAGAATATCTTCGATTATAAATATCCCCACCATTTGTCAACCAATTTTCGGTAGGTGGCTCCATTAATTGTTCAGCAGAAAACTTCGGAGCAACTTCTCCAGTATAGTCCATATGTTGGACGGAACTATGTGCTTCGTCTTTTTGATTGTCTGCTGGCTGTTTTTCATTATTCCCTTCAGCCTGTTCATTTTCATCTTTGGCTTCTTCTCCTGCTGGTTGCTCGGTATGTTCTTCATTCATACTTTGAAATGCAAAAAAGCCCACAGCAGTGATTATTGCAACAGCAGCAATAACAATCCATAATTGTTTATCCAATTCTTCGTCTCCTTTCTTATGATGATATGCATAGGTTCTCTAGTAATTTGCCCGGTAACAGTCAAATTAATCTTATCTAGTAAAAAACTACTAAAAATTCTTTGCACATACATGGATAAGTGTGACTTATTTCACATGATTTTAATTTTGAAATCGATATGATAATGGCAGAAAAACTATTCTTCAATAATGGGGAGGTATTAAAATGGTTCAAACAGCAGCATGGGTAACAAGTTTAGTTTTTATGAGTTTAGTTGTAGTTGTTTATGCAGTAGTTGCGTGGAAGTCAAAAGAGAAAAGTGATTATGAGCCTATTAAAAAGAAATGGAATAAGGCTAGGAAAGTGTATGCAACAACCCTCGTCACAATATTATTAGTAGTTTGTATCTATACATTGCGAGAACTACCTTATGATTTACCAATTTACGGTGAAGGGCAAGATCCTACTGTAGTAGATGTGGAAGCAGTACAGTTTGGTTGGCTGATGAGTGAAACTGAATTTAAAGTTGGGGAGCCAATCGAATTTGATGTAACAAGTAAAGACGTCAATCATGGTTTTGGTATTTACGATGAGGATATGACAATTATTGCTCAAACACAAGCCATGCCAGAATACACCAATACAGTATATATTACGTTTACAAAGCCAGGAACTTATAAAATTTTATGCTTAGAATATTGTGGAACTGCTCACCATTACATGGTAAGTGAATTAACTGTTACAGAATAAAGAAAGGAGAATATGACATGAGTACTGTAATTGGAAATAATAAGCCTAAATCAAATAATAAATTAATTGGAACCTCGTTAGTAATTGGTGGAGTTGTTATTGCAGCTATGATGATATTCGGTATATTAATGCTTCTTGCACAAGGGGGAGTCATTAGTGTATCAGATGCCATGTTCTATCAATTCTTAACTATTCATGGTACCGGTATGATAGGTGCAGCAGCACTAGCTGCGGCAGGAGTGATGTGGTATTTCTTAAGTCGCTATGTGAATTTATCTAGAAAAGTCTTTATTTGGTTTTTAGCATTAGTTTTAATAGGTGTTGTAATGGTTGTAGTCGGAGTTTTCTCATTTAAATTTGCAAGTGCATGGACATTCTTATATCCACTACCAGCCATTTCAGCTAGTGCATGGGGTACAATAGGTGCACTATTATACCTTATCGGAATGCTAATTTTAGGAACAGGTTTCTTATTATTATATATTGATACAGGAAGAGCAATTATTAAAACATACGGAAGTCTAGGTAAAGGATTGGGCTGGGATGTTATTTCTGGTAAGAAGAGATTAGAAGATGCACCGCCTAAAGTTGTTGTAGCCAGTACAATGGTTACGATTGTTAATACGTCAGCTCTAATCGCTGGTGCAACCGTTTTAATTATGAACATAATCAATGTAATCAATCCGTCATTTACATTTGATCCTTTGTTAGCTAAAAACCTAACTTATGCATTTGGACATATCTTCGCGAATGCGATTATCTATATGGCTGTTATTGTTGTCTATGAACTATTACCGAAGTATGCAAATCGTAAGTGGGCTGTTACGAAGCTTTTCCTAGTTGCATGGACAATGTCAACAGTTTTCACTTTACTAATTTATACACACCATATGTTAATGGACTTCGCAATGCCAAAATGGATGCTTATCATGGGACAAGCTTTATCTTATGCTAATGGCTTACCAGTTCTAGTTGTTACTGCCTATGGAGCATTACAGGTTGTTCACAAATCAGGAATTAAGTGGGATATGGCATCAGGGTTAGCATTTCTTTCGATGTTTGGTTGGACAGTAGGGGTTGTACCAGCAATAGTTGATGCTACGATTGTTGTTAACCATGTCATGCATAATACGAAATGGGTACCAGGACATTTCCATATGTACATGGGATTAGGTGCGGTCGTTATGTTATTTTCCTTTATGTATTATTTAGCTAAGATTGATAGCAATGTAAAAGAATCAAAACTAGATAAAATTGCATTTTGGTGTTATGCATTAGCTATCTTCTCCGTAAGTGCTCAGTTTCTAGTCTCAGGTGCTTTAAGCACACCAAGAAGATGGGCTATTCATTATCCAGGTTGGATGACTCCAGCAGTATTCGGTGCAATCGCAGGAGTATTTCTAGTAATCGCAACTTCTATTTTCATTATTCATTTCGTACGGTATATGAAAAACAGAGGAACACTGGGAAGCGATATGAATGAACAAGAAACAGCATAATTTCTTAATATTGTGTTTGAGTATAATTATTAGTTTCCTATTATTCTACGTTGGAACAAATGGCTTCCAAGCATTTACAGCAGAAAGTGCCAGGGTGTATCGGCTTCTGGAAGAGAAACCTTCTTTCCCAGATGTAACATTGGAAGATAGTATGAACCGAGTGTATCCTTTTACGGAATTCAAGGGTAAATATGTCTTTCTAACGTTTATTTATACTTCCTGTACAGATGTTTGCCCTCAGTTAGAGATGAATCTAGCTGAGGTGTACCAACAAGTTCCTAAAGAACTTCTTGGTGAAGAGATAGTCTTTTTAAGTATCAGCTTTGATCCAGAACGAGATGACCCAGCTACCTTAGAAAAATACCAATTTTTCTTCAATAGTGATGGGGAAACTTGGAGAATGGCACGTATCACGGATGAGAATGAATTAACAGCTTTATTAGATGAATTTGGTGTTATCGTAATTCCAGACGGCTATGGTGGCTATAGCCATAATTCTGCATTCTACTTTGTTGGAAGGGATGGAGAATTGTTAGAAGTGATGGATTATAAAAAGATTGACGAAGCTGCTGTTAAGGTAGTTAATACACTTCAGAATGATATGGAGGGATAGTGAAATGAAAAAACCTTTAATAATAGGTAGTTCAATTTTACTCATACTACTAATTCCTCCAATTAGGGTTTATATGGAATCCATCATGATTATTCATATGCTGGTGCAATTACCTTTACTAATTATTGCTGGCTGGTTCCTAGGGGATTATATGATTAGCAAAATCCCTAAGGTATTTATTTTATCGAATGATAATGGTGTTCCTGGAATCATTCTATTTGTAGCTATAACGATGTTTTGGATGTTGCCAAGAACATTGGATGAAGCTCTAACATTTCCGATGTATGAACTGTTTAAATTTGTTAGTTTACCTATTTCAGGTATCTTGTTAGTGGATAGTTGGGGGAAAATTAATGATTTAGGAAGGATATTTATTTACCTCAACTACTTATCTATGTTCGCACTGATGGGATGGTTATATTTAGATTCTCCTATACAGATTTGTAATAACTATCTAGTGGACCAACAAAAAGTACTGGGTTGGGGATTTATATTTATCACAGCTATCATGGTATTATATGTTGTCCAATATGTATTTACCGATCAATCTGAATTAGAAGAAACATAAGATGTAGTACTTATAAGTACATGGAATGGGAATCCATTTCATGTACTTTTTTTACCATTATTAGCACGTTTTTGAGACGCGTAGACGGTTGGTATTTTTTCAACCTATCAAAAATAGAATTAATAATAAAATATAGCAACTCTTAAGTTCGACAATCTATCTGAAAAAATGACAAAAATCTAGTATTTGCCATTCAAATTATACTAGTTCTGCATTATAATAGATTTAAAGTGTTGCAATCGAAAAGTTGAGTTCAACTTCACGGGAGCAAACTTAACTAATTGATTAGGAGATTGATAGAATGAAAAACAAACAACTTAAGAGAATTTTAATCCCAGTTGTTCTCCTACTGGTTATTTCCCTTCCGTTTGCAATACCAGAAAAAAGTAGTGGGGACGAAGAATTATTTGCTACTGATCATTTGGAAAGACAGACATCAATCCAATTGCTAGAGGAGAATACGGATTTAAAACGTTTCGTATTCGATTCAGGATATCAATTTAACTATCCAGACGCTGTTCGTGGGATTTATGTAACGGGGCATTCAGCAGGAGGAAGTCGATTCAATACACTAATTGATCTAGTAAATAATTCAGACTTGAATGCAATGGTTATTGATATTAAAGATGATCATGGCTATATTACCTTTAAGCCAGGTGAAGATTCACCATTTGCAGATATCGGTCAAAATTATATAAAAGATATGCAAGAAATGATGAAAACACTTGAAGAGAATGAAATCTATCCAATAGCAAGAATTGTTGTTTTTAAGGATAGTGTATTAGCGCAAAAGAGACCGGATTTATCCTTTACAGAAAACGGTTCTGTATGGAAAAATCCTCGCGGAGAGTCATTTGTTAACCCATTTTTGAAAGAAGTATGGGATCATAACGTAGAAATTGCAAAAATGGCTGCAGAGATGGGATTCCAAGAGATTCAATTTGATTATGTCCGTTTTCCTGAGGGTTTTGAACGTCGTGATAGTGAGCTAGGTTACTCTCAAGGTGAATACGAAAATAGCGAAATAGATAATGTTCAACGACGTGTTCAGGCAGTAACAGACTTTGTTGCTTATGCTAGACAAGAATTAGAACCATATGATATTGACGTTTCAGTTGATATTTTTGGATATTCAGCTACGATACCAGAAGCTCCTGGAATAGGGCAAAACTTTTCCAAGATTTCTGAAAATGTAGATGTAATCTCATCTATGATCTACCCTAGTCACTGGTCTAATCATTACTTTGGTATTCCGTTTCCAGATACGGAGCCATATCGCCTAACGGAAGAATATGCCAAAGTCGAAAACGAGGTACTTTCTAAATTAGAAAACCCTCCAGTTTCTAGACCTTGGATCCAGGATTTCGAAGCACCATGGATCTACCATGGTACCGGGATTCCAGTTACCCAATACGGAAAAGCAGAGGTAGAAGCTCAAATTAGAGCCCTACAAGATAATGGAATTAATGAATATCTACTTTGGAATGCAGGTAACACATATACTGAAAACGTTGATTATACGCCATAATTTATCAAAAAAAGCGAAACTTTTAATAAAAGTTCCGCTTTTTTTCGTTTAACTACACATACTTATAATAAACAGCCCTAGGAGGCATTTAACAATAGCATATATTTTCGCTATACTTACTACTAGAACAGACGAAGGAGTAGATCCATGGATTGGTATGAGAAATTAAGCAAGTATTTTCCAATTGAAGAAATGAAATCAAAAGAGCATATGGAGCTTTTATTAAAAGAAAAAGGTGACGTTTATCATAAGGATGAAGGACCATCTCATGTGCTAATGTATGCAGAGTTTGATACGTTTATTTTTATTGATTATGTGTGGGTCTCTGCAAAAACAAGAGGACAAGGAATCGGCCATAAGTTAATCGAAAAACTAAAGCGAAGAAACAAGCCGATAATTCTTGAGGTAGAACCAGTTGATTATGACGATACCGATACTGAAAAACGTTTGCATTTTTATAAGCGAGAAGGATTCACACATGCTCAGTCAATCGGTTACAACCGTCGTTCCTTGGCTACGAATGAGGAAAATGCAATGGAAATCCTATACTGGTCTCCAAATGATGAATCGGAGGAAGTAATCTTCGAACAGATGAGAAAAATGTATGAATCCATTCATACGTATAAGGATAAAGAATTGTATGGTCAGGCTTATCAGCCTGTGGATGAAGTGCTAACATATGATGAAGACAGGGAGTCTCAGGATATTTTAGCCGGACTAGAAAAAAATCAAGTGAAGTAATAAAAAGCCCTTCCCAAGAAAAGTAATGGGAAGCGGCTTTTATATTTGATGGGTGACTCTTTTAAGTTATAGTATTTTCTTCGGGTTTCCCGACTGGAATACTATTTAAGCGGTCTGCCAATCCAAGTCTTGTATGTGGTAAATCTATTTCATTACCTGATAATAATGTATCCTTGAAATCATATGCATTGGATCCATGCTCCGAGAAATCAAGTCCAGCAATTTCTTCCTCTTTGGATACACGTATTGGTGCCACTTTGTTTAATACATAAGTGAATCCGCCAATTGTAATTGAGACCCAGAAGATGACAGCAAGTATGCCTATTGCTTGAATTCCAAGTTGTGTTAAACCATTTCCATAAAAAAGGCCAGTAGAAGTAGAGAATAACCCAATTGCAAGAGTTCCCCAGATACCTAGTAGTCCGTGTACTGTAATAGCTCCAACGGGATCATCAATTTTTAACTTATCATCAAAGAATCGAATTCCCTCCACAAGAAGTACACCTGAAATAAATCCAACTAAAATAGCTCCACCAAGCGATATTTCTGCACATCCTGCAGTAATCCCAACTAATCCAGCTAATACGCCATTTAAAGTTAAGGATGCATCCACTTTTTTATATCTAAACTTGGTATAAAGAGCACTCGATACTACAGCGGCTGAAGTGGATAATAATGTTGTACCAATTACCATAGGTACTAACGTTAAATCGGCTGCTAATGTGCTGCCTCCGTTAAAACCGAACCATCCAAGCCAAAGAATAAAAACTCCAAGTGCACCAAGGGGGATATTGTGGCCAGGAATAACATTAATCTTTTTACCGTTATACTTTCCTAAGCGTGGTCCCAAAATGAGTACAACCATAAGTGCTCCTACAGCACCAGTCAAATGAACAACAGTAGATCCAGCAAAATCTGTAAAACCTAAATTCGTTAACCATCCATCTCCTTGCCAAACCCAATTTCCAACAACAGGGTAGACAATAGATGTCATGATAGCAACAATTAGAATATAACTACCGAGTTTTATTCGTTCAGCTACTGCGCCTGACATGATGGTTGCACAGGTTGCAATAAACATAGCTTGGAAAACAAAGAACCCAATATCTTCCACACCACTGAGAAAAAATCCACCTAATCCAATTAAAGAACCAGTAGATCCACCAAACATTAATCCATATCCAATGGTATAGAATAATATTGCAGAAACACTAATCGTTAGGAAATTTTTCATTAAAATATTCAATGTGTTTTTAGATCTGGTAAACCCAGATTCAACCATCGCAAAACCTGCATGCATAAAGAATACAAGAATAGCACCTAACATTATCCATACAAGGTTAATCGCTAATTCTAATTCTTCAGTACTCATTAAAACCCCTCCTTATTAAGATAAGTTATTGACTTACAAAAATGCTCGAGCTCCGCTTTCCTTTGTTCGGATACTAATTACTTCATCGATAGGGTGTATGAATATTTTTCCATCGCCAATTTCTCCGGTACTACACGTTCCAATAATAATTTTCACAATGTCCTCTACCTGACTGTCTTCAACAACAGTTTCTACTTTTAGCTTAGGTAATAATTGAATTTGAAAAGTAGTTCCTCGGAATAGACCTTTTTGACCAATCTGTTTACCAGTACCAGCAGCTTCTGTAATAGTCAACCCTCCGATGCCTAATTCATTCAAGCTGCTATGCAAAGATTGAAACTTTTCGGGACGTATAATTGCTTCTATTTTTTTCATGTGCTCCCCTCCTTGTGTTAGGTTTCCTTACATTTAATTTTATCTAAATATTATAATAAAGGTTTTTTTCTAAAAAAACAAGGAAAAATTTATTTTTTAAGATATTTATGTTAGAAAACATAACATAACGGTATGTAATTGGCAGGGGAGGGGTTTAATCAAATAGAAATAAGGGTAATTTAGAATTAAAAGGGTATAATTTGTGACATAGATAAATAAGGTTGAAGCATCTGTTATATACTTGACAGATATAGTATACTTATATTAATAAGTTATTTAAACTTATTATAATTTAATAACTAATTAAGTTTACATTATTTGTAAATAGTCATGAGGAGTGAAGTAAGATGGTAACACTTTATACCTCACCGAGTTGTACATCCTGTAGAAAAGCTAAGACATGGTTAATCGACAATAACATTCCTTTTACGGAGCGAAATATGTTTTCAGAAGCTTTAACGTTAGAAGAAATTAAAGAGATACTTCGTATGACAGAGGATGGTACGGATGAAATCATTTCTACTCGTTCAAAGGTATTCCAAAATCTGAATATAAATATCGATCAACTGCCTTTAATGGAGTTATACACTCTAATTCAAGAGCACCCAGGGTTATTAAGAAGACCTATAATAATAGATGAAAAAAGACTACAGGTTGGCTATAATGAAGATGAGATTCGTAGGTTTTTACCAAGAACAGTACGAACTTTTCACCTAGAAGAAGCTAGACGTATGGTGAACTAATCGTAATCGTGTGGATTAAAAATGAAAAGCGCAGATCTATTTTTGATCTGCGCTTTTGATATCTTGTTTTATAGGTGACAAAATAACTAAATTAAGTTAAAATAATATTTTAAATCATGATATCTAGGCATATTAATTTTCATTATGCAATATGCTAACATACAATATATATAAGAATAGGAATTCTTGTTTCAATAGATAAGGTAAGTACTAGCTCTGCCTATTTAAAAAAGAAGGGAGAGAATTACATGGAAATCGAAAGAATTAATGAAAATACGGTCAAATTCTTTATCTCTTATGTAGATATTGAAGATCGAGGCTTTGAACGGGATGAAATTTGGTACAATCGCGAACGCAGCGAACAGTTATTTTGGCAAATGATGGACGAGGTAAATTATCAAGAAGACTTTCATGTAGATGGCCCTTTATGGATTCAAGTTCATGCCTTAGAAAAAGGATTAGAAATTGTTGTAACAAAAGCACAGCTCTCAAAGAATGGAGATAATTTAGAATTTCCAATTGATGAGGATGGCTCTACAATAGATATCCCGGTTGATGAGAAAGTTGAATCATTCTTAGAAGATAAGTTTGGTAAGAGTGAAAATGAAAATAATGAATTAGAAGAAAATCTAATTGAAGAAAACCTATGGATTATTGCGAGCTTTAACGACTTTGAAGATGTCATTCAGCTGAGTCATCATTTCCAAAATGATACGGGAAGTGAAGAAGAAACGCTATACTTCTATAATGGCAAGTACTACCTATATATGGAATTTTCTCAGGATGTCTTAGATGAAAATACACAAGAGGATATCATATCAAGAGTATTTGAATATGGCGATGATTCGAATATTACCATTCATATGTTAGACGAATACGGTAAGAAAATAATTGATACAAATACGTTTACGGATATACGTACACACTTCCCAGCAAATATTTAGGATACCTTTAGAGAGGTATCTTTTTTTTCTTTTATAAGCAGGATTTTTTTCACCTTTATCGAAATATAATGATGGAGGTGATTTTTTTGCTTCAAGCAAAATTTAAGAATGGAAAATTGCTTACCTTGTTCCAGTTTACTAAAGGAGAGATTGAAAAGCTTCGATCTGACTCCGACTTTTATTGTCCAGCTTGTAATGAGAAAGTTATTATTAAGGCGGGTCCCAAAATGATTGCTCACTTTGCCCATCAAAGTACAGCGAGCTGTCATATGAATGAACGTGGGGAGGGGGAATACCATGAAAAAGGTAAGATATTACTTTACCAATGGCTATTGAGACAAGGATTGGATGTCTCAATAGAAGCTTATATATCGCCTATTAAACAAAGAGCGGACATTCTTGTGAAGATAAAAGGTAAGAAAATTGCTATTGAATTTCAAAGTTCCAGAATCCCAATTCAAGACATAGCTAAAAGAACATATGGCTATTTGCAAGAAGGAATTCAGCCGATATGGATATTAGGTGCGAATCTTCTTCAACGTACTGGTAAGAACATGCTAAAGGTTGATCATTTTACACTTCAGTTTTTACAGCAATATAACCAAACTCCTGCACCATTTCTATATTTCTTTGATCCCGAATCAACAACCTTCATTACAGCAGCAAATTTATTTCAAACTAACAATAATCGAATGATTGCAGACTTGACCATTAGAAAGCTCGATAAAATTACTTTTCTAGACCTCTTCAAGTTCCCCACTATGTCCTATGACCTTATTGTAGAAGTATGGAAAAAGGCAAAATCTAGGTTTAGATTGTATCAACCAAGAAGATTATATGGTAAAGAACTAGCTTGGTATAAATGGATTTATTATAAGGGTACACATCGTGAATATCTATCTTCCCTTATTTATCTACCTGTAATAGCTCAATATAGAATGAATACACCGCCTTGGGATTGGCAAAGTCGTATATGTCTAGAAGTCATTGATCCTCTTCCAAAAGGTTCCGCGTTTTCTCTGCTTACATGTCGTTTTCAATTACAAAAATCTCTCTCTAAACACGTTCCTCCATTGATTAAATCCACTAGAGACCCTATTCTTGAATATCTTCAATTATTATCCTACTTTCAAATTATTAAACAAAAGTCTAGTAATGTATTTATAAAATGCAATGAAGTTCCATATTACACAAGTCTTGAGGACGCTATTGTAGGCGATAAAAAAATAATGAACGAACTTTCACAACTATTCAAGTCAAAATACGAGCATGATTCATAAATGATTCGTTATACTAAATAATATAGTAATTATGTAGGAATTTTTTAATTTTTGCCGAATTACTATATGGATAGATGTAAAGGAGGAATTACGATGGCAAAGGCAACAAAAGAGCTTCAGTCAAGAAATGAAGTGCCCGTGGAAAGAACATGGAGATTAGAGGATATCTTTGCAACAGATGAAGCATGGGAAGAAGAACTGAATAGCTTGAAACAAGATATTCCACAAGTTGCAGAATATCAGGGAAAGGTAGCAGATTCTGCTGAATCTTTGTATAACGTACTTAAGTTACAAGATGAATTATCTGCAAGACTAGGAAAGCTATATACATATGCGCATATGCGTTATGATCAAGACACTACTAATTCATTCTACCAAGCCCTAAATGCAAAAGCAGAAAATGTTCTAACATTAGCACAGAGCTCGATGAGTTATTTAGTACCAGAAATCTTAAAAATGGAAGAATCTACTATTAAAGCTTTCTTAGAGCAAAAAGAGGAATTAAAGCTTTATGAGCATGTTTTAAATGAAATTATTAGACAACGTAAACATGTGTTAAGTGAAACAGAGGAAGCACTTCTAGCAGAAGCTTCAGAAGCATTATCAACTGGCTCTCAAACATTTGGTATGCTTAACAATGCAGACTTGAAATTCCCTACGATAAAGAATGATAAAGGGGAAGAGGTAGATTTAACACATGGTCGTTATGTAGGATTCCTAGAATCTAAGGACCGTCGTGTGCGTGAAGATGCCTTTAAAGCAATGTATCAAACTTATGGGCAATTTAAGAATACATTTGCATCTACATTAGGTGGTACTGTTAAAACACATAACTTCAATGCAAAAGTGCATCATTATGACTCTGCAAGACAAGCAGCATTGGATAATAATAACATTCCTGAAACAGTGTATGACAACCTAGTGGAAGCAGTAAATGAAAGACTTCCTTTATTACATCGTTACGCAAAACTACGTAAAGAAGTTTTAGGTGTTGAAGAAGTTCATATGTATGATATGTATACATCCCTAGTACAAGATGTAGACATGGACATTCCTTATGAAAAAGCACAAGAATATGTATTAGAAAGTATAAATCCACTTGGTGAAGAATATCTTGCTGTTATCAAAGAAGGGTTTGCTAATCGTTGGATTGATGTAGAAGAGAATAAAGGTAAACGAAGTGGTGCTTATTCATCTGGAACTTATGGAACTAACCCATATATTCTATTGAACTGGCAAGATCGCGTTAATGATTTGTTTACATTAACACATGAATTAGGTCACTCTGCGCATAGTTATTTCACTAGAAAGTTCCAACCTTACCGTTATGGAAACTATTCTATCTTTGTTGCGGAAGTAGCGTCTACGGCGAACGAAGCATTATTAAATGATTACCTATTAAACAACCTGGAAGATGAAAAGCAAAAGCTTTACATTTTAAATCACTTCCTGGAAGGTTTCCGAGGAACCGTATTCCGTCAAACTATGTTTGCCGAGTTTGAGCATGAGATTCATAAACGTGCCCAAGCTGGAGAAGCCCTTACTGCTGATTATTTAACTAAGATTTACTATGAATTAAACAAGAAGTACTTCGGTCCAGACGTTGTATCCGATGAAGAAATTGGCTTAGAGTGGGCTAGAATTCCTCACTTCTACTACAATTACTATGTATATCAATATGCAACTGGATATTCAGCAGCAACTGCATTAGCTAGCAAGATTCTTGGTGGGGAAGAAGGATCTGTTGAACGCTACCTTGATTTCTTAAAATCTGGTAGCAGTGATTATCCGATTGAAGTATTGAAAAAAGCTGGTGTAGATATGACGTCTAAACAACCAATTCTGGATGCTTTAGATGTATTTGAAGCAAAACTTACTGAGTTTGAACAGCTTTTACTAAATAAATAAAAGAATGGATGGTCAAATGACCATCCATTCTTTATTAGTTTAACAACGCTGGCTATTCTTTTGTAGATAAATGAAAAATACTACCTCATACGTCCACGGTATTTATTTCTATGGGTAAAAGAAAAAAGAGTAAAATATATACAGAAAAATAGTATTGGTAATGTGAAATAAAGTGGGATAAGCTGCATTAACCCAAATAAATTAAGCAAGACCGCAAAAAAGGTAAGGATAATGAATAGGTATGGAAGTAATTCTCGCATAAGCTAACTCCCCCTTATACATCAAATCTGTCTATTATATATATATGAACAAGGGTGAAATAATAGAAGTGACAAATTTGTGAAATGAAGTACAAACTTATTGCCAAATTATCTTGAGGCTGATATATTATATATGTGAGATGAATCACAAACAAAACCCCTTTGTTTGATCATGAAACTTTCTCCCATCCCCCTTTGTTTTAATACAAAGAAGTGAGAAAAGAAGGATATACGCTGCCCCGTATATCCTTTATTTTTGTCAAAAAACAAGAAAAACAAGAAAACCAAGGAAATCCTTGGTTTTCTTGTTTTCTATATAATGTGAATGATTTCGTTATTATTTTTTAATAAATCTCCAGAATGATCCATGTTTTGCAGGGATTTTTTCTACAATTTGCTTAAGTTGTAGTTTCTTCATTTCCCGCTCTGCTTTTTCCACCGACCAGTTATATACGACAGATACCTCTTTCGTTGCAACTACACCATAACCTTTCACAAATTCCTCTAGCGAAGGATGTTGAGAAGGAATTGGAAGATGGTCAAGCATTTCACTTAATACCCGTACATAAATCTCGTAAGGATACAGTCCAGAAATTTTAATACCTTGCTCCTCGATATTTCGATGAAAAAAGACCATTGTTGGCATATAATCAATATCCATTTCATGGTTTAATCTATAATCCGATTGTAAGGCTTTCTTTGCGGTGACAGAATATAAATCCCTACGAAACTCTTGTAAGTCGAGTTTTGCTGCCTTTGCGCAATTCAACAAAACAGCTTCATCTGAAATATCCAGCTTTTTAAGGAATAAACTTTCTTGTACTTTTCGTAAGAATACCTTTCCATAACGTATACCTTGAAACTCGGCAGCCTTTATGGCTAAATAGGCTTTCTTAGGTGAGTGAATCGGATTCTCTAGCCATAAGTCACCATCACAGCTCATACCAGTTCTGGAAGCGGTACGTTCCCATATTTCTCGAAGTTTTCTTGGTTGGTTAAAGTCATCATGGTTAAGTGGTTTAGAAGAACCAGAAATAATTGGTCTTATGGTAAACAAACGTCCATATTCAATTGATAGCTTTTTTAAATACGGCTCAAGTGACCAGCATTCCGGGCACATCGGGTCGATAAATACATAAATTTCAATTGGCTTTTTAACAGTATCGCAACTATATTCGGACGATGTGTTTGCTCTCTGTGAGCTAGCTAGCTCAAGTAGTTCCCAACTCACATCGATTCTCCTTTCTTTGGTTCATGGTTCAGGTGTATTCATCATATGATTGGCTGTCATGGTCAACCTTTCAAATATAGCTGTTCGGTATGGTTCTTCAATTCGTGCTTCTTCTAATGCTGCTTCCATGCACTCTAACCAAGCATCTCTTCTAGATGGGGTAATTTCAAACGGTAGGTGTCTTCGTCTCATCATGGGATGTCCACGTTCTTCGGTATAAAGTGGTGGACCACCGAAAAACTGAGTTAAAAATAAACTCTGCTTTCTTGCAGTCTCTGATAAATCCTCGGGAAAGATAGGTATTAACTTAGGATGGCTTCCAACACGTTTATAAAATGCCTGGACAAGTCTCTCAATTGTTTCAAATCCACCTATTGCCTCATATATTGAACGATGATTCACGATAAATTGACTCCTTCATAATTGTGTCTATATTGTAGCAACAAAAATTGACGTTGGGCAAATAATCTGATTATCTATCAGTTCTCTAGACTTTGAAAGAAGCGAGCAATCTTGTTAGGAGTGTCTTTTTTATCGATTCCAAAGGTATGAAGTATGGTATCCATAGCTTTTAATCCAGACTCTTTGTCAGTTGCCTCTATTTCTAGTTCATAATCTTCCTGATCATGATATTTACTATGATCAAGGACGTAGATTATTCCTTTTTCTTTATATTCTCTACGAGTAGTTTGAAGACTTCCATAGTACTGCAAGTCTGATACTTCAATTCCCATATTATTTAATTGTTTGGTTGTATATTCTTTCGGAATGGGATTACCATTCATCCATTCTCTAGCTTCTTCGTCAGTTAATTCATCATGTGTTTCCAATAACCCGTCCTGATAAGGTTGCTTTAATGTTAATTGATACATATCCTTCTTTTTTCTAATACGTAATGCAGAGCCAAGTGTTCGAAGTCTTAAATCGGGTGTTTCGAAATAATAATTGATTTGCTCCTGACCATTAGGGAATGGGAGCTTCGTTAAAAGGAACTCATACTCCTTTTTTGTTAGTAGGTTTTTAAACTCAATTTCTATCTCTTGTGCCATGATGTTCCTCCTACTTCCTATTAATTACATTGATTATGGCTAATCTGAAGTAAATATGCAAAGAATATCTATTTACTTTGTGTTAAAATAAAGACGAATTATGTCTATAGTCACAGGTGGTGTTTATATGAATTGGGAAGCAATACTTGCACCATATTCACAAGTTGTAGAAGAACTAAAAGTAAAGCTAAAAGGAATGCGCCGACAGTTTGAATATGAAGCTAGGCATTCACCAATAGAATTCATTACAGGTCGTGTTAAACCTGTTCAAAGTATTTTAGAAAAAGCGGAAAAGAGAAAAATTCCATTTGATCGAATCGAAGAAGATATTCAAGATATTGCAGGTCTTCGAGTAGTTTGTCAATTTGTTGATGATATTTATACCGTTGTTGACATGTTAAGGTCAAGAAAGGATTTTAAAATTATCGAAGAGAAGGATTATCTATCAGAGAAGAAGGCGAGTGGTTATCGTTCATTTCATATGATAATTGAATATCCAGTAGAGACGATACACGGCAACAAAGTGGTTATGGCAGAATTGCAGATTCGGACGATGGCCATGAACTTTTGGGCTACGAATGAGCACTCGCTAAATTATAAGTACAAGGGAAGGATCCCGGTAGATATTAAGAAAAGGTTGCAACGTGCTGCAGAGGCAGCCTTTAAGCTGGATGAGGAAATGTCAAAAATAAAAACAGAAATACAAGAAGCTCAACGGATTTTTCATCGAAAATAATCGAGTAGTATAGGGAGGGTTTAACGTTGAAGTTTAAAATAATTTCCAAGGGAGACGAACGATCAAATAAAATTAAAGTGAAGATGAAGCAGCATTTAATTGATTTTGATCTGATTTATGATAGAGCAGAACCAGATTTGGTAATCTCTGTTGGGGGAGATGGAACTTTTCTAGAGGCTTTTCATCGATATAATCATCGTCTGAGTGAAACAGCATTTATCGGAATACATACAGGTCATCTAGGATTCTACGCAGATTACGTACCCGAGGAACTGGAAAAATTAGTTATTGAGATAGCGAAAACACCATATCAAATCGTGGAATATCCATTATTAGAAGTTATTATCCGTTCGAAGACAGGGAATAAGGTAGATACTTACCTAGCACTGAATGAGGCAACCATTAAAACGCCGGAAAGTTCGGTTGTTTTTGATGTTGAAATCCGCGGGGAACGCTTTGAAACATTCCGTGGGGATGGCTTATGTATCTCAACACCTTCCGGAAGTACGGCATACAATAAAGCATTGGGCGGTGGAATCTTACACCCGTCACTCGAAGCAATTCAATTAACAGAAATGGCTTCTATCAATAACCGAGTATTTCGAACGATCGGCTCTCCTTTAATTTTACCAAAGCACCATACCTGTTTATTAAAGCCGATTGTCGATCGAAGCTTTTTTATTACGATTGATCATAATACACATAATTATACAAATGTGAAATCCATTCAATGCAGAGTTGCGAAGGAAAGAATCCGTTTTGCAAGGTTTAGACCATTTCCTTTCTGGAATAGAGTAAGGGACTCATTTATTAATGATAATAATTAGTGATTAGGTGAAATATTGATGGAGTGGATCATTCAGAAAGAATCAGAAGGTTTATTTTTACGAGATTTCTTACGTAACGAGCAAGGCTTTTCTAGACGTATCTTGAAAAGCCTTATTTATGATGGTGGAAAAATACTCGTCAATGAGAAAATTGTAAGATTGAGTTACATATTAAAAGCTGGTGATATAGTTGCAGTGGAATTCGCAGAAGAATTAAAAGGGACTTATATGCAAGCGGAGGAAATTCCAATAGATATAGTCTATGAAGATGATTCATTAGTGGTTATTAACAAGCAAGCAGGAATAGCGACTATCCCTTCCCATCATCATCAAGGGGGAACAATAGCTAACGGGGTATTATGGCATTATCAAAAATATAATATACCATATACTGTGCACGTTGTTACGAGGCTAGACAGAGATACGTCAGGACTACTATTAATTGCGAAGCACCGATATAGTCATTCCCTATTATCTGCCTCACAACAACAAGGAAAAGTGAAACGGAAATATTATGCTATTATTGAAGGAACAATTAACCCCAAACAAGGAATTATTGATGCAAATATTGGGAGAAAAGAAGATTCAATTATAGAGAGAATGGTAAGAGAAGATGGACAAAGAGCAATTACACATTATGAAATGCTGAAAGAAACATCCAGTTATTCTTTGTTAGCTGTTCAGCTAGAAACTGGGAGAACACATCAAATTCGAGTTCATTTCTCTCATCTAGGCCACCCATTGGTCGGTGATGACCTATATTGTGGAAAGAAGGATGTCATTCAACGTCACGCCTTACATTGCTATTCTCTAACTTTTGAACACCCTAAAACAAAAGAAGAGATGACGCTTCACGCACCTTTACCAGAGGATATGAAGAAGATCCTTTCTGACTAGAAACGAACTAGTCTGGAAAGGATCTAAATTTTTCTTCGTTAAAAGGTTGTTCAGACAAAACAGAGACCGTAGTTTCTTCTGGTAGTCTAAAAGCAGTTAATTTATTTCCAAACACACAACCAGTGTCGATATTGATTGATTTGTTTACAATACGTGGATTTAAGACTGGAGTATGTCCGTAAACTATCCAGGTATCCCCATGGTAGGATTGAGCCCAGTCTCTTCGTATTGGTTTTCCTGACTCATCAAACTCACCTGTAATGTCTCCATACAATACAAAGGTCTTTACCTTATTATCGTGACGACCTATATAAGAACTTTTTATTCCAGCATGTGCAACAACGGCATTTACCTCTGGAAATTCCAGGTATAAAGGTGCTCCTTCGTATAGTTCCATAAACTGTTGACGTATTTTCGCCTGCTGTTTATTATCTAAAGACTCAAACTCAGCTACAGTAGTTTCTAGACCATGTTGCTGTTTAACTTTATTGCCTAGGAAGAAACGATATAGCTTGTTACAGTGATTTCCTGGTACGTATTTTGCTTTTTCTAGTTTGACTACCATTTCATATACGAGTTGAATCACTTTAAGAGACTCAGGACCGCGATCTGTTAAGTCACCAACAAATACAGGAATTCTCCCATCTGGGTGAACATAAATACTTTCTTCTTTTTCATAGCCTAATTCCATAAATAACGAACAGAGCTCTTCAAAACAGCCGTGGACATCTCCAATCACATCTATCTTCAATTTTTTCACCTCACAAATAAAAGGAAAGCGAGAATAGTTTTTGCTATTCTCGCTTATTCAAACATATATTTTTTCGTTCGAGAATGTATATTTAATACAATCCCAATTGCAATGAGATATGTTAAGGTCGAGCTACCACCATAGCTTAAAAAAGGAAGCGGAAGTCCAGTTATCGGAAGTAATTGAATTGACATACCGATATTTTGGAAGATTTGATATGTGAACATACCAACAATTCCCGTTACGATAAAGCTACCATAGCTATCATTGCTTTGAATGGCAATATGGATAAGGCGGTAAAGTAACAGGAAGAATAATGTTACTACAATACTTGAGCCTATAAAACCAAATTGTTCAGCGACCGCTGTGAAAATCATATCTGTATGCCGTTCTGGGACATTTACTTGCATTGCTTCGATACCTTTACCGAATAACTGTCCGGAGCCTATTGCCATCATAGCCCGAATTAGTTGGTAACCTGAGTCAGAATATTGTTCTGGATAAAACCAACCATAAAAACGACTAGATACATGCTGAAATACGCCTTCTTGTAAATAAACAGCAATGGAATCTGGAAAAAGAAAATATGCTGCAATGATCAATCCGATTACACCTAGTGCAATGGAGACAATACTGAGTATCAGTCTCCAGCTAATACCAGAAACAAGTATCATGGCAGCGGTGATTGCAGCTAGTACTAGGAAACTACCTAAGTCAGGTTGTACTGCTATTAGTGCCATTGGTGGGAAGGATAGAGCAATAATTTTCCCCAATAGCCATAAGTCACTTTTAACAGTTTGTTTTACATACTTTTGATTATGAAAATACATAACATGTGCCAGTGTTAAAACTAGTATTACTTTCATTATTTCAGCAGGTTGAAAAGTTCCCAGTACTGGCACTTTAAACCAACTGACAGCATTATTTACTTCATGGATAATTGGGCCTGGGAACCTGAAAAACAACATCAGTAACATCGTCAAACCAGTACCGTATAATATCCAAGTTAGTTGCCTAAAACGGTCATAATCAATGAGCATAATTAAGGCAATTAATATTCCTCCGCCGAAATACCATACAATCTGCTTTAATAAGAAGTTTTGGTTTGCATATTTAGCTGGAAGGGTTGGTTCTACTGTGTTAATCGTAAATATACTAACAATCCCCAACAGTATTACGATTGAAATTAATGTATAATCAATGTTATTTTTATTAGTATTCATGTCAGAGTCCTAACTTTCTTTATGATTCTTTCTTCTAATTAAGTTTACACGAAATCAACTGTTTTTTTAAGCATTATATTATTATACCATCTTTCCTATGTTAGATGAACTACGTTTAAGGGTATGGTATAACTATAAAAAGGGGGGTGCACCATGGAAAATCAAGAAGAAATGAAAGTAGAATTATTTGAAAAAATAACCCAATATTTGGAGAACCAGGACATTGAGCGATTTAGAGATTATTTCTTGGACATGCATCCTTATGATCAAGCTTTGTTTTTCATGGAAGTAGAAGCAAATGTTCGAATGTTAATTTATAGCTACCTATCGCCTGAAGAGGCTGCAGCCATGATGGAGCATATTGAACTTGATGACATCCAGCCATTTTTCACAGAAATGGATCCAACCTTTGCTTCGATGGTATTTGCAGAGATGGCAACGGATGATGCGGTTGATATTCTAAATGAAATGGACAAGGATAAGGTCGTTAGCTTTTTAACCATCATGGATGATGAAGACGCTGAGGATATTAAGGATCTTCTGCACTATGAAGAGAAAACCGCCGGAAGTATTATGACGACTGAATTTATTTCAGTCTTTAAAACGCAAACAGTAAAAGAGACAATGGTCCAACTAAAACAGGAGGGGCCAGATGCGGAAACAATCTATTACTTATATGTTGTGGATGAAGATAAAAGATTAGCAGGTGTACTTTCCTTGAGAGATCTAATTATCTCAGAGGATGATGCGAAGATAGAAAGTATTATGAATGAAAAGGTCTTTCATGTTTCCGTTGCTGAGGATCAAGAAGAAGTAGCCAAAAACATGCGTGATTACGACTTTCTTGCTGTTCCAGTAGTCGACTTTCAACAGCATCTATTAGGAATTATTACAGTTGATGATATTCTAGATGTTATGGAAGAAGAGGCAAGCGAAGATTTTTCTAAACTCGCTGGTATTACAGATGGGGAACGACGCGATACAAGTCCCTTAATTGCAGCGAAAAAACGATTGCCATGGTTAATTATATTATTATTCTTAGGTCTTTTAACTGCGAGTTTAATCGGTCAGTTTGAGGACACGTTAAATAAGGTAACTGTACTCTCTATTTTCATCCCATTAATTGCTGGAATGGCTGGAAATACAGGTACACAAGCGCTTGCAGTTGCTGTCCGGGGACTTGCTACAGGTGAGTATGGTGATACTGGAAAGTTAAAATTGATATTAAGAGAAGCCGGGACAGGACTAATAACAGGAACTGTATGTGGAATAATTATCTCTGTAGTTATTTTCTTATGGCAAGATAATTTGTATTTAGGACTTCTTGTAGGGTTGTCTATCATGGCTACGCTAGTAATTGCAACCCTTGCCGGTTCACTAATACCGATACTAATGCATCGATTAAAAATTGATCCAGCAGTAGCGTCAGGTCCATTTATTACTACTATTAATGATATTATTTCTGTATTGATTTATTTTGGTCTGGCTACAACGTTTATGAGTTTACTAATATAGGATTTGGAAAGCAGGGGAATAGCCTCCTGCTTTTTTTTAATTGAACTTGATTCAATTTACATAGGTGAGGTTTATAAACTTTAACTCATCAGTAAAATTGCATTGAGTTAACGAATAGAAGTTGTTTAATCGTAAACTTATTAGAAGATTGGCTTTGAGTTAACGAATAGAAGGTGTCTAATCTTTAACTCATTAGGAGATTCGCTTTGAGTTGACGAATAGAAGGTGTCTAATCTTTAACTCATTAGGAGATTCGCTTTGAATTGACGAATAGAGGTTGTCTAATCGTTAACTCATTAGGAAACTCGCATTAAGTTGACGAATAAAGGCACTTATTCAATCATTCACTAACATCACTCTGCATCATGCTCCATTCAATTTCCACATAATCCTCTCCCATAGGCATATAACACAATTCAATACACCAGTTCATATAATAAGTTGAGAATGAATGAGAAAGGGGTTAAAAACATGCCAAACCAAAAGAAGTTTGCAAGAGAGCCTTTAATGTATATTCAACAACCGACTATAAGCAAACCAAGTGCACCAATGCAGGATTCCTATAAATCGCCAAGAAAGAAAAGACCAGCAGCACCAACTCCAACAGAAATAGAAAAAAAGCCAACACAAAATGTGATTAAAAAGAGACCTAGCTTAAATTCTTTTACCAAAGGAGCTACAGAGGAAGTGAAGGAACCTAGAGTAATTAAGAGAAGGGGACCTAATCTTGTACAGGAAATAGAAGAAGAAGAATTGATGACCGTTGAAGAATCCCTTAGCCAAGAAAATGGGGAACGGAAAAAGTTTAAGGATATGACGTTATTGGAGAAGGTTGATTATTTTGTCCATACACCTAGTCATTTACCTCGAATGCGCTGTGAAGTGATAACCACTGAGCGAAAGTATCGTGGAGTAATTTTAGATAAAGAAGAAAACGATGTGCTAATAAGGGTAGGAAGAAGACAAAATCGAGTAAACTTTGAGGATATCTTAGAAATAAATTTGTTAGGATTTTAAAAAAAGAAACACCATGGAATTATTTTTCCATGGTGTTATTTTTAATATCAGTCAAATACACTAATTGCTGGTAAGCAAGTAACGTGACAGAAGCAATCTAGGTCTACAGTGATACAGATACCTGTGTTCTCTAGATTTTCTGTTGATTGGTCACAAGGATCTTTTAGGTGGTCACAAGTGCAAGGATCTTGAGGGTCACGTAATAATTCTAGAACTGCACAGCAGTCATCTGTTACTCTCTTAACGCGGAAGATGAAGCTGGATTTCATTTCCCCAATCGGATTAGTTAAAGTAGTTCCACGCTTAGCACCAAATCCTTTAAATGGTTTACAATCACCTGCACAGTATAGAATTACAGGCACTGTGTCTAAACCATTACCTGGATCTGTTTCACCTAATAAATCATTAATTGATTGTTCACAACTAGTGTCGCAACAGTTCTCAACTACATCATTTTGAGCATCTACAATATCACGAAGAATCTCACATACGCAGTTTTCTCTTGTTGCTGCACCTTCTACTCTACCATGGCCACAACCCATGAAACATTTCTCCTTTCTAATGCTTATTGACTTATTGTCTTTAATAGAATATGTGTATGACGCTATATGGTGTGGGCACATGAACGATATTTATCATAGTACCTTGAAATGCACTGGATTTTTAAACGCGGAAGAAAAAGCAGGTCTAAAAAGGGCTTTTGACCATACCTATTTGGGTTCTTTACATAGACTAATATGGAGCAATATCATGAAGGAGGGACCATGATGTCTGAAAATAGAAGAGTAATTCGAGTGAAAGACCTTGTTATTGAAGCGGAGAATGTGATCATCAGACCAAAAAGACGGCCAGATCCAATTTTTGGTGGATATAGAAGGGACGAGGAAGACAGTCTGGAATCGAGCAGTAGTAGCAGCAGTAGTAGTAGTAGTAGTGAAAGCGTTAATCGCGAAGATGATAATAGAGGTCGCGGACCATTTTCTTGGATTTAATACTATGAATAAGTTTACCATAATCCATAACCATAGCAGCGCTTAGCTGCCTTTTTTTTTACCATTAGGGAGTGGAGGAGATGACGTGGACACCGATAGATTGATAAAGAATCTTGGTATTATAGAAAAACATCTAGCCAAAAATGAAAAGTGGCTACAGCATCCAGAAAAGAAAATGATTTCTTTTGAAAAGGAAATGCATGAATGGAATGGTCGTTATTTAAAAACAATCAAAGAAATTGAAAATTGGATGAGAGAGCTAGAAAAACGAATGGAAGGGTAATATTGTAGTAATAACCGTCACAAATGAATAGAATATTACGAATAGCTTTATAAAGAGGTTGAGGGGGTAGTAATATGGGATATATATTACCGATTCAACAACATGAGTATGCCGATTACCAAAAAAGAATGGTCACAAAGAAGAGAACGATCGCTTCCGTTGAAAAGCCATATAAAGTGATATTAAAATCGAGATATGAAGAGGTGCAGGAAGAAGCGGAATTACGTAATCAAAAGATAAATAGTATGTCAGACCAGTCAATCGATACGCTTTCTCATTATATGGATACGGAAGAGCTTTATGCAGAATTTACTGGCATCGGAATATTTATAAATGAACGAGTTTAACGGACAGTCTAATGAATATTAGGCTGTCTTTTTTCGATATGGTATGATATTGAAAAAAGGAGAATAGGGAGGAGCTTTCATGAGATGGGAAGATTTATCAGAACCATGGAAAAGGAGCTTTGTACAAGCTTGGGATGCCTATAATAATGGTTCTATACCAATCGGAGCAGTTCTTGTTGATCGTGAAGGGAAAGTAATCATAGAAGGTCGAAATAGAGTTCATGAAGAAACTGCACCGATAAATCAAATTTGTTCCAACCGATTAGCACATGCTGAAATGAATGTGTTGCTCCAGTTGGAATCGAATGATTATCAACATTTGGGAGAGGCAGGAATCTATTCAACGATGGAGCCATGTATTCAATGTTTTGGGGCAATTATTCTTTCAAAAGTTAAGAATATTTACTTTGCAGCCCTTGATGATAAGTTAGCGGGAGCTACAACACTTAAAGATAAACATGGTTTTATTGATTCACGCAAGTTAGTGATTAATGGTCCATATCCTGTATTAGGAGATATTCAGATGGTATTAAGAACTGATTTTTTATTACGATATGAAGCTGATCGTGCAGAGGATTTAATCGCCGCCCATGCTATTGATTATCCAATTGGGGTTGCACTGGGAAGACACTATTTCCAAACGAATAAGCTTTATGAAGTGAAGGGAAAACGTGAAGCTTTTCCAAAGTTTTTTGATGAAATGGCTGTAAGAATAAAAGAAATGGAAAAGGCCCACATCCGTTAATATGGGCCTTTAATAGCATTTTATTTTTTGGGCTTTCCCCGATTCACAAATGGTAAAACTAGTAGTTCTTCATCTTTCATATATTCCGCGTAAAATACGTCTTTCACATTATCGAAACCTTGTTCGATAAGCTGTTCCTTCAACCATTCCTCTGTCAAATTCTTTTCCTCTAAATTATCATATACTATTTCTCCATCATTAATTAGTGTTACAGATAGATTTTCTGGCTCTGGAGCTAATTTCATATCTTTACGAGTTGGTGTTTGATAGTCTGACTTTTTTAACACAGAAAGGGTGCCATCCGTTTCAAGAATAGCATATTCAACCTCTCGTACGGTGAAGATATCTTTTGAACGAAGAAGGTGTTGGAGTTGATTTGTATCTAGCTTGTTCTTTTTCATGACGTCACGGATCATTTTACCTCTACGGATGACTATTTCAGGGGACCCCTCTAGTAAGGAGCGCGTTCCCTTAAACTTTTGTGTAATTATTTCAATAATGTAAAGTAATCCTCCCCACAGAAAAAGAACAAATGCCATTTCTAATACGCCCGCTTTATCATCGAACATTGCATTACCTACAAGTTCACCTAGAATAATTGCTGAAATAAAATCAAAAGCGGTCAATTGGGAAATTTGTGTTTTACCAAGGATTTTTGTGAGTAAATATAAAGCAAAAAAGCCGAAAAGAGTATCCCACAACATTTGAGAATATGAAAGCACTTTTTAACGTCCCCTTTCCAATTTTATCTTTACCGAAAAGTTGTATGTCATGCACCGAAAAGGGGATTTGTAACCGTAAAAAAAACAGCTCGTTGGTTACGAACTGTTTTAGATTAATTCTTTTATCATGGTCACATGTGGAATTCCTGCATCTAGAAATTCCCCTGAGACCGTTTTATATCCTAATTTTTGATAGAATTCTTCAGCATGGGTTTGCGCATTTAATTTTGCCTTAACGTATCCCTTGTTACTTATAACATCTTCCATAGCTTGGATGATTGCTTTTCCATGAGATTGTCCGCGGTATTCTTTTAACACGCAGATACGTTCCAATTTTCCATACTCTTCCACAAAACGTAAACGACTTGCTGCAATTGGCTTTTTATCCTCGTAACCGATAAAGTGAATAGCTAATTCATCGTAGTCATCAAGTTCCTCTTCTGGTGGCACGTTTTGTTCTTCAACAAAAACCACGGTGCGTACATGATAGGCATCTTGCTTTTCTTCAGTAGATTCTGCAATCTTTACAATCATAGAAGTTCCTTTCCAAAGACGAATGATTCGTACACTGTCCAAGACCCATTCTCTAACTGATACAGCAACTGAAAGCGGTCCACTTCTTCTTCAAATTGAAAACTCTTCATCTTCAATCTACCAAAAATATCGGAATACTCATCATCAAGCAATTTTTGTCCAATGGTGATATGTGGAACAAAAGCAAACTTTTTATTTTGAGGAAACTGCCCAGTATGAAGTTTTTCATAAAGAGCAGTCAGTTTTTCATCTGGTTCTACTTTTAAGTAAATCGTATTGGTAACAGGAACAAAGGAACTAACTTTATTGATCCGAATAGTAAATGGATCTGTTTCATTAGCAATCCGTTTTAATTCTGGAATTAGTTCATCTATTACATCATCGTCTACTTCAAATGCTTCTTTTATCGTGATGTGTGGTGGAATTAATGCGTAGTGCGGGTCATAACGTTTACGATAAGAATTGGCTTCATCTTGAATTTTTTTAGATGGAAAAATAGCAATACCATATTTCATAATTAACCCTCCTATTATTTTTTCCGTAATATCTTTGTTCTCTTAAATTTATACTAAAGTTATTCGAAAGAAAAGTGTTTTTTTACCTATATAGATAATATTTGGAATTTTTTCAATCACCAAAGATTGTTTTTAAAGCATCTTCCATATCTTTCTGCCAGTATTTCCATGTATGTTCACCATCTGGAATTTCTTTATAATAATAGGTCATTCCCTTTTGGTTCAGCAATTTATTTAGCTGTCTATTCGGTGTTAAGAAATCCACTCCAGGTCCCTTTGTAGTCTCTACACTTGTTTCAGCAGTACCAATTGTATGATATATATCTAATGCTTCTAAGTTTGTAGCATCTTCTATAGCTTTTAGTACTACATCATCAACTAAAGGCGACTGGATGATAACCTTTCCAAAAGTATTTGGATACTTGACTGCCATCATTAATGCTAATGTACCAGCAAGAGAGTCACCCATTAAAGCACGGGTACCACCCATATGATAAGTAGGGAGGGTATCATCTAATAATGGAATGACTTCTTTCATTAAGAACTTAGTATAAGCATCATATTGCTCGCCTGAAGGATGATATTTCTTTAATCGATCATAGCGATCTTTGTAATGAATGCCTATGAAAATGGTATTCTCAATCTCAGCATCATCATGAAGCCTGTCACTAAAAGTCGCGACACGTCCAAGTTGATAATAATCATTTCCATCCTGCATGATACAAATATGATATTTATACAACGGTGAAAAAGATTCTGGTTGGTAAATCTTTAGCGTCATTTTTTCGTCAAGATAGCTACTGTTAATTTCTTTTTCTAACATTTTACCTTTTCTGCCCAATACGTTCACCCCATAAGCAAGATTACTACCTTTAGTTTATCATGAAACTCTTTAGTTGTAATCTTAACTGCCAACGACTTCCTTAAGCTGTCCCTTATACAGGTTATAGTAATTACTCTCTAATTTTAATAATTCATCATGATTTCCTTTTTCAAGAATCCGACCATGTTCTAACATAATGATTTGGTCAGCTTCCTGGATTGTATTTAGACGATGGGCGATGATGAAGCTCGTTCTACCTTTCATTAATTCTTTTAAAGCTTCTTGTATTTTTAATTCGGTTATCGTATCGATGTTACTGGTCGCCTCATCCAAGATAAGAATTGTAGGTTCGGCAATAAATGCTCTTGCAATCGTTAATAATTGCTTTTGACCTTGACTAATACCACTACCGTCTTGATCTAAGACGGTGTCATAGCCATCCGGTAATTGTTCGATAAAATCATGAGCATTTGCTTTTTTTGCTGCCTCAACAACTTCTTCATCTGTTGCGTGTAACCGGCCATAACGAATATTTTCCATAATCGTATTATGGAAGAGGAACGAATCTTGTAGAACGAAAGCCATATGGGAGCGAAGACTTGACCGTTTGATATCCTTTAAATCAATCCCATCAAGTGAAATTTTTCCACTGTCATAATTATAGAAGCGGGAAATTAAATTGATAATGGTTGTTTTACCAGCTCCTGTATGGCCTACAAAGGCTACGGATTGACCTGTTTTTGCTTCAAAGCTAATCTGGTCTAAGATGGTTTCATCTTCATACCCGAAGGATACATTCTCAAATTTAACATGTCCTTTTGTATGTTCTAATTCAATTGCTTTCCCTTCATCTAGTTCTTCTTCCTCTTCATCAATAACATTAAACACACGCTCTGCTCCAGCAACGGCTGAAAGTAGTAAATTAAACTGGTTGGAAAGTTCATTTAATGGACGTGTAAACTGACGAGAATACTCCGTGAAAATAACTATCGTACCAACAGTCACTAGCGTAGTATTGATCGCGAGTATCCCACCAACAAGGGCAATCATACCAAAGCTTAAAAAGTTTAACATGTTCATTACTTTCGGTATAAACCCAGCAAGCGTTAAAGCCCAGAACCCAGAATGGTTTAAATCTTTATTTTTAAGCTCGAATTCACTAATTACTCTTTCTTCTTGTGAGTAAGTTTTAACAACGTGTTGTCCCGACACTGTTTCTTCTACATAGCCATTTAGTTCACCTAATCTTTTTTGCTGCAGTTTGTATAATGGACCAGTACGTTTGGTAATCCAACGAGTAGCAAAGAACATAACTGGGATGATGGACATCGTAACTAATGTCAGAATAGGGCTTAGATAGAGCATAACTCCGACAGTCCCAATTAATGTCAGAACACTTGAAAAGACTTGGATAACTGATTGATTAAGTGTGTTATTTACATTATCGATATCGTTAGTAATACGGCTCATCAATTCCCCATGCTGTCTTTTATCAAAATAAGCTATCGGTAAACGGTGAAATTTATGGAATAACTCGGACCGTAAATCATAAACGGTGTTTTGTGCAATACCAATCATCCAGAAACCTTGAAGGAAGATAGATAGGGAATGGAATAAGTAAACAATAATTAGTCCGATAATAAGCATTCCTAAACCTGCCACTTCTTTTTTGACGATAAATTCATCAATCGCCATTCCTACCATAAATGGACCTAGAAGACTCATTGCTGAGCTGATTAATACCATCAGTACAACTAGCCAAAGCCGTGCTTTTTCACGTGCGAGATAGGAACCTATCCGTTTAATTGTTCCCCAAGTGTTCTTTGCCCGTTTCTTAGTGACTTCTTCAGAAATGTTCTCTATCGGTATTTTTTCATATTGAAAAGGATCTTTAAGCTGCTGTTTAATGGACATTTGGATACTCCTTTCCAAATTGAGATTCGACAATCTTTTGATATAGCTCAGAATGCACAAGTAACTCTTCATGTGTGCCTATATGAAGCATTTTTCCTTCATCTAATAGTAAGATACGATCAGCGTTCATCGCTGTAGAGATTTTTTGCGTAATAATGAGTAGCGTATTTAAGTCATCTTGAATAGCGTTTAATAATTTTGACTCTGTAGCTAAATCAAGTGCACTCGTACTGTCATCCAACATTAGAATTCTAGGCTTGCGAATTAGCGCTCTTGCGATGGAAATACGCTGTTTTTGCCCTCCAGATAGGTTCACGCCTTTTTGCCCGATTTGGGTTTGGTACTGATTCGGTAAATCCATAATCGTATCATGGATTTGGGCGTCTTTAGCTGCTTTTAATATTTCTTCCTGTGTGGCATCATCTTTACCCCAAGATATATTTTCTATAATAGGACCACTGAATAATAGCGGACTTTGGGGCACATATCCAATTGCTTTACGTAGTGTTTCTAATTTATAGGAATAGATAGGTTTATCATCGATATAGATTTCTCCTCCAGTTACATCGTATAACCTAGGAATAAGTTGGAATAAGGATGATTTCCCAGCCCCAGTAGCTCCAATAATGGCAAGCTTCTCTCCCGGATGTACGGTGAAGGACAGATTACTTAATACTAGGTCGTTAGAAGTAGCGTATTGGAAGGAAACATCTTGGAATTCAACTTTTCCATTCCTTACTTTTTGATTTCCATTGGCGTCCTGCTTATCAAGTAAATCAACCTTTTCCACAAGAACTTCACTAATTCTTTCTGCGGAAGCTTTTGTCCGTGATACAGCCATTATAATGAAAGAAAACATGGATATTGCCATCGCAACACGCATAGCATAGTTAACAATTGCTACAACATCCCCGACTTCTGCCGTCCCAGAGAGGGATTGCACGTTTCCAAACCAAATAATAGCTATAATACTTAAGTTCATGACAAACAAGAGTATTGGCATGGATGCTTCTATAAAACGAAATGTTTTTCTAGTAGTATCTCGTAAGTTTGTATTTGAATCAGTAAAACGATCTTCCTCAAAATCTCGTCTGAAGAAAGCTTTTATTAATCGCATCCCTGCAAGGTTTTCCTGCATGACACGGTTCACATTATCAATAGACGTTTGTACACGGTTAAACATTTTAGATGCTATCTTTAAAACCCAAAGAAGGAAGCCTATAAGAAGAGGAACCGTAATGAGAAATACGATAGCTAATTTAGGATTTACAATAAACGCCATAATAACTCCACCGAAAGCAATAAGTGGCGCTTTCACCATAATTCGTAATCCCATAAATATAGTGTTTTGAATTTGACGAACATCATTTGTGAATAGGGTCATAAGATGTGAGGTTGGATAGCGATTTAAATTTGCAAAGGAAAATTCCTGTATCTTACGAAAGAGTTTCTCGCGAAGATCATGTGCAAACCCCCAGCTGACATGCGATGCATAAAAGGAATTGGTTATACCTGATATGAAGGAGAGTAATGCTAGACCAATCATGATGCTACCCCACATTACAATATTGTTTAAGTCCTCAGTTAGAACCCCGTCATCGATCATTTTACCAAGGAAAAATGGTAATAGTAGTTCGACGGCGAGTTCAACAAGCATCAGAAGGAACGCAACAATAGCGGGTAATTTGTAAGGTTTTATAAAGGAAAAGACTGTTTTCACGTAAATTTTACCCCCGTTGTCGAAATTGTGTTTAAAATAAAAATATAGTGCTTTCTTATTATAAAGGATAAACAGGTTTTGTTCCAAGAATTTATTTCGTGTTTAGAAATAAATTTGCGTGTGTTATAGGAAGAGGGAGGGGGTATGGCAGCAAATATAATTATTGACAGGTTGTTATAGAATACATATAATTAATGCTACAATATCCTAATACGATTCCGTAGCTCAGCTGGGAGAGCGCCACCTTGACAGGGTGGAGGTCGTTGGTTCGAGCCCAATCGGAATCACTACTAAATAAAACAACGCCATTCCTCTAATCAGGAATGAGCGTTGTTTTTATTATAATTGTAATTATTATCCTGATACTTGTTTTCTAGGGAAAATGAAGTAAGTTAATGAAATAACTAAATCTGCCACTAGCACGATGCTCCATATTCCTAGTGTTTGAATCATTGCCAGTGTTCGCTCTGAATCGTTAATTAAGAAATAAATCCCCCCTATTAATGAAGCCCCTATTATGTAAGACAGTAGATGTCTAAGCCAACCTTTAAAATAGTTCTTTGCATAATCCATACCGAAAAGTTTTATTGGCTTTGGTCCTGACTTGGTCACATAATATTTAAACCGTTCATCTGCCCAACGAATCATGCTTTTTCCAAAACCTATAGAAACCCCAATATAGATTGCTGCCAGTGCATGGGCAGTTGTAGCAATTGAACCCTGGTACAGGTCGTAGCTTGTTGCCACGAGAAGAATTAAATCAACAATAGGAGTCATTGCTAGGAATAACAACCCTAATGACCTCTTGTTTAACACATACCTCATCACTAGACCAAGTAAAATAAATACCCAAAAGCCAATTTCACATGCAATAATTAACCATACGATCCAGTTCAAATTGTTCACCTCTAACTTGTTATAGGATTAAGATAACAGTTCTATGAATCTTTGACTATAGTTTTTTTGAGTTTGCAAGAATTTCTTCATTATACTAAACTATAACTTTATGACACCATTAGAGAGGACTTTTTTTGATGCGAAAAATAGGGTTTATAGGTAGTGGGAATATGGCAGAAGCGATCATTGGGGGAATAGTAAATTCTGAATATGTGCGACCGGAAAACATATATGCTTCGAATCGAACGATGCCAAAGCTACTCGATTTAAAAGTAACTTATGGAATTAATATTGCAGAGGATAACCAGGACGTGGTTAGAAATTGTAATGTAGTATTTCTGTCTGTTACTCCCGACCAATATCCAACTGTAATTAATGAAATAAAAGATATAGTATCAGAAGATAACATTATTGTTTTAATTGCTGCTGGTCAAACCATTGCTCAAAATGAAAAACAGTTTAATAGAAGTGTAAAAATCGTTAAGGCAATGCCCAACACACCTGTTCTCGTTGGAGAAGGATTAACGACTATTAGTTTTAATGAACTAGTGACTATTGAAGAGCAAGCTTTAATAAAAAACTTATTCGAGAGTTTTGGTAGAGCGGAAGTTATCGATGAGAGCTTAATGGACACGGCGAGTGCTGTAGGCGGTTCTTCACCAGCCTTTGGCTATATGTTCATCGAAGCTTTAGCAGATGCAGCAGTTCGAAATGGTATGCCACGAGAAAAGGCATATCGAATTGCTGCGCAAGCTCTTTTGGGCTCAGCGAAGATGGTACTGGAAACCGGTGAACATCCGGCTAAACTAAAGGATGATGTTTGTTCACCAGGTGGTACAACAATTGAATCTGTAGCAAGCTTAGAAGATAGTGGATTTAGAGCAGCGGTGATTAATGCTGTTCAAGAAAATATAAACAAAATGAAATAATGAAGTATTAAGGAGAATCCATCTATTAGGGGTTCTTCTTTTTTGTCTATTGGCTATCCACGTGTAGATGAAGAATTGAGGACTTTTCTTTCATACTGGTGCAGTAGAAAAGTCCGTTATAAGCACTTAATTTGTAGGTGCTCTATTCATGAACCTACATTTATAGGAATTGTTTAGCTATCCCCTTTACTAGAAAATGTAAGATAAGGAGGAGGATGGCTTTATGAATAGGTTAATAAAAATTGGTCTTGTATCTATACTTATGATAGGCTCTATCTTTTTGAGTGCAATTACAATTGAAGCAAATGATGACACTCGTGTACAAGATGACGTATATTTTACGATGGATGATGGAACTGAGATTGTTGGGAGTGTTTATCTACCGCCCGAATCTATGAAAGTGCCAAAACAAGGGTACCCTCTCATTGTTATGGTACATGGATGGGGAGGAGATCGTACACAGATGAGATTTCCTGAATTTGCTAGGAAACTAGCGAATGACGGTTATGCCGTATTGACGTATGATACACGTGGGTTTGGTCAGTCTGGAGATCCGGCTAAGATTGCAAGTAAGAGAGAACTGAAGGATTTGCATAGTTTATTATATTTTGTTCTAGATAATAGGAATTCCTATGAGGACAATGCAACTTCTATTTATTCCAATGAAATAAAAATTAATCCACAAGAGATTGGTATGACAGGAGTGTCATATGGTGGAGGACACGCTTATTTAGCTGCTGCATCGAATTATGATCCATATACATATGTACTTCCCGATGGTTTAGTTATTACTGATCCTAGAAATCAATTAAGTGACCCTATAAGATATCCAAAAGTGAAGACAATTGCACCAATCGTTGGCTGGACAGACCTTTACCAAGCACTTTATCCCAATGGTGTAATGAAGATGTCGTATGATACCGGTTTAGCTCTACTTGCCTTGGGAAATGCAGACCCACTTATCTATGAGCTTCTAACATACGCAGCTACCGGGGTAAATGATGAGGCCATACGAGAAATGGCTGAAGAACGCTCTATATTACTTGATGGTGAATTTGTAAACCAAAATATGGAAGAGAATTCTATTTATGAAGTTCCGATATATATGTTACAGGCATGGGAAGACTATCTTTTCCCGGCAGAACAAGCAATAGATTTATATAAAAAGTTGGACGGTGAAAATTCAAACGTAAAACTCTATTTAGGAAATACAGGCCATCCCCCAGCGAGCCTCAATATGGAAACGGGGGAAGTTAACTATATGTTCCAGAGTATTCATGAATGGTTTAACTATTGGTTAAAAGGTGAAAAACAGTTAAAAGTACTAGAAAATCGAGTAGAAATTGCACCTGAGCCTGGAACTTATGAGGAAAGTGTTACGGTTGGAGAATGGATAGATTTATTGAGAACTTATCATGAACTACCAACTGTAAACAACCTATCATTCTACCTACAAAGAAACCAAAAGCTCGCGCTTAGAATACCGCTATTTCCACAAGCGACGGATCTCATGATAACGAATCCATTCAATGGAATTGAGGATGATCCTATACTAGGTGAAGCCGATCCAAACGATTTTCTGGGAACATTATCGGGTGTTACGGATGTAAATCTTCAATTATTTAACCTAAAGGTTGGAAATGTTTATTATTATTCGGAGCCATTAGATGAAGATTTGATTGTATTTGGCCAACCTGAGCTAACTATTTTTGGGGCTACAAACGGCGATAGCATACAGTTATCTGCTAAGTTTTACGATGTTGACCATCAAGGAAACGCAACATTAATGACTAGAGGGGTTAATAAGTTTAGCTCTACTTTCCCGTTTGTTCCAGCCAAGAGTGAGTTCCAAACTTTTGCAGACTATCATGTTTATAAGCAAGGACATCGTATTATGGTGGAGTTAGGAGCGGTAGACTTTCCGGCTTATCGTTCAAATCTCACCCAAATTACTACAAGCATCTTTCATGACAATAGCTTACCTTCGAAAATTGAGATACCCGTCTTAGAATAAAAGTAACGCTAATCCCATTAGATATACGGGATTAGCGCTTTTTACTGGAAAAAGAGATAAAAAGTTGGAAAAATTATGTTATTATTACATTAATAGCCTTACACCCAAAAAAGGTATTGACAATAAGCAATGTTAGTCAGCGCATCCGTTAGTTTTTGTTCTGCGATTATAATAAATTTAAATAACATTAAAATATCATAGATATATTCAAGTGAAGGAGAATTAAGTTGCAAATACCATACGTGGAGAAACTATTGGTAGGGAAAGTGAAACAAGTTGGTGATCCCGATGCTTCAAATCCATTGGATAAACAATGGGAAAGTGGCATGTTTAAAACAGATACTACAAATAATATTTGGCTAAGTGAAATTGGTCTAAAAGGTGATGAGGTTGCAGATAAGAAAAATCACGGCGGACCAGAGAAAGCAGTCTTTGCTTATTCGGTTAGTCATTACGACTATTGGCAAAATGAACAAGGAATTGAAAGTATTGGAATAGGTGGTATGGGCGAAAACTTAGCCGTTGAGTTTATGGACGAGAATTCGGTGTGCATCGGTGATACCTACCAATTTGGTGAGTCGATTATACAAGTTTCTCAGCCAAGACGGCCTTGTTGGAAACCAGCCCGTCGTCATCGTACATTGGACTTAGCAGTTCAAATTCAAGAAACAGGAAGAACTGGTTGGTATTTTCGTGTCTTGAAGGAGGGAGTAGTTCATGGAGGGGAAAAGCTAACTCTTCTAGAACGACCATATCCCGAATGGACTATTGCCAGCTGTAATGAAGTCATGTATGAGAAAAAAGGTGACTTAAAGCTTGCGGAAGAGCTAGCATCCTGTGAGTTTCTAGCTGAAAGTTGGAAAGAAACATTAAGGAAGCGCTTGGCAGGCAAGCGTGTGTTTGGTCCAAATAAAGATTAATCAGAAGAGTTTTCTACTGTGTAGGAAACTCTTACTAGATATCCTTAGTTATTAAAAAAGTCTTGTGCAAGGGTGTTTATTTCACTTGCCTTTTCTATAACAGTCCAGTGCCCGCAGTTTTCAATCTCATGTAATCTTGCATGTGGTATATAATCGATTAATAGTTTTTTGATTAATGAAGGCGAGAGTATATCATGACTACCTTGGGCAACAAGAATTGGGATATCAGTTAATCTATCTACCTTATCCGTAATATCATATTTATCCTCAATGTCTTCAACAACCACATGATTTACAGTATGATTCATAGTACAATTATTTTTTAGTAATAAGTTTTTTGGTGAGTACACATAGTAGGGATCGATGATATCTAGCAGATCTTCAACAGAAGCGGTCTTTTTATTTAAGTTTCTTTCCGTTCTAATAAGTTTTATCTTGTCTTTAAGCGATATTTTCTTTAGTAATTCTTTTTCAAATGTCTTAAAACCTCTCTGATTAATCCCAATGGCTGCTGTTAAAAATAGTTTATTTACCTTCT
Source organism: Ornithinibacillus californiensis (assembly GCF_001038485.1). GTDB lineage: Bacteria > Bacillota > Bacilli > Bacillales > Amphibacillaceae > Ornithinibacillus > Ornithinibacillus californiensis. The sequence goes on from NZ_LDUE01000063.1 coordinate 50,180, forward strand.
CAGGATAGGTTGTTGCATAGCAAAGCGCTAGCATACTACCCCAGGATTCTCCAAACAAATTCAACTTATCAAGCTTTAACTGCATGCGCAATAACTCCAAAGTTCTAACTTCATCATCGATGGAATACTCGTTATTTGACGTGGGATCAGATTTACCGCAGCCTCTTTGGTCATACAAAACTAATTTATACTTTTTAGATAAGGGTAGAACATGAGGAAGAAAAAAACGATGCTCACCACCAGGGCCACCATGTAAAAAAATGATAGGCTCTCCTTCTCCTATTATATTTATATGGACATTGAGACCATCTATATTAACATACTGTGCTAGTGCCAACGTAATCCCCTCCATTAATAAGCAAATTTAAATGTTACTTTGGTTATTCCTATACTTATATATATGAAAAGAAAATAGAAAATATGGGAGATATCATGGAAATAAGAAACTCAGCAAAAGCTATTATTATACAAAACAACAAATTATTAACTATAAAAAAGAAAGATAAAGACGGCTATTATTATCTTTTACCAGGCGGTGGCCAAGAACATGGTGAAAACCTACATGAAACTCTAAAGCGAGAGTGTATAGAAGAAATTAATGCAGATGTATATATTGGTGACCTCTTATTCATTCGTGAATATATAGGGAAAAATCATGAACACGCTGAATTTGATGCAAATGTACATCAAACAGAATATATGTTTTTATGTAGCCTTATTGAGAATGGTAAACAAATTCGTAATGGAATTGTTCCTGATGAGGGTCAACTTGGAATAGAGTGGTTGCCACTGTCTAATATACTAAGCTATAGGCTTTATCCACAAACAATGCGAGAATATCTAATACAATACGTAAAAGGTAAACAACTACCGGTTTATTTAGGGGATATTAATTAAATCCATAACAAGTAGGTGAGGTTAATGAAAAACTTTTCAAATCCTTCCACACATCCTGATTGGTTACAACCACACTCGAAGGAATGGTATCAACAGCTTGGAAAGTTCGTTGGTAAATATCAATATCCCTGGCATTCAATAGTAGATGAACCAAATGGTGAATCCATATTCGATGCAGAAGTTATGCAAAGAGTTGAAAGCAAAGCTGTATTAGATATAGGTTGTGGCCATGGGGATTTTACGATCCAGTGTGGCAAAATTGCTGAAAAAGTTATCGGTTTTGATAATACTGATTCTTTCATTAAAAATGGCAACAAAAACAAAAAGCAGAACGTTTCATTTGTTATTGGTGATATAAAGGATGGTTTGCCATTCCAGGCTGATGAGTTTGACTTTGCATATATTCGTAAAGGACCAACTTCTGCCTATCCATTACTAGGGGAAGTAGTAAAAAGTGGTGGCGAGGTATTAGGCCTTCATCCCGGTGATAAAAATGGGTGTGAGTTAGTTTATCTTTTTCCAGATTTATTTCAACCAAATTCGCAAAAAATTAAAGCTAGAGTTGAAGAAAGATTAAGAAATAGTAGGTACCATGAAGTTAGTATAGAAGAAATAAATAGTCTAGAATATTTCCAATCACCAGATGATATTTTAAGGCTTTGCTGTTTTGGGCAAAAGGAAACCGTATATCGTGATTTGGAAGAAGAATACTCTACAGATGTGCGTAGGATTTTTGTACAATATGCAACTTGTAAAGGATTACCTGTTACTTTTTCACGGTATCTTGTTCGAGCGATCGTCTAATTAACTTATATATAGATAGGTAGAGTACATGTGAAGATTGATAGACATATTATGAGATATTAGAAAACTTACATAAGAGGGATTACGATGAACTTAAATCGACAATTTATATCTGATTTATACCATTTTATAGCCGAGAACGTAATCATATCGATTATCATGCTTTTACCAATCCATTTTTATTATAATTGGATTCCTGCTTGGAGCATCTTAACATTTACTATTCCATTATGTGTAATTTTCACAACTTTAGAGAAAAGGGAAATAGCTTACCCATATTTTTATCTTATTGTTCTTATATTGATTCCTGGTTTCTTGTTATTCGGCTATTCTCTGATTTTAAGTATCGCCCTATCTACTATTATGGTGTGGAGATATATACGTATTCGTGAGGTAATGGTTATAGGAAAAGAAGCTAGTTATATTATATTAACTGCTACCTTATCGTTAATTGTCTATTTAATAACGGAACAATTCTATTCGATTGGATTTCTATTACTTCAATTACTTGTGAATGTAATTTGTTTTTTGTATAGCAACTTAGCGACAATCCATCATAATAGGCTAAAATGGTTTAACCTTAGGATACTTAGCTCCTTAATTATATTTTTATGTTTTGGTGGTGCCTTAGCATTTTGGGTAAGTAAACAAGAATTTATCATAAAAGCGTGGGACGCTATTATTTATTTCATTTTCTTGAATTTAGGGAGAGTATTGAATTTTATCTCATTTATTGAAGATGAAACCGTAAATGAAATAGAGATAAACTTAGTGAGGGGAATGGGGTCACCACCAGAATTTATAACTGAAAATAAATTAATTGCAAATGCTTTCGGCGGATACTTTGGTATTGGGATGATAATTAGTGTAATTGGTCTGATTACCATCATTTTAATATTTAAAGGGGATAGACTGGCTCAAGATAGGTTAGAAGGAAAACCAAATAAATTAGTTACAGAAAGTGCTAACTACCGATTCGATGAAAATAGAGGACTTCTTAAAAAATGGAGGATTGGAAAAAAGCATCGAGTGAGGGTGCTAGTACATCAATTTGAACGTAAAACAGCAAAGCATCAACTAGGAAGAAAAAAATCAGAAACTATTGATGAATGGTTGAAGCGGATTGGGTTGGAAGTGAATATACATGTCTATCAAAAAGTTCGCTATGGTGGATTGAACGTATCTTATCAAGAAGTTGAAAATTTGCGGTTAGAATTAGAACGATTTATAGATAAGAATATGTAATAAGGTACTCTAGCATGTAGGTTATTCAAACAGAGGCTGGGACATAACTAAATCAAAGGAATTAAATGCGAACAATAGCCATATTAGCCCCGGAAATATACGGAGACTCCTTGAATAAGAAGATCGCTTTTTCTGCGTGCGATGAGTCGCTGCCGAAGCGTTCCTTGTCCTGTGGGAGGCTCACCAGCCGCCCACGGCAAGGGAAACACTGCGAGGTACTTTCGAGCAGATGTTGCTCCTGTGCTGGAAGTAAAAGCGCAGTATATTTCCGGGGCGGGTTATGTGCACTAATAATAATGTTCGGATTTACCTTTGATAGAATTACTTTTGTCCCAGCCACTTTGTTCCTTCATTCCATATCCTTCTCATAAAAATATCCAAAACTTGTTTCATTAAATTCGACCCGATATGAATTGGTTCCAGTGCTATTATTCGTAATTTCACTTATTATACCCGTTTTATTTTCAAAACTTTTTAGGTAAAAATAATCCTCGGAACCTAACTCATTGTTTGCTTTCTCTATCTTTCTAATTTTTACTTTATCACCAATTTGATAGATACGGGCTTCTAATTTACTTTCTCTATCAATTAACTCTAACTGGTCTGTATTTCCTGTAATCAATTCAAGCATCTCCTGATGTTAATAATGGTAAATATGTTAACAGATTTTTGAAGAGTAAATCCTGTACCGTTAGGGAATTTACTCCAAACCCCAATCTAACTTTAATATTTCTCTCAATGTATTTAATTGTTCGATTCCAATGCTTGTTGCAACCTTTGCTTCAATTTCAGTCTTGAGAGCTTCGTTTTTTTCATAGCATTCTTCGCCTAGAGTGGTTAGGCGCAAGAATTTGTCTTTTTTGTTATGTTCTTTATTAAATGTTACAGCTAAGCCTTTAGCCTCTAGCCTTTTTATAAACTTATGGGTAGCTTGTCTGGAAATATCAACTTGTTTTGTTACACGGGAAATGGTTGTCTCCTGTTTGTAAACTCGAGCTATGATAAACCATTCTGTATTAGATAAATAGATATTGCTTCGTTTGTTCCATAGTTCTTGTGTCATTCTTCGAAGTTGTAGGTGTCGTTCACTTAAGGTATCTATTAAGTCAAGGTTTTGAAATTGAGGTTCCAATTCATTCACTCCTGTTTTTTTCTTCGTGATTACTATATAAGAAGTTAGTTGCATTTGTCAACTAAGTTGACAAAGCGGCGGAAGTGGTATACACTTAATTTAGTAAACTAAGTTGACAATTTGAGTTGGGAGAGAAGCCAATGTTTAATATTGGAGAATTGGTTGTATATTCTGATCATGGTGTATGTAAGATTGACAGTATTAGTGAAAAAACCTACGGAGGTAAAACACGAACTTATTATGAGTTGCATCCGATAGAGGATTCCAAATTAAGAATTAATATCCCGGTCAATAATGTTAAAGTTAATATGTTAAAGATGATGAATAAGGACCAAGCGGATACCATCTTAAAATCATTTGAGGAACCAGGTGTAGAGTGGATTGAGGATGTAAAAATCCGAAATAAGGAATACAACAAACTTATTCAATCCGGAGATCGTTTAGACATATCCAAAGTTGTGAATACGTTAATGAAGAGGAAGCAAGAAATGGTGCTCGAGAAAAGACATATTCCAGAACAAGATAAGAAGTTATTATCCAAAACGCTAACCATTTTAATTGAAGAGCTAGCTATTTCATTGGATAAGCATATTGATGAGATTGAACAAAAGATTCTACATGCAATGAAATACCAAGTGAACTAAACGTCTGTAGATAAATTAGTAAAGTTATAACTTTTTACTGTGAAAAAAGCCAGAATGGAGCGCTCCTAAACTTTAGAGCGCTTCATTCTGGCTTTTTTTAAATGTGAGGGAATTTTTGCAGAGTAGTTTTCTGCTTTAGTTCTATTCCTCGCGATAAAATGTAAAAGGAAAACAACATCAGTATAAATGCAAGTAACGGGAAGAAGAGAATCCACTGAAAGTCGTAGATAAACGATCTCCATTGTCCGATTAACCCTGCCCAATCTCTACTAATTGAAATATAAACAGGTGGTCCATGGAGTCTTAGGATGGTTCCTCCTAAGAAAAGATTAAAGACTCCTAACTGACCAATTAATGTCAGAACTAATATAATCTCCTTAATAAACATGGCAAGTAAAGTGCCCTTTAAATGGGGTAGAATATGTTTACGCATGATTCGAATCTTTCCTGCTCCAAGCGCTTTAGTAGCAGTAATATATTCTTCCTTTGCTAGTTCACTAGTCTTGCTGTAAATAGCAGCATATACCCCTGGAAAACCTAAAAGAATCATTAATATGGATTGTAATGTAACTAGTTCCATGACAGAAAGTGGTGAATTAATAGTAATACCAATTAATAGAAAATAAATAATAAGAAAAGCAGGGATACTGCCCAGTAGTCCGAATACAGAATTTGTCTTTTTTTTCTTGCTAAGTGACAGCCCAAACCAAATGCCCAGTGCTCCACCAATGAAGATTCTGAACAATGCCACTCCAATGCCAACAAATACCGTATACTTTGCCCCATAAAGTAGCAACGTTAGGATATCATACCCCCATTCATCAGTACCTAATAGGTGCTCCTTCGATGGAGGATATGGTGAAGCATGAAAGCCAAAGTCATCTGGACCGTTATAATAGTATCCTGTTGGTTCCACATAATCTTTCTCATATGGGGCTAAGATTGGACCTATTAAGGCAATCAATATGATTAGACTAGTAGCTATACCGCCAACCCATAAACGCCAATTAGTCATGTGCAAACACCCTTTCAAGTAAGAGAATTAGGAGGCGAATAGTCCAATAGATTAATAGATATAGAAAAACTAAGGCTACTAGTGTGCTTACAATAAGATTGTATTGATACATCGTTCCACCGAATATAAAAGCGGTGATGCCACGAATGTTGAATAGGTATTCTACGATAAATAAGTTACTCATCATAATGGCTAAAATCTTATGTAAATCTGCCTTCAAATAAGGTAGTACATTTCGTACCACGTGATGTATAAAGATAAAACGTTTCCTTAACCCTTTTGCCTTAGCAGTTAAAATATAGTCTTCCGATAATACATCATACGTACGCTCAGAAAGCGTTCGGATTATATAGATGGTAGGAACAAGTGTTAATGTAATTAGTGGTAATAAATACGCATTTTCATCAGCTGATCGAGATGCTACTTTGGCGATATGAAATCCAGTTGATTGGTAGAAAGCTACAACTCCTAGTTGTAAAAATAACACCAGGATAAAATCAGGGATTGTTCCTAAGAATCCTATAATATCTTTTATCCATTCCTTCTGTGACTTACTATACCAAGCAGAAATGAACATTCCCATACAAACAGTAACAAATCCTGCAATTAGTAAATAATGCAACGTTGTAAGAAAATAGTCAGGTATATCTTGTAGAATACTGTAACTTCGTCCAATGCCCTCTTGGTAGATAAAGGACTCTCCATTCCAAACCCCTTGCAAATAATTAATAACAAGGTCTACGACGATGCTAAAGTCAAAGATCAAGTTATCGTCTGTGATAGAAATGGACAATGGAATTGCTCCGAGTAAAAGGATAAATATAATTACCCCAATGATTGATAATATTAGTCGCATATACTTACCATCCTTGCTGAAAAGTCTTATAGAGATAAGTAAAAATTACCACTTTCAGAAAACTTGGTCAAGTCAGATTTAACTAAACTTCAAAGCTAATTGGAGCATTTAGTTTAAATTTTCTTGTAATTTTGTTTTATTCGTACTAAACTAACGAGTATTAATATTAGAAAAGAGGGAGCTGCAGATGAGAGGGAAGCTGCATTACGCTTGGGTTATTGTATTTGTTATTTTTGTAGCCTTTTTAGCGGTACAAGGTGGGCGACTCGCCTTTGGTGCATTTATGGAACCGTGGGAAAATGATTTCTCTATGGATAGGGGAATGACATCTCTTATTTCAACTATTAGCTTTATTATTTATGGTGTGACTCAACCTATAATTGGGAGGTTAGTAGATAGGTGCGGTGCAAAGGTAATTCTTTCGTATAGTACGTTGTTAGTTGGTATCTGTTTTTCTTTCATTAGTTTTGTCACAGCTCCTTGGCAATTATTTATTTTATATTCTATTGTTTCAATTGGTGTCGGAGGTGCATCAAATGTCGTGGGGACTGTACTTGTTGTCAATTGGTTTAATAAGAGAAGGGGACTGGCACTTGGGGTATTAGAAGCTGGGTTTGGCTTTGGTCAGATGCTAATAGTGCCAGGATCATTGCTATTAATCTATTATTTTGACTGGAGAGTGACTATTTTATCTTTAGGCTTATTCTTAATGGTTGTTGTTTTTCCGATTGTTTTATTGGCATTAAAAAATCATCCAAGCGATAAAGGTATATTACCATTTGGAGGGAATACGGAAAAGCCGGTTGCGCCTGACGAACAAGAAACTAACAATACATCAATATGGGTCGTATTTCGAATGAGGAAGTTCTGGTTTTTGATGTTACCATTTTTGATCTGTGGTTTTACAACTACTGGATTAATGGATACACATCTCATTCCCTATTCAAATCACCATGGCCATTCGACGGTTGTAACAAGTACAGCAGTAAGTGTTTTAGCTGCCTTCAATATCATTGGAATATTGCTGTCTGGTATTATAGTAGACAAATGGAGTAGTAGAAAGGTATTAGTATTTTTATACATAACACGAGCCCTATCGATTTGTATGTTGATATATATGCAGGATTCTACATTTTTGATTATTTTTGCAATTATTTTTGGTTTAGTTGATTTTGCTACGGTAGCACCAACACAACTATTAGCAACACAGTACTTTAAAGCGTACTCTATTGGATTTATTGTCGGTTGTTTATCACTTGCTCATCAAATTGGGTCTGCATTAGGTGCTTACGTACCAGGAGTAGTTTATACGATTTATGGTAGCTATGAATTGGCGCTTTATGTTTCCGTATTGATATTGTTTGGGGCTGTTATAATGAATCTGTTGTTACCAGAGCCAGAACAATTAGAAACATTATCGGAATCACAATCGTATAAGAAGTAGTTAATTAGAAGTTGAGGTGTTTTTCGTGTCAAAAGGAATGTTAATATTCATCATTGTAATGGGCTGGACGTTAATTATTCATGGAGGTTTAACTTATTTAATTGTCAAAAAGAAAGAATATAGCCTAATCTCTGGTTTTAATAATCGTCCAAAAAAAGAACAAGATTATTTAATCGAAAAAGGCTATATTACTACTCTTGGTAAAATTTTCACTTATTCTTTTTACCTATTATTATTGGCAACACTATTATCCATTCTACGTATTCCCTATGGAGCAGAATTTGGCTTTGGACTATTCATTGTATTCCTCTTAAGTGGAATAATCTATCTTCAAAGGTTCGAAGTGCCACATAAGAGGAAGCGGTATCTATGGATAGTAAATAGTATCTCGGTTGTTACTGTAGGGGTAATCGTTGGTGCCCTGTACACTGGGAGCGCAGAAAATGAGGTTAAAATTGAAGCTAATCACCTTATTATAAGTGGGATGTATGGATTGGAATGGCCAATCGATGAAATTAAAAATGTTGAATTATTAGAGGAACTTCCTGAGGTAATCATGAGGACAAATGGTTTTTCTTCAGAAAATGTACAGAAAGGGAAATTTAAGCTGGAAGAACCTTATGGTCAGGGTAGATTATTTATTAAAGGCGGTGAAGGTCCCTACTTATATATAGTTTTTGGGGATGACTTTGTTATTTTAAACAGAGAACATAAAGAGGAAACGATTTCCCTTTATGATCAGCTTGCAAATGAGTAGTAAGGGGGAAGTGTAATGAGGGTCGCGTTGGTTACGGGTGCTAATGGTGGGTTTGGAAAACTTATCGTTATGGAGTTATTAAAGGCAAACTATTTTGTGGTTGCAGCTATGAGAACCGAAACGAATAAAGATGAGTTATTAGAGATGGTAAAGCAGTTAGATTTAGAGGAACGAATATTTGTTGCTGAAATGGATGTGACAAAAGAAGAACAAGTTAAGCAAGCAAGCCAGTGGGTGCAAAACCGTTTTAATAAGTTAGATGTTTTAATTAACAATGCAGGTTATTCCCAAGGGGGATTCACTACTGATCTAACTATATTAGACTGGCAAAAGCAATATGATACAAATGTGTTAGGTGTGATTCAAACAACTTCTAACTTCCTACCACTATTAAAGAATTCTAAGAAGGGACAAATTATTAACCTGAGCAGTGTCAGTGGTTATTTTGGTTTTCCTGGAATGGGCCCTTATTGCTCATCTAAATTTGCATTAGAAGGATATAGTGAAAGCTTACGATTGGAGCTAATTTCAGAAGGGATTTATGTTTCTCTTATAGAGCCTGCTTCTTTTAAAACCGGAATCTGGGAAAAGGGATTGGAAATAGGTGCTGTGATTCATGATGACACTTTGAAGAAAAATGCACTTGCCTTTGCAAAACAATCTTTTCAAAATGCAGGTGATCCATTGGAAGTTGCTAAAGTAATTGTTAAAGTTTGCAAATCGAACCGCCCGAAATTTCGATATCGAGTTGGAAAAGGTGCCAATTCATTATGGTTCATAAAAAAGTTTGTGCCATGGTCGATTATCGAAAGAACTGTTACAAAGAAATTAAGTAAATAAAAAAGTCGCAGAGAAGGAAGCAAACCTGCGACTTTCTTTATTATTTCACCTCATATTGTCCCATCATGCCTGCATCTTCATGCTCGAGGATATGACAGTGATACATAAATACACCTTTATGCGTAAAGTTGGTAATAATACGTACAGTTTCTCCAGGTTGAACTAGTATTGTATCTTTCCAGCCAGTTTCATTTGCGGGTGGAGGATTACCATCACGATCCAAAACTTGGAATTGTACACCATGTAAATGGAATGGGTGAGGCATCCCCCCTTGAGTTCCAGTACGTTGATTGGACACCTCCCAAATTTCTGTGTCTTTCCATTTGACGACTTCATCAATTCGTCCCATATCCATGGATTTATCATTAATGGTTAACGTAGCTCCTACACCAGCCATAACCATTTCCCTAGTAACTGTTGAGCTAGTTGGATCAATCTTTTCAATATCTGTTAATTGATCTGGTACTTCGAAGAGTTCTGTTTGCTCATCTGTACCAATAAATTTCATTAACGAAACATGATTATCTGAAATTGTCTTCCCAAGTTCTGATACAGTATCAATTAATTCGATCGTATCGCCAGTTTCTAACGTGGAGAAATCAACTAATATTTCTGCTCTTTCCGCAGGGCTTAAACGAAGAGTTGTCAATTCTACTGGTTTCTCTAAAAATCCCCCATCACTAGCAATTTGGTGAAATTCCTGATTATTATCAAACTTCAGTTCATACGTTCTACCATTTGAACCATTGAGAAGTCGTAAACGGACCATTCCCTTAGGTGCTTCTAAGTAGGGGGAGATTGCTCCATTCACTAGAAACGCATTTCCATATAACCCCATCATAATGTCATTCATTCCAGGATCATACTGCATGTTTCCACTAGAATCCAACCTTTTATCTTGAATAATTAATGGAAAATCATTTACGCCAAAATCTTTTGGTATTTCTAGACTATCCGATATTTCATCTTCAATAATAAATAGCCCTGCAAGCCCTTCATAGACTTGTTTAGCTGTTGAATGCATCATATGAGGATGATACCAGAGCGTTGCAGCTGGTTGTTCAATGGTAAATTCAGGTTCCCATGTCTCGCCTGGTTTTATACCGGAATGAGGTCCACCATCATCCTCAGCATCTACACGAAGTCCATGCCAGTGTAATGTAGTTGACTCATCCAAATCATTCTTCATTTTTACTTTAACTTCTTCACCTCTTCGGACCTTAATGACAGGACCAAGAATATTCCCGTTATATCCCAACGTTTCTGATTCCACACCATCTAATATTTCTGTCATACCAGGTGCTGCGGTTAAATGGAATTCTGCTTTGCTTGGAGCAGGATTTAAGTCCTCTAGTAAAGGTGGTATTGGTAAAGGCTTTGACTCTACTAAATGAGACATATCATCTTTCGCGTTAGGGGAGGATGTATCATCCCGCGTCCAGTTTACTAGTAGAATAATTGCACCGATAAGTACTACTGCTAGAACTACTATAAATATATAAGTCTTTTTCATCAATAATTCTCCAATCTGTTCTAAACACTACTCTTTCTATTTTAACGCGAAAAATGAATAATTCGTGGATATATTATTAACGTTCTTTGACAATCTTGATCGAAAGGTTACTTTTAGCAATGGTTGTGATAAATGTCACATCAAGAAATGTGATATAGATTTACAGTAAAGTCGTTATCAGTGCAGGGAGGGAGGCACTTGGATGGACATCGTTATTTATGGCAATAGGAATTGGGGTTTACTTTATTCAATCATTGTTTATTGATGATGAAGAGTATATGGAAGAAGACATATAAAAGGTGAATACTAGCGGACTAGTATTCACCTTTTTTTACTTTCTAAGATTGTGGTTTGAATTGGAGAAGAGATAGTCCAGAAATTTTTAGCTTCTGTCCTTCTGTTAAGCTCACATCTATTTTTGAATCAGGAGTTGTGTTCAATATTTCAAAGACTCTAGGATTTTTTCCTTCTTCCAAAATAATTAGATCACCAAAGGCATACCCCGAATCAGCCATAACAGAGTAGCTCCCTGCTTCAATATCCGTTCCAACCTCCCAGATTCCCGCAGATAATTGATTCGAAATCTGTGTAGGTGTTGGCGTGAACATAGCTTGATCTAAACCATCAATATGAACGATATGGGAGCCGTTTAAATCAACGGTGACACTACCTACACCATACCCATAATCTATTAATTCATCTATTAAGAGTGTGCCATTTTCATCGTAGACAAGTAATCTTCCTGACTGTGGGTTACCATTTGGTGATTGTCCTGTAATTGTGTATCTTCCCTCAGGAGGGGTAATATCTTCCCCAGTTCCCTCAATGGGACCAATCATTAACTCTTGTGCATTAGCGTTACTGCGGTCAATGGAATCGTAAATAGTATCACTTATTTCTCCAACAATCTCATCTCGCTCTGGACCAATGATTTCATTGTTCTCCTCGTAAAGTAATACCTTATCCGAGGGTTGCTGACTGCAGCCAATTAAAACGAATATACATGTTATCAAACTGAGGAAAACGATCCGTTTCATTTATTTTCCCTCCTAGTAATCTTAAATCTTTTAATCTTCATGATAGTATTTTTCATAGAATTCCGCTGTTCCGAGTGGTCCTATAGTTAGTTCCTTCTCTTTGATAGCTGCCAATTTTACTACCCATTCTTTTTGTTCATCAGTATCCATATTGCTTATAGGGATACAACATAAGTGATTCGCGATATAAAGATGGTCTTCTGGTAGCATATATGCTACCTTTTTGTATTGTTCAGGTGCTAATTCAAACTTAATATATTCGTCGGTAGTTTTATTCATAGTCTGCTCATGGATTATATCGCCGCCTTTTAAATAAAGAACCCGGTCAGCATATAAATCAAGATTAGATAATAAATGGGACGCAACAAATATTAGTTTTCCGTCTTGTTTCATTTTCATTAAATGATTCGAAATAAGTGAAACGTTAGCTACATCAAGACCGTTCATTACCTCATCCATCAGCATCATAGGGGTATCAGCTGCTGCAATCATAGCAAAACATAATCGTTGACGCATACCTAATGAATAGGTTTTTACTTTCTTTTTTACATAGCCTTCCATATGTAGCTGTTCGTAAATCTCTTTTACATGTTTACTAGTACCTTTCCACATATTCGCATACAACTTCATGTGGTCGACACCTGTCAATTCCTCAAATAAGTCTCCTTGATCAGGGAAGGTGGCTAGCTGTTTATGGATGGAAATTTCTTTTCGTTCTGTTTTATATTGAAGATTCCCTTGAAATGTTACATTCCCTTTATTCGGTTTTAAAAAGTTCGAAATAACATTAAATAAAGTAGTTTTACCAGTTCCATTTGGTGCAACTAGACCAATAATTTCTCCACTTTCTGCAGTTAACGATAGGTTATCCAATACTACTTTGTCTTTATATTTAACCGTAACATTTTCGAGTTTTAGCATAACGATCCTCTTTTCTCACAAATTCTCCAGTCTTTTTTTAAGATAAACTTTTTATTTAGAAAGCTTTTTCCAATGGAACGTTTTTTGGTACGCGTTGATAGGCAAACTTGTTAACAGCATATATTATACCAATTAATACTAGAGTTATTATTCCAAGAGTAGCCATTGCGTTCCAATAATCAATAGAACCATTGCCTAGTGTAGTAGCAAGATCGCCTGAGAGTACCTTATACATATCGATGTATTTAATCGGATGTAAGAATGGTGCATGAATTCCTGCTGCTGTTGCTATGTCTGGTAGGATAAAGAATCCTAACCCAATAAGAATATTAGCAAAGGCATTTTTGAATAACATATTAAGTAAAATCGATAGCGATAGTAATAAGAGAATTACTAGTCCAAATCCTAAGAAGATATAGAATAGGTACTGCCCAGTTGATAGTGCTATAAAATTCTCATTCTTATAGACTAATACTGGGAAAGAAAACTCACTCGCCTGAAATTTATTAGCTACATAGATACTACCAACTAAGAATCCTAGAAGTAAAAAACTATAAACATGTGTGAAATAAATCATTATTTTACTATATATTTTACTCATAAACGATAAAGGAAAGCCTTTCATAACCGATTGGTGTCTTTGTTCATAAATTAGCATTTCATTACCACTAATTAGTACGATTACGAGGAATAATAGTCCGGATATCATAGCTAATGCATTTGTTATATAATGATTCGTTGCAAAAGAATCTGATTCAATTGGTAGATTATTATCTTTAATATAATGTAATAAAGCATCTTCTTTTAATATGTCTTCTTTAGTAACGATTAAATGTTCAGGGATACCATCATTTCCTAGTTCGTGTACAGTTAATCGTAATTTGTTTATTTCTAAGCCATTCTCGATATATTGATCACTATCGTCGCCATTACCTATGTACCATAGTTGCATTCCTAATAATGATTGAATTTGAGTATGATAGTTGTATACTTCTGCAACTTCAGGTAGATCATGTCTCTGAAGGTCAAGGTATTCAAAGACGGCATATGACGTATTAGTTTCTGCTCTCTTCTTATCCTTTAATGACACTGGTTCATCTTGACTATAGTACATAAAGAACAAAGCGAAAATTACCAGAAGGAAAACAGCAACAAACCAACTTTTTCTATTTTTTAATAATAATTTCGTTTCAAAAAGGGTAAACTTCCAAAACATATCGACTATCCTTTCTGTCTTCAATCGCTTAGCTAAGTTGCACAGCGACTGTGCTTATTCACTATGCTGCTTTATGGTAGAAGCGACGTTTACTTATGATTCGGGAAACTACAAATAAGGAAATTTCTATTACTAAAATGGTTATCAGTAATACGATAATTCCTTTTTGATAGTTAATCGCATCTAGATGTAAGAGATAGTACTTTTCACCAGATATAATTCTTCCAAAGTCAAAGTATGTCTGAGGAAGATGACTAATGTTAATACCAAAAAGCTCATTTAATGTCCTAGAGTAATAGATTCTTTCGGAAAATAAGATAACCGTACTGACCATTAGGACAAGCCAGGAATTTTTAAATAAAAGACTCAAAATTGCATTTAAGCGAATAAATAAGTAAATCAGAACCGGAATGATTCCTAGTGCTAGTAAAAGAAACTTCGCTATTGAAATCGTATCAAATTCACTGAATCTGTAGCCGAAATAATCGTCAGGTTGTGAACTAGGCAAAGTGATTGGAACAGAAAGATTAAAAGATCCAAAACCATTTTGTATAGATATAATGACCACCGCTAGTAGTAATAACCCAAGTAGAACGAAAAGAGTGTAACCAAAGGCAACTCCAGACTTTACATTAATTAGTCGATACCAACCGATTGGCATTCCTTGTAGAATTGTGCGATGCTGCCTATCTCTAGAAATAATGTCACTACTGAAGTAAATGGAACAAAATATTACTATTAAAGCTGTTGTTCCTAAGAGGAAGTTAACAATCGTCTGCAAAGCAGTTTTTTGTTCAATCATTTCATAAGTTATAGGAATATTTGCATCTAAGTAACCTTGATAGCGAAGGTTTTTTAAGCTGACATCCCGACTTTGGTCCAAACCAGGAAATGGTGAATTAGCTATTAGCATCCAATCTCGGCTTGCACTTTGTACGTTATAATCAAAGCCTTTCATCCGTAATTGGATGAAGCGATGGAAGTTCTCATCTTCAAAAGCTTGTACCATTCTTGATTGTACTTTATAAGCGTATGTGTTATTTGCGTAAGGTGCTCCGGTCATTCCGCCAAAACCTGTCCCACCTCTAACAATCATACCTTGTCGCACAGCATCTAAGTTTTTTAGTTCTACTTTCATTTGTTCTGCATCAAAAGAATCCGGTGTCTCGGTAGCAGGTAGAACTAAAAGTGAGTAAGTTAAAATTAAACTAACTAGTGCAATGATAAATAAAATGTTCTTTTTACTTCTCATCATCATTTTGAATTCGTGAATCATCATCAATTTCATCATATTGAGTACCCCTTCAATGCCTTTTCACATTTGAGTTTGTTAATTTTTTGTCGAGTTTGAAAATATTGAAAAATAATCTTATATCCAATAGTAAATTTAACTTACAAAAATTGCAATTAGAATCTTCACAGAGTTCAATATATTTTTTCTGAGACTAAAGTACGAATAGGTTATTTAAGAGCAGGCGATAGTATTAGAGGTTGAGGCGGGAAGTAGGAGTCGGATTCTCAAAAACTAGTGGAAATTATTACTAGGCACAAATCACAGAAATATGGGACAATATCACAAAAAATGTCTACCACAAAATGGTAGACATTAATTATCTGAATTGAGCGTTCTATTGGAACAATGTAGAATAAAGTGCTCCTTTTTTACCATTTAATAGAGGTCTCTAATTTTAGATTGAAACTTCTACATCTGGGTGCTAGACCATCTCATATATTCAAAGGTTAAATTACTGTTTGAAACCAACGCTTCTTCTAATTCTTCTTTTCTTATGACTTGTACTTCTCCTGAAGAAAGTACCTTTCCACTTAATAAATATTTGGTCATCACTAAATAAGGACAATTCACCGACCATATCATCATGGCTACAAATACGTAGAATCAGTTCTTTCCCGTCAACTGTTAATTTTGATACCTGTACAAGACCAGACTTTACAATGTATATTTCATCGGCCTTTAGTCCTTCGTGGAAAGGTAGGCATCTTTAAAAAATCTCTTCGTGGTACTAATTGAAACCAGTAAGTCTTCTAAATCTTGGAAAATAGCTAGTTTCGTGCTACTTTTAGAACCCAAAATCCCCTTATAAAGGAAATTATTGTACCTTTAATGTTAGTTTACCATCAACTAGTGGTTACGATATTGTGAAAATTGGAACATAATTACTTGACATTAACTGAATACTTTCTCTTCCGCCAAAATCTAAATCATGGTAATATTTTCTATATAAAGAAAAGGGAGAAGCTATAGTGAACAAAATATACTTCGTACGGCATGCACATTCTATCTATACACCAGACGAGCTAAATAGACCATTATCAATAAAAGGATTAAAAGACGCTGAAAAAGTCACGGATTTCTTAAAAGAAGAAGATATAGATTTGGTTTATTCAAGCCCATACAAACGAGCTATTCAAACTATCCAAGGAGTTGCAGATTATCTTGATGTACCAATTCAGATTGAGGACAACTTTAGAGAGCGACTTTTATCGGATTATCCTGTAGAAGATTTTAATGAAGCTATCACTAAGGTTTGGCAGGATTATGATTATTCCTTTCAAGGTGGAGAGTCTAACAATGTTGCTCAAAGAAGAGGCATTATAAGTCTGTTAAAGGTTATGCAAGAACATCCAGATAAAAATATTGTAATCGGCACACATGGTAATATCATGGTGTTAATGATGAATTATTATAATTCAAAGTATGGTTTTGAGTTTTGGAAGCAATTAGAGATGCCTGATATTTATGTGTTAACATTCGATAATTCAAGATTAATAGATGTGAACAGAATCTGGATATAAGTAGGTAGCCACTAGATGGATAAATTTCTATGTAGTTAGAAGAGGAGAAGTTAATGGAAATTAGAGATTATGTACCAGCTGACGAACATGGCTGGGTAAGGTGTAGAGTGCTTTCTTTTTTGGACACAGCTTATTTTGATAACGTTTTAAGGGAAAAAGAACAATATGATAATCCAGCAATAGAGTTAGTAGCAGTGGAAGACGGACAAATTGTAGGGATCCTTGATATTGAGTATGAATTAGAGGAAGGAACTGTATGCTCAAGAGGTTCAGGACTTGGTGGTATGATTTGGCATATAGCAGTTCATCCGGATTATAGACGACAGGGAATTGCATCCAAACTTCTACTAAAAGGGGAAGAGATAGCAAAGGTGAAAGGATTGAATCGACTAGAGGCGTGGACGAGAGATGACCAGTGGGTAAATACCTGGTATGAGAAAAGTGAGTTTCAAAGAATGGATTCCTATCTCCATGTATACCTTGAAGGAGACGAAGAATTAAAGGGCCATATTTCGAGTGAAATACCTAAACTCTATCCTGTTCAAGCTTTTGCTCATTATATAGGAGTTCAAAAGGAAGAAATAAAGGATAAGTTCAAGCGAGTACATGAATGTAGATGTTATGAAAAGGCATTAGGTTAATAGATTTCTTTGTTGGAGGTTGTATGGAATTAAGTAATTCAAAAAAAAACAGACAGTAGGAGATTATACTTTACTAAATTATTACCAGGATAAAAGGAGGAAGTAAAAATGAGCAATTTTATAAAACGTGTTGGAACAACTTATTTACCTGTAGAGAGTCCAGCAGAGTCTTCAAGATGGTATCAAGAAATACTCGGTGCAAAAGAGAATTATCGTGATGAAGAAAAAGCAATATTAGACTTTGCAAATCAGAGCTTTTTTCTTGTGAGAGCAATGCCAGGTGAAAAAATAGGATTTAGAGATAGTCGCGAAAAAGACCATTTCTTGTTTACGTTTGAGGTGGATGGTCTGGAACAGCTTATAGAATTTCAATCATTTCTGAAATCCCAAGAAGTAAGAGTTGGAGAAATAGAAGATCGCGGTCACCCTGGTAATAACTTTATCTTTTACGATTTAGATGGAAATATGTTTGATGTTTGGAGTGAATTAAGTCCAAGTTATAAAGATAAATAGTTTAGTCAAAGGACTTCTCCAGTTGGGGGAGGTCTTTTTTGGTATTAAATATAAATCTGACAAAACAGATCAAATTAACAATAAAGCATCCAAATCCAAGACCTCAATTCGTTTATGAGGTTTTTGTTTGATTAATCCTTTTTCTTCTAGTTCAGCAAGCTTTCGGCTAATAGTTTCAGGAGTTGTACCTAGATAGGATGCTAAGACTTTCTTACTCATTGGAAGTGTGAGTTCATCCGTATCTTCATCAGGGTCAATACTTTCGGCAAGAAATAGGGCAATTCGTTTCTCAACAGTTTCCGTTGAGAAACGTGTCGTTTGTTTTTTAGATTGCTCAAGTCGATTAGAAAACTCTGAAAGCAGCTTCATTGCTATAGTTGGATACTTCAATAGTAATTCTTGTAAGTCATCTCGTTTAATCACACAAATATTAGTAGCTACAATAGCCTCTGCATAGGATTCATGTAGGGATTGTTTAAATAATGCTAATTCCCCAGTATAGTCACCAGAATTTAATATTCTTACTAACTGTTCTTTACCGGATTCTGCTAATCGGTAGATTCTAATTTGTCCTTTATTCACGATATATAACGAATCAGCTTCGTCTCCAGCATGATAGATATGTTCTCCTTTATTAAAAGAAATTGATCGGGTCATCGTCATAATTTCATCTAAATACGTTTTTTCTAAGTGATTGAATATGGGGACTTGGGTTACACATGCTGTCGGGCCATTATGATGACAGCGGCACGGGATTTGATCTTTATTCATAACATTTTCTCCTAATGAACTTATCTAATTATAAGTATAACGAATAGTGCTATGAAAAGTTAGTCTATATTCATATTGTCATGTTTTTTTCGAATTCCTTAAGTCATATCCTCCACTTTTTGAGTTAAGCTATAGTAGAATAAGGTTAGGTTTTAAATAAGATGAGTGGGGTGTACCGATGGGTTTGCAAATCACAGAAGAAGCAGCGAAGTGGTATATAGATGAAATGGGCTTAGAAGAAGGAGATTATGTTCATTTTTTCTTGAAGATATATGGTGGAATTAAAACAGACCACCCTAACTATTTCCTTGGACTTTCAATTGGTCAGGACGGTGAAATTGGAGTTAAACAAGAAGTTAATGGGATTATTTTTTATTTTGGGGAAAAAGACACTTGGTTTCTAGATGAATTCGATATGAAAGTAACGATGGGCAAAGAAGAGGTTGAATATCAGTTCACTGAGAAATAAGAATAACTAATATGGACATAATAATCCTTGAATATGTTACAACTAGGAGGATGAATTATGTCTGAGCAAAATAAAAATATGAACCGAGATACTGGTAGACAAAAGAACCATGGAATCAAATATAATACCGAACCAGAACGTAATGGGAAGCGTGATACAGAATTTGCTAGTGATAGTGAATTCTTAAATGTTAACGGTAAGAAGAATAAACGTAAAAGAGATAACGGCTAAATTTTGATAGAAATGGAGCTTGTTGAAATTAACAAGCTCCCTTTACATAAATGTGCTTTGATTTGTGTGATTTTTCACATATAGATATAATAGGGGCAGAGAAACTGTATTAAAGGAGAAGACAACATGAAAATAGGGATCGAAAAAATAGGATTTTACACGCCACATATATATGTAGATATGGAGAAATTAGCGGAGGCTCGAGGAGTTGAACCTGCTAAATTTACTATTGGAATTGGGCAAAGCCAAATGGCTGTTGCACCAATTACACAGGATTCTGTAACTTTAGCAGCTAATGCAGCGTTAAGTATTATTGACGATGAAGATCGAGAGAAAATAGATTTTGTAATTTTTGGTTCAGAATCTGGAATTGATCATTCGAAATCAGGAGCAGTTTATGTCCATCGTTTAGTAGGGTTAAATCCGCATGCACGTGCGGTGGAAGTGAAGCAAGCATGTTATGGTGCTACAGCAGGGATACAAATGGCTAAAGGTCATGTGGCTTTGAATCCGGAGAGTAAAGTACTCGTGCTAGGATCCGATATAGCCCGTTATGGCTTGGATACTCCTGGTGAATCAACACAAGGTGCTGGTGCTGTAGCAATGATTATTAGCGCTAATCCACGAATCATGGAACTAGAGAGTCATAATGTGTATTTAACAAACGATATTATGGATTTTTGGAGACCGATATATTCGGACAAGGCTTTTGTAGATGGTAAGTTTTCTAATGAACAGTACATTCTATTCTTTAACAAAGTTTGGGAAGTTTATAAAGAAAAATCAGGGTTAGAGTTAAGTGATATGGAGGCTATTTGCTATCATCTTCCTTATACGAAAATGGGACTAAAAGCTTTGCGTACGGTCCTTGAAGAAGCACCTGAAGTTGATAGAGAGCGGTTGTTAGAAAATTATCAAGTAAGTACTCTATATAACCGTAATGTTGGGAATATATATACAGGGTCTCTTTATCTAAGCTTACTTTCTCTCTTGGAAAATAAGGACGATCTCAAAGAAGGCGCTAGAATTGGCATGTTTAGCTATGGATCAGGAGCTGTTGGGGAACTCTTCTCAGGAGTTCTTCAACCAAATTTTAGAGAACACTTAAACATCGAAGGTCATAATAAACTATTTGATACAAGGAAAGAAGTCTCTATTGAAGAGTATGAACAAATTTTCAATGAAACTTTACCGGAAGATGGGGCTGACATCGAATTAGATATCGATAAGGATCCTGCGCCTATCGTATTAAGCGGAGTAGTTGATAATAAACGTCAATATGTTAATAAACGTAGCTAATGAAGGAGAACTCTAGGAAATTTCTTAGAGTTCTTTTATAATGGGTGAAACGGTATGATGCAGGAATTTCGGTTGAAAATATAACTATCCAATACATAATGAGGATGATTATAATTGAAGATTAAAATTGAAATCACTTATCGTACACCAAAGGGTACGGAGGCTACTTTTCACTCAGATGAGATGAATCCGGAAAAGGCTTTGTTGTTAGCGGAAGATTTTGAAAAAAATATACGTATTAAGAGTATGACTTTCTATGATAACCATGAAACCACATGGATGTATAAAGAATTAAAGAAATATGTAGAAAGTGTGGACTCCGAGCCACATCATATAGTTGTATTCTTCGATGGCGGATTTGATATTGAAACGAAGCAGTCAGGTTTAGGCGTTGTGATTTATTACGAGCAGGATGGTAAGCAATTTAGAATAAGAAGGAATGCAGCAGTAGAGGAGCTTAATACGAATAGTGAAGCAGAATATGCTGCTCTACATTTAGGTGTATCCGAATTGGAACTTCTAGGTGTTCATCATTTACCAGTAACCTTTACTGGAGACTCGCAAGGTGTTATTAATCAATTAAATGATGAATGGCCGTGTTATGAGGAAGAATTACTTCGGTGGATGGATCGAATTGAAAAGAAGATAGAGCAGTTAGGAATAACACCAGAATACCAATTAGTACCACGAAAAAAGAATAGGGAAGCCGATCATTTAGCAACACAAGCAATCAATGGAACCGAGATTATGAGTCATAGTGAAATTACATGAGGTGTTACACATCGATAAGAAGCATCTGTTAAAGGTGCTTCTTTACTGTCTTAATCGAGCATGAAAAGACAGGAATCCATAAGAATGCATTGTTAGAATGAATACAGGAAGGAGTGATTTAGTTGGAAAGGTTGCAAAGTATGATTGAAAGTATTGAGTATATTGAAGAGAATTTAGACGGTGAATTAACAGTAGAAGCAATCGCTCAAAAGGCATATATGTCTAAGTTTCACTTTCAACGTATGTTCAGTATGCTGACCGGCTTTACAGTTAGTGAATATGTTCGTAATAGGAGACTTACAAAAGCGGCTCAAGAAATTATTAATAGTGATGTTAAAATTATTGACATCGCTATGAAATACGGTTATGAGAGTCCAGAAGCTTTTACAAAAGCCTTTCGGAGTATTCACGGTATAAGTCCCACTTTCGCAAAGAAAGATATTCATTCACTTAAAGCCTTTCCGAAACTCTCTTTCCATATTCAAATTAAGGGAGATGTGGAGATGGATTACAAGATTGTAGAAAAGGAATCATTTCACGTTGTAGGTAAAAGTATTCGCACGACTACGATTGGTGGAGAAAACAATAGAAAGATTGCAGCCTTTTGGAATGAATCCAATACAAATGGATTTTCAAGAGAGTTAGCAAAAAATTGTGGACCATTAGGCTTACTAGGAATATGTATGGATTTTGATCAACAACAAGAAAATTTAACATACTTTATTGCAACTGAGAAAAATGTTAAATCTATCCCAGAGGAGTGGGAAGAAAGAGTAATTCCTAGTGCAACTTGGGCTGTTTTTTCCGTTATAGGCGCTATGCCTGATGCGATGCCTAAAGTATGGGAGAGAATTTTCTCAGAGTGGTTTCCCGCTACAGGGTATGAGCATGCTGGTGGTCCAGAGATGGAGGTTTATCTAAGTGAGGATGATCCTTCTTCAGAGGACTATTATAGTGAAATATGGGTACCAATAAAAAAGAAATAGTAGAAACTAGTAACTGGTTTTATTAAGAAAGTATGCACCGTCTTTTTATAAGCGGTGCATACTTTTTATTTATGTTAGAGCCTCTTGGATAAAAGTACAAGGACTCTCGTTAGTAACAATAGTTAAGGAATGCATTGCTCTTGTACAAGCAGTATAGAAAAGTGTTCGGTCTGATTCTTGATTGTAGTGTTCCTTGGAGGCGTCAGGAATGATGACAGCATCGAATTCAATTCCTTTGGCCAAGTATACCGGTAGTACCACTATTCCTTTTTCAAAAGAATAGGTATCTTCTTTGATTTGCTTTATTGGAATTTTATCTTTTAGCAATGAAAAGATGTGGTTACTTTCTTCTAGAGTTTTACAAATTAAAGAGATTGTTTCAAATTCTTGATCTTTCAAGTGATTAATTATATTGATTAACTCTACTTGATTATCCATTTCATTACTAAGTGTAACGATTCTAGGTGGTTCCCCCTTACGTTCAAAAGGCTCGATTATATCTCCACCAGGAGCGAATTTTTTGGTGAACTCCACGATCTGCTCGGTTGAACGATAGCTTTTAGTTAGAACAATTCTTTCGTGAGATTCTTCCATGATATCCGGTATCAATGGATTCTCGGAAGTAGCAAAGGTATAAATAGCTTGGTTGATATCGCCTAATAGCGTCATTCGGGTATAGGGGAAGATCTCTTTTATAAAGGAATACTGAAAAGCAGAGTAATCCTGTGCCTCATCAATAAATAAATGTCGAATAGATCGTTTTTCTTCATCTCCAAGTATCTTTCCTCTGAAATAACGATAAGGGGTGGCATCTTCCCATGTTAAAAATCTATTATCTATATGTTGGATTGTTAGCTTGCATATAGAGGGCCATTCCGCTGGAAGTAGATTTGATGACCACTCAGAAAATACTTGGCGATAAGTAGCTAATGTATTAACAAATGCGTACTGCTTAATTTGCTTCTTAATAGATGCGAACTGCTTCTTTACTACGATGGTACGCAAAATATCTTCCTCTAGGCTGGAGTCTTCTTCATCAATCCGTTGATTTTTATAGTAAGCTTGTAAGTATGCTTCTTTATCTAATAACTCTATTTGCTCCATTACCCAGTCCTTGGATTTTTCTTTCTGTTGATGTACTAGAAGTTCTTTCAATAGCCATTTAGCAACTAGTTCCATTTTGTTAGGGATAGACATGTTCTCATCAAGTGAATAAAAATACTCAGAGATACTCTCTCTTGAGATGAATACTTGCCCACGGAAGGTAATATTTCTAAACTGAATACCTTTCACTGACAAGGAATTTATATATTTATCTAATAAGGATTTATATTCTAGACTCGACTTAAACTTCATGTTTAATTGTCTTATCCCTAGTGTAGTTTTATCGTTGCATGTCAAAGAAAATTCCATTTGTTCAAATGGGGATTCAATTACAATATCTTTTTCTATACTGTCACGCAAAAAATCATAAAAAGTTGTTTGGCTAATATTAGTTTCTCCTAGCTCAGGAAGCACGTTAGCAATATAACTTGAGAAAAGGGGGTTAGGAGAAAATAGCAACAGATTCTCAGCGTTCAAACTGTCACGAAAGCGATATAATAAGTATGCAATTCGTTGAAGTACAGCGGATGTTTTACCACTTCCGGCAACTCCTTGTACAACTAGTAGTTTGCTATGTTCATTTCTAATGATCTTATTTTGTTCCTTTTGGATGGTGGCTACAATGCTTTTCATAGTCGTGTTAGCATTATTACCAAGAGCCGCTTGAAGTAGTGTATCGCCAATAGTTACACCAGTATCAAACATACCTTTTATTTTACTTTGTCTAATAATGAATTGACGTTTTAAGGAGATTTCACCAGTTATCGTTCCATCCATCGTTTTGTAATTAGCTTTACCAGGTGAAAAGTCATAATAGAGACTAGAAATGGGTGCGCGCCAGTCATAGATTAGAAATTCTTCATCTTCTCGATCCATGAGTGAGGCAATACCGATATAAATCTGTTCTGTTTGATTTCCCGGTTCCTCGATAAAGTCAATTCTTCCGAAATAGGGTGAATCCTTTAGTCGGTTTAATATTTTCAGCTCTTTTCCTATTCCACCATGTGATCGTTCCCGTTCTGCTAACAATTCAGCTTGTTGTTTTAAGCTTGCTTGTGTCTCAATAACATCATCGGGTTCATCAAGGTTAACTGTAACATCCTCCCAAAAGTTCTTTCTTAAGTCAACAATGCTTTCTTTAAGATGTAAAGACTTTCCGTAAAGTTTTTCTTGTTTGATGTTGATTTCTTGTACGACGTCATCAACCCGTTTTTGTTCTTTCTGTAATTCGTTGTCGTGACTCATTCCATCAACCCCATTCTTTTTTCTATTTTTGTTTGACTATCAACATGGGAAGTGGTATAATATAATTGGGTTAATATTAGCTATGTTGATAACACGCAGACACTTTATTAGTCTACCATATTCTGTAATAACCTGCAACGTTTTCTATAGAAAACGTTATTTCTGTTTTCATGGAAATATCTTAAGTACCCCTTCCGACAATCCCTCACTATCTTTGTAGCTCCCAACAGGAAAAATAAATGTCCAAGGTATACTAGTTTTTGCTTCAACAACCAAATTAGGTAATGTAAAAACATACTCTGCCAATGTGACCTCTCCATGTACAAGCGATATTTTATCATTCATGAACTTTTTTTCTTCATCTGTAGTATTATGTACAATTACTATGACGAGTAATTCACCTTTATAATTTCGATCCATCCGAAGTGGCGTGAATTGAATCGGCTCACCATTAAATGATTCCTGTTCAAATACTCTTTGAACTAAAGATCTGTCCTTCTCTGATATAGCCTTTTCCCAAGTGGCTTCAAGTTTTAGTGTTTGCATTTTATTTAATCTCCTTTTAATGATTCTCCTAGATAGAATATTTATTGTAGGTATTGCAATAGTACCAATTCCATATGAAATTAGCTAATCAAAGATTGAACTTATTAGTCAAGACAGTTTTTAATTTCGTTTAGTGTGTTGCGGAATATATCGTTTAGTTCCTCTGTTATGTTTATTTGACGTTTATGAAGAGATTTAATGGTGATTTCCAAATAGTCCATTTCTTGTAAAGCATACTCCAAAAGAATCTGACTATCAGAGAAAGTTTTAGTCATTCCTCTCCTTTTTAACGTTATCAATGACAAGATAGCTCCTTTTAAGTCACCTTGTGGGATGAATTCGTTAACAAGTCTTTGAAAATCTAATGGTGGAAAGCTGTGATAGTTTATAACCCATTTTGCAATAAATATTGGACGTAAGATATTAAGTATAATTTTTACATGATTGGTAGTTTCCTTTTGAGTCTTATTAAAATTAGATCGAGCCATCTGTAAATAATGAAGTGTGCATGATTTATAATCTAATACTGTTGGTAATAATTCGTTCATATCATCGATAGTCGAATAGGCTTGATAATATTGCTTAGGAGATTGAAGCCATTCCAGTAGGGAGGGGTTTGACTTTCGAAATAATCGTAAAGCCTTTGTTAATTCCCAACCGCTAATTTCAATGTTTTCATGGTTATACAGTTCAATGGAATCTTTTTTGCTGCCAATTCCAATAGGATCTATACTTAAATAAATGCTTTTCGGATGGATATAAATAAACCGTACATCATAATCACTTGAAATAGACTCCAGCCCCCAAGCACGACTTCCTGCTTCACAAGCATATAAGATTTTTACTTCGTGCTTTTCTTCAATTTGTTTTAGGATGGTAATTATTTTGTCTTTCATACAAATACCTACCTCTTCCTGTAATTTGAATTGTTTCTTACTATAACATGGATATTTTGATAAAGCTTGAAACAAATTTGTTGTAAAGATAGTTTAAAATAGGCACACTAAGAGAAGAAATAATTATTTATTGGAGGGTTTACCGATGGAGATGAATATTAAATGGAACGACAAAATGTCCTTTACAGGCTTTGCACCGTCTGGACATGAACTACAGATGGATGCTGCTGAAGAAGTAGGCGGAGAGAATAGTGGTGCTAGGCCGACCGAGTTATTATTAAGTGCGGTGGCAGGTTGTACTGGAATAGATATCATTTCTATATTAACGAAAATGCGATTAACTCCGACATCTTTTGAAATGGATATAAAAGGAAACCGTGCCGAGGAGCATCCGAAGAAATTCACAAAGATTACGATTCATTATGCCCTAGAAGGAGAACTACCGAAAGATAAGGTTGAGAGAGCAATTGAATTATCAATGGACAAGTATTGCTCTGTATCACATTCCTTAAGTGCAGAAATTGCAGCAACGTATTCGATTAATGGAGTGAACGGCGAGAAAAGCTTTTAAGCTTTTCTCCTTTTTTATGGCAAGGCACTAATAGGGATCTGAAAGTAGATGATAATAAAGCTGGACCAGGTGATAGCCATTAACCATGCAAAAAGTGGCCATTTATGATGGACCCATATGGTAGTAAACATGACAATATTAAATACGAAAGACCAATAAATATTCCAACCATTGTCATGCACCATCTGACCTAAAAAGGTTACATTGATAAATTCTACAATCCAATACAAAAATACCCACATTAGGATCCAAAGAATACTTTTCGATACGCCTTTTGGAAATTTACTTAGATAAAGTACTGTTGTAATTGGATACACAATTACCATAATGAATAGCGTAATGATAGTATGGTTTCGTAGTATTTCTGCAGCAAAGATAGTTTCCTGGTATTGCCATAGTGGATAGTTATAAGTCACCACATTGGCAAATAAATCACAAACAATAAAAAATAAAATAGTAGGGTAATATTTTTGCCATTCCCGCCAATTGCCCCATCTCCAACCTATTAACACTATTCCAAATATAAATAAAAAATGCATGGCTCTCTCTCCAAGTTTAGACGTTTGCGTTGTCATGGTGCTTCTGTAATTTTTTGATCCAAATAAAATTGAGGTAGATGATTAAAAAAATAATTGGATAAATTAGCGCTGAGTACCATAGTTTCCAATCTACATAATAAAAGAGCTCGGTCTTTACACTGAAATATTCATAGATAATCGCAAAGATACTCCATCCGAGTATGCTATCGCCGTAAATAAAAATGCAGAAACTAATACATAGACCATCTGATCCGTCCCATCCTAATTTACTGTTATTTTTCTAAGTAAGCTAGAAATTATACCTTTATTTTCCATAGGTGCAATCTATTTGATTTCAATTAGTTCTAAAACTTTCTGAAGTTGTGTTCTATCGATATAGTTGTCGTTTTATTCGGGCCTAATATCCAGTGACCAACTTGACTTTTTTGAAAATTACTGTATAATGAATGACAATCAGTCATTTTCGGAGGAAGTAGATGGATAATAAAAAAGAGCGAATTATACATGCAGCGATGGATGTATTTACTGAAAAAGGATTAGAGAAGACGAAAGTATCAGATATTGTGAAAAAAGCTGGTATAGCACAAGGGACGTTTTATATTTATTTTTCTTCCAAACTATCCGTCGTACCCTCGATAGCTGAGGTGATGGTAGAAAAAACATTAAATGAAATTATTAAAAAGGTAAATAAAAATGACCCATTTGCAGAACAGATGAAGGATGTTATTGATGTAGCCTTTTCTGTAACCAAAGAATATCGACAAATATTTGCGTTAGTTTATGCAGGATTAGCTTCAACAGATTACCTTCAAGAGTGGGAAGCTCTTTACTCACAGTATTATTCCTGGATGAGCCGATTCCTTGGTGAGGCAAAAGAAGCTGGTACATTACGTGAAAATCTAGATCCTGACCAAACAGCAGTATTACTTATTGACTTAATCGAGTCAGCTGCTGAACAAACTTTCCTATACTCTCATGGGGATAAAGATATGGAAGCAATTAAAAAGAAGGAAGTATGGGAGTTTTCTATGTATGGTTTAGGGGTAAAGTTATAGAAAGTTTAATAGAATAATTGACTAATCATGCCAAATGCTCAAATGGATGTCGCCTGATAATGGTTAAATATTTTATAGATTATTCTCTTTACAAGTTGAAAGGGAATTTTCTTTTAAAGAAAAAATGACTGAATGTCAGTCACGGAATGATGGAGAGTGTTAGTATGAATAAGTCTTGGATATATGTTGTGTTAACGAGTCTTTCTGAATTAGTTTGGATTTATGGTTTCAATACGGCATCTACTTGGTGGCATTGGGCGTTGATTGTATCATTTATTTTATTGGATTTACATTTTCTAGCAAAGGCTTGTGAAGGATTACCAACTGGTACGGTGTATGCGATTTTTGCAGGTTTTGGTACTGTCGGTACGTTTTTAATGGACATTTTTATATTTGATGAACAAATCAGTATCTCAAAGGTTTTCTTTATTATGTTGATTATCGCTGGTGTTGCTGGCTTGAAACTATCCGATGATAAAAAAGAATCGAAAGGAGTGTTAGATTAATGGGTTGGATATATATCATTTTAGCTGCTGCCAATGAATTGATTGGTGTATGGGGTTTGACCCGATTTAGTAAAAAAAGAAACATGGCTAATGCTTTACTATATGTTGGCGGTTTAGGTCTATCCTTCGCCTTTATATATGCTTCTTTTGATTACCTTCCTACAAGTATTGCCTATGCTACTTGGACTGGTGTAGGAACTGGTGGTGTAGTATTAATGAATATGTTATTTTTCGGAGAATCAAAGAGCATTTTCCGTATGGTTAGTTTAGTAGCAATCATTATTGGTGTTACAGGACTTAAACTAGTTTAAAGAAAGGGTGCCTGTCATGTCCCAAGTTAGTAATGAATTTGGGATATGGCAGGCATCCTTTTTTGCAGGATATTGTCTCTATATGTCGAAGTAGTTAAGTATACATATAAAAGTTTCATGTTACTAGTATAATTTTATCCATGGATCTCGTTAGAATAGTAAATACGTAATAGGGGGTATTAAATGTCATCGATAGAAGAAAGGACATTGAAATTTACCGATAAGTCCAGGGAGTTAAGAGAAGAGTTTAGTGAACTTATACTAAATTATCGAGAGGATCTTTGGAATTATTGCAGATATTTAACAGGATCTCCTTGGGATGGAGAAGATTTATTTCAGGAAACGTTGATTAAATCATTTGGTGGGTTTTACCAGGTTTGGCAACCGGAGAATCCTAAGTCATATCTATATAGAGTGGCGACAAATACGTGGATTGATCACTGTCGTAAACAAAAACGAATAATTGGTACATTAGATGATGTTGAGGAACCAGCAGAAGAGTTTAAAGATGGTTTAGAGACGGAGGCTGCATTAAGTCATCTAGTTGAATTGTTTTCGCCAAGACAGGTTGCTGTTTTCTTGCTTATAAAAGTATTTAAATTTAAAGCAAATGAAGTTGCTAGTATTGTAAAAACCACACAAGGAGCTATCTATGCTACTCAAAGAAGAATGGAAAACAAGCTTAAAAAAGAAGAGCTGTCTTTTAAATCTGAGAATAAGATAGAGAAGATTCAGAATCGGGATCCAATTATTCAAACCTATATGGATGCATTAAATAATGGAAATTTAGATGCTTTATTTGAGCTAGTAAGTGATCATTTACATCACGAGGCTTCACTTGGCTTTCAAGAGTTTTCTAAAGAATCGATGCGTAAAGGGTCTATGCAACATGGTTTACCCAACTATAGGGCAGAAGAATTTTATTTATGGGGAAGACCGGTTATTGTTAAGCTTGTTGATAGTAAAGAGGGTCCACTTATTCACGATATTCAGTATCAAGAAGTGGAAAATGGGAAAATCGTATATCACAGAAGTTTTTATTTTAGAAAAGAATTTATAGTAGCTGCTGCAAAAGAGCTAGGTATTCCTCCACAACTAGAAAAGTTTCCTTTGAATTGGGATAAGAAATAGGAGTTGAAAATGATGAATAATCCATTGAAAAATAAAGTAACTACAGTATTTATACCTGTTAAAGATGTAGAGATAGCTAAAGAGTGGTATGCCAACATCCTTGGTATTGAAGGGGAAATCATGCATGGACACTTATGTGTACTTGATATGGATGGAACAGGAATTGTTCTAGATGAGATGCCAGCTTGGAGAAACGCTGAAGGAGAGATAAGTCCGTTTCAAGCTCCCTTTGTTCAATTTGCTACCAATGATATTCATGCCTCTCATAAATGGATGAAAGAGAATGGTGTAGTAATGGTAACTGGCATTGAACATGAGCATTATTTTGTTTTTAAGGATTTAGACGGAAATATGTTAATGGTGTGTCAATAAAAAAACAGGCATATGCGATACTATCTATATCGCATGTGCCTGTTTTATTTTGCAAAGCGGTGATTTCCGATTGTTACAGTGACTTCACGTGTAGTAATCCAACTGCTTTTAGCTGTTTTCGGGTTATAAAAATAGATTGATCCACTTCCTTGTCCTCGGAAGGCGATAGCTTCGTTAACAGCTTTCATATCCTCAGCAGTATAACCTCCATTGATTTGACCATTTTGTACAGGTGTAAATGCATAGTATCCACCTGCAGAACGTTCATATACAACTGCCTTTATTGTGTTAGGGAATTCTTTGTGGTCCACACGATTTAATATTACTGTTGCTACAGCAACTTTACCTGCATAAGGCTCACCTTTTGCTTCTGCATGAACCAATTTAGCCATAAGTTCTTTGTCAGCTTTTGAAACGTAATCTGGTACATTTATAGTTTCCCCAGCAAATAGTAAGTTGCCAGATCTTTTATTAGAGATTTGTAGATTTGCAATTGTCGTTCCATACTTTTGTGCAATAGACCAAAAAGTATCCCCTTGTTGAACTGTATATGGAGCAGCACCGCCAATTGTTGGTATTGCAAATATAGAAAGCGATAATGTCACAGTTATTAGTAATTTTTTAAGGTTATTCATGTTGTAAACCTCCTATTTGTTTTGGCTACATATAAGAGATTACTAGATGTAACATAGTTTATCAGTAGTAAAATATGGTAATTGCATGTTGAACCTAGTAAAGCTAATAGGCATGAGGGATATTTATATTTGTGGAATTATTAACCAGTAATAAAAAGTATCCAAATAATGGCCAACCTACCAACCTGAGGATTAATCGTTACATATATTTCAGAAATGTAACTTATTCTCAGTCCATATTCTTAAGAATAATGTTTTAACTTAATATACAACAGAGTTTCGTTGGTTAGGCTTTTAATTTATAGTTAAAGAATAGAAAAGGAGATATTTCATGAGCAAATGGTTTGTTTTTAATTTTGTATTATTAATTTTTTTGACTTGGAAAGTTGTGAACTATCATTCCTTTCCTTTTATGCAAGTACATATATGGTTTGGTGTTATTGGAGTGTTGTTATACATATATAATTGGACGAGGAATGCAGTGTTTGAAACGATAAGAAATGTGCCAAGTCGTAAAACAAAAGTTCGACTTGCGAGGTTTTCAAAAAAAGTGGTAACTGTTCATCGTTGGACTGGTAATATTGCTCTTATAGTAGTGCTATTTCATGGCTTTCTCATACTCAATCGTTATGGATTTAATTTCAGTAATCCTAAAATGGTAGTAGGTTTATTGGCACTTTTAACATTAACATTTCAGGTAATGACAGGTTGGTTACGTTTATATAAACCGACTATTAAACTTCGATATGTTCACTTATATACTGGAATGAGTCTCTTTTTCTTAGTATTACTTCATATTATTTTATAGTTTAATGCAAAATAAAAAGAACCGTTATCCCACTGTTTTGGCTGACGGTTCTTGTATTTCTCGCGGTATAAATGATCCTTTTTCGTTTTTGTTCTTCTAGTTCTTAAATCTAATTCGACGTAAGGGCTTCGATTAACTTCAGGATTAAGCCTTCCTTCACGCATGAGTTTCTCTCGTTTTTTTAATGCTTTTGATTTACTCATAAAAATCACTCCTTCTTTTGATTCTATTATATAAGATGATTTGGAATAATTCTATAAGAATTGTAAGTTATAGCTTAGGCAATTCCAAAATGTATAGTGACAGGACTGCTGAATTTTGCTACAATAGGATAAATTCTAAAATGAAAATCAATGAAAAAGAGAGTAGTTGTCTGAAAGGCTTAGCGAGCTGGGGAATGGTGGGAGCCTAGTGCATGAGCAGACAATGAACCGGACTTTGGAGATGCTTTCTTGAAGTAGTAGTAGGGAAAGTCGGGGAAGACCTCGTTACTAACGTTAAGTGGTTTTTAAACTTGTTTAAAAACAAATGGAGTGGTACCGCGGGATGAATTTTAGCTCTCGCCTCTTTGATATGAAGAGGCGAGGGCTTTTTTAATGGGAGGTAAAAAGAATGCAATATAAGCAAGTATTTGGAAATGCATTAGCGAATCAATTAACAGATGTACTATCCTATGACAGTCTAATGATGATGATTGAAAGACCAAAGCATGATTCATTAGGCGATTTTTCTTTTCCATGTTTTGAATTGGCCAAACATTATCGAAAATCCCCTAATATGATCTCTAAGGAAATTGCCGATAAATTAGATTCTCCTCTATTTGAAAAGGTAGAGTCAGTTGGTGGCTACATTAATGTCTTTTTAAAGAAAGAAAAGGTATCTAAGAAAACGGTTGAAGCTATATTGAAAATGAAAGAAAACTATGGTAATTCATTAGTTGGTGAAGGCAAGACAATAACGATTGATTTCTCATCACCAAATATAGCTAAACCATTTTCAATGGGCCACTTACGCTCGACTGTAATCGGTAATTCATTATCACTAATCGCTGAAAAGAACGGCTATCAAGTAGTGCGTATTAACTACCTAGGAGATTGGGGAACACAATTTGGTAAACTCATCGTTGCCTATAACAAATGGGGTAAAGAGGAAAAAGTTAAACAAAGACCAATTAAGGAATTATTAGCATTATATGTTAAGTTTCATGAGGAAGCAGAGAAAAAACCAGTTCTAAATGATTTGGGTCGTGAAGCTTTTAAAAAGCTTGAAGATGGTGATGAGGAAGCGTTGTTATTGTGGGAGTGGTTCCGTGATGAGTCATTAAAGGAATTTTTGAAGATCTACAATAAATTAGGTGTTACCTTTGATTCTAATCATGGGGAAGCTTTCTATAATGATAAAATGGAGAGAGTAGTAGATACTTTAGCTGAAAAGAGTTTATTGGTCGAGTCAGAGGGGGCACATGTAGTTGAAATAGAAGGTCTTCCTCCAAGCCTCATAAAAAAACGTGATGGAACGACATTATATGCAACTCGTGATTTAGCTGCGGCGATTTATCGCCAAGAGAACTACCATTTTACGAAGTCTCTCTATGTAGTTGGTAATGAGCAAAGCCTACATTTCAAACAGTTATTTGCTGTCTTGGATAAAATGGGGTATGAATGGCAAAAAGGGATGGCTCATGTTCCATTTGGTATGATTTTGAAAGAAGGCAAGAAGATGTCTACTCGAAAAGGGAAAATAGTACTATTGGAAGAAGTAATCACGGAAGCTGTTCAGATTGCTCTTACTAATATTGAAGATAAAAATCCAAATCTACCTAATAAGTCTGTAGTTGCTGAACAACTTGGCGTAGGTGCGATTATATTCCATGATTTAAAAAACTACCGATTAAATGATATTGAATTTTCTTTAGAAGATATGTTGCGGTTTGAAGGGGAAACTGGGCCTTACGTTCAATACACACATGCTCGTACATCTTCATTATTAAGAAAAGGGAACTATATAGTTCGTGAGGATCATCAGGTTAATTATACTGATGAAGAGGCATGGCCAATTATAATGCTCTTAGAGGCTTTCCCACAAACTATTTCGAAGGCAATGGATGACTATGACCCTTCTCAACTCGCTAAGCTACTATTAGCATTATCGAAAACATTTAATAAATACTATGCTTCTGTAAAAATTCTAGATGATAACCACCAGGAAGATAGACTTTCTTTAGTATATGCTGTGAAGATTGTGTTAAAAGATGGTTTGCGTTTATTAGGTATTCAAGCTCCTGAAGAGATGTAATTTGTACTTGGAGTTAAACTTTTTCGTGTAATTGTAGTTATGATAGTTGCTTATTTTAGTAATACTGGATTATGATTAATGAATCTTATAAAGTGAGGATGATTGTATTGGCAGAAACACATACCTTCTCAAAAGGTGAAGAGATTGCTAATGCGATTACACATGGTATTGGCGTTATTTTAAGTATTGCTGGTTTAGTTTTATTAATTGTATTTGCCGCATTTAATGGGACGGCAGTACATGTCGTTAGTTTTACCATCTTTGGCGCAACCATGGTCATTCTGTATACTTCTTCCACATTAGTCCATGCGTTTCCACCGGGTAAAGCTAAAGATTTGTTTGAGATATTTGATCATTCTTCCATTTACTTATTTATTGCAGGAACCTATACACCATTTACTCTTGTTGTCATTAAAGGCGCTTTAGGATGGACAATGTTTGGCATCATATGGGGACTTGCGTTAGCTGGGATTGTCTTTAAAGCCTACTTTGTTAAAAAGTTTCTCTTTACATCCACGATCCTATATTTATTGATGGGTTGGATGGTTGTTATTGGCTGGAGTAGAATTGTTGAGAATTTAGAGTATGGAGGCGTTGTACTTCTTGTCGTAGGAGGTCTATGTTATACGGTTGGGACAGTATTTTATATGTGGCGAGCGTTCAAATATCACCACATGGTATGGCATCTCTTTGTTCTTGCAGGGACGATTTGTCATTTCTTTTGTGTCCTTTTATATCTGTTATAAAAATAGCCAAACCATTAGAGTTAGGATTCTTCCTAGCTCTTTTTCTCATATCTTAGGAAATTATAAAATAACTGCCTGTGGATAAAAAGACATAAACGGCCACGTCCAGCTCCAGCGCCCAGGGACTAGCGAAGGAACTACTTGGAATGGCTTCTTTGCCTTTGTGCCGAGTAACCGCAAATGTTTTCGGTGGGGCGAGTAACCGCAGCCCCAGGCACAAGACTTCCCTCACCTCCGTACGATAAGTCAACATCGACTCGAAGGATAAAGGAAGGTCGACTAAAACCGGCCTATTCGGCCAACGTCGACATACCCCTATGAAGGGGCATGTTTCCTTTATCTCCTTCGGGGGGAATGGTCAACTAAAACCGCCACTTTGCGTGGCAACGTTGACCCACCTGGCATGGCCAGGTGCAGTCCGTAGTCCCTAAACAGGCGCTTGCGCTTTTGTTCTATGGTACTATGGAAGATAATAATAACTGATAGGAGGAAATAGCATGATCTACATCGGATTAACTGGCTGGGGAGATCATGATTCGTTATATACGGATGTAACAAAAGCAAGAGAAAAACTATCCGAAAACAGCAGTCATTTCCCTATTGTAGAATTGGATGCCTCTTTTTACGCGATACAACCTTTAAGAAATGCTTTAAAATGGATTAGAGAGACCCCTGAAACTTTCCGCTTTGTAATAAAGGCTTATCAAGGAATGACTAAACATATACGGACGGATAATTCTAAGGAGACTATTTCTGGAATGTTTCAAGCGTTTATCGAGTCTTTAAAACCCTTTCAAGATGCAGATAAATTATCGATGGTTTTGTTCCAATTTCCACCTTGGTTTGACTGCACTAGGGAAAATGTTACTTACTTAAGATACTGTAAGAAAATGATGGGTGATATTCCGGTTGCTTTGGAATTTCGTAATCAGTCCTGGTTTAATGATAAACATCGTGACAGTACGATTGCCTTTATGGAAGAAAATGGTTGGATTCATTCGATTGCGGACGAGCCCCAGGCAGGAGAGGGATCTATTCCAATTGTACTAGAAGCAACTAATTCTGATCTTACGCTCATTCGAATGCATGGACGTAATGTCCATGGTTGGACGAAGCCCAAAAATGCGGATACGGATTGGCGTGATGTTCGATATTTATATAAGTACAATTAGGAAGAGTTATTAGAATGGAAAGATAGAATATTAGAGCTCTCAAAGCATACGAAGGATATTATCGTTTTATTTAATAATAATTCCGGCGGTGATGCTGCTGGGAATGCGAAGGAATTTCAAGAATTGCTTGATATTAAGTATGAGGGTTTAGCACCGAAACAGCTTGACTTGTTTTAAAAATAAGCTACCATATGCTAACAATAGCTCGTACAAAAGATTACTAAAGGGTGTACGCAGGTTAGGACTTTTACACTTAACCTCTGTCTTTATAAAGTAAGTGTATTTTTACTGAAAATTCATACAACAACTTTTTGATAATACTTTTGTATGATAATATAAGTTTAATAATATAAATTTTAGGAGCCTATTTTTATGAAACAAGAAAAGTTAATAAGAAAGTTTGATAGGCAAGCTGATATGTATGAGAAAAATAGTAATAACCCAACCCTTTCTACTTGGAGAAAGAAAATTATTAAGGATGCTAGTGGACGTGTACTCGAAGTAGGTATTGGGACAGGAGCAAATTTCTTTCACTACGATAAGAGTAAAGTAGAGGAAGTAATTGGTGTTGACTTTAGCTTTGAGATGATTAAACGTGCAGAACAAGCAGCACGAGCTAATCAATTACCAGCAAAGTTTATACAGCAGGATTTAGATAATTTATATTTGGAATCTAACTCGGTTGATAGTATTGTTTCTACGCTTACGGTTTGTGGATACCCAGATCCAATAACTACTTTAAATAAATATAATGACTGGTGCCGAGAGGATGGAAAATTACTTTTTATGGAGCATAGTTTAAGTTCAAATTCTTTTTTGTCGGTAACACAAAAGGTAGTAGATCCATTATGTAAGAAGATTGCAGGTTGTCATTGTAATCGTGACATAATCAATCTGATAGACAAATCTGATTTACAGATAGAAAAAGTAGAGAGGTATTGGTCAGGAATTCTTTGTTTAATTTGGGCTAAACCAAAGAAATAACATTAGAAAACTTCAAGTTGGAGGATAAGTAGTGACACCATTTACAGAAAGAGTTATCAATATCATTCAACAAATACCTGAAGGAAAGGTGATGACTTACGGCCAGATTGCAAGACTGGCAGGTAGTTCAAGAGGAGCACGACAGGTAGTTCGAATTCTTCATTCCATGAGTAAGAAATATAACCTCCCATGGCATCGGGTAATTAATGCAAAAGGTCAAGTGGCTTTGAGAGATGAGGCATCTTATCAAGAACAAATTCTAATTTTAGAATCTGAAGGTGTAGATATTGGGTTAAAAGATGAAATAAATTTAGAGTTATTTCAATGGCATCCAGAAGAACAATAGAAATGAAAAGGAAAAGAGGAGCAGTTACATGGATGCATTAAAGCCTATTAAAAGAAGTCCTCTTAGAATTTACTTAGGGAAAAAATATTATCGGTTAAAGCGTTATCGTGAATGGTTTGCTGGTAATATAAATTATGCAACTAATAAGGATGATGAATTATTACAGCATATAGCCTTCACTCATAAAACCTTACTCCTGAGAGAATTAAAAGACGTTGATATGTGGTTGCAACATAATAAAGTACATAACCTTAAGGTAGCTACTAAGACATTAACTAATATAGTAATTAGACCAGGAGAAACATTCTCCTATTGGAGACTATTAGGAAATACAACGAGAAGAAAAGGTTATATTGAAGGCATGATACTACATTACGGTAAAGTAAAAACAGGAGTAGGAGGCGGACTTTGCCAGTTATCTAATTTAATCTATTGGATGACACTCCATACCCCGCTTACGGTTACAGAGAGATACCGCCATAGTTATGACGTGTTCCCAGATTCTAATCGAACACAACCATTTGGAAGTGGTGCAACATGTGCTTACAATTATCTCGATTTACAAATTAAGAATGAAACAGATCATACCTATCAGCTAATGGTGTATGTCGATGAAACGCATCTAGTGGGTGAATGGTGGTCTAATGTCCCACCATTATATAAATATAAAATATATGAAAAAAATCATTTATTTACGAAAGAATATTGGGGCGGATATGTAAGGCATAATCGAATCCATCGTAAAGTTCTAAGCCAGGAAGGAAAGCTGGTGAAGGATGAGTTTGTTACTGAAAATCACGCCATTATGATGTATGAGCCGCTGCTAGATGAACCTCAGATGACTAATAAGGAGTAATAATAAGCACCCATCGATTAAGGTAGGTGCTTATGTTCTATTAATCTACTAATCCCATACGAAAAGCCATTGAGATAATTTGAGTTCTGTTCTTCGCTCTTAATTTGGTCATGAGAGTCTGAATATAGTCCCTTACTGTATATTCGCTTAAAAACAAGAGTTCGGCCATTTCTTTATTTCTATATCCCTCTGATAGGAGATGCAAAATAGCTAATTCTTTATCCGATAATTCTAACGGGTATTTTATCCCTTTACCAAGTTGTTTTCTAGATAAATACATACCTAACCGTTTGCCGGCAATTTCTAGTATATCAAGGAATAGCTTTGTACATTCGAAACTTTCACCACGTTGATCCAATGTAACCCAACCATATAATTGTTGTTCATGAATTATCGGTATAAAGATGATAGAAGACAGGTTAAACCATTCAATAGCAACTTGTTGCACGTAAGGATCTGGTTTCTTTAGGAATAACGGTCTTTTGAGTGAAAAAACTGGTTCGGTTTCAATCTTC
Organism: Ornithinibacillus californiensis; assembly: GCF_001038485.1. Taxonomy (GTDB): domain Bacteria; phylum Bacillota; class Bacilli; order Bacillales; family Amphibacillaceae; genus Ornithinibacillus; species Ornithinibacillus californiensis. The sequence continues at coordinate 89,629 of NZ_LDUE01000063.1, forward strand.
CCCCTCAATAATTGTACTTTTTCTAATTCCTCACCGATAACCCCTGAAAATTCCTTTAACCATGGATTATAACTGATAAATACACACCGTTTAAATCCAAAAATCTCTTCTACACGAGTAATTAGATATGGTAAATCATCTATGCCGTTGCATTGAATAAGACTTTCATTGAAAGAGTCTAACTGAAGCATATACTTTTTCTTTTCTTCCATTGCCTTAGGGGGATTTTCAATCCATTTTAAGTAAGATGTAATAATTTTATTTCGCAACTCCTGATGTAATGAAACGAGTTCATCCTTATAGGGATGATTTTGTTGAGTAATCACGTTTTGAAAAGATTCCTGAAATATTTTCAGAAATACATGTGATGTTGAAACCGACAAATCATTACTATGCATTTGAATCCAATGGGATAAAGCCTCTTCTTCTATCCTAGTACTTTTTAACTGAGTCATTAAAAATAATATAAAAGCTGACATGATATGCCTAAGTTGCTGTTTTTGATTTTTATCTAATTCATTATTTTTCTCTAGAAGTACCAATGCATTCTTCATCAGTTCATCTCGATAGATTTTATTAAATAATAAGTATTGGAATTCTATTCTTTTCATCATTCACCTACATTTGTATGATTATATTTCCTTATATTTCCCTATGAATATAGGTACATTATGGCATAAAAGTCCTATAAAATAAAATAGTAAACTGTTATTTACATAGACTATTATTAGGGACAAAGGGGAATGATTATGGATTACAATAAAGTTTTAGTTGCTGGAAGTGGCGTATTAGGTAGCCAAATCGCTTTTCAAACTGCATTCTTTGGATATGATGTAAATGTTTACGATATCAATGAAGAGGCTATTCAAGCAGCAAAAGAACGTCTAACTAAATTGAAAGCGATTTACGCAGACTATTTTAATAGTGAGGAAAAAGCAGAATTAGCGTACGGTCGTTTATCTTTTAGTGCGGACTTAGCGGAGTCTGTTTCAAATGTAGATTTAGTAATTGAAGCTGTGCCTGAAGTAGTACAAATTAAACAAGATTTTTACAACAAACTTGCTACTGTAGCACCAGAGAAAACCGTATTTGCTTCTAACTCATCTACAATGTTACCGAGTCAATTTGCTGAGTTTACTGGTCGTCCAGAGAAATTTCTAGCATTACATTTTGCTAACTCTATCTGGAAAAATAACACTGCAGAAATTATGGGACATGCAGGTACTGACATTAAATATACAGAGGAAGTTACTGAATTTGCTCGTACAATTGGTATGATTCCATTTGTTGTGAAGAAAGAGCAACCGGGTTATATCTTAAACTCATTATTAGTACCATTCCTAAATGCTGGTCTATCGCTTTGGGCTAATGATATTGCAGAGCCACAAACCATTGATAAAAACTGGATGATCTCTACAGGCTCACCACATGGTCCATTCGCTATTCTTGATATTGTTGGTATGGAAACTCCATATAACTTAAATCTAGCAAAATCAGAATTAGATCCGAATTATAAATTAATTGCAGAAAAACTAAAAAAAGAAATGATTGACCAAGGGAAAATGGGACAAGCAACTGGTGAAGGTTTCTACACATATCCGAACCCAGCATTCGCAGACCCAGATTTCTTAAAACAAAACTAATCAAAAATGCGATAACAATCGAGAAGTTGTTATCGCATTTTCTTATTAAAATATTTTCGTTGTCCAATCCTCGCAATTCCACTTATCCGTTACTATATCTTCGTAGAATTCTGGTTCGTGGGAGATTAGAAGAACACTACCTTTGAATTCCTTCAATGCACGCTTTAACTCGACTTTCGCATCGTGATCTAAGTGATTCGTTGGCTCATCAAGAACTAATAAATTAGTTTCTTGATTAATCAATTTACACAAGCGTACCTTTGCTTTCTCACCACCACTTAAGACTTGAACCTTACTTTCAATATGCTTCGTAGTTAGTCCACATTTTGCAAGGGCTGCGCGAACTTCATATTGTGTAAAGTGAGGGAATTCCTCCCATACTTCTTCTATACAAGTATTAGTGTTAACTGTTTTAATCTCTTGTTCGAAATAACCAATATGCAAGTTGTCTCCACGTTCTACGGTACCTGATACTGGTGGGATTTCTCCTAATATACTTCTTAACAAGGTGGTTTTACCAATTCCATTAGCACCATATAGGGCAATTTTTTGTCCGCGTTCCATTGACAAGTTTAATGGGCGAGATAATGGTTCATTATAGCCGATTACAAGGTCTTTTGTTTCGAATAGATATTTGCTTGGAGTTCTTGCTTCCTTAAAGCGGAATTCTGGCTTTGGCTTCTCAGCATCAAGTTCAATAACATCCATCTTGTCCAATTTTTTCTGACGAGATTGTGCCATTCTTGCTGTAGCAGCATTTGCTTTATTACGTGCAACAAAGTCTTTCAAATGTGCAATTTCTTTTTGTTGCTTTTTAAATGCTGCAACTTGTTGTTGTTTCTTTAATTCGTGTAAGCGTAAGAATTCATCATAATCCCCAGGATATCTAGTTAATTCTAGGTTTTCCATATGGTAAATCAAATTAACTACACTATTTAGAAATGGAATGTCATGGGATATTAATATAAAAGCATTATCGTAATTTTGTAAATATGTTTTTAGCCATTCAATATGCTCGACATCTAGATAGTTTGTTGGTTCATCAAGTAACAATATTTCGGGTTTCTCTAGAAGAAGTTTTGCTAATAATACTTTTGTACGTTGTCCACCACTTAGGTCATGAACATCCCGTTCTAGCCCAAAGTCATTTAACCCAAGTCCATTAGCAACTTCATCTACCTTTGCATCAATTGTGTAGAAGTCATTATTCGTCAGTGAATCCTGCATTCGACCAGTTTCTTCTAATAGCTTTTCTAACTCTTCAGGGGATGCCTCACCCATTTTAGCAAATAGCAGATTCATTTCCTCTTCCATATCATATAAATACTGAAAAGCTGTTCGTAATACATCTCTTATAGACATACCTTGATTTAGAACGGCATGTTGATCTAAATAGCCAACCCGTACATGCTTGGCCCAAGAGATATTACCAGCATCCGGTTGTAATTTACCAGTGATAATATTCATAAAAGTGGACTTACCTTCACCATTAGCTCCAATTAGTCCAATATGTTCTCCTTGTAATAAACGAAATGATACATTTTCTAATATCGCACGATCACCAAAACCGTGACTTAAATTTTGAACTGTAAGTAAACTCATAATCTGTAACACCTTTTCCTTCCTAGTACATTCTTTCTTATTATACGGCTCAAGTTGGAAAAGTGGTAGGGGATTATTTATAAAAATAGGAGTTAATTACTATTTTTAATATCAGATATTAGTACTTGGTATAATTATTTATTCGATGTATAATTATTTATAAATAAGTAAATGGAGTGGGACTATTTATGGCTAAAAAGAAAATTGCATTTGTAACAGATAGTACCGTTTTCTTAACGGAGGACTTAAAACACCATCCTGATGTCTTTGTAGTGCCAATTGTTATTATTTCAGAAGGCAAAGAATATGAGGACGGTATAGAGTTATCAACAGAGCAACTGTATGAAATGATTCGTACAGAAAAGGAAGTACCCAAGACCTCCCAACCTAATGTTGGTAAATTTATAGAATTATATGAGAGATTGAAAGAAGAATATGAGCAAGTGATAGCCATTCATGTCTCTTCAAAGTTAAGTGGAACTATTTCGAGTTCTAAAGCAGGCATGGAGCAAGCTGATTTAGATGTAGAGATAATCGATTCACATTCCTTATCTTTTGCAATCACTTTCCTGTTGGAACAGGGGATTGAACTTGTAAAACAAGGTAAGGATGCTAAAGAGATTGGAGAATATTTACGAGAGAAGGCAAATCGTCATAGGAACCTTATATTATTAGATACGTTAGAGCAATTATTCAAAGGTGGAAGATTGTCAGGTGCTCAATTTGTGATCGGTAATCTTTTAAGTATAAAACCAATTCTGTCTATAGGAGAAAATGGAGAGCTTGGGGTACTTGAAAGGATCCGTTCGGCTAAGAAAGCCAATCGTAGATTAATAGAGTTAATCAAAACTTCTTGTGAAGAACACGCTGTTAAGAGAATTGGAATCGCTAATGCAAACGCCCCAGATAAAGCGAATGCACTAAAAAGTGAATTAGAATCACAAGTTCCGGGCCTAGAAGTTGTAATAGGGGAGGTAAGTTCTTCCTTGGCAGTGCATGCCGGAGAGGGAGCGATAGCGGTATTCTGGAGTATATAAAGTAACGACATAGGCCATGAATTGCCTATGTCGTTTTGCTTTTTATTCTTTATGGTAGGTTAGATATTGATAATTTTCGGTAGGGACACGACTAATGATGTTTCCTTCTGCATCCTTATGAATGACATATTCCTGATAAGTTTCTACGATGTTTCCGTCGATTTCTTTCATGTCCTCCAGAACAAATTCTAACGAACTAGCTACTGAACGCTGAACGATCTGAGCATCTGCATCTACGGATTCATCATTCGGCATTTGATAATAAATGGAATCTTCACTCGAAGGTGGAGGAGAGTCTAGCATTGCAGCTATTCCGATAATTAAGATTGCACCAATGAAGGCTAGCTTTGTTTTCATAGTATTCTCCTTTCTGGTAATCCTGTTATTTATGTATATGCAAGTCCCATGTAATTAATGGTAAAATTGGTTAAAATGAAGAGGAACGCAATTTAGGAAGGAGAAGATTCAGATGTACAGAGAGAAAGAAGACTTTTTACAGGATTGGAATTTAGCGGTTGATGGTACAGTTCGAGTTCTCGAAGCAATGAAGGATGATAAATTACAACAGTCCATTGAAGAGGGACATAATTCACTAGGTTGGCTTGGTTGGCATTTAGCAACAGCTTTAGCTTTCTTTGGTGGTCAGATAGGATTAAAAGTCGAAGCGGCTGGAGGTCCAAATGATGTACCTGGGTGTGCAGCAGATATCGTTGCAGCCTATAAGAAGTCAGCTGAAAATGTAAAAGAAGAGGTAGAAAAGTTAACGGATGAACAACTTGTTGAAACGGTTGATAGTTTTGGTCGACAAGTGCCTAGAGGTGCTTTATTGCGCTCCATGATTGATCACCAAACACATCACAGAGGTCAAATGACTGTGCTGCTAAGGCAGGCTGGCTTAAAGGTTCCTGGTGTGATGGGACCAACAAGAGAAGATCAGATGTAATGTGGAAAAGCAAGACTCGATATTAGGGTTTTGCTTTTTATTTGCTTCTAATTAGTAATTTACCATCTATATGGATGGTAAATGGATTCTGTGTTAAGATGTAGGAAATAAAAATCTAATGTGAGGGGTTAAAACGATGGCAGAAACGGAAAAAGTAACAGTTAATCTTAATGTAGTTGACCTAGGTAAAATTGATTTATTAGTCGAGCAAGGTTTCTTTTCTAATAGAACAGACTTTATTAAGAGCTCTATCCGTAATCAATTATCAGAGCATTCCCAGGTGGTCGACAAAATAATAACTGATAAAACGTTTACACTAGGTGTAGCGTATTATTCACGTAAAGAGTTAGAAAAGGTAGTTGCATCTGGTAGAGTCTTAGATATTAAAGTTATTGGCATGTTAGTTTTTGATGAGGATGTTGATAAGGATTTAGTAAGGAAATCAGTAGGGTCACTGAAGGTTTTAGGAGTATTGCGTGCATCAAGTGAAGTGCGAAAGGCTTTAGAAGGAGTTAAATAGGAGGATAAAATGGGGGAAAAGTTTGCAATCATTACAGATATTCATGGAAACAGTGATGCACTAAAAGCGGTTTTACAGGATATAAAAAAAGATAGCAGTATTGAGCAAATATACTGTTTAGGCGATATGGTCGGAATTGGACATGAGACGAATGAGGTTTTAGAGTTACTATTCTCCGAGGAAAATATATCGTTTGTTATGGGGAATCATGACCAGTCTATTTTAAATATTATTGATGGAAAGAAGCCCCATAGTAAAGGAATTGAGTTAGAGCACCATGAGTGGATTGCGAAGCACTTAGACGAGAAATATTTAGACCGTCTAACTACTATTCCGAAGAAGATAAACACGGTCATAGCAAACAAGAAGGTTTTGTTTGTACACTACCATCTAGATCAAGATGGTAGATTTTTACCTTTGAATACAGACCCTACTGGTACGAGTCTGGAGGAAATATATGGACGTACGGATATTGATCTAGTTTGTTTTGGTCATCATCACACCATTCACCACTTTAAGTCGAATAAGCGGGTCTATTTTAACCCCGGTTCACTTGGTTGCGGACATAAATCTTTTGCGCCATATGGAATTGTACATATAGGGGATGAGGGACAGATAGATATATATTTTAAGGAAGTTCTCTATGATAATACCAAGTTTCTGAAATCAATCTATGATACTAAGTTTCCTGCTTATGAGATTGTATTGAAGAACTTTCATGGCAATCAGCATTTATATATAGTGGATTAGGATTAGATAATAATACCCTACATGAAACGCTAGGAAACTCTAGCGTTCTATTTATATGGAGTAAAAATTCTATTTTATTGTAACTTATTTTAGATTGAGTCGTCTATAAGAAAACGATTTGAATATGAGAGGTGAAACAGTTGGAGGATTATGCCAAACAGCAATTGGAGGAGTGGTATCACCTTTATAGTGTAGATGTTTTTCGATTTATCTTTATCTTGATTGGTGATCGAGAAAAGGCAAAAGATCTCACACACGATACATTTCTAAAAGCATTTCAAAGTGTTCATTCTTTTCAACATAAAACGAGTGATAAGAATTGGTTATATAAAATTGCACGGAATACGACCATCGATGAAATGAAGAGAAAGAAACCCTTTTACTATGCGGTGGAGAATTTGTTTTCTCTAACAGATAACCGTCCAAATCCGGAAGAAATGGTTGCACTAGGGGAGAGAGAAGAGCAACTTTATCTATCCCTTCGCAAAATTAAGCGTCCATATCAGGAAGTAATCGTTTTTCGTAAAATTAAGCAATTATCTATTAAAGAAACAGCTGAAATCCTTGGGTGGAGAGAAAATAAAGTGAAAGTTTATTTACATCGCGGGTTAGAAGACCTAAAAAAACAAATGGTAAAGGAGGGGTATGTGCATGAGTCCAATTAATAAAAATGAAGAGCTCGATAATACTTTCAATCATCTTAATACATTGGACCTAACCGAATCAGAACGTAATGAGATTTATTCAAGATTGATGAAGAGTGTGGATAAAACCAAAAAGAAACAGACTTTTTCTCGTTTGATAACATACCCTGTTATAACGACTGTACTATTTATAGCATTTGTTTTTGTCGGTGGATTTTTCTTATTAAATGAAGGAAACTTTTCTAACCAGGTGATGGGTGATGATTCAAAGCAAATTAGCCAAATTTTACAGGACCCAGTAGTACGTGAAAATTTATTTGGGGATGAATCTGCTGTTAAAGAGATACAATATATTGGTAGTAACATCTACCGGGTAAGTAATGAAAGTAATCAATTTTTGATAGAATCAAAGAGTAAGGGATCTCTCGAAGTATATGAATTTAAAGAGAGTTTAAGGGGAACTTTTGTATATGAGGATGAACCTTATTTGAAACACCTGTTTGCTGGTGAATTAGAAAAAAATGAAAAGTATAATGAAGATTATCCTTTTTCTTATAAGATGCCAACCTATTTGCCGTTTGAATATGAGCAAGTTTTAATTTTTGAAATGGAAAAGGGAACTGAGATAGTTCATAATTGGTATTTTGATCTAGCATTTTATGGGTCTAAAGGAGAAGAACATCTAGTTGTTACCCTTGATGATATAGGGGATTCGGAAGTTCATATAGCGGGTGAAAATCGAAAAGAAGTGAAACTTAGTAATGGAACGCAAGCTATTTATATGTTTAATGGTAGTTCTCAAACATTGGCTTGGGTAGAGGGACAGTTAATTTACTCAATATCCGCTCAGGCTGCTAATGGAGTAGAACGGTATCCTGTTGATGAATTAATAAAAGTTGCTAATTCTTTTGAGCGGTATAAGTAGTTATAAAGGAGTATGCATATAGATGAGAATTGTGGTTGCACCAGATTCGTATAAAGGAAGTATCTCTTCTATAGAAGCATGTAATATCATGCGCGATGGAATTAACTCGATTTTTCCAGAAGCAAAGGTTACGTTAAAACCGATGGCTGATGGTGGAGAAGGGACATTAGATTCACTTGTCAATGCTACAAATGGTAAAAAGATTCCCATAACGTGCACTGGTCCACTGGGGAAAAGCATGCATACTGAATATGGATTGATTAACGGAAATACTGCAGTTATCGAATGTGCAGCCATAGCTGGCCTTACTCAGGTACCGGTGGAACTACGAAATCCTGATAATACCACTTCTTACGGGCTTGGAGAAGCTATTACGGATGCATTGGATAGAGAGTGCACTGAAATAATCATAGGACTTGGCGGTAGTGCAGTAAATGATGCTGGACTTGGGTTGTTAGTAGCTTTAGGAATGAAGGCTTTAAACGAATCTGGTGACATAATTGGATACTTTGGCCGGAATCTACAAGAAATATCGTCTGTAGATACTTCAAGACTAGATTCAAGGTTGAGTAGCGTTTCCATAAAAGTGGCCTGTGATGTAGACAACCCACTCTGTGGTAAACGTGGTGCAACATATGTTTACGGACCTCAAAAGGGGGCAACGGATGATCGACTTGAACCATATGATCAGGCTATTAAAAAGTATGCTAATTTAATTGAAGAGAAAGTTGGAGGTTCTTATAAGGAACTGCCTGGCGCAGGTGCAGCGGGTGGCCTTGGCTTTGCCCTATTGGCACTAGGTGCAGAAATAGTACCAGGTGCTAGGTTTATAGCCGATGTGATGAATGTTGAAGGTGCAATAAGTGATGCTGATCTAGTTTTCACAGGTGAAGGGCAAAGTGATGAACAGACTTTATACGGAAAAGCACCGGGATATGTTGCTTCGCTCGCGAATAAATATAACGTGCCGGTTATATTGTTATCAGGAGGACTTTCTGGTGATTTAAAAGAGCTAGGAAGGCAATTTACTGCCTGTTTTTCAATAACAAATAGGCCACTTTCGCTTGAGGAATCTATAGAACGTTCAAAGGAACTTTTATATGAACAGACTAGACAAATCTTGAAATTAATTACTTCAGTAAGAAGTTTGTAAAGCTCCTATTGGCTCTTTTTGATCAATTGAGATTTAATTTCAGTAAATTTATTCTGAGTTTGAAACTCTACTATTAGTGTTCTGTAGAAGTCGAATTCAAGTAATAATTACGTATAGTTCTTTTTGTTTAGACAATTGTTTTATAAGAATATAAATTTTGTATACTTGTTTGTAGGAACGTTAATCAAACATTAATCATAAACCCCTTGTATCTACCGTAACGTAATGTTTTATAATAAAAGAAAGAAACCACAGAACAGGGGGAAATGCGTTGTATTCAATAGGAAAACTAGCAGAGCTGAGTAATGTTACAGTTCGAACGCTAAGATACTATGATGAAATTGGTTTACTGAGTCCAACTGCGTTAAGTGATGGAGGACATCGTTACTATGAATCTTCTGAGATTGAAAAACTACAAAACATCCTCTTCCTAAAGGAAATGGGATTCAATCTAAACGAAATTCAAAAAATTTTAGCCAACCATATAAAATCCTCTAAGGAATTACTTCAACTCCGTTTAGAAATACTCAACGATGAACAACTTCGATTGAAACAACAAGAACAAAAAATAAAGGCTATATTGGATATCATGGAAATGGAAGGAACAACTGATTGGCAAGCAATATTTGAGTCTACTAATTTTATCAAAAACAATAATTCAAACAAGCTGAAACATTACTTTACAAAAGATGAATTATATATTCTAGACCAACTTCCGAAGTTTGGTAGTGACGATGTGATAGCTCAAAAATGGGTTGAACTAATTAAAGATATTAAGGCAAATATTAACGTGGAAGCTTCTTCTCAAATTGCACAAGACTTAGCGAAGAGATGGTTGAATCTAGTTTATATTATGTACAAGGGTGATTGGAAACTTGCACAGAAGGTATGGAATATAAAATGGGAAAAAAATGAGGATATGGGTGCTTATAAATTTGAACCAGAAATTATTGACTTTATGAGAAAAGCACAGTCATACTACTTCCAAGAGAATATGGATAGCATTAAGCAGGTGATTCCAATTGAATAGAAAGCTAGTGATATTAGATATCCTATGTTATGCAGTAATTCCTTACGTGATATGGACGAACGGAAGAGAACTACTTGGAGATTATTGGGCTATTATTCTATCAACAGTTCCAGGATTTATCTACACGATTTACCGATTTGTTAATGAGAGACAGTTTAATATATTAGGCTTATTCATTATCAGCTCTCTACTTCTGGAAACAACAGTTAATCTACTATCTTCAACAGCGGAATCTATGTTATGGAACCAAGTTTATTTAGGATTTGGATTTGGCGTATTGTATATACTTTCCATGGCTATTAAAAGACCACTAGCATTATATTTTGCTGTCGATTATGCGTATTTAATGGGATATGCGAGAAAAGATAGTATAGCATTATATAATAGAAAGGAACTCTTCTCTAGTTTTCAATGGCTTACTCTATTATTCGTAATACGTATTTTATTTCAGAACACGTTTAAAGCATGGTTATTAAGTACTTATGGTGCTGATGCATATGGACAAATGCTTATCTATTTAAAAATTAGTAGTTGGATTTTTGCTGGGTTAATTATGATAGGTTTTATGATAATTAGCGTTAAGATTAATAAGTTAGTGGAACAATTATATGGTGCAGCATAGGGTAAGGATGCTTCCTTATCCTTTTTTCTGTCATCATTTTTATTTTTGACATTGTATTCGTCACCCTTTTAGTGTATAAATTACTTAGTTAGAAATAAATGGAAATGGGCGTGACTTCGTGGGAAAAACGAATACAACGATGGATCAATGGAAACGTAATAGCATACTTTTTCTTGGTAGCCAATCCGTTTCCCTTTTTGGTTCTTCTTTAGTACAATACGCCATTATGTGGTATGTGGTTTTAGAAACGCAATCCGGCAGCATGATGACAATTTACATTTTATGTGGATTTATTCCAACTTTTATATTGTCCCCATTTGCTGGGGTTTGGGCAGATCGCTATGACCGAAAGAAATTAATTATTATTTCGGATGCTTGTATTGCGTTTGTAACATTGATTTTAGCTATCCTTTTCATGATAGGGTATGAATCATTATGGCTAATGTTTTTAATTGCAGCTGTGCGTGCTCTAGGTACCGGGATACAGACTCCTGCAGTTGGAGCAATTATACCTCAGTTTGTACCGGAGGATAAGCTTGTAAAAGTTAATGGTGCTAATGGCAGTATTCAAGCACTTGTAATGCTATTGGCACCGATGGCGAGTGGTGCGTTATTGGGGCTAGCTTCCATAGAGATAATCTTTTTTATTGATGTAGTAACTGCTGCTATTGCAATTGTAATTTTATTGACATTTCTTCATATACCCAAACATGAGAAGGCAGTAACCGAAGAGCCTGTAACATATCTAGAGGATTTAAAGAAAGGGTACCTCTATATTAAAAATCATTCTTTCTTAAAGAAGTTCTTTCTTTTCTTTGCCTTGTTCTTTATCTTGGCTGCAGCACCCTCTTTCTTAACTCCACTACAAGTAACGCGTAGTTTTGGTGATGATGTTTGGCGATTAACAGCTATTGAAGTTGCTTTCTCAATAGGCATGATGATTGGTGGAGTTGTGATTGCTTCATGGGGAGGGTTTAAGAATAAAATCCATACGATGACATTAGCTAGTTTTATGTTTGCTTTTTTAACGATTGGTTTAGGTGTCATACCTAGCTTTAGTATTTACTTATTGCTTATGGGAATTACTGGTGTAACGATGCCTCTATTTAGCACCCCATCGACAACGCTTTTGCAAGAAAAGGTGGAACCCGATTATCTTGGTAGGGTGTTTGGAGTCGTAGGTATGATTTCCACCTCTATGATGCCATTAGGGATGTTAATTTTGGGGCCAATTGCTGATGTCATAGCGATAGAATGGATATTAATCGGTACCGGAATTCTAATGTTTGCTGCAAGCTTCTTTCTAATCGGTAGCAAAGTTTTGGTAGATGCAGGAAAGCCTAAAGAGAATCAAGTATAGTTATTAATGAGTTTGAAGTGCTTTTTATAAAATACTTCAAACTTTTTATTTTACCCTTGACCTTTACGTTGCGTAAAGGTTTATGATGGAGTTGTCAGGAGGGGAATAGTATGGAATATACCGTTAACAAGCTCGCTCGTATAAGCGGAGTAAGCGGCCGCACGCTTCGTTATTACGATCAAATTGGACTGTTAAAGCCGGCAAGAATTAATTCATCTGGTTATCGTATATACGGCCAAAAAGAGGTAGACCTCTTACAACAGATATTATTCTACAGAGAGCTAGAGGTTAGCCTAGAAGATATTATGGAATTAATCCATCAACCAGGCTTTAATCAAAAGGAAGCACTAGAAAATCATTATGAACAATTAAAGCAAAAACGGGCCCGTCTTGACACTATTATGGCAACCGTTGAGAAGACGATTGCTAGTATTGAAGGAGGAGTATCTATGGAAGATAATGAAAAATTTGAAGGATTTAAAGAAAAACTTATTGAAGATAACGAGAAGAAATATGGAAAGGAAATCCGTGAAAAATATGGTGAGGAAACCATAAACGAAAGTAATGCTAAATTAAGAGGAATGTCCCAAGAAGATTATGATGCGATGACATTACTTGGGGATGAGATTATGATGTTACTGGAAAAAGCGTACGAAACAGGTGACCCTGGATCAGAGGAATCCCAAAAGCTTGCAGCAAAACATAAAGAGTGGCTAATGTATTCGTGGCCAAATTATTCCAAGGAAGCACATGCTGGGCTTGCGGAAATGTATGTTGCTGATGAACGATTTACTGCCTATTATGACAAAGTTGTTAAGGGCGGGACAAAGTTCTTGCGAGATGCGATTATCATTTATTTAGGTATGGAGTAAAATAAAGCCATGCATGTTATTACGTGCATGGCTTTATTTGATTTGAATTAATCTAGATCCATCGTTCCTTTTACTCTGGATAAGTGCTCTGCATATTTTAGAAAAAGAAAACTAATTACAAAATAACATATTCCTAAGATGAATTCAGCACTCAATAAAGGTATAACATTAGAATAATTTCCTTCATTTAATAGTTGTTTTGTTAGCTCTACTCCTTTTGTCAATGGAACAAAATCAGCAAAAGATAATAGCCAATCAGGCATGATGTTTTGCGGATAATTGGCTCCACTTAGGAGTAATAAGCTACTTGCCAACAAATTAGCTAGTAGGTGCATGGATGGGGTCCATAGGGAGAAACATCCAATGATTAACCCTAGACCACAAGCAGCAAAAATGGATACCATCCAAACAGTCATAAGTGGAAGGATTGCTTCCAAAGGAATTGTGATTTGAAAGATTACCATTCCAAAGATTAAACCTAATACAGAGGTAAAGAGTCCGTTCAGAACATGTGCAAGCGATCTGGAAAGAAACAATCCTATCTTATTGACAGGAGTAGCCATAACAAGCTGAAGTGTTCCCATTCTTCGATCGGAAGTAATGATAGACATTATACCGAATACAGAATTTAAGACACATAGAATTAATGCGTTAGCACCTATGTATCCTACTAGGTCATCGCCATCATAGACATAATTTACTAGTACGGCAAAGAATAATATTTGGCTGATGGGATTCATGACCATTACTAGAATATAAACCTTAGGATCTAGCCAACCAAATAATGCCTTGTATGATAAAAAACTATGTCGAGCAAAGCGTAGTATACCTTCCACTTAATACACCCCCAATTTCCCAGAAATTCTTGCCTTTCTTTCTACTGCACGATAACAGGAATAGCCCAATGCTACATAAATCATAGTTGTAATAAGGAGTCCAGTTAAAGGGATTTTGATGCTTTCAAAAGTAGAATTTTCTACTGTAACTACACGCAACAGCTCAATAGCCCATGTTGGGGGCAGAGCATAAGAAAGTGGCTGTACCCAGAGAGGTAGAATTGTAACTGGGAACATAAATCCACAGATTAAATAGATCGGATATTCAATAAAATTCATTAGTGCCTCGGCTTGCCTGGAAAGAGTGAAAGCAAGAGAGAGGAAGAATGAAAAAACAATTAAAGCAAACAAAACTAATATTATAGCGCTGACGAAGGCAAAGGGATTTGGAATCGTAATCTCAACTTGAAAAATTATCATTAGATACACAAACGAGATGACCATAGATAGGAATCCCCAGACAGTGTTACCTATAATCTTTCCAATTAGTATAACTACAAATGGAACAGGGGCAACAAAGATGATTTCAAGTGTTCCATAAAATCGTTCTCGATTAATATCGCTAGCTGATGAAAATACGATGGAAGACCATAATGCCATGAAACCTGAACCAAGAATCACATAATGGAATATCTCCTCTGGTGAAGCGGAACTATAGATGAAAATAGCAATCGTTGCTAGAAAAAGTGGTGACAGCCAAATAATAAATTGAAACATTGGTCGTGCCATGGACAAGCCCATATGCACCCGAATGGTCTGAAACAATGCTCTCATCATAAAACTTTTCCTCCTATTAATTGTACATATACATCCTCGAGTGATGGCTTCGTAATCGTTAAATCCTGAATAACGAATCCCGGCATCGTATCATAAATAAGTGGGACAATGGATTGTGGACTACGTGTATGTAATTTGATAGTAGTTAGATAATCTTGTTTCGAAGATTGGACATGTTGCACGTTTGGTAAGCGAGAGAGCTCGTTTAGCTTTTCCATATTTACTCCAATAACTGTAAAAGCAATAATGGAAACATTGTCCGTTTTTTGTTTGATATTTTCAGGACTATCAATATCCACTATTTCTCCTTTATCAATAAAAGCTATTCGATCGCAAAGCTCGTCTGCTTCGAACATATAATGTGTCGTTAGTAATATCGTTGTCCCCTTACCATTTAGATGTTGTATTATTTCACGAAGTTTCCTTGCACTAACAGGGTCTAACCCGATGGAAGGTTCATCTAAAAATAAGATTTCTGGATTGTTCACTAAACCTCTTGCAATTTGAAGCCGCTGTTTCATACCTTTTGAGAATGTCTCTACTCTTTGATGAGCAACATCAGTTAAGCCAACTAATTCTAATAGATCATCGATTGTTTGTTTTTGTTCGTGTCGAGGTAGTTTATACAAGTCAGCAAAATAGGCCAAATTGTCATACGCTGAAAGTCTCCAATACAGATTTCGTTCTCCACCTAGAATAAAGTTAATGTGTGGTCTAAGTGAATTCATCTCTGTCACAGGATTGAAACCCAATATAGAGACCTTTCCAGAAGTTGGAGTAAGCATGGTTGTTAATATTTTTATCATGGTTGTTTTACCTGCTCCGTTAGGTCCAAGTAAGCCGAAAATTTCTCCCTTCTCAACAGAGAAAGTTATTCCCTTTAAGGCATCTACTTGTCTTCGCTTTTTCTTTATATAGCCAGTTTCCGTTTTATAAGTTCTTTTCACATCGGTAACGCTTATTATCGAGTCCTTCATTTTCTCCACCCCTTAATATTAGATATATATCTTATAAGATGATTGTATTATAATAACTGATTATGTCAAGATTATTTTTACACGCATAATTAAATGTTACAAAAACCATCTTAGTACTAGGAGGTGCTTAGATGGGAAAAGACCGTCAAGAGAAAAAGCTAAAGAAGAGTAGACGAGTTGAATCGGATCGTGATGTAGGATTGCGATACAAAGGTTCAACCATTATGTCTAGTCCAGAAGAAGCAATGGAATTAAATGATGGGAAGAAGTAAATGAGAGGATAGTCCTTTTTAATGGACTATCCTCTTATTTCTTTATCATCGTTTTCTAATCTTCTTATTATCTTTCTGTAAGGTTGGATGATTATAGTTAGGACTACCAAGGGGATTTATCGACTAAGGCGGATGATAATACTCCGAAACAGGAGGGTGACAAAATGGATCAGGCCATGAATCCGAATCTGTTATCTGAACTTCAAGCAATTGACATTGCAGAAAGCGTCATTGAAGGGACGGTAATGGAGATGGAATTTAATCAAAATGAGGGTATCTATATATATGAACTAATACTTACAACTAAAAATGGTAAAGCGGTAATTAAGTTAGACGCGATCTCGGGTATGGTTATAAATAAATTAGAAAAAACGAGAATAGCTATTGAATAATAATGAAATGTACCAAGGTGAGGGGCGTTTTCCTTTAGTAGCAGAAAATATATCCTTGCTAATGGAATTCTAGCATTTATAATATAAGAAAATTATAAAATATACATTATTGATTATTAATGAGGTGGGAAGATGAAACCGATATTTGGAAATAAAATAACAAATATGGACTATCAAGTCAGGAAAGGTGCTTATGCAGTTATCTTTAATGCAACAGGTGATAAAGTTTTATCCGTACATAACAAGGGATATCATTTTCTACCTGGTGGCGGCATTGAGAATAACGAAAATGAGAAAGGGTGTATAGAAAGAGAAATGTTAGAGGAAACGGGGTTTCAGGCTGAAGTCGGTCCTTTTATTGGTCAGGCGTTTTTCTACTTTATTTCTAGCAAAGATGAATATATTTTAAGTGATGGGTATTTTTACCGGGCACGCTTAATGGAAAAACTGCAAAATCCGATAGAAAAAGACCATCAGATGGAATGGATTCATGTGAAGGATATGGATAAACTATTTTTCTATCAGCATCAAGTTTGGGCGGTTAAAGAAGCATTAAAATCAATATAGCAGGGGGCTAACGAGTTGGGGTATATAGAGGAATTAAGAAAAATAGTAGGTCATCGTCCATTAATATTTGTAGGTTCGGTTGTTATCATAACAGATAAGCTGGGACGTATTTTATTACAACAACGAAAGTTTCCACATGGGGTTTGGGGCATACCGGGCGGATTGATGGAATTAGGTGAATCTACTGAAGAAGTCGCTAGAAGAGAGGTGAAGGAAGAAACAGGATTAACGATTGGCAACCTACATTTAATCAACGTATATTCAGGCAAGGAACATTTTATTGTTGCAGAAAATGGCGATGAATTTTATGTTGTTACAGCCGCTTATTATACAGATGAATTTGAAGGGGATATACAAGTGGATGAGTCAGAATCGTTACGGTTTGAATTTTTCCATCCTCATCGACTACCAGAAAGATTAGTTGGAAGTCACATGGAAGTAATAAATGATTATATAAACAAAAAAGGAGAGTCTTTTTAAATAAGTAGTTCAGATAATGTGGAGAAAATATGAAAAAACAGTACAAATAACTAACTAAAAATAATCTTAATTAACAAACAAAATAACAATATATTTAGCACACAAAAACGCTTGAGATAATCTCAAGCGTTTTAAATTTACAACCGAGTATTTTTCTACTATCCTTCAAGCATTTTTAGATATGGTATTTCCTTCCCATCTACATCTACAATAGCAATATAGATTTGTGTATCAGTTTCATATATTTTTGTTCCAACGGGCAGTTTGTTAGATGTGCCATTTTCAAATTCATTTGCTTTGTCAGATTGCTTTGTAATTTCTCCAACCTCTTCACCTATTGTATAATCCGATTCTTTTACCCAATCTACGTCTTCAACATTAGAATAGACGATGCCATCTAAAACAAAAATGTCTGCATTACCATCCTCAAGAAAGTCCTTTGGAGTAGGATTACCTATTGTTTCTGATTGCCTATTCCCTTGAGTATTTCCGCATCCTGATAAAACTACAAGTAGGATGGTTAAAAACAAGAGAAATTTCCCTTTCCGACTAAAACATTTAAGCATTCTATCACCCCTTAATTACTTATTTCACATCAATCTACTTTTAAAGTAATCTATACATTCAGTTTAACATATAATTCCAAAATCCTTAAAAATTTGTTCGTAATATTCAGACGAACACTACCTAAGATAAATAATGTCTTTTAAGTCAAACACTTTGTCGGTTATGCCTAACCGTTGGGCTGGAGTAAGTTCTTTGCCATCGGCAGATTTATAAGTCTCACAAAAGTTGTAGAATGTTCTTAGAATGGTCAGTGCGTATTGAGCATACTTAGGATTGAAATTGGCATATATATAACTCTTTCCATCGCCCCTTGCAGTCATCAAAGGTCTTTCAAGGATGGATAGCCTTCTGCGAATTTGTTGGATAAAACTATTGGTAGCATTGTCATTCACATTCATTATCATTTTGGCTATTTCTTTCGGTTCAAGAGAAGATAAATCAGTTGTACAATCCACTTTATGAAACCCTTTATCTTTCGATGCTAATGGGTGTGTAATTGGACTTTTAGCCCAAACATTGAAGGATTGTTTGTCTGTTTTAATTTCAGTATGAAATTTATGCGTTTCAAATAGTTCCTTTAATGAAAAATAAGCCAATTTACGCAAGTTCTTCGTTTCGTATCCTCTATGAAAGCCCCAATCCAATAAATCGGCTTTCGCATCATCGAATTCTTCTAAACATTGCTTTCTACTCTTGTTCTTTTCAAGCAAACATAGAAAATGGTGGGCATCAGACAGCCTTACTTCCTTTGAGAACACTCTAAAAAATGCAGTTATGATAGAAGAATCGTTATCGCTTATCATTCTCCATTCTCTTGTTTTAACCATTTGTTTTATGAGCCAATAATGAGCGATTGTCGTATAGGTGGGATTGACGTGAAGACCATCGACATACTGCATTCTTTTATTGAAATCATTTAACTCTGTTCGATATTCGTGTGGCTTTTGGGTATCATTTGGTGACGGTTCTTGTGGGTAATATGAAAAGTCCAAACGATTATTCTTCTTGCTGAAATCATTCAAATGGTCTTCTTTATATATGACAGTATCGTATTTTAAATCTTCTACTGTCATTTCCCAATCATAAGCAACGTCAGACCGAAACACATATCGTGAGAGTGCATCTGTTGATACAACTACATATGTCTGTACTTGGCTGTCTTCAAAGCCAAAATACTTTTGACCACCTTGCCCTTTCTTGCGAACATTATTAAGGTTATAGTGCATTTTATCGGTATTTAGCCACATTTCTTTAAATGATATATTAGCCAAAGGAGTTGTTTCATATTTCTCTAAAAACTCTAAACAACAACGGTACAGCCATTCTAACTTTTGATAATAAGTGCCGACACCGATTTCTAATATATCGCAAGTACGACTGATTGGCATTTTGTTTAACAGCAATTTCGCAAACAACGGGAGAATATCATTTCTCTTCTGACGATAGGTTGTGGATTGTCGCTTGTTTGGTAGAATGCTTGTCTTTTTTTTACATACTTTGCATTGCCATCTTTGAGAATTATTCAAGGTTTTACCTTGTTTATAAAAGCCTTTAGGAGATTCAAATGGTGTCAAATTTCTCGCAGTACAACCATCCTTATGAAAATTGTAATCAGGCTCAACTTCTTGAGTTTGATTGACACGAATTAGCCTTGAAATTTCTTCGGCAACTGACCAATTCGAAACAGTTATTGAATTACAGTTTAATGTCATACCTCTATCGGGGTTGATAACGTCTGGATTACATACAAGCGATTTTTTACTTTTAGTTCCACTAAGTCTATATCGCTTACTTTTTCCCTTTAAAGTGGCTTGTTCCTTACCACACCATTTACAAAAAGGGTTAGTACAGAAGTTGTATTGGATTGTATGTGTATTTCCATTCCAAGTAAATTCAATGGGAAGAAACAACATATGGTTATAGCGGAACGCAAATCGCTTATCAGAAAGAATTTGATACTGTATCTTTCTGTCATTCAAATCTTCTTCGCTTACAGGATTATGAATAACAACGATGCCGTCTTCTTTTGTCGCCAATCGTTGCAATTTAGCCAAGTTTTTCAACCTCCAAAACTTCCCCTAAACCCATTTTCCTTAACATTCTTTTATTGTGTCTAATCCCATCAATCCATTTAAGGAAATCTTCGTCTTTTAGAAGGTTTTTTAAGAACATATCCACTACTTCGCTTTCGCTATACTCACAGTATTCAGCATAGTTCTTCACTATCTCTCGGACTTGTTCAGAGATTAACCAATCAACTTTGTCAGCGTTATTGTTTTTAGGTTTTATAAACTGCATCCTTACTTCACTCCTT
This sequence comes from Ornithinibacillus californiensis, assembly GCF_001038485.1. GTDB lineage: Bacteria > Bacillota > Bacilli > Bacillales > Amphibacillaceae > Ornithinibacillus > Ornithinibacillus californiensis. The sequence goes on from NZ_LDUE01000063.1 coordinate 109,912, forward strand.
TAAAAGATAGTAGAAATAGCATAGTAATTAACACCTATTTTAACACCTCAATTTTATACTTGACAATAGTTATTGTCACTCTGTTATTTAGTATGTGATTTTAGTTGCTATTTTATACTTATTTTCATTAAAAACATTGACTTATCAACAAAAATAAAAGACCAAATCATTATGTGATTTGGTCTTAAAATTGATATTCTTTTTCTACAGTTTCTCCACAAAAACTGAACTACTTACTTTTTAAAGGGCTCTCCTTATGCTTTATCAATCAGGACAAAATTAGTAAGACTATCAAATATTTCTTTTGTAGATTCGATATCGCAAGTAAAGTATTTAATATTGCCTACCTTTTCCTCTTTAATATATCCTGCCTTTTTTAATATCTCTAAATGATGGGAAACAGTTGCAGTTGTTATGCCTAAATACTCTGCCAGTCTAGCACCATATTCTCTCTTTCCAGAAAGCATTCTTAGCATAAGCAAGCGATTCCGATCAGATAGGGCTTTTAACTTTAGCTCTAACTCCGCACTAGTTTCTCTAGTATCTGATATAGGATCCGCACAGCCATAGATGACAATACATATATCCTGATTGAATATACGTATCCGATGTGGAGTGAAAAAATATGACGGAATAAAGTAATACATTTTATAAAGGCTAGTACGTTTGAACGTCTTTCCCATTACATATTGGGCAAGATTCAGTGGTTTCATTTGTAAAGTTTTTATATTCTCTAATGACTTTTCTATGGTTTCTTTGTTCTCCGTGACGCCATACTGAAAAGCATTTGAATTAGCGATATGTATCAAGAGTTGAGATAAAATCTTTCGATAACTTTCGATATTAGAGAAAAATGCTTTGATAAAACGGCGTTGGTCCGTTGTCTCCCATAAGTTATGTGGCTCAAATGAATCTACGGAAGGAGGTGAGCTAATCAATTCCTTTACCTGTACTAGAGGAATTTCCTCACCAAAGAAGTGATACATAAATTCTTCGTTCGGTAGCAAATCTAGTTTATGTACAAATTGTTCGATATCCCTAAAGTATGGAACTGGGAGAAACAAATTAAAAAAATCTAAAAAATCGCTGTTCGAATACTTTTGCCATTCTCGAATAAATTCCTTGGACTCCAATGGTATTTCCTTCATCAATTGCTCATGTGTTGTGGTAGCAAACTCATGTTGACTTGGATTTACGAAAGAGGAGAGGAGAGCAATAGCTTCTACTACAGGAGAGTAAAAGTGCTCTACTATTTCTTTTGAATTAATAATGTCTTCTTCTTTCTCTGAGGCCATCCAATACCCCCTATACTTGTTTGTTAATATCATATAAGATAGTTATCTAATTATCAAATTTTAAATATATTTCCCTGTATGGAAAAGGACTTTTTACCCTTGTTCCATCTAGTTCGAAGGATATACTAGTGTAAGAGAATAAAAGGGGGGAATCAAATGAATGAGTTAGTAATATACCCCAAAAAGGGTAAAATGATTTTATATGGAATTGGAAGTCTTCTCTTTGTAGCTTTAGGTGTTCTGCTTATTGGGATTGGCTTGTCGGAAAGTGGTGTGGATAGCTTGAAATTTCTCATTATCGGAGGAATCTCAACTCTATTTTTTGGTTTTTGCATGATTTATTGGGTGAAAAGCATGATTAACTTAAAACCAGCACTAATCATTAACAGTGATGGCGTAACAGATCAATCTTCCTTTATTTCACCTGGACTAGTCAAGTGGGAAGAAATTGAAGATATTGATTTTGTACAATTCGGTGGGCAAACATATCTGGGACTATTTACAAAAGATCCGAATTTAATAATTAACCGTAGTAGCTCTTTGAAGAGAACGTTAAATAAAATGAATAAAGGATTACTACCATCTCAAGTAAATATACCAGTTAAAATTCTTAATTGTTCAGTAGAAGAACTTGTAGAATCAGTCAGTAAGCAATGGGAGAAGCAATGGAATCAAAATGCCTAGAATGCTAGGCATTTTTGCTAGCTTCTATCCGAAAATTTCTCCACCATTAACATGTAGCACTTGGCCGGTTACAAATCGCGAATCATCCGATGCAAGGTATACAAACGTTGGAGCAACTTCAAATGGTTGCCCTTGACGATTCATTAGATTGTTAACTTGGGTAACTTGGTCTGCAGAAAAACTGGAAGGTATAAGGGGAGTCCAAATCCGCCCTGGTGCAATGGCATTCACACGAATTCCTTTACCCGCTAAATTCCTTGCAAGTGCACGTGTAAAGCCAACATTTGCTCCCTTTGTAGCTGTATAATCAATTAACTGGTCATTTCCTTCAAAGGTGACTACGGATGCTGTATTGATAATCGAACTACCTGCCTTCATATACTTCAGAGCTTCTCGTGTAGTATAGAAATGGGAGTATACGTTAACTTTGAAAGTATCATCAAATTGTTCATCGGATATATCAAGTAGACTTAATTGTTGGAACTGGATACCAACATGGTTACAAAGGATATGCAATTGGCCGTAAGTATCTATCGTTTTCTTTACAATCTCCGTACACTGTTTTTTTTCACGAAGATTGCCTGGCAATAGAAGGCACTGTCTTCCTAGTTCCTCAATTCTTTTCTTCGTTCGATTAGCATCTTCATGCTCATCTAAGTAAGAAATAGCCACGTCTGCTCCCTCTTTAGCAAACGCAATGGCAGCGGCTGCGCCTATTCCACTGTCTCCTCCAGTAATTAAGGCAATTTTTCCTTCTAATTTTCTACTTCCTTGGTAATTAGGGTTTTCAATAATTGGTTGGGGAACCATTAAGCTTTCAATACCGGGCTGGCGATATTGCCTTTGTTCTGGTACTGTTACTGGAACTTCTCGATATTGTGTTACCTTACCGTAGTTTGGGTACATAGGGTATCCGCTATTTTCTGAATTATTCTTTGACATCTGGTATCCTCCTCTTCGTTCATAGTTACTATATTCGTTCTGGGCGAAAGCGTGCGACAGTCCCATTATTTCGTTGATTAGAATAGGATATCAGGAAGAAAATGAAGGGAGACATATTAATGAATTATTATTACAACCCAGAGATTAAGTTACTACTCCTGGATGTATCCAAATTAAAAGTGGTGGTTACCTATCAGGATAACGAATTTCAACTTCCGATGGTAGGCCCAAGACCACCATATTACACAAATCCGAAATATGAACAATATTTTCCAACGATATAAAACGACTAAGTGCTAGGAAGAATCCCTAGCACTCTAGCTTGTTCGACAAAAGGATATAGATTGACATACTATGTTTAAGTTTGGTAGATTTAGGCAATACTCAAATTGTAATCTGTTTTAAGATTACTAGATTAGAATACTAGAGGTGAAAGTATGCTAGATTGGATCGACGATATTGATTGGACAGAATTAATGATGAATGTAGGAGAAATTGCATTACGATTAATTGCTATTCTCATTCTTTATTTTATAGTCAAATCCATTGGTAACCGTGCAATTGGAAGAATATTTAATCGTAAACAAAGTGAAATGTCTACAGGAAGAGCTAAAACACTAGAATCGATTTCTAAAAACATTTTTGCTTATTTCCTGCTATTTATCTTTGCAGGATTTGTATTTTCTATATTTAATTTTGACATCACTACTTTACTTGCTGGAGCGGGTATTGTAGGGCTTGCTATTGGTTTTGGTGCGCAAGGATTAGTAAGCGATGTTGTGACTGGCTTTTTTATTCTTTTAGAACAACAAATAGATGTTGGGGATTATGTTACTGTAGCTGGTAAAGATGGAGTAGTGGAAGAAGTTGGTCTTCGTACGACAAAATTAAGAGGATTCGATGGCACACTACATTATGTGCCAAACCGTGAAATTACAAATGTTAGTAATCATTCCCGAGGAAATATGCGTGCATTAGTAGATATTGGGATTTCCTATGATAATGATATAGACAAAGCTACACAAATTTTACAACAAGTATGCGAGCAGATAGCATCTGAAGATGAAACAATAGTAGAAGGACCAGATGTGATTGGTGTTCAAGCCTTTGGTTCATCTGAAGTCGTTCTTCGAGTAATTGGAAAAACAAAAAATGGAGAACAGTTTGCCGTTGAACGTAACTTACGTAAGGCTATAAAAGAAGCATTTGATCAAAATGGAATTGAGATTCCTTATCCACATCAAGTGAACATTAGCAAGAATGCTCAGAATTAAAGCGGGATTATAAAATGATGAATTGGTAAAGATAAGGTTATTGAATTTGACTACTAGATTTACCTAACTCGAAAACAAATAGGAGGCAGTACAAATGGATCCAATTGAAGTAGGAGAAGTATTCACGATAAGTGATGAAACAAATGAAGAACAGGAAGTTGAAGTGTTAGCTAAGGTTACCTTGCAAGGAACAGATTATATAGCTGTCAGCTTTACAGAAGACTTAGAGGAAGGTAACGATGATGATATTGATATCTTTTTCCTCAAAATAGATGAAGATGGTGAATTAGAAGCAATTGAAACGGAAGAAGAATTCGAAAAGGTTTCCGAGGCATACGATGCACTTTTAGCAGAGGATCAAGAATAATTAAATCACATATTACTACATATGTTGTCCACTCAAAAAAGCAACCGAAAATAGGTTGCTTTTTTGTTGTTTAATCACGAACAATCTTTTCATTCGCTACCTAGAAGGGTATAGTAGAAGGAAATAATAAGATGTTTAGAGGTGGAAGTGAAAAGTGACAACAGAAAAATTATATTACCAAGATCAATACTTAGGACGCTTCACAGCAAATGTCCTTCATTCAGGTAAAGATGAAGCGGGACAATTCTATGTTGTCTTAGATCAAACAGCATTTTATCCCACTGGAGGTGGACAACCTCATGACACCGGAACATTGAATAATGTACAAGTTTTTAATGTGGAGGAAATAGATGGTGAAATAAGACACTATCTAAGTGAAGAAATTGATGCAAGTAAAGAATGTGTAGGAGAAATTAATTGGGACAGAAGAATGGATCATATGCAGCAGCATGCGGGACAACATATATTAACTGCAGCCTTTGAAGAAGAGTTCGGTATAAAGACAGTAAGTTTTCATTTAGGAAAAGAGATATGCTCCATTGATTTAGCAACCGATCAACTATCTGAAGAAAGAGCAATTGAAGTAGAGAAAATAGCAAACCTCATTATCATTGAAAATCGACCAATTGAAACTAGATGGGTGACAGAAGAAGAACTAGCTAACTATAAGCTGCGTAAAGAACTTGCCGTTTCAGAAAATATTCGACTAGTCATCATTCCAGATTTTGATTATAACGGTTGTGGTGGTACACATCCTAAATCCACTGGACAAGTCGGTTCGATTGAAATTTTGCATTGGGAAAAGCAAAAAAGTCATATCCGGTTATACTTTGTTTGTGGAAGGAGAGTTCGACAACAGCTTCATGAGAAACATCTAGTAATTCAAAAACTAACAACCCTGCTAAGTGCGCCTCAAGAACAGCTAGAAGATACAACAAAGAGGTTATTAGAACAAACAAAGGATTTAGAAAAAACAATTTTCGAATTAAAGAACCAAATAATTGAATATGAAGCGAATTCCTACATAGAAAAAGTGTTGCACCTAGATGGTAACTATTTAATAAAAGATAAGTTCCATAATCGTTCTATTACTGAAATCCAACAGCTTGCAAAATATATTACAGCTCGTACGAATAGGGGAATAGTTTTGTTTGTCAATGAAACAGAGGAAAAACTTCAACTGGTATGTGCAAGGGGGAGTGATGTGTCTTTAAGTATGAATCATTTGGTGAAGTCAATTCTACCTACTATTAACGGAAAAGGCGGTGGAAGTGATTCGATCGCCCAGGGTGGAGGTGATAAACTTGTTCCAGCAGAAGAATTACTGGAGATGTTGGTAAATCCGGATGAAAAATATTAAAGTGAACAGAATACAAAATGGAATAGTGCACATTTTTCAAATTAGTACATATACTAACTTCTGTGTGAATAAGGGGCATGGAAGGGTGAGTTTAAATGGGAAATCTTAAATCAATAATCAACAATGAACATAAGGCTTGTACAAATGGCTATAAAGTTATAGAAGTAAATATGTCTGCTTCAAACGAAAACTTATATGCAGTTTGCACGCCAGTTAAATTGCGTGATTAGGAAAAAAACAATCTCGTTTGCTATTTTACATATAACGAGATTGTTTTTTTTTTTGAAGTATTTGAAGAGGACTTTTCATTTTAGGCTATGTAATAACATACCTATTATGACTAGTAAGGTACCAATAAGTGAAACAAGGCTAGGAATAGGGGCACTTAGAATAATTATTTCCCCTATTAAGGCAAAGATTACTTCTCCTGATTGTGTTGCTTCAACACCAGCAAGTTTACGATTATCATATTGAACCAATTCAGTAGCATAGAAAAATAATGCTGTTGCGATAATTCCGGAAGAAATAGCAACAATCAACGTTTGGATGATTTGACTAGAGCTTGGAAATCCATGGAACATGAGTCCATAAATGGATAGAGCCAACCAAAAGGGCATGGAAGCTATAGTCATTCCAAGTATTCGCTGAAATGTATTTAAATCCCCATTAACTAGTTGCATCATTTTTCGGTTACCTAGCGGATAAGCAAAAGCTGAAATGATCAGTGGAACTATTGTGAGGATTACATTAATCATCGGGACTTCCGTTGCGTGATCAACCTGCATCATACCTATACCAATTAAGATAATCACAGAAAATAAAATACTTTGTAGGGGGAGTATTTGTTTCTGACTTTTAGTGATAAAAGGAACAAGAAGGCTCCCTGCTACAATTGTTAATTGAAAGGTAGCTGCTACTAGCCAGCCGGGGCCATATGAACTAGCAAAGGTTAATGGCGCATAAAACAGTCCAAATCCTACTATACTCCAAATCAACCAAGGAACAGGGGTACGTTTTATATGAGTTATAACAGGCTTTACGTTTTGTTTATACCCTACAATTATAAACAGAATAGGTAACATAAAAATAAATCGGAGCGAAGCACTCCAGACCCAGCTTCCTCCTTCTAAATCCATCGAACGGTTTAAAACAAAAGTGACCGAGAAAAATAGTGCCCCAAATAAACCAATAACAATTGCTTTCATGGTGTCCTCCTGTATATTTAAATGGCCAACTATGAAATAGTATAACAAAATTATTCCCTGAATGAATAGAAGAGTCTAATAATTTAATATTATCAGGGAATAAAAGTTTCTTATTAAGCTTTTCTTCAATCAAAATCGATAGCACACAATCCACTACTCATGAATTGGCCAAGTTAAGAATAGGATGGATTATAGCATTATTTGGTCGAATCTTTTTAGTGGGGAGCGGTAATAAGTGGTGCAATTTCTATTAGAGATTTTTACTAGTGAGGAAAAGGCGGAGGCAATTCTTGCAAGTCCGTTTATTGAGCTTATATTTATGGCTCTTATAGTTGGATTTATCATCGCATTAGTCGTTCATTTTATGTTGTACAGTAAACTAAAGAAATTACGTAACTATATAAGTGAAACCGGCCGAATGGATGTCGAACCCCTTCAAACATTCCAAAAAGAATATGAAAAAAAACAACAGGAGGATTCAGTTACAGTAGAAACATATGTACAATCGAAGTTTTCTAGTTGGAAAGTATTTGGAATTCCAGTAGTTAGTCTTATAAAGATGATACAGGTGACAGTATCTGTCTTTATTTTAATAGGTGTATTAGGTACATTTATTGGATTAACCATTTCATTAGGAAGTATTAGTGCTACTGGTGATCAATTAGTGGAGAATATTGCATCCGTTCTAGCGGGAATAGATGTCGCTTTTTACACTAGTATAGCTGGAATGGGATTCTCGCTGATTATGACCATTTTATTAAAAACCTTGAATACAGAACATATGTTAACCGATATTATGTTAGAAGTAGAGTCTAACCTAGAGGGTAGAGAGGATAATAACTTAAGTAAATTGATTCATGTTTCTGAAATGATAAATCAATCGATAAAGAATTTACAAGAGTCGAATCAGCAATCTTTAGGAAGTATTGAACAAGCTTTTGAAGGTTTTCAAGAATATACAACTGGATTACAGCAGTCAGCTAGAGATTTATCTCATTTTAATGATGGGCTTTCAAAGAACCTGGAAGAATTTCATAGCTTGTTCGATCAAATGAAAGAAGTTACAGACGGATTCGGAGAAGGAACTTCACGGTTAAACGAGAACTTTGATTCTCTATTTACTTATTTTAAACGGGTTGATGAGAAGAATGAACGTTTAGTTCAAACAGTAGAGGGTACGTATGAAAAGGTAAAGAATGCATCCGAGACTCAGAAAGCGACGTTACAGCGATTTGAACATGTTGTTTCTGACTTAAAAGAATTTACTTCTTCTATATTACAAGGTCAACAATCTGTTCAAGATTCATTTGGGAAGATTCTACAGCAAAGCAATTTATTAGTTAATAAAATGGAGAATCATAATAGAGAATTTAAGCAAATATTCGGCAGTGATTTATCAGCAAAACTTACTAGTATTACATCGTACCTAGCGGAATTATCAAGAGAGTTCGATCGCTTAGGTGAATGCATCACTGATTTACCAGAGGCATTACAGATAATTAATCAGACCCAGATGGAGTACAAACAGCTATTAACGGACCGTTTTGAAGAATTAAAACATTTTAATCGAACATTTGGTAATCATTTAAAAGAACATACGACAGAATCTATGGCATTTGAAAGAAACTTACGGGCTGCTACGAAGACGTTTGAACAGGTTAGTATCAAAAATAATCAACTGATGCAGGAAATCGATTCAAAAATAAATCAAATGAACCAATCGTTTAATTACCGCGAAAATCAGATGGAAACAAGTGTTACCATGTTAAAAGATACACTTTCCAGTTATGTGTCTAGTTTAGAAGGAACTTTTGGAAATCGGTTAGATCAGGTCGTTCGAAATATATCTAGTTCGATGGATCAGACTAATGAAAATATGAAACGCGAATTTATGGAAATACGAAGAATAACAGAACAAATCCAACAAAGTAATTCACAGTACACACAGCAGATGCTCCAAGAATTGGGTAGGGAAATGCAAGCCTTAATCAGGCAACTCAGTGTTGTAAGTCAACAAGGTCCATCAAGGCCTCCTGGGATAGGGATGAATCAAAATGGATACTAAATATCAAAGGCTCTTTAAGCGGGAAAGTGATGAGGGGCACTTTTGGCCATCCTTTACAGATGTATTAACGATTATTTTATTATGTTTTATATTAATTTTTATCGTAATGATGGTTATTAAGTCTTTTCAAATTGAAGAGATGAAGCGAACAATTGACCAAATTATGGGAGTAAGGGTTAACATTGTAAATGATCTCAAAGAGGAATTTAACGATTCCTCAACAGGCATTACTGTCGATGAAAAAACAGGTGCTATTATTTTTAATACGGATATTCTTTTTGAATTTGATCAAGCAAAATTAAAACCAGAGTCATATCAGTTTTTAGATGAATTCATACCTAAATATTTAGATGTATTATTGGGGAGCGGTTACGAAGAGTATGTAGCGGAGATTATAATAGAAGGCCATACCGATCGAAGTGGGAGTTATTTGTATAACCTTGAACTTGCTCAGAATAGAGCCTATAGTGTTGCTTCCTATATTCTAAGTGATGATTTTCCATATGAAAATATCCAAGAGCATTTACAAGAAAAGTTGACGGTAAATAGTAAATCGTATACGGATTTCCGCGAGGATGAAACGGGAGAGTACAGTGCAGAAGCTTCTAGAAGAGTAGAGTTTAAATTTAGGTTGAAGGATGAAGAAATATTAAATAAGACAAGAGAAATCTTGGGTGAGTAAAAGTAAGTGGGGGACGTTAATCCCCTTACTTTTTTATTGCACAAAAAGCATATTTCAAATGTGCTTCTCCATACTAAGGATAAAGGAGGGAAGTACGTATGGCAAAACGATCCAAGAAAAGTCGACCAGATCAAAAAAATAAACAAGGTTTTGATTCAAGCAAACAGGATACAGAGTTCTCAACGGAATTCGGCAGTGCAAAGGCTAATCAAGCACATAAAGAAAAGGCGAAAAAGGCTAGAGCAAATAAACAAAGCAATTAAATTATAGTTAATAAAGGAGAGTGTGATCATGACCCGTTCTAATAGAGAAAAGGAAAGAGAAAAGCGCTCAAAAAAGAATGCACAGAATCCGCATGGTAAAGTGAAGTCATTGGACCAATTAGCGGAGGAAGCAGGTAAAAACGGTAAACTCTGACGTCATTTTTACACGAGATATAGGAGAATAGTGATGGAAAAACTAACCCATGAAGAAATGATAAAACGACTCAATGAACTACTAGATGAAGATGTCACAAAGCCATTTGAAGAACAGTTAGAAAATGCTGGTGAACATGGACATCCTAGTTTTGCCGTTTCTAATAGTGAAGGGAAAACCGTAGAAATAGGCGTTGAATGGGACAAGGAAGCAGATCAGCTATATTTTACAATTGATGTTTAGATAAACAAAAAAATAAGAGTTGAATTACTCAGCTCTTATTTTTTAACTAACAACACTTTCTTTGTTTTCTATATTACGATTTCTTTTCTGATGGTATTTTCTTTTTATATAGAAGTAGCCCAATAAGATAATTGCAATTCCGCCCATAATATACGAAAGATAGTTGGTGACAAATTCTTCTGAAGCTTGTCCGTACAGATAAAAGGCTATTCCGACTATATAAAATTTAACAGCTCTTCCGATTGCTGCATAGCCAATTAATTTCCAAAGTGAATAGTGAAAAGCTCCGGAAAGGATAGTAAATACTTTAAAAGGAATTGGAGTAAAGGCACCTATTAAAATGGCTGCTTCACCGTTTTTATTAAAGGATTCAGTGGTTTTATCCACCCACTTTTTCTTAAGAAACCTATGCAAGACAGGTTCACCGAATTTTTTTCCAATCAAATATCCAAGTGGAGTTCCCATTAGACATGCAATATAACCAATGGTAGCCAACCATAGAGCGTTCTCTGGTGTTAACATACTCAAAGATACTTGGGTGAAAAATGCAGGTATTGGGAAAATAATTGCATCAATAAAGGAATGAATGAACATTCCTAACATGCCGAAATCCTCAAAAAATTCACTGACTTGCTGGACCATGACCCATCTCCTTTTAAAATGAATCTTAATTTTTCTAAATTATATCATATAAATAAAGATAACCCTCTCCTGAACTACAAAATTTGTCGAAATGAAATTAAACATAAAAAAAGGACAGTAACCTCCTTTTTGGAGAGTACTGCCCTGTAAGTTTATTGTCTGTTTTTGGGATATCTTTCTTTACCCTTCATCTCATTTAATTCTTTTTTAGTTTTATGTTTTTTCTTTTTGTCTTTTGCCATTAGAATCCCTCCTTGACCTTAGTTTAAACGAATGTAGATAAAAAATGTAAACAAGGTAAGAGAAGAATTCATAAGCATTTTTTAACGAGTTTCAGCTAACCATTTTCTAATGAAGTTTTTATATTTTATGGATGGTTTTTTATCCGAAAGAATTGGTGTCTCTATAGGATCCTGTATTCCATTTACTAGTAATGTAATTTTAAACCGCTGACCAGGCTCATCTATAAAATAGGAGCCAATTTTAAATAGCTCTGCTTTGTCGAATAAGTCATTAAGCCTTAAGTTTATTTGCCTAAATGCTTCCATATCAACCTCTCTAGTGTAGCCGATATTGATAATTAACTGTTCAGCCTCTGTGAAGTCGTTGGGTAGATATGGTGTGGCAATCATATATTTTAAGGGCTCATCAAAATTTCTTCCCTCGATTGTATGTACAAATAATGGTCCGCGATTCCTATTAATAAAAGTTTTAATATCTTGGTAGTCAATATTGATCTTACCAGTTTCGTCGACCATTTCTCGTAGCGTTTGCATAGATTTTTCCTCAATTTTATCAAAAGCTTGCCTAGCTTCATGGATAGGGGTATTTGGATCTATAGTTTCCATCAATCCATCACTATCAAAAAAGATAACTGCATCACAGTAATCACGCATGACATAATACTGCTCTTTTGCTGTCATTTGTCTTCTTTTGCCTTCAAAACGGAATGGAAAGCGAAAGACGCCAATGAGCAGTGGTTTTCTTTCTCTCAAGTTCTTTAGCTTCACACCCAATTCTTGTGTTTCGCTAGGATTACCACCGATAAAACGATAGAAACAAAGATCATCTTGTTGTAGTTCTGCAATAATCGATTGTCTTTTATCCGAAAAGTCTGTATTCAATCTAAAAGGTCCAAAGATTCTCTCCATGTCGCCTCTCCCAACTCTATTATTTCATTATTTTCACCATAATATCAGATTCACTCAGGAAAGTTTGTCATATTCTGTTGAGAAAAAGAACTAGTTTTGTTGAAAAATAACAGGGGTATGGAATTATTGTTTTGTCACCATAATACGTAAAAATTAATGAAGATTATCTGTACAATCTCGGTATTCTGGTATAAGATATTTATTATGCAAAATACTTACCTAGGTAAGTAATGGAGGTGCATGATGTTAAACCAGGATTTACTTCACTTATTGAATCAACGAGTTCGTTATATTAATAAACATTTAAATGAGCAACTGCAAAAGCACGGTCTTTATAATGCACAATGGTCAATAATGTACTATTTGTATAAAAATGGCGTTAAAACGCAATCAGAAATTATGAATTACTTTCTTGTAAATGCTCCTACGATCACCCGTACGGTCAAGCGTATGGAAGAAAATGGATGGATAAGTCGTGTTGCAGGTCAAGATAAACGTGAGCGGTATATTGACTTAACAGATGAAGCAAAGAAGAAATATAAAGAAATTGAAGAGACTGTGTCGGAGCATGAAGTCGTAATGCTAGCTAATTTAACGACGGAAGAAAAAGAAACATTATTGAATTTACTACAGAAATTAGAATAAAGGGGAACGTACAACATGAGTAATCAAAATAAGATTTGGACAAAGGATTTTATCAATATCTCATTGATACAATTCATTGTGTTTATTGGGTTTTATACATTACTTACAACACTACCAATATACGTTATAGAGGATTTAGGGGGTACAGAAGCACAGGGTGGTTTAGTTGTAACAATCATGTTAATTGCAGCTATTATCATGAGGCCAATCTCAGGAGGGATTATTGAAAAGTTTGGTAAGAAGAGAACGTTACTATGGAGCACGGGCTTGTTTACAGGCACCATGTTTTTTTATTTTTTCATTGAAAGTTTCACTGGTATTATGGTTCTTCGTTTTATACATGGGTTATCATTTGGAGTGTTAACTACGGTTGCTAGTGCAATTGCAGCAGATGTAGTACCGAATGCAAGAAAAGGAGCAGGTTTAGGTTATTTTGCTATGGCAACCAATATCGCGATGGTAGTCGGCCCATTCTTAGGTTTAACCTTAATTCAGTTTGTTTCCTATAAAATGTTATTCATGATTATTAGTTTTGTCGCTGTAATTGGTGTCCTTTGTTCTGTACAAGTGAAAGTTCCACATGTCACTAGTAATCCATTTAGCAACGTGAAAAAGAAATTTTCTATTCAATCTTTAATAGAAGTGAGGGCATTACCCATTGCCTTCATTAGTTTATTTGTGGGAATAGCTTATTCGAGTATTCTTTCTTATGTAAGTGTTTTTGCGAATGCAAGTGGTTTAGCCCATGTCGCAAGCTACTTCTTTGTCGTCTTTGCAATAGTAATGATTTTAGCAAGACCCTCATTTGGTCAATTATTTGATGTGAAAGGACCAAAATATGTTATTATTCCATGCTTATTAATTTTTAGTATTGGATTAGTTATGCTAAGTTTCTCTGGTGATTCTGCTTGGTTATTCTTAATAGCTGCCGGGGTCATTGGTCTTGGTAGTGGTTCTTTACTCCCTAGTTTTCAAACGATGTGTATCCAAGCTGGTGGTCCCGGTAGAAGCGGTCATTCCACAGCTACCTTCTATATTTTTTGGGACATAGGAATTGCTACAGGATCTTACGTACTTGGCATGATCGTAGCAATGTTTAACTTCCAAGTATTATATATTGTATGTGCCGTATTATTAGTCTTTGTAGTAGGCATGTTTATCATCCAGCAATCATGGCATGGAAAAAAAACTCCTGTACAACAGCAGATTCCAGCAGAGAATATGTAATAAAACTTGGTATCAGTCTCTAGACCGAAAATCCCTACAGTGATAGTAGGGATTTTTTGTGCTTAAAAATCGGTCGCGGTCCCGAGGTTGAAATGATTCAAAGTGTATATGATAGAAGTAAGAAAACAAAGGAGGAATTTATGATGAATGTTGAAATAAATAGAATGGTAACTGAAGGAAGAATGCAAGAGATGAGGGACTATGCTTTTCAGGCGAATACTGTTATTCGAAAAAAATCTAGTAAAAAAACGAAGAAGTTAGCACATGGTAAGCGTTATAACCCATTAATTCAGAAAAAAATAGGATAAAACTCCTTTTCATGAGGAGTTTTATCTATTTCTAGTAATATTATGGAAAGTACTAACTATATTTTAGTAAAAGTCTATAAATATAGTTAGGGGGATATTTATGTTGATCGTAGTATTAGTATTACTGCTAGCAATAGGCATAAGAGCTATGATATATGGAGGAAAAAATATCATAAAGAGTATTGGGTTTTGGCTAGGAGGTCTAGTAACTATATTTACTTTTATGTTTGTTTTAATTTCCATGTACTTTATGACAGGTGCGGAGAGTGAGCCATATATTCTAAAAGAAGATGTTCAGATTACAGAATAGTAAATCGATGGAGTTTGCACCTTGTTAATATTAAGTCTGTAATTCATAATGTAATTACTAGGTGAAGAAAGGGGCTGTATCGATGAGAACAGCATTAGTATTCGGAGGTACTAGATTTTTTTGGAGTGGACTTGATTGAAAAATTACTAGAAAATGGTGTGAAAGTAACTGTAGCTACACGTCAAACTAGTGAGGATTCATTTGGAGATAGAGTGGAACGATTAAAGGTTGATCGTTTTGATGAAGTTTCTATCCGAGAGGCTGTTGAAGGGAAATTTTGGGATGTTGTTTTTGATCAATTATGCTTCTCATCCAATGATGCGGAAATGATAGCAAACACATTAGAAGGAAAAATGAAGCGTTATGTGTTCACATCTACTTTATCCGTTTATGATTATGGTGAAAATATGGCGGAAGAAGTATTTGACCCGTATACATACGATTTGAAAATGGTTGATCGCCAGGAAGTAACGTATCAGGAGGGAAAAAGACAAGCTGAAAGCTATTTTTTCCAAAAAGCAACATTTCCTGTAGTGGCTATGCGAATTCCAATTGTACTTGGTGAGCAAGATTATACCGAGAGATTGTTACACTATGTAAAAAGTGCACAAGAAGGAAAGAAAGTGTACTTTCCAAATCCAAAAGCAGAAATGTGTTTTGTACATCAACAAGAAGCTGGGGAATTCTTGGCTTGGGTAGCTGAAACTGATTTCGTGGGACCGATCAATGTTTGTGCTAATGGTGTTATTACGATGGAGTATTTAATGAATCTTATTTCTGAAATTACTAGAAATGAAGTTGTGATAACTTCTGAAGAGAAGCTTGAGTCTCCTTATGCAATCAGTGTAACATGGACATTAAGTAATGAGAGAGCAACCCGACTAGGTTATGAGTTTACTAATCTTACTAACTGGTTACCGGGATTGATTACTTATTTAGCAAAATAAACGAAGACATTATATAAGCGATTGAACTAGCTCTTCACTAGTTCAATCGCTTTCGTATTAGGACAAAAATTTGCGCATCACTTCTAGATAAACTTCTGGCTCTTCTATATAAGGCATATGCGCGCTATTCTCGAAAATATGTAACTTACTATTTGATGTAAGATTACTAAAATATTCTGTCGATTCCGGTGTGGCTTCATCGAAGCGACCGCATGTGTAAAGGGTTGGAACATCAATCTTGTGAAGTTCTTTTGTACAATCAAAGTCCTTTAAATTACCTGCTACATGAAACTCTGATGCGCCCCACATGATATTATAAACTTCAGAATTTCTAAATTTAGCTCCTTCCTTAAGGAAAGCAGGCCGATCTGATTCCGGTAATTTACAAACAAAATTGTCGTTAAATATTTTTGTTGCTTTTTTATAAGCTTCCGAGTCTGTATTTCCGTTTACTTCACATTCTCTAATTGTATGTTGAACTTCTAAAGGTAACTTTTGAAGATTTCTTTGTTGATCTTCTGCCCAAATTGGCGCACTTAAACAAGGACTAGAAAATATTATACTTTGTACTCCTTGAGGGTATTTCAAATAATAAGCTGCAGCTAAAGTAGTTCCCCAGGAATGACCTAGAATATGAAACTCTGTTAATCCAAGTCCCTCTTTCAAATGTCTAACCTCTTCAATGAATCGATCAAGATTCCACAATGATTTATCATTAGGACGGTCAGAATGTCCACATCCCAATTGATCATATAGAATTACTGGTCGAGTATTTGCGAGTTCCTGTAACCCTTGTAAGGACCAGTGGGAAGACCCTGGTCCACCGTGTAGAATAAGAACTGGCGCATTATTCGTTTGTTGGTCATGAATTTGATACCAAACCTTTCCACCAGTTACCTGTATAAACCCTTCTTTTATTGGCATGATTTTTCTCCTTTGATTTGTTCTATTTATCATCTATCATAACACCTTAAGAAAGTCCATTAAACAATGAAGTATGATAAACTGTTTATAACATTCTGTATATATGGAGGTCTATCACTTGAATCAGACGATTCTAATTTTTACCATAACGGTTGTAGTAATCATGTTATTGCTGATGTTCATTGTTCGGAAAAAACTAAAAATAAAAACAGAAATAGGTTTGTATAAGTATATTAATAAGACGCATAAATGGGGAGAACGTATACTCTTACTGCTGTTTTTTATCACTTTATCCATAGCTTATTTTGGTTTTTATTATGTAGAAGTGTACTTGATTTTTATTTTTTTCCTCGCGCAATCTATTTTTCGTGCGTTTATGGAGTGGAAATATGAACGGGAAGAAAAAGAGTATATTATATCGTTAATTGGGGCTGGTACCAGTGTTGTGCTTTTCATTGGTGTTCTCTTCTTTTCGCTACAAACAACTACTTTCGAGGTGTTTCTGGAAGAAAACAAAAATCTTAATTTGGACTCTATTCCCAAAATAGAAATTGGTAATTATGCTTGGAATGATGAAGAAAGAAGTTTACATGATAAAGAAATACTAAAACGAGAAGTGCACATAGAGGACCAGAGAATAATCAATAGAATCTTTGCTGAGTTACATGCCCTTGAGTTACGTGAAAGAGAGATTGATAAAGACAGTCTGGGTAATTACTATAGCTTTTTTGTAGATAGGAATCGTTATTTCGAAATTACAATTTATGATGAGTACTTGTCTATTTCTACCGATGATTATCATGTTTACCGTGTTACGAATCAAAATGGGCTATATAGATTTTTAGAAGAGGGAGACCTAAATTGGGTTTTTCCTGAAAGTGAAAAGTGAATATCGAAGGGAGAGATAGCATGTTAAAAGATTTGGAGATTACTAGTGAAGAACGAGATAAAATTTTAACAAATTACATAAAAGAAGGTAAGCTTGATACTTTTCCTAGTAAAGTAAAGCGTAAAATAATCATACTGGAATACTTTATTCAACAATTTGAACGGGAAAAGGATTATACTGAAAAGGAAGTTAACGACAAATTGAAGGGCATTTATGAAGACTTTGTTACGATTAGAAGAGCTCTTGTTGATTTTGGTTTTATGGAAAGAAGTAGAGATGGTAAAGAATATCGTGTGAAATGAAAGGGTAGGGAAGAGGTCGGGACATAACTAGATCAAAGGAATATAAATACAAACAATCACCAAATTAGCCCCGGAAATATACGGAGACTCCTTGAAAAAGAAGATCGCTTTTTCTGCGTGCGATGAGTCGCTGCCGAAGCGTTCCTTGTCCTGTGGGAGGATAGGCATAGGTGAGACCCCTCGGGGAGCGATAGCTCTGAGGAGGCTCACCAGCCGCCCACGGAAAGCGTAGTATATTTCCGGGGCGGGTTATGTGCACTAATAATGTTCGGATTTACCTTTGAAAGAATTACTTTTGTCCCAGTCTTTTCCCTTTTTATTTACTTAATCTACAGTAACAGCTAATCCTTTTATCTTTAGTGATGGAGATCCAATGTAACCATAGTAATCCATTGGTGAAAACTCTAGGTCATTACCTACCATTTCAATATCTTTTAGTAACTCAAAAAAATTCCCAGCAATAGTCATTAGATTGGTTGGACCAATTATTTTACCGTCTTTCACAAAATATCCATTTGCTGCGAGTGAAAAATCACCCGAAATTTGATTAGCACCAGAATGAAGACCAGCAAGGCTCGTAATGATGATCCCTTCTTCCATTGTACCGAACAATTCCTCATAAGAGTTAGCGCCGGGTTTAACATAAAAGTTGGAAGGACTAACACCGATAGAATCTTT
The DNA here is from genome assembly GCF_001038485.1 of Ornithinibacillus californiensis. Lineage (GTDB taxonomy): Bacteria > Bacillota > Bacilli > Bacillales > Amphibacillaceae > Ornithinibacillus > Ornithinibacillus californiensis. The sequence continues at coordinate 128,469 of NZ_LDUE01000063.1, forward strand.
ATAAGATGGTTTATGACCATGACCAGTTGATTCCACGCCATCTTTCTTCGCTGTTTTTAGATTATGGAAGTACGTTTTTAATACTCCTTCTTGAACAACTGTTAATTCTTTAGTTGGAACACCTTCTGAATCAAATGTTCCACTTCGAGTCCCATCTTCTAAAAATGGATTGTCAATAAGGGTTACCACCTCAGATGCAATAACAGTATCAACTTTCCCTTTCAGACGTGATTGATTATCATGAACTGATTTTGCAGAAAAAGATGGTGAAAAAGTTGCTAATAAATTAGCAGCAGCTGAACCTTTTAATATAACAGGATAAGTTTTATTTGGATATGTTTTTCCATTTAAGTGACTTAAACTTTTTTCTACAGCTTCCTTGGCTATCTCTTCTGGATTGAGTGAATCTATGTCTTTGGTAAGTTTGAAATAAAAGTCGGATTTAATTTCATCATTCTCTTTTACTACGACAGAAAATACAACATAAAGGAAGTTATTTCTATCCTGTAACGATAATCCTTTATTGTTGAACAAAGCTTTTTCCACCATTGTGTCTTGAATAGTGGCATAATCCGTTTGAACTACTCTTGGATCATATTCGTAAATCTTCTTCTCAGCATCTCTTAAGAGCTGGATTTTTTTATCAATAGTAACATTGGAAAGAGAAGTGGAGTAAAAATCTCTATCTTTGTAAGTTGCATTACCGTCAAATAATTCTTCGGGATCATCTTCAATTAATAGTGAATTTTCCTTTATGTTCTCTAGTAAAAAGGCAACAGAATCTTTATCTATCTTCTCAGTATATGCATAGCCCATCTTACCATCATACAAGCCGCGGACAGAAACTCCGATTGTCGTTGCGGATACATAGTCATCGATTTCACCTTTGAAGATTTGGCAGCCAAATCCTGCTTGTTTCTCGTAATAAAGTTCTAGATCAGAGAATCCCAGTTTTGCACCTTCTGTAAATAACTGTTCTTTAAATAAATTTATATCCATTTAATTTGCCTCCCTTCCACCAACTGTAATTTCACTTACACGAAGCATCGGTTGCCCCACGTTGACAGGGATGCTTCCGCTTGAAGCTCCACACATCCCAGCACCATGGCCGAGATTATTAGCAACCATATCTACTTTTTGAATAGTTTTGGCACCATTTCCAATCAATGTTGCTCCTCGTAATGGTTTATCTACCTTACCATTTTTCACGAGATATGCTTCATTTACTGCAAAGTTGTAATCACCAGTTGCAGGGTTAACAGATCCACCACCCATGTATTTGGCGTATATTCCATATTCTGTGTTTGCGATAATTTCTTCAGGTGTTGACTGTCCAGGTGCAATGTACGTATTCGTCATCCTTGAGGTAGGAGCGAATTTGTAGGATTCACGTCTTCCGGAACCAGTAGATTTTTCATTCATTCTTCTAGCATTAAATTTATCAATCAAATAGCCCTTTAGGATTCCGTTTTCGATTAATACATTTTTGCGAGCTTTTTCTCCTTCATCATCGATGTTAATAGAACCCCATTCGTTAGTAATTGTACCGTCGTCAATATAGGTTACTAAATCTGAAGCAACCTTTTCACCAACTTTATTAGCAAAAACGGAGTTGTTCTTTGCGACTGCTGCTGCCTCTAATCCGTGTCCACAAGCTTCATGAAATATAACGCCACCGAATTCATTGTCAATGATTACAGGGAACTTACCACTTGGCGCTGCATCTGCATTTAACATCGTTACAGCTATTCTTGCTGCCTCTTCTGCGTAATAATCAACATCTAATCCTTCTATGTATTCAAAACCTTGTAATCTCCCAGGCCCATAGAAACCTGTTTGCATGTCATGTTCATTAGAAGCAATGGCATTAACGACAAATCGACTTCTTACACGTGTATCTTCTACATAAGTACCTTCTGAATTAGCTATCAAAACATGTTGTTCTTCTTCTGATAGAGCAATGGTCGCTTGGGAAATAGAAGAATGATAGTTTCGGGCCACTTGATTAGCATGGCGTAGAATTGCTAGTTTACGCGTCTTATCCACACTGTTTGGTAAAAGTTGTATTGGGTGTAATGGTTTAACCGTTTGTTTTTCAAGAGGTAAAACAATATTTTTATTACTTGCAGTCCCTTGAATTGCTTGTGCGGCGGCACTTGCAGCTTGTAATAATCCATCTCTTGAAAAGTCATTTGTAAAGGCATAAACACTATTTAGTCCTTTGAAAATACGAATACCTACCCCGAAATTACGTCCAGACAGACTATCTTCTAACCTGCTGCTTTGTAATTTCATTAAGTTAGTAAAGCGGTCTTCAACATACACTTCGGAAAAATCTCCACCAGTAGTTAGTGCGGCAGATAGCACGTCTTCTATGAGTGCCTTGTTTAACATAAAATCCCCCCTATATTGTGGTAGTTTGACTTATCTGAATTCATTATACATTATAATCAATCAGATAACATTATCCTTCAGACGGGTTTGAACTCCGTCTTAAGTCGTAGGCATAAATAAAAAGCATCATAGCTACTGCTAGCTAGATGCTTTTTAGTTGGTTAATTGAAAGTATTTCTTTAATAAATATCCTAATCGTTTATTTTCAGAGCGACCATATATATTTTCTATTAGGCCATTTAAGATGGCCGGGCTATAGGTTTGAAGCTGTAATTGTTCTTTTAAAATAGTTAATGATTCTTTACTAATTTTGTCATCGGCCTCTTTAAACGCATCCTCAACCATGTGAAGCAGATCTACAGCTGAGTATTCATCATCTGAAAAGGTGTGAAACCTTTCTGCCATTTCCTCCGTAATAAAAGGTATAGTTACATGTTTAGCAAGAATTTCAGTTTTTTCTACGAGTGAATTAGAAATTAACTCTAGGTCCATCTCGATTTCATTAAACAAAATAAAGTTCGCATAGCCATTCATTAATCCCTTAATAGCAAAAACTAGATCAAATTTATTTCCTTTAATCTTATTCCCATATACATTTTCAATGATGGAAAGGATCGTTTGGTCGGTTCGTCGATCATAATACTGCATTTTAGTAAGTAACTTCGAATTAAGAGAATGGGTTTGTTCTTTCATTAAGATTTTTGCAAAGTTTGCGTGTCTAGAAAATGCTAAGAAAATAGTATGGAAAAAGTGGTACATAATACGGTCTGTAGTTACATTTCTGACCGTATAGTCAATATCGATTGAAATTTGCTCCATAAAATGATCAATGATTGCTAGTATAAGTTCGTCCTTAGATTTGAATGATAAATAGAAAGCACCTTTAGAGATACCGCAGTAATCAGTTATTTGTTGTACGGATGTAGCTTCGAATCCTTGTTTTGCAAAAAGTTCTAGTGCTTTTTCCATGATTAACTGTTTTTTAGACATATGTAAAATCTCTCCTAAATTTATATCATCAGAGTTGACAAATTGACTGGTTAGTCATTAGTATAGGTAAATGGGTTAGTAAAGTCAAATTGAGGTAGGTGTAATTGTGAAGAATTTTGTTAATTTTGTTGTGAAAAACAAACTAGCAGTTTGGTTATTAACGATTATAATTGTCGTATCAGGTATTTACTCTGGTTCTAGAATGAAAACAGAAATGATTCCTGATATTTCTATACCGTTTCTAATGGTAACTGGAGTATATCCTGGAGCAACTCCTGAGAAGGTAATGGATGAAGTGTCCATTCCAATAGAAAAAACGATAGAAAATTTAGAAGATGTAAAAGCCGTTTATTCGAATTCATATGCCAATATGGCAAGTATACAAGTAGAGTATGATTATGGCATAGATATGGATGAAGCAAAACGAGCGTTGGATTCAGCATTAGATAATGTAACACTACCAGAAGGTGCACAAGAACCAACCATTACATCAATTAGTATGGATATGATGCCAGTTGTGGCATTAAGTATCGGTAGTGAAACAGAAGACATTGTGGAATTAACCTCTACTGTCGAAGAAATTATCCTTCCTAAGCTAGAAAAATTAGATGGTGTAGCCTCAGCAACCATTACTGGTCAACATATCGAGGAAATAGAACTAAGATATGATGAAGATAAAATGGAAGAGTTAGGCATCACGGAAGATGATGTCAAGCAAATGATTCAAGCAAGTGATATGGCTATTTCTCTTGGACTTTACGAGTTTGAGGAGGGTGAGCAAGCTGTTGCATTAGATGGGAAGTTCATGTCGGAAGATGAATTGAAAGATATGCTAATCCCTGTTACTCCATCTGAAACGCAGCCTTTACCTTTTGTAAGACTAGGTGATATTGCAACTGTAGAAGTAATTGGTAAGGTTGAATCGATCTCTCGTACAAACGGAGAGAATGCGATTGCTATCCAAATTGTTAAAGGACAGGATGCAAATACAGTTGATGTTGTAAATGAAGTGAAAGAATTAATGGAAGAGGAAGAGTCGAACATCTCTGGATTAGTCGTTGATATCTCACTTGACCAAGGTGAGCCGATTGAGGATTCCGTAGCAACAATGATAGAAAAAGCAGTCTTTGGTGGATTGATTGCTGTACTCATTATTCTATTGTTCTTACGTGATTTTAAATCAACGATTATATCAATTATCTCTATTCCTGTATCTATATTTATCGCATTAATGCTTTTAAATTGGTTGGATATTACACTCAATATTATGACTCTAGGTGCAATAACTGTAGCTATAGGCCGTGTTATTGATGACTCGATTGTTGTTGTTGAGAATATATATCGACGATTACACCTTAAAGAAGAGAAGCTAACTGGTCGTGCTCTAATTCGGGAAGCAACGATTGAAATGTTTAAACCGATTGCCTCATCTACACTAGTAACCGTTGCAGTATTTGCACCATTAATTTTTGTAGGGGGAATGGTTGGAGAATTATTCATGCCATTCGCACTGACGATGACATTTGCATTGGGTGGTTCGTTATTAGTTGCGATCACAATCGTACCAGCACTATCTCACTTCTTATTCAAGAAAAAGCTTTATGGTAAGAAAACGGAAGTTAAACACAAAGAAGTGGGTAGGTTAGCGAATTGGTATAAAGGGGTTCTCCGTTGGACATTAAACCATAAGATTATCACCTCAATTACAGCAATTGTTTTATTAGTTGGTAGTTTAGCATTAATGCCGTTAATTGGATTTAGTTTCCTAGGTAGTGAAGAAGAAAAGGTTATGTATTTAACGTACACTCCGGAAACAGGGGAACTACCAGAAGAGACTTTAGCTAATGTGACAGAAGTAGAAGAAGAAATGCTTAAACGTGAAGATATCGATATCGTGCAGTTATCCATTTCAGAAAATGATCCACAAGCCTCTATGATGATTGGTGGAGGCGGTGCATTAATGTACTTAATCTTTGATGAAGATATGGATGATTTCCCAGGAGTTCGTGAAGAAATCGAAGAATATGTATTTAATATTGGTCAATCTGGAGAATGGAAAAGCCAAAACTTCTCTGCGATGTCCTTTGCTTCTAATGAAATTAGTTACACGTTATATAGTGAAGACTTAGACAAATTAAATGAAGCAGTTACCATGGTAGAGGAAGTAATGAATGAAACAGATGGATTAAAAGATATTTCCTCAAATAAAGAAGAATCCTATGTAGAATATACATTTAAAGTTGATCAAGAAGAACTGCTTCAATACGGTTTGACAACAGGGCAGATTTTCATGGCTTTAAATCCAAATCGAACAGATGACATTCTTACAACAATTGAAAAAGACGGTAATGATTTGAATGTAATTGTGAAGCATGATGATCAGATTGAGCAGCCTTCATCCATTGATGAAATGTTAGAAATGGAAATTGAGACTGCACTTGGAACAACTATGGCGTTATCAGATTTGGTGACTATTGAAGAAGGTACAACATTAAATACACTTGCTCGTAGTGAGGGTGAGTACTATGCTACTGTATCAGGAACCATCACGGGTGATGACATTTCTAAAGCATCCGCAGAGGTTGAAGAGAAAATCAGTGAACTTGAGTTTCCAAAAGGTGTTACAACAGGTGTTGCTGGGGTAACAGCTGATATGGAAGAAACATTTACACAGCTTGGGTTTGCAATGCTAGCAGCAGTGCTTATTGTATACTTCATTCTAGTAGTAACATTTGGTGAAGGTCTTGCACCATTTGCCATTCTCTTCTCCTTACCATTTGCTGTTATTGGCTCATTTGTAGGATTGTTAATTGCAGGCGAGACAATTTCTGTCACAGTAATGATGGGATTATTAATGTTAATTGGTATCGTCGTAACGAATGCGATCGTACTTGTTGACAGAATTATTCATATGGAAAGAGAAGGCTTGGGAATGCGTGAAGCAATCCTAGAAGCAGGTGGTACACGACTTCGTCCTATTCTTATGACAGCTATAGCAACAATTGGAGCACTAGTTCCAATGCTATTTGGTAATGCTGGTGGAGGACTAATTTCTAAAGGTCTCGCGATTACTGTTATTGGTGGGTTAGCGAGTTCAACGATCTTAACTTTAATTATCGTACCAGTTGTATATGAATTCCTATCAAAAATCTTTAAAAAGAACCGGAAAGAGATTCAAGAGAATTAAAGAAGCCAGGTAGCTCAGCCTTAGGTTGAGCTACCTGGTTTTTATATTTTTTCAAAAAAATTTTTTATTATTAAGTTTGAAATTCAAACTTTTCATGCTATTAAATTGTTATGTGGACGAGTCACTCGGCCAACCCGTGACAGTCGATGTGTATATACGCTATAATTGAATATTATTTATGGATATAGAGGAGAGTGACTATGGTTTATTCAATAATTCAGCCTGATAACACTTGGGTTTTATGGGCGTTTTTGGCTGGCTGGGCTGGGGTAAGTATTTATTTAGAACAGAAATTTGAATGGGCTTCAAAGGTTTCAGGTGCCATCATTGCACTAGTGGGTGCAATGATCTTAGCGAATTTTAATATTATTCCTACCGAGTCTCCTGTATATGACACGGTTTGGAGCTATGTTGTACCTCTTGCTATACCTTTACTACTATTCCAATCCAATATTTTAAAGATTTGGAAAGAGAGTGGAAGACTATTGGTCGTTTTCCTCATTAGCTCAATTGGAACAGTAGCCGGAGCAATAGTGGGTTTCTTATTACTTAAGGACTTTATACCAGATTTATATAAAGTGGTTGGTATGATGACCGGGTCTTATATTGGGGGTAGTGTAAATCTTGCCGCCTTGTCTGCACGGTTCGAGACACCTGGAGAATTGATATCTGCTACAGTCGTTGCTGATAATTTGATGATGGCCTTATATTTCTTAGTATTAATGCTAATTCCAACATTATCTTTCTTCCGAAAACGGTATAATGCACCTCATCAGGAGTATGTAGAAAAGTTCTCAGGAAAAACAGAAAATCTTGCAGCATCTTATTGGAAAAGACAAGAAATTTCTTTAAGGGATATTGGTCTTGCATCCGGTTCAGCATTTGCACTCGTAGCTGTATCGTTTAGTTTGGCTGGATTTTTTGACCAACTAATACCTACAGGAGAAAACGTGAATATCTTACTTAATGTGTTAAATGGCATTTTGGGTGATAATTACCTTATGCTTACTACAATAACATTACTCGCTGTAACAATCTTCTCTCGATTTTTTGAAAAGATAAACGGTGCTAAAGAAATTGGAACATATCTTATTTATATTTTCTTTGTGGTTATTGGTGTCCCAGCTTCATTGCCAGTTATTTTACAAAATGCACCATTATTATTTGTGCTTGTATTCATCATGGTTGCTTTAAATATGATTATCTCGTTTGTATTTGGTAAGTTTTTTAAATACAATTTAGAGGAAATTATATTAGCAAGTAATGCTAATATCGGTGGGCCTACTACAGCTGCAGCGATGGCAATTTCAAAAGGTTGGAGTAAGCTTGTGGCACCGATATTAATAATAGGGACGTTGGGGTATATTATTGGAAATTACCTTGGTGCGGCAATTGGATATTGGTTAGGTTTATATTAATATATGGAATACAGGTCAAATTGACTTGTATTCCTTTTTTTACTTCATAGCTCTTTAATATAACTAAGTTAGATTTGTAAGCAGTTTATTAGCTTAGGATGAACATTTTAGTGTACTATTATTTTATTGAAGTGAGAAATAATCTCATTTAACAGAACGTTTAAGCTTGGAGAGGATGTTCATAAATGGAAAATTATCGAATTGATCCTAATAAAGGATTAGAATTTGGTATTTATACGCTAGGAGACCATATACCAGATCCCCATACAGGTGAACGAATATCTGCAGAGCAGCGTATTCATGAGATAATTGAACTTGCTAAGTTGGCAGAGCAAGCAGGAATTGACTTTTTTAGTGTTGGTGAGAGCCATCAAGACTATTTTACGACTCAGGCACACACCGTTGTACTGAGTGCGATAGCTCAAGCAACTAATAGAATAAAAATAGGTAGTTCTTCTACAATAATTAGTACTTTAGATCCTGTCCGAGTTTATGAGGACTTTGCAACGATTGATTTAATTTCTAAAGGACGGGCTGAAATAATTGCTGGTCGTGCATCTAGAGTGGGTGTATTTGACTTACTTGGATACAATTTAAGGGATTATGAAGAGCTTTTTGAAGAGAAATTCGAACTATTGTTAAAAATAAATGAAGATGAGATAGTGAATTGGAGCGGGGAATACCGTGCCCCTTTAAGAAATGCCAAAGTGTTGCCAAGACCAATTCAGGGATCATTACCGATTTGGCGAGCTGTAGGCGGACCACCGGCTAGTGCTATTAAAGCAGGGTTGGCAGGTGTACCTATGTTTTTAGCGATGCTAGGTGGTCCAGCAATAAGTTTTAAACGTTCTATCGATGCATACCGAGAAGCAGCTAAGCAAAAGGGACATAATCCTGATGAATTACCAATAGCAACTGCTGGATTCTTTTATGCCGCAGAAACTACACAACAAGCTCAGGTAGAAACATATCCATATATTAATGAGGGTATGAAGCTAACAAATGGACGTGGTTTTCCAAAGCAGCATTTTGCACAAGGCGCTCATCCACATGATGTGATGAATATTGGTAGCCCACAGCAAATTATCGAAAAAATCCTGTACCAACATGAGGTGTTTGGTCATCAACGTTATATTGCCCAAATGGACTTTGGTGGCATTACATTTGATAAATTAAAGCGTAACATCGAATTGATTGGTGATAAAATATTACCAGAGATTAAGAAACATACGGCTAAGAAGTAGGGAGAGAAAACACATGAAAATTGTGGGGTTATCTGGTTCCATTGTTGGTTCAAAAACTAGAACTGCTATGGAATATACAATTGAAACTATTAGGAAAAAATATTCGGAAATTGAAGTCACTTTTATTGATTTGGCAGATTATGATATCCAGTTTAGTGATGGTAGGAATTATTTAGAATACGATGGGGACACAGGCTATGTAGCTAAAACTATTATGGATGCAGATGCAGTCTTAATCGGAACACCTATCTTCCAAGCTTCCATACCAGCTACTTTAAAGAATATTTTTGACCTTTTGCCGGAAAAAGCCTTCTTAGATAAAGTAGTAGGAATGGTTGTAACTGCTGGATCTCCAAAGCATTTCCTAGTTGTTGAGCAACAATTGAAACCCATTCTTGCCTATATGAAGGCACAAATTATACAGACTTATGTTTTTATCGAAGAACAGGACTTTTATCGCAAGGAAATCACTAATGATGACGTATTATTTCGGATTCAGCGCTTAGTGGAGGACACTGTGACACTTGTTGAAACATATCAAAGTATCCGTATGGAAAAAGAAGCGGAGTATGGATTTTAGAGGAATCTGGTGTAGGAACCAGGTTCTTTTTTTTTGCCAAATATTTTACAGTATTTTTCACAAGTGGACATCGAACTTGGAAAGTAAAGAAATTGACATGTTATACTATGGTCAAGAAGTATAAAGGGGCTTAACGATGAAGAAAACTATAGGTATATTAGCACACGTAGATGCTGGAAAAACAACCTTCTCTGAGCAATTACTTTATCATACGAAGGCAATTAAGCAACGTGGAAGAGTAGACCATCAAAATGCGTTTCTTGATAGCCATGAGATCGAGAAACAGCGAGGAATTACGGTGTTTGCGGATCAAGCCATCTTTCAATATAAAGATTCTACCTATTACTTAATTGATACACCAGGGCACGTGGATTTTTCTCCTGAAATGGAACGAGCTATAAGAGTAATGGATTATGCTATTATTCTAATAAGCGCAGTTGAGGGGATTGAAGGACATACCGAGACGGTTTGGAATTTATTACAGAAACACCATGTTCCTACCTTCTTCTTTATTAATAAAATAGATAGAACGGGTGCTAATCCAGAAAAAGTTATTGATGATATACATGACAATTTTACTGGTGATATTTTAGATGTTACAAATACTTCCATGAGTAATGAGGGAATTATCGAGTTTGTTGCTGAACGGGATGAAGAACTTTTAGAATACTATATGGAATACGGGTATAATGAAGAGTTGTGGTTAAGTAAAATGCAAGAGTTAATTAAAAACAGAAAAATATTCCCTTCCAACTCAGGATCGGCATTGCAGGATGCTGGTATAAAAGAGTTCCTAGAGTATTTTAATCTTTTTACTAACACAGACTATAATCCGGATAAAGCTTTTTCCGGTAGAGTTTATAAAATAAAATTTGATGAAGCAGGTACTCGGTTTACTGTAATAAAAATACTAAGTGGAACTCTAAAAACAAGGGAAATGGTTGACTATGGAAATTCTGATTATCGTTTTTCAGATAAAGTAAGCCAAATTAGAAGATATAATGGAGATAAATTTGAAATAGTTCGCGAAGTTTCTGCTGGAGAGATAGTTGCAATTACTGGGTTATCGAATGCCACTGTTGGTGACGGTGTTGGAGCTCTTACAGATAGAATTAATTATGACATGGTACCTACATTACGCTCCAAGGTTGTTTTTGAGCCATATATTAACGTAAAAGATGCCTTAAGGTACTTTACGATGTTGAATTTAGAAGACCCTTCCCTACAGGTAATCTGGGAGGAAAAGCTACAACAGATACATATCCACGTTATGGGTACGATACAACTTGAGGTGCTGGAACAAGTTGTATTCGATCGTTTCGGGTTAAAGATTGCTTTTGAGAGACCGGAAATTATATATAAAGAAACTGTAGAATCAGAGGTAATTGGTTATGGACATTTTGAGCCACTTCGCCATTATGCAGAAGTACATTTGAAGATAGAACCTATACTTCGCAATAGTGGAATTGAATTTGAAAGTAATTGCCATACGGATGATTTATCAGTAGGGATGCAGAATTTGGTACGACAGCATATATTCGAACGGGAGCATCATGGATTATTGACTGGTTCTGGCCTTACAGATGTAAAGATAACTTTATTAACAGGTCGGGCGCATAACGAGCATACACATGGTGGGGATTTTCGTGAAGCTAGTTTTCGAGCACTTCGGCAAGGTTTAGAAAAAGCAAAGAATGTTCTTCTTGAACCGTATTATCGATTCAAGATTAGAGTAGCTATTGATCAAATGGGACGTGTATTATCAGATGTTCAAGCAGCACATGGCCAGTTTGATGCTCCAGTGACTGAAGGAGAAAAGGCTATTATTACTGGTAAAGTTCCGGTAGTAACTTTCATGGAGTATAGTTCGACGCTTGCCTCATTTACGAAAGGAAAAGGAAGCATTTCTTTAACTTTTGGTGCATATGATCGGTGCCATAATGAAGAAGAAGTGATATCGCGAACAGGGTATGACAAAGATGCTGATCCTGACTACACATCATCATCGGTATTTTGTGCAAAAGGTGCAGGTTATAGTGTGAAATGGGACGAAGCGGAGAAAAAGATGCATTTATTATAAATAAAAATATTCAAATTTGTAGTAGTCTAAATTAGTTAGTTTTCTTCTTGTCTTTGTACTTTTACTGTGAGTATTCTTGTTATACGACTAAACTTCATTTGAATCCACACATATTTGTAAGGTGGTTTGGAACAATAAAGATAGTTATTTTGTTTATCTTTTAGTAATGGAGGTTAACCAATTGGCACAAGTAAATATGCATGAAAAACTACAGCAGGCAAGTAAAATGTTAAAAGAGGCACAACAGGCTGTAATCCAGGCTCAGGGGCAAGACATACAAACTGTTGAACGAGCTCATGAATTGCTTAATCAGGCTGAAAGTGAACTGCAAAATTTGCAGAATCAGGCTGGTAGGGAAGCAATTGAAAACTCGCAGTTTCAACAGGCTTTTGAATCTCTTCATGATATTAGGCAGCAAGCACAGGAAGCAGCCCAAAACATTCGTGATGAATTATAATGGGAAGAATAGGTTGGGACATAACTCAATCAGAGGCAGTAAAAGAAGAATAAACACTACATTAGCCCCGGAAATATACGGAGACTCCTGTGGGAGGATAGGCATAGGTGAGACCCCGGTGATGCACCTGCGTCTACGAGTAACGCTACGAAGAAGGCTTCCTCGGTGCAAGGCAGCAAAGAAGCCTATTCAAGTAGTAGCCTGGCTCACCAGCCGCCCACGGAAAGCGCAGTATATATCCGGGGCGTGTTATATGCACTAATAACAATATTCTATTTTGCCTTTGATAGAGATACTTTTGTCTCAAACCCTTCTTTTTTAATTGTCTGGGACTTTTGTATCAAATTAACGGTAACCACCAGTATTATTGAAACCTTTAATAGGTAATTGTCGTAATTACAACTGTATCGAATACTTATTAAGGGGATGGAAGGTTTTGAAAAAATGGTTATTAACTGGTTTCTTAGTAGTAATGATATTTGGACTCGCGGCATGTGGTGAGGATGCTGAAGAAGTATACACAAAAGCACTTGAAGCTTCTGAAAAGATGGAAAGTGCTAAAGTGGCTATGAAAATGAATCAAGAAATTTCGATGGCCGATGAGGGTAAAGTAGTTATTGAAAGCGACATGGAAGGATCTGTTATTAACGATCCCTTAGCAATGCACCAAAAAGGAACCATGTTGATGTCTATGGAAGGGGAAGGCATGGAAAACGAAATGCCGCTCGAAATGGATACAGAAATATATTTAGTTGAGGATGAAATGTATATCTTCGAGTCGCTATCTCAACAATGGATTAAGGCTGATAGCTCTCTTGTCCCAATTGACACGTTAACTGCTAATCAACCAGATGTTTCTGAACAGCTAAAAATGATGGAAAAATATGTAGAGGATTTTGAGTTTGATAAGTCTGATGATGGTTTTATTTTTAAACTAACTGCTGACGGAGAAGGTTTTAAAGAGTTAACAAAAGACATGCTAGAAGAATATCTTCCACAAGAGTTATCCGAACAACTTGGAGATATCACGAAAATGTTAGAAGACATGGAAATTAAGGCACTTAGTGTTGAAATGGTTATTGATAATGAAACGTATGATTTAAAGACCTATAATATGGATATGAAAATGTCCATGACAGTTGAAGGTGAAACAGTTGATATCGTACAGCATATAGAATCTGATTATAAAGATATTAACACAGTAGATAACATTGAAATACCGCAAGAAGTTAAGGATTCTGCAATTGATGGAGCTGGATTATAAGATAGTTAAAAAGATTGGCCCTTATTTTGGGGCAATCTTTTTTTACTGTTTTTTTATATCGCCCAAATATGATAATAATAAATGGGAAAAAATTAGAGTTAATGTATATGCAATGACGGGTTCATTAGTAGTCCAAATGGCTGTTAATGTTAAGTACAGGATAGTAGATAAACCAACTAATAATATCAAATATATAAAGAAGCTTATAAAAGTATTCATGGGATAATCCTCCTTTGAATCTTTCTTTTTATTATTTTACCATACTTCCTATGATTACAAATTGTGTGATAAGTAGTAGTAGATTAATGGTTGCTACTAAACTATGAAATATAATTGTAATCTCATTCTAAAGAAGAAGAAATCTAGCAATGTTATACTTTCAATTGGTAGATTTTATTTTGAACTTAAACTGATATATAGGAAGCAGGGGAAAAAGTTGAGAAGATTAACTGTAATTACCTTAGCTATTTTAATTACATTAGGAACAATGTTAAGTAGTACACATGTATTAGCTGCAGCAAAAGATGAATTGCAAAATATAAAAGAGAAAAGAGAACAAATCGATAAAAAATTAACTGGTGCGGAGTCTCAAATAGCTGAAATTATGTCTGAAATAGATGAACTTAATAATGAGATAAACCATATCAACGAGGATATTGCTGACAATCAAGCATCTATTAATAAAACAGAAGAAAATATTGCTAACACCATAGATGAAATAGGTAACCTTCAGGAAGAAATTAAACAATTAGAAGCTGATATTGAGAAACGGTATGAAATTCTTGATGGCAGAATCTCTTCCTACCAAAAGTCTGGTGGTGCAATTAGTTATCTAGAGGTGTTATTTGGAGCACAGAGCTTTAGTGATTTCATTAGTAGAATCACTATGGTAAATAAGGTAACGGAGTCGGATGCAGAACTTATATCAGATCTCGAATCTGATATTAAAACTGTGGAGGAAAAGAAATCACTTTCACTTGGAAAGCTTGACGAACTGAATAAGATGAAATTAGAACAAGAAGAATTACTAGCACAGATACAAGAACAAAAAGAGCAGATTAATAAAGATAGAGCTTCGCTAGAAACTAAGCAAAATAACTTATTTACTCTTATTAACGATCTGAAGGCAAAAGATAGTAGCCTTGCTTCAGTTGAAATGGAAGTAAAGCAGCAAATTGCTGATGAAGAAGCAAAATCTAGAGAGTTAGAGCTAAAAGCAAATAAGTCTGTCGATACTGAGAATAACGAGGGAGATCTTAAGCATCCTGAAGGAAAAACGATTACTGTTAGATCTACCGCATATACGGCTAATTGCACCGGTTGTACCGGAATAACATACACAGGTATTAATCTTAAGGAAAATCCAGATGCTAAAGTCATTGCAGTTGATCCGTCGGTTATTCCTTTGGGGTCAGTTGTCCATGTTGAGGGGTATGGATATGCGATTGCCGGTGATATTGGTAGTGCAATAAATGGTAATAAAATTGATGTTTTTGTTCCATCTCGTGCCGAAGCTTTACAGTGGGGAGTTCGACGCGTAAAGGTTACGATACAATAATTACAATACCGAGATGTGTCTAAGTATACCAATGGGCACATCTCTTTTATTTGGTTTAGGATTCCATTATACTTATAGTTGTTTGGATAGGAGGAAAAAATATGTCAGTATTAAAGCAATTTAACCTTACAAGAACATCGTTATTAACTTATTTAAGTGAGTTGGATGAAGAAATATTGGATCGTCAATCAAAGCACTTTGATCAAACAATTCGATGGTTTATAGGAAATACGTTATTTGTTAACGAAAAATTACTATTCGTTAGCAAGAAATCACATACCTTACCAAGTGAATACAGTCAGCTGTTTAGCTCTGATATAAATGTTCAAGATTGGACTATTCAACCCCCAACATTGGATGAACTCATGGATAAACTGGAAGATCAACAAAATAGAATTAATAAATTTGATGAATTATTCTGGAAATCGGATGTTAAATTTAAAGTTCCTTACGGCCATGTAGAGTCCCATGGAGACTTACTAATTATGCTAGCGCATAGAGAAGCAGAACTACTGGGGAAATTAAAAGTTATGAGACAAGTATTAGATGTTGAATAAAAACGGAAAACTCGCTATTATTAGCGAGTTTTTTTGTTTGGAGAGTTAGAACCAAATTACATTACTGATATATTTTCTATAAAATGGTATTGTAGATTCATAGAATAGTGAATATTTAATATATAGAGTTTATAGTATGGTAAAAAGAAAGGAGTTAGATAAAATGGAACCAAATAAGAAATCTCCAATTTATAATAGCTTATTCTTTTGGTTAATCATTCTAGTAATCGCATTAGGGATAGCAGGATTTATATTAGGAAAGTAGACGTAATGGGGACAGTCCCTAAGAAAGTGGGGAAATGAGTTGGCTCATGTATTATACATAGAAGATGAAAGAGAAATCGGGGAATGGGTAGAAAAAGATCTTACAGCTAGAGGACACCAAGTCACTTGGCTGACGTCGGGTGAAGGCCTAGATTCGTATATTTCCCAATCAGATATTATGATTTTAGATGTTATGTTACCGGGATTAGATGGATTTTCTATAGGTAGAAGAATTAAAAAGGATCATGCTACTTTACCGATATTAATGTTATCAGCAAGAACTTCCGTAGAAGACAAGGTAGAAGGACTAGATTTTGCGGATGATTATTTGACAAAACCATTTCATCCAGATGAGTTAGCAGCCCGAGTGGAAGTCTTACTAAGAAGATTCCAAAAGCAAAATGAAATAATTGAGCTTCAGCATTTAATTATACATACAAAAGATGGATTAGTTGTGAACCGTGAGACGGAAAAAGAGATTCAATTAACCGGTAAACAATTCCACTTATTTCAGTTCTTTCTAAAACATTTGAATCAGATCCTAACGAAAGAACAGTTATATGAAGGTGTTTGGGGCGAACGATACCTTGAAGGTGACAAGACGTTAATGGTTCATATACGCTATCTGCGGGAGAAAATAGAAAAGAACCCTGCCAGCCCAACGATTATTGAGACCATCCGTGGAATTGGATATAGGGTGAAACTATGAATAGATTTATGAAGTCACTTTTGGCAAAATATATGGTTATTATTTTTATGGCAATCATTGTTGTGCAAATAGCTTACTTTATTGTTGGATCAATTGCTATATTAGGATTTGACTTAGGCCATAAAGAAGATGTAGATGCAAATAATGTAGAAGAAAAGTGGCATAAGGCTGTACAGAACTTAAATATGGTTACACAAGAAGAGATAACAAATCTGTTTAACGAATGGAAGGTACATTATCCTGAAGCCGGTATGTTTTGGGTTGATGGTGATGGGAGAATGCAAGTAGAATTAGATGCTACGGAAGGATTACCCAAGCAATGGTCAATTATAGATATTGTAAAGTTCAATAAAGAAAGATATGATGGAGACCCTTTCACTGTAATGGCTTTTGCTGGTGATAAGGAGAATGAAAGTTTAGTAGTATTTGAAGTACCAAGAACAATTTTTGATCCACCGTTAATAACTGCATCTCAAAAATATGGTTATCTAATTTTAGTTGGTGTGTTAGGTTTTATTATTTTATTTATAGTCGTTTCGTTCGTATTCTTTAGAAGAATTCAAAAGCGATTACTCAGATTACAAGATGCTATGGGAATACGTGATGAAAATGGTCTACCTATAGAAGTAGTTACAAAAAAAGAGGATGAAATCGGACAGCTTGAGAAATCCTTTAATCATATGGTGACAGAAATAAGGGCGAGTCGAATGCGAGAACAAAAGGAGGAACAAGTCAGAAGAGAATTGATTGCTAACCTCTCCCATGACCTTAGGACTCCTTTAACAAAAGTTCGTGCTCAAGCCTACACTATTAAGCAACAACATCTATCCGAAGAAGGAGAGACAGCACTCAGAGCAATTGAAATATCGATTGATAACATTGATCGATTAATTGACAATCTAATGTCCTATACATTATTGATGGCAAGTAAATATCAGTTTGTACCGAAAGAAATAGACATTAGCCGCTTTGTGAGGGAATCCCTTGCAACATGGTATCCAGCATTTGAAAAAGATAATTTCGAGATTCAAGTCTCATTAGAATCTCTTAACAATTGGCACGTTGATCCAATATGGATGGGAAGAATATTAGACAATCTATTCCAAAATATTTTACGCCACGCTAAAGATGGTAAGTATATTGGAGTTCAATCTGAAAACATCGATCAGTTTGAAGCAATAGTTATTCTTGACCACGGAAAGGGCCTTGATAAAGAATCCGAAGAAAAAGGAGCAGGCATAGGGTTAGCAATCGTCGATATGATGGTAAAAGGGATGTCACTAGAATGGGAAATTGAAACTAGTGAACAAGGTACAACTATTCGAATAAAGAGACCCAAAAAAGGTGTAAATGACTAACTCATTTACACCTTTTTTAGAGGGACAGTCCCTCATTATGTAAACTAGGATTTAAACGAATTTTAAACTAACAGCTACCTTGGTTTTAACCTTTGTACTTTATTCTAGGATTAGAGGTGATCATAGTGGAATATGTTGTAGAAACGAAAAAATTAACGAAGAAATTTGGTATTGAATATGCCGTTGCGGATTTGGATCTGAAAATACCTAAAGGGGAAATTTACGGTTTTCTTGGACCAAATGGTGCAGGGAAAACAACGACGATTCGTTTATTGTTAGGCTTAATGCGTCAAAATACTGGGACTATCAAAATCTTTAATAAGGATTTGAATAGTACTCGGTTAGAAATCTTAAAAAAAGTTGGATCACTAGTAGAGAATCCATCCTATTATGGTCATTTGACAGCAAGGGAAAATTTAGAAACATTACGTAAAATTCATGGTGCTCCAAAGCAACGAATCGATGACGTATTAGATATTGTTCGTTTGTCAGATGTAGGAAATAAAAAAGTAAAAGGTTTTTCACTAGGTATGAAACAACGCTTAGGGATAGCGGCATCTCTTCTAAATAATCCAGAGTTATTAATATTAGACGAACCAACTAATGGATTAGACCCATCTGGAATCATTGAAATACGAAATTTAATTAAACGATTGCCATCAGAGTATGGTATGACTGTATTAATTTCTAGCCATTTACTCTCAGAAATCGACCAGATTGCCACTAGTGTAGGGGTCATTTCCAAAGGGAAAATGATTTTCCAAGATTCCATAGAGGAAATGCGTATGCTATCACAACAAAAGATTTCACTTAAGTTAGATGACAATGAAAAAGCGTGGCGATTCTTATCTTCAAAAGGGGTAAAAGTGGAACCTGAAAATGATTGTTTAGCGTTGGTTGAGCAGAGTGACCAAGAGATTGCTCATGTCATTCGGATGTTGGTAGAGAACAACTTCTCCATCTACCGAGTAGAAGAAGAGAAGCGCTCACTTGAGGATACATTCCTTCAAATGACAATGGAGGAGAAAGCGGTATGATAAGTAAATTAGTACAAACTGAGTTTATGAAACTTAGGCGAAAAGGAATTTGGTTTTTAACTTTCCTAGGTCCGTTCGGTGTAGTAGCCCTTCAAATGGTAAACTACGGATTGAGGAAGGACTGGTTTATATCACAAGGAACCTATGAATGGTTCTATTATGTACGCAATGTGAGTGCTTTTACACCGTTTGCATTAATTCTAGGGATAGTTATTTTAACATCATTTATGGCTAGTATTGAAAGTGAAACAAAGGCTTGGAAGCAAGTAATGGCCTTGCCGGTTACCAAGTGGAGTGTATATATAGCTAAGTATACAACTCTAGTAGCTTTATTAATGATTGCATGTCTTCTATTAGTCATATTCACATTATGTTTTGGCCTATATTTAGGTTTTGATGGTAATGTTCCTTATCTGGATATTATAAAATACAGCTATTATCCGTTTATAGCTGCGTTACCTGTATTAGGTTTGCAACTGTGGCTAGCTACGGTTAGTCAAAATCAAGGGTTACCGATAACACTAGGGGTATTAGGGGTCATCCTCAGTTATATGGCTTATTTTTTACCTGATTGGATGATTTGGAAGTGGCCTTCATTAGACAATGCTTGGGACGAACCACTAGTCAATGTTGGATTAGGATTGGCAGTAGGATTGGGGATATATCTAATTGGAATGATTGATTTTATTAGAAGGGACGTAAAGTAGATGGTCTCATTATTGCGATCAGAGTGGTATAAATTAAGAAAATCAAAGATTGTTTACATTCTTTTAGTTGGTCCAGTTGTTGGGCTAATCATAGGGATATTTACTAATATAGATATGCTACCTCTGGAAATGAATCAATGGGTGGGGACACTCATGATGATGAATTTAACTTATGCATTATTATTTTTACCGTTAATCACTGGTGTCTTAGCTGGTATGATATGTAAGTATGAACATGATGCAGGAGGTTGGAAGCAATTATTAGCATTACCAGTGACCAGAGGAAAAGTATTTGTCGCAAAATACTTTTTGCTCATGTTATTAATCTTAGCTATTCAAGTATTCTATCTTGTTTCTCTTTTAGGAATCGGTTTCGCAAAAGGTTTTACAGATACATTCCCAATTGAGGTTGTCTGGAAAAGCATACTTGGCGGATGGGTTGCAACATTACCATTAGCCTCCCTACAGCTTTGGATGTCTATGATGTTTAAAAGTTTTGCTGCATCCTTTTCAGTCAATGTTATATTTACTCTTCCTACTATCGTAATCGTAAATTCAGAGAGGTTTGGCCCCTATTATCCATGGGCTCAGCCATTCTCCATGATGTATCTCAGTGGTGATACGAATGATATTTTTTTCGTCCCGTGGGATCACCTACTAACAGTAGTGGGTGGGAGTTTTATAGCGTTTTTCGTCGCAGGATTTATTTACTTTCAAAGGAAAGCGGTCTAGTTTTAACATTCCAATAATACGCCTCTTCCTAGGTTTACCTATAAAGTTTGCAAAATTTTAGGGGGATAAATTGTAGGAGATGATGAGTCTAAGTTCTTATTTTTTTACTCTTGAGAGAAAAATTTTTAAAAAAAGGTATAGTTTTTTGCTAAAACGTGCTATACTAAGAATAACTTATTGATGTTCCGTGTAATATACAAGATTTATGTAATAACTTTCTAGTGATTATCTTCGTCTTGAAATTATCATCTTGAACTGAAATTAGTAATATACGTGCATAATGCACATGGAGGTTTTTTCTATGAACACAGGTTCAGTAAAATGGTTTAACGCAGAAAAAGGTTTTGGATTTATCGAAGTTGAAGGTGGAGACGACGTATTCGTACACTTCTCAGCAATTCAAGGCGACGGTTTCAAAACTCTAGAAGAAGGTCAACAAGTTTCTTTCGAAATTACTGAAGGTAACCGTGGACCACAAGCTGCTAACGTAACTAAAATATAATTAATAAAAAAGCTCTTCTCCTCGGAGAAGGGCTTTTTATATGCTCTAATCTTTATTTGTCCCTCGTATTCCCTCATGATCAAGTACTTCTATAGCTACAGACCAATGTAGTATGGTCTGGTCCCAACCTAATTCACGTAAATCTAAACCTTCCATTTTATTTGCCCTAACTTCTCAGGTTTAAGTCAATATGCAGACCATGTTGTGGAAAAAGAAAAATACCAAACATTAATTATACTAAGGAATTGAGTTTTATATAAAACCTTTACATATTTATAGCCGGAAGAGGAATAATGATGATAATTATGTAAGGTAAAGGTTAGGTGGTAAACATGGTTGAGAGCTTCAGCCCAGGTGAAGTAGTATACATTATTATTCGAAACCCGCATGCACAAGACGTTGCTCAAGTTCAACAAGCAGCAGTTGTCGTTAACCCGGAAAATCCTTCTGAATTAGCATTATTTGCACATGAAACGTATTATCCTTTTTCAGAGGAATTTGCCGTTTTTAAAACAGAAGAAGAAGCAGAGACAGCTTATAAAGAAGCTTTTGGTACTTATGAGGAGTTTGATGAATTTTATGGTTAAACCATTTGTACCCCAGTTAGTCTATATAGAACCTCGAGCATTAGAGTATCCACTAGGCAGAGAGTTGCAAAAGAAGTTTGAGGATATGGGTGTTGAGATTAGAGAAACTACCTCTCACAATCAAATTCGAAACCTTCCTGGGGAAAATCATTTTCAAAAATACCGGATTGCTAAGTCAACACTAGTCGTTGGAATTAGAAAAACATTAAAGTTTGATACGTCCAAGCCCTCAGCGGAGTATGCAATCCCTTTTGCTACAGGGTGCATGGGGCATTGCCATTATTGTTATTTACAAACTACGATGGGTAGTAAGCCATATATAAGAACATACGTGAATGTAGAGGAAATATTTGATGCAGCTGAAGTATATATGAAGGAACGTGCCCCTGAGATCACAAGATTCGAAGCATCATGTACGTCAGATATAGTGGGGGTAGATCATTTAACACATACATTGAAGCGAGCAATAGAGTACTTCGGTAAAACAGATCATGGTAGATTACGCTTCGTTACAAAGTTCGCTCATGTAGACCATTTACTTGACGCTAAGCATAATGGGCGAACAAGGTTTCGCTTTAGTATTAATGACGATTACATTATTAAATATTTTGAACCTGGGACTTCCCGGCTGAATGAAAGGATCGAGGCTGCTGCAAAAATAGCAGAGGCTGGGTACCCGTTAGGATTTATTGTTGCTCCAATTTATATACATGAGGGCTGGAAAGAGGGCTACCTAGAAATGTTTGAAAAGTTAGAAGCTCAGTTACCTAGTTATGCTCGAAAGGATTTAACATTTGAGATGATTCAGCATCGTTTTACAAAGCCAGCAAAGCGTGTAATTCAAGAAAATTACCCAATGACTAAACTAGAGCTTGATGAGTCAAAACGAAAATGGAAATGGGGGAAATATGGTATAGGGAAATACGTATATAACGACAATGAGCAAGAGGCTATTAAAGATACATTAGGCGGATATATCAAAAAGTATTTTCCAGAAGCAAAAATTGAGTATTTTACATAATTATCTTTTGAATAGATAGGAAATTAGCACATAGCGACAGTGGAACGGAGAACCTGTCGCTTTTTTGCATTGTTCTAGAATATAATAGAGTTATTAAGTCTAGTTATAGGGGGAAATAGGATGAGAACAGAAGAAGAGATGTTTCAACTAATCCTGGGAATTGCCAAAAGGGATGAGCGTGTACGTGCTGTCTATATGAATGGTTCTAGGGCGAATCCGACAGTATCTAAGGATATTTTCCAAGACTATGACATTGTATATGTAGTAACAAATGTAGATACTTTTGTTAACGATAAGAATTGGATTACTCAATTTGGTGAATTGTTAATGGTTCAGGAACCAGAGAAAATGGATGATGCGCTTGGCAGAGTGGTCAACCTTAGTCAAAACTATGGTTATTTAATGTTGTTTACAGATGGCAATCGAATTGACCTACATCTGCAAACCAAAGAATTTATGTTAACCAATTATAGAAATGATAGCCTCACTATACCTTTGTTAGACAAAGATGGTTGTCTACCAACAATATCGCAAGCAACTGATAAAGATTATTGGACTAAACGGCCATCAGAAGCAGAATATTTTAGTTGCTGTAATGATTTTTGGTGGTGTTTGCAGAACGTCGCCAAGGGAATATGGAGGGACGAATTACCATATGCAAAGCAGATGTTTGAATTAGTGATACGTCCAAGACTAGATCAAATTGTTAGTTGGTGGATTGGTATGGGATATGATTTTAAAATTTCATCAGGTAAAATGGGGAAATATTTTAGAAGATATCTACCAAGTGACTATTGGGAGAAATACCAAAATACGTATTCTGATAGTAATTATGAAAAAAATTGGGAGGCTTTGTTTACGACCTGTGAGTTATTTCGTACCTTAGCAAAGGAGGTTGCAAATGAACTTTCATTCGACTATCAATATAAAGATGATATAAATATGACCAGGTATCTAAAAAGTGTACGCAACTTACCTATATGTGCTCAACAGATTTTTTAACATGAAACAGATTAAAGAGAAGAGGTTTTTTTACGGAAAGTTTGTCCTTCTCTACCAAATTCCTTTCTAAAATAAAGTACATAAAGCTAACTATAACTGTTCATCAAATAGTACTAAATAAAACTGAGAAAAAAATAGCAAGAAATGTTACAATAGTAGAAGTGTAAATGGGAAAATACTCCTAACGTTTCTAGGATTGATAGAAGGGAATATTAATGGTAACATGAGTAATTTAAAAGATTTAAAACTTACATTAGACAAAACATTAAAAGTTGGGATAATCAAATCTAACCTTATTCCAATGTTTGCAGGGTTAACATTGGCTATGTACACTTATGATTATAAACTTACTGATAAAATACCTGAAACGATACTGGCTATTATCGGTACAGCTTTTATCATTGGTGCTGCAGGTGCCTTTAACAATGTTTATGACCGTGACATAGATGCAATTATGGAGAGAACGAAAGTCCGCCCGACAGTGACTGGGGTTATTAGTATACAAGCAACAATATGGATTGCAATTGTATTAGCAATTCTAGGTGTTATAGCCCTTTCATTTACAACCCTATTATCTGCATTTCTCGGATTTCTTGGTTTATTCTTATATGTTGTACCGTATACGATGTGGACCAAACGCAGAACTGTTTATAATACAGAGGTAGGTAGCTTGTCTGGTGCAGTTCCTCCGTTGATTGGGTGGGCGGCGATTTATCCAGATATAACACATCCGGCACTATTAGGATTATTTGTTATTGCAGTGCTTTGGCAAATGCCTCATTTTTATGCTATTGCTATTAGAAGACACGATGATTATAAAGCTGCAAATGTTCCTATGTTGCCAGTTGCTAAAGGTATTAAAAGGACATACTTACAAACCAATATTTATTTAATTGTTATGATGCTAGCTAGTTTTCTATTAGGATCCTTAAGTATCGGTCTTATGCTAGTAGGATTATTACTTGGTGGTATATGGTTAATCATTAGCATTGTTGCATTTAGACAAGAGGATTCAAAAAAATGGGCCAAAATGCTGTTTATTTATTCACTTATATATATGACAATCATGTTTGCCACAATAATTATTTACTCCCTAATGGGAATTATATTTAATTTATAAGAAAAAGTTCATGGGAGCTTTTTCTTTTTTTATGGTAATAATGTCTGGCAAATCAGAAATAAATGTAGGCCAATAGTAAGGGAATCCATTGAATTTTTTGTAGAAAATGTTAGAGATTGATCGTTTTTGTATATTAATCCATTTTTTTGTATTACTTTATCATTATTTTTCTTTCATAGTTTAGGAAAGTAAGAATTGGATTAATTAGTACTATTTGATAAAAACCCCTATTTATAAGGGTTTATGATTCTGTTTAACAAGAAACTCACAACTTTTATCACACTAGAGGATAATAATTATATAGGGATAAATATTCATTTTTTAAAAATTCAAAAAATGATGACAAAATTAGACAGAATATGACAAACTCCATAGCTTATAGTGGATACAACAACTAGAGAGAAATTCAACAACCAGACATGTTCTTACTTTTCAAGGAAAGGAGGCAAGTTTGGTTTTTTTGTTTCTAAAATAAGATTTGGGGGAGGAATATTCTTTGAAAAGAAGAAAACAGGCAAGAGGATTTAGTATAATTGCGACTATCCTGATGATCTTCTCATTGTTTGCTCCAGCCTTTGCTGGTGCACAAGCTAATACTAATGCTACGCCACACACTTCTTTAGTTGATTCCAAAGAAGTTGTAGAAGCTAAAGTTAGCAATAGCTTGTTGAAGTCATTTGACAAAGATGAGAAAGTCACATTTTTAATTAAATTTAAAGAAAAAGCAGACCCGATGAAGGTTGCTCAGGATGCACGCTCAAAAGCAAAAAGTGCAAGCCTTTCAGCTTTTAATCAAGAATTAGCACAACGATCCGCTGTTATTTCTGAACTGAAAGCAACAGCGATAACTTCTCAACGTAATGTTGCAAGTTTCCTAGAAAAAGAGGCATTAAATGGGAACGCAGAAGACATTAAAGAATTTTACATTGTAAATGCAATAGCAGTTACTGCTACAAAGGAAGTAGCTGAAAAAATTGCAAGCTTCTCAGAGGTAGAAAAAATTCTTCCGAATGAAAAGCGTCAGTTAATTAAAACTGAATTAGCAGGAGAGATAACTCCTAGTGCTAATACACAGAATATTGAATGGAACGTTGACCGTGTCAATGCACCAGCTGTATGGGGACTTGGTATTGATGGTTCTGGTGCAGTAGTTGCTAATATCGATACCGGTGTTGACTGGGAACATCCAGCATTAATGGAAAAATATCGTGGTTATGATGCGTCAACTGGTGAAGTTGACCACACTTACAGCTTTTTTGACCCTGTAAATGGACAAACAGTACCATACGATATTGATGGCCACGGAACACATACCATGGGTACGATGGTAGGTAGTGAGTCAAGTGGGTCTAACCAAGTTGGTGTTGCACCAGGTGCAAAGTGGATTGCTGTACAAGCATTTACAGCAGACGGTGCTTATGATACAGATCTAATCGAAGCTGGCCAATGGATTATGGAGCCAGGTGGAGATGCTTCTAAGGCCCCAGATGTAGTCAATAACTCATGGGGTGGAGGAGCTGGAATTGATGAATTCTATCGTGATATAGTGACCGCTTGGCGTGCAGCAGAAATATTCCCAGCTTTTGCTGCTGGTAATACGACGTTATTTAATCCTGGAGGCCCAGGTTCTGTTGCAACACCAGCAAACTATCCAGAATCATTTGCTGTTGGAGCTACAGATAATAATGATATGCTTGCAAGTTTTTCACTAAGAGGTCCATCTCCATATGGAGAGATTAAGCCAGAAGTATCTGCGCCTGGGGTGGCAGTACGTTCATCTATACCAGGTGGTGGATATGCTAGTTATAATGGAACGTCAATGGCAACTCCGGCAGTGGCAGGAGTAGTAGCATTACTCCGTTCTGCTAACTCGAGTCTGTCTGTTGATGATATGGAACAGTTGCTAATGGATACAGCAGTACCAAGAACAGATGCTGAATATCCAGAAAGTCCGAATAATGGGTATGGACATGGAATTGTTGATGCTTTTGCTGCAGTTTCTACCATTGCTGATGGACTAGGTTCAGTTGAAGGGCAAGTAACGATGGACGGTGAAGATACAGAAGCACCTGTATTTCAACATGAAGCTCCACCTGAAACTTATGCCGGACTTGACCTTGAGCTAGACATTAATGTTAGTGATAACATTAGTATTACATCCGTTCAATTACAAGCAGGTGACCAACTATTTGAAGCTACACGTAAATCTGGAGACTACAAATCTGGTGAATATAGTGTAACAATTCCAGGAGATTCACTAGAGGTTGGTTCATTTACTTATAGTTGGATTATTAATGACTTTGGTAACAACGAAGTAAATAGTGAAGAGTACTCCGTTGAAGTAAAAGCGGGTATTACAAACGGTTACTTTGAGAACTTTGAAGCGAATCCTGTAGGATGGCAAAAGACTGGTTCGAATAACTCATGGGAGTGGGGAGCACCTACTTCTGGACCAGGTGAAGCTTTCTCCGGTGAAAACTTATATGCTACTAATTTAGCTGGTCCTTATGCAAGTCGCATGGATGCACATCTTATTATGCCTCCAGTTGATGTTCCAGCTGAGGGAGACTCTTTCTTACAATTTAAGAGCTGGCACAACTTTGAAATGAGTTCTTCAGGAAGAGCTTGGGACTACGGACAATTAGTGATTTCAACCGATTTAGAAAACTGGACTGTCGTAGAAGAATTTGCGGGAACTTCAGATGGTTGGAGTAATATTGAAGCAGACTTAAGAGATTACCTAGGGCAACGAGTCTATGTTGGATTCTATACGTACTCTGATGGAAGTGTAACCAGAGATGGATGGTATATTGATGATGTTGCACTAACAAACGAATCTCAATATAGTAACGATGAAGTACCTCCAACATTCGACCATACACCACCAGGAGTTGCATATGTTGGAATGCCTTTGAACTTAAATGTGAATGTTCAAGATGATTTATTAGTAGGTGGGGCTACTCTACACTTCCTAAATGCAAATGGTGAATGGCAGGAACTCGAAGCTGAACTTGAATCAGGAAGTGATCTAGAAGCTACATTCTCTACTCTTGTTCCAGGTGAACATGTAACTGGTGAATCGTTTACTTACAAGTGGGCTGTTCGAGACTATGCTGGTAATACAGTGGAGAGCGAAGAATATGTCATTTCTCTAAGTGAAGGTATTACGGTAGGTTACTCTGAGGATTTCGAATCTGATCCTCAAGGTTGGACTCTAATTGGTACGAATAACGTTTGGGATCTGGGCGAACCAACTTCAGGACCGAATGAAGCTGTATCCGGTGTAAATGTTTATGCTACAAATTTAGGTGGAGAATATCCTGTACGTATGGATGGTACATTAATTATGCCAGTTGTGAGCGTTCCTGATGAAGGAGCATATCTACAATTAAAGAGCTGGCATGAATTTGAACAATCATCTACTGGAAGAGCTTGGGATTATGGTCAAATTGTTGTATCTACTGATTTAGTTGAGTGGACAACGTTGGCGGAATTCCATGGAAGTGCAATGGAATGGCAAGATGCGGAAGTAGATTTATCAGAATATGCTGGGCAATCTATATATGTTGGATTTTATGGCTACTCTGATGGTAGTGTAACAAAACTAGGCTGGTATATTGATGATGTTGCGATATCTGATACTTCTCTAAATCTAGCAAACAACCCTGCTAGTGAGAAATTTACAAAACAAGATGATGCAGCAGAAAAAGAAAAAGAAGCAGCATTAGAAAAGAATAACGCTTCTAAGGAGGCTGCTGTTCAACCAACAAAAGATGACTCAGTTTCAATGAATCCTGCAGTTAATCAAACTAGTGGATTGCCGTTAGGAGCTACAGTGTCAGTTTTAGAAAATGGACGTTCAGTTTCTACAAATCCACAAGATGGTTCATATAGAATGACACTTCCTGCTGGTACTTACACTTTGGTTGCTGAAACTTATGGATTCGCTGCAGAAGAACAAAGTGTAACTGTTGTAGAAGATGGAACTGCAACTGCAAACTTTGTACTAGAAGAGTTACCAAAGGCAACAGTTTCTGGTACGGTTACAAGTGATAAGTCTGGTAACCCAATTGCGGGAGCTACTTTAATACTTGTAGAAGATTCAAACGTTGCACCTGTTCAAACAGATGAAAATGGGAACTTCTCGATTACTGCATATGAAGGAACGTACACATTAAAGGTTCTTGCTCAAGACTATTATGGTCAAGAATTAGAAGTAACATTTGATCAAAACAAAACTCTTAATATCGCATTAGAACCATTCTTTACAATTCCTGGTGGAGAAATTGGTTATGATGATGGAACAGCAGAAAATGCGCGTGCTTTCTATGACGCTGGCAATGGTTGGGCAGTTAAAATGTCTCTTCCAGAAGGAAAAGAACAAGCAATTGTAACCGATGGAGTATTCCAATTCCACGGTACTGACTGGCCAGTTCCTGGTGATACACCGTTCGCTGTAGAGGTTTGGAGTGCTGGCGAAGATGGACTACCTGCTGAGAAATTAGCTGGTCCAATTGATGCAGAAGCAGTTCGTGATTTAAACGAGTGGACGGTTGTTGACTTAAGTGAACATAACATCCAAGTGAATGGTGACTTCTTTATGGTATACATCCAAACTGCTCCAAATCCAAATGTACCAGGATTAGCAACTGATGAAAATGGTACTAATGCTGGTAGAAGCTATCAATTAGTAGGTGGAGCTTGGTCACCATCACCGGCAGCTGAGGGGAACTACATGATTCGTGCCCGTGTCGCATATGGTGTAAGCGATCCAGTAATCACATCTCCTACTCATGGTGAATTTACAAATGAAACTGCTGTAACTGTTGAAGGAACTGCTTCACCTACAACTTCTGTAACACTATTAAATAATGGTGTAGAAACTGGCTCAGCAGAAGTAGGTGATGATGGAGTATTTAACTTTGATATCGATTTAGCTGAAGGTGAAAACGAACTTCAAGTAGTTACTTATA
This sequence comes from Ornithinibacillus californiensis, assembly GCF_001038485.1. GTDB lineage: Bacteria > Bacillota > Bacilli > Bacillales > Amphibacillaceae > Ornithinibacillus > Ornithinibacillus californiensis. The sequence continues at coordinate 158,210 of NZ_LDUE01000063.1, forward strand.
TCAATGGTGAAGAAGCTACTGAGTCTGAGGCAGTAACGGTAACTCTGGACACGATTGCACCAGAATTGAACATTGCTAATGTTGAAGACGGTGATAAAACAAATCGTGAGACATTAACTGTTCAAGGTACAGTTAATGATGTTAACCTTTCTTCTGTAACTGTTAACGGACAAGAAGCACCTGTTGAAGCAGGAGCCTTCTCTAAGCGTATCTTACTTGATGAAGGGGAAAATGTTGTAGAGGTAGTTGCTACTGATGCAGCTGGTAATACAACAACGCAAACCTTTACAGTGATTGCAGACTTTACTGCACCAGTCATTGAAAATGTGACTCCTGCTGAGGACCAAACACTTCAAGCTGGTGAAACTGTAATGATTACCTTTGACAGTGAAACAGGATTAGATGCTTCCTTTGTTGTTCACTTACCACTAACTAATATGGGAACATCTAACGTAACAGAGCTGCCATTAACCGAAATGTCTGAAGGTCACTATGTCGCTTACTGGACTGTACCAAGTGGTATTGTTGCTGAAGGAGCAATAGTTGAAGTTATCGCGGTAGATGACTTCGGTAATGAATCTCGCGCACAAGCTACTGGTAAGCTGTTCATTACTGACGGAAGTGATGAAGAAGATGATAAAGGTAAAGGAAAAGGTAAAGGCAAGGGTAAAGGAAAAGGTAAAGGTAAAGGTAACAATTAATTACAATTAATCTTTTTCAAAGAACAGGTGCAGAGGGCTATATGAAGCCTCTGCACCTTTTTTCTCTTGAAATCTGTAAAAATTGATCCCAGATGATTTATAATATTTTTTTGTCGAATAGTTTAAACATAATAGTGATTGAATTTTATAGAATAAGTCACTATAATAAGTCTATCTTTAATAATCTCTTTTCTGGATTATTTACTTGAGGTGCAAAACATGGAATTTAACATTGGCCCGCGTATGGTAAAGACGGGTCTTGCGGTCGCATTAACATTGATTGTTACCGACCTTCTAAAACTAGATTTAGAGATTGTTGCTGCGATTGCAGCAGTACTAGCAATGCAACCATCCATCATGAGATCATACGCTTATATAAAAGAAGTAGTTATTTCTAACAGTATTGGAATAATCTTTGCATTAGGTGGTTATTTCCTAATAGGTAGTCATCCACTTTCAGTTGGGGCAGTTGTGATCATGTCAATTGCTATTAATATCAAACTTGGTCTTACCAAGACTGTAAGTTTAACAGTGTTAACAATTATAACAATGATGCTTGGTGGAGAAGATGGAGTAAGTTATTGGTATATAATCGAAAGGCTATCTTTAGTTGCTATTGGGGTATTAGCAGCTTTTATCATCAACGCTCTAGTAATGCCGCCAGACCACAAAAAAATCCTATTTAATTTAATAAAAAGTGCTAGTGAACAAACAAACTTTTTACTACGAGTAATCTCAAATAAAACAATGAGTGTACCACAAATGCGAGCTGAGGATAAGGAAGCAGAGAAACTTATTAATGATGCAAAAAATTACTATGAAATTATATCGGATGAACGCAATCGTTTGTTTATTCGCAAACGACTTAGTTTCTTTCGTAGCATTATTATCTACAAACATATGATTCAAGTGCTAGGTAAAAAACACACCTTAATACGAGAGTTAGAGAAAAATATTAATGAAATTGAACTGATGCCAAGTAATAAATCATATTTGATTAAAAAGCTTGTACAAGAAATTAACGCTTATAGTGAAAATATTCTACTACTTTATGAAGAGAAAATTATATTAGATAAAGATCTGCAAAAAGAAACAAAAGCAGCTATGCAAGTAACTATTAATAATTTGATTGAGGAATTACAAGGGGCTGAATTTTCTAAGTGGGCGATTGTATTTCCTATAGCAAATAGTATAATTGAGCTTTTTTTCGAGCTAAATAAACTAGAACGTTTCGTGCGGTTGAAAGAAAATAGAGATAAATCTTCAATGTAAGAAGAGGATATCTTGGGTAGTCAAGGTATCCTTTTTTGTTCAGTAAATTTCGACTTACATAGAATATATTTCTTCCAGGTATGCTCTTATCGTCGCTAATTCTATTAATGATTGTGTAGTATCTTGTTCATTAATGGATGCAATTAATCGTTCTAAACTCTCATGTAAACCTTCATATTCATTTTCATCCCCAAGTAACTGTAGTTTCCAAATATTCTTTTCATAGTAACTTTGAAATTCATTTAAGTAAGCATCAGTAGATTTCCAATCCTCTTCTTTAACAACTTGTTCAATATCCTCGATTTTATTAAAGAAGTGTTCACCGGCAATGGGTTTATTACACGCAGTTAAAATTAACAGAAAACCGAAAAGGATAAAGAATTTTTTATTCATAAGTACCCTCCATGTTGTATGTTATTTCTAGAATGTCCAATACTATAAAATGCTTACATATATTTCAAAAATAGTATGGAGGATAGCAAGTGCCTGAATATATTCTAACAATTATTCGCTCGTTGACGGCTTTTGGGATTTTATTAATAATGGCTCGTATAATGGGTAAAAAACAAGTTTCCCAGTTAACATTCTTTGATTACTGTGTTGGAATAACCATTGGGTCCATTGCTGCAAGTATGGCTGTCGATCAGGGGATTAAAATGTCAAATGGCGTAATTGCACTTATCTTATGGGGGGGTATTCCATTAATCTTAGGTTATTTAGGAATGAAGTCCAAAGTATTTTTAACTATTACTGATGGTCGGGCGGATGTGGTGATTGAAAAAGGGAAGATAATGGAGAAGAACTTGCGAAAAAATCATATGGCAGTTGAGGAATTACTACTATTATTACGTGAGAAGGATATATTTAAATTGGAAGATGTTGAAATGGCAGTGTTTGAAACAAATGGTCAATTAAGCGTTCTTAAAAAGACAGAAGTGCAACCTATCACACCACAAGATGTAGGATTGAAATTGGAACAAGAGCATGGGCCAACTATTGTGATATCAGATGGTCAGATTATGAAGAATAGTTTAGCGAAATTAGGATATTCCAGAGAATGGTTACTAGGGGAAGTCCAAAAGCAGGGGGCACTAGATATTAGTGATGTCTTTTTGGCTCAAGTGGATTCGAAAGGAAACCTTTTTGTTGACCTCTATGTGGATAATCTAAAGCAAGAAGTGGAAAAACAACGCCCACTAATTGCTTCAACACTTAAAAAATTACAAGCTGACTTTGAAAGTTTTGCATTACAAACTGAAAATCAGTCTGCCAAACAAATGTACACCGAGCAAGCTAAAAATCTGAAGGGGATTATAGATAATATAAATCCTTATTTAAAATAAAAAGGTATATACGAAAAACAACTAGGAGGTAAAAGATGAAAAGATGGTTAACTACATTAGTTGTAGTTTTGTTCATTGTTCTTATTGCTGATAGTAATGTGTTAGCATATGAAGAATCTAAAACCAAATATTTTGGAGTAGGAGCAACGGTAGAGGAAATTGAACAAGCGACTTTTCAAGTGAAGACGATGGGCGAAAAGTCAGAGGAAGGGTTCATTTATACCCCGGTTCAAATCAAAAAAGGTAAAGATATGACATTTAAAGTGACCTTGCAAGGGGATGGAACAGTTTTTCTGAAATTGGTAGAAACGGATTCTAAAGGCAGATTTATAAATGAACACACTACTCCAATGATTTTATTGACTAGTGATTGGAAAGCGTATAAGCTTCCAGCTACGTTGAATGAAAAAACTGCACAGATCGATACTCTAGTTATAACAGGTGGTAAGCAACAAATGAACTTTATGTTCCGTGACGTAGCTGTTGAATAATAATAGAGGTACGAATATTGGATTCGTTTCCTCTATTGTTTTAAATTAATATAGATTTATACCGCAATTAATATTGTAAACCTTTAGGAATAAAGAACTTCACTTAATTAATATTAAAACCTATCTTAGGCAAAATTTAATAAAATCTGGCTATTACTGTCAAATTTATGGTATTATTTTACTATAAAATGACTAAATTCGAGGTGGGACTGTGGAGGTTTATGTTGCCAGGCAACCGATTTTAACTAGAAAGCAAGAGATATTTGCTTACGAGTTACTATACCGTAGTAATAAACATGACAATTTATATTCAAATGGTGATTTTGATCAAGCCACCTCAGAAGTAATTAACAGTTTATTGCAAATAGGTATCGAAGAAATAACCGAAGGAAAACCTTGCTTTATTAATTTTACGGAAACATTACTAGAAAATACTTTTCCTACTTTCCTGCAGCCAGAATTAATGGTTATCGAAGTATTAGAAACGGTTAGACCGACAGAAAGAATCATCGAAAATTGTAGAATATTAAAAGCTCAAGGGTATAAAATTGCTCTTGATGATTTTGAATTGCGAGATAATGATCCTTATTATTGGAAGCTTATTGAATTAGCGGATATTGTTAAAATTGATGTACAAAAAAGTAGTCGATTAGAACAACTGAAGATTATGAAAGCGCTAAATAAGTATAATATGATCTTTTTAGCAGAAAAGGTTGAAACCAGAGAAGAATATGAGCAATGTTTAAAAGATGGGTATACATTTTTTCAAGGATATTTCTTTAGTAAACCAGTAATATTAAGAACAAGTGATTTACCTATTTTAAATCATAACTTATTTGTAATTATTTCGGAGCTTTCCAAGGAAGAGCCAGATATAGATAAATTAACTACTTTTATTGAATCTGATGTTTCTTTATCTTATAAGCTTCTTCGTTTACTCAATTCTCCTGCTATTGGCCTTGTCTATAAAATTAAGTCAATTAAGCAAGCAATCGTATTACTTGGGTTAATTGAGCTCAGAAAATGGGTGTATGTCTTGTCATTTCGTGAACATCTTAACAAAACCGATTTTATTATGGAAGAAGTAATTAAACTAAGTCTAACTAGAGCGAAAGCAAGTGAGTTAATTAACATATCTATTGGTAAGAGAAGTCAGAGTTCAAGTGCTTTTATTGCGGGGCTATTCTCTCTGGTAGAAACTATTTTTAAACAACCATTAGGACAAATATTAAATAAGTTACCACTTGATCAAGAGATTAAGCAGACCCTTTTAGGAGAAGAGACTTCTTTAACCCCTGTGAAGGATCTAGTTTTTGCTGCAGAAAAAGGGGAATGGTCTGAGATAGATCGTATTGTCTTGGAAGTTGGATTAAATGGCGATAAATTCAGTGATTTGTACAAACAATCAATTAAATGGGCAAAAGATGTTCTAGTTGGTACGGAAGCGTTGAATTAAATAATTATTTATTAAAAACTTTGTTATTTCTATAAACAAAGTTTTTTTAGTTACTCCTTTCAATCATAATAAGAAAACTAACACATTTTTATATAGTTGTGTTAGTTTTCTTAGGGTTAGGATTCACTATTGTCATGATTCCAATAAGTATCTTGATTGCTAACAGGGCATTGGGGGAATAAATCTTCCTTGTTTAGCGTTGCTTTTGCACCTGATTGGCAAATGTAGGTACCTTCTACAGGTACTCCCTGACCAGTACGGTATTCGCTTAAATTTTTTTCCACAAGAACACCTCCTAATTTAGTATCACCAATTAGAGTTTTCTTTCCCCATAAATAAAATCTTAATGTAGTTGTACAGACACAACTTCATTAAGAGTACTAGATGTTCGAAATCTATGTGCTTAATATTCTACCTATCTCTAGTGAATATTTAGAAACTATAATGTATACTGATAATTAACTTTGGTTGCCGTTAGGGGGTGATAGGATGATTTTATATGAGATAGAACAGAAATTTAAATCGTCCAAGATTCATAATCTAAGAGAAACAATACGTGAGGAACTATCAAAAAACACAGAACTAAAAGGTCTACCAGCAGGTTCCCGTGTTGCTATAACAGCGGGTAGTAGGGGGATAGATAATATTGTTGTTATCTTGAGGGAAGTTGTATCCTATCTAAAAGATAAACAATTGTTTCCCTTCATTGTACCTGCTATGGGGAGCCACGGTGGAGCAACAGCTGAAGGTCAACTAGCTGTATTGTATCAACTTGGGATTACGGAAGATACAATAGATGCACCAATCAAATCTTCTATGGATGTTGTAAACCTAGGGGAAGTCACTGGAGAATTACCGGTTTATATGGACAAATTTGCCTATGAAGCAGATGCTATTATAGTCATCAATCGAGTGAAAGCTCATACGGCTTTCAGTGGCAAAATTGAAAGTGGCTTAAGTAAAATGGTTATGGTTGGATTAGGTAAACAGAAAGGGGCAAGCTTTGTTCATAGTCAGGGTGCAGAACGAATGGAATATAATATCGTAGAGGGTTCAAAGTTTGCTTTAGAAAATTCACCTATATGCATGGGACTTGCTATCGTGGAAGATAGTTACGAGCAAACAGCGATTATTAAAGGGGTATCGAAAGAAAACTGGCATGAAGAGGAAGGGGAGTTACTTAAGCAATCGAAAGATCTAATGCCATCCTTACCAGTAAGTGAGATAGATTTACTAATAGTAGAGGAAATGGGAAAAGTTTATAGTGGAACAGGAATGGACCCCAATATAATTGGACGTATAAGAATTGACGGTGTTCAAGAACCAACAAACCCGAAGATTAGAAGAATTACAGTATTAGACCTCGCTGAAAAGTCCCATGGTAATGCTCAAGGGATTGGACTTGCAGACTTTACGACTGAGAAATTAGTTGAAAAGGTAGACAAACAGGTGACTTATATGAACACTATTACTACTACTTTTTTACGTAGGGCAATGTTACCGTTAATATATTCGACGGAGCAGGAGGCAATCGAACAAGCTTTTTTGAGCCTAGGTCCTAACTTTAAACGGGAGGAGGGAATAATCATTCAAATTGCAAATACGTTACATATCAATCGTTTGATAGTTTCTGAGTCTGCATTGGAGAAAATTCCCCCTAATGTTGAATATTCTATTATTAATAAATTTAACCTGTCATTTCAGAATGGAGATCTAGTATATAAACTATCTAAAAAATATGTAGGGGAGAGTGAAGTATGAGATTAGCGACAATATTATACCAAGAGAAAGAACAAGCTTCCATTGTATTTTATGAAGGATTATTACCAGTAAAACTATTAAACGAGCGACTAAATGTACTTTGGCCAACTGACTTATTTGAACTTGTAAAAACGGAAAAGCTAGAAGCATTAATAGACTTTATTAAAGAAAAAGAAGAAATGATATTATTGAAAACATCCTCAGACTTAATTCCACATCAAGAAGTAAACTATGGCCCTCTTTATCGTCACCCTGGAAAGATTTGGGGAATAGGACTAAACTATGTAGAACATGCTTCTGACTTACATGAAGTTGCACCGAATACAGAACCTGCAAGCTTTATGAAGCCTGATACAACGATTATCGGACAAGGTGATGCGATAGAAATCCCATATCAATCCTATCGTACTACTGCTGAAGCGGAATTAGGTATTATTATTGGTAAAGAGTGTAAAAATATTGAGCCAGAGGAAGTTCCGAATGTAATCGCTGGCTATACAACCATTATAGATATGACGGCAGAGGACATCTTGGAGAAAAACCCACGATACTTAACTCGAGCCAAAAGTTTTGATACATTTTTTAGCTTTGGTCCGCAATTAGTAACGATTGATGAGGTGGAAGATATATCAAAACTACAAGTATCCACTGTTATAAATGGTGAAGTACACCGGAAGAATATCGTAGAGAATATGACGTTCAAACCAATGGATTTAGTCTCGTTTCATTCAAAGGTGATGACCTTGAAACCAGGTGACATTATTTCTACTGGAACACCTGGAGCGATAAAGGTATCAGATGGCGATGTAGTTGAATGTCACATTGATGGATTTACGAGTCTAGTAAATCCCGTGAAAGACTTAAAAGTTTAAATAATACTAAGCCTTACGTTTCTTGATATATGTCATAGCTTAATAGGGGTGGCTCTTTATAATAAAGCGAGTAGGTAATGTTGCAATTCATTTGAAAAAAGACCATGACTTTGCATGGTTAGAAAAAATAGGAACGGTATTTTGTGTGTTCGATCAACAAGACTCTGGCAATATCAGTTTCGGAGTGGAGAAAAATGGAGAGAAACGGTTTGTGAAATATGCAGGGGCTAATACTATTCATGCTTCCGTTAATTCTAATATTGCCATACAGAATCTGAAACAATCCGTACCATTGTATCAAGAATTAAAGCACCCAAACTTGGTAAATTTACTTGAGCATTTTGAGACTAAACAGGGATATGCTTTAATCTTTAATTGGTTCTCTGGGGAAACTCTTCACAATCACTGGGAATTTCCTCCACCAGATAAATATGAGCACCCGGGTTCATCTTTTTATCGGTTCAAGCAATTATCGGTAAAGAAACGATTAAAATCTTTTCGGCAGATTTTAGAATTTCATGTTCATGTCGAAAAGAACGATTATGTAGCTATTGATTTTTATGATGGAAGTATTCTATATGATTTCAGTACAGATCGGTTAAAGATCTGTGATATCGATCTTTATAGGAAGAAGCCATTCCAGAATTTGATGGGAAGGATGTGGGGATCATCTCGCTTTATGTCTCCAGAAGAGTTTCAGTTAAACGAATACATTGATGAACGTACAAATGTATTCAATATGGGATGTACTGCGTTCTGCTTAATTGGTAGTGATAGTAATCATTCTTTTGAACATTGGGATGCTGGAAGAGAATTATATGAAATTGCTCTAAAAGCGGTCGAGAAGGACCGAGATAAACGATATTCCAGTGTTGAAGAATTCTATACCGAATGGAAAAAATGGAGCAAAGGTTAAACACATAACCTTTGCTCCATGGTGATTATTATATTTGACCATAGGAATTAACTTCAAATAAGTCAATTAGTTCTATATCCTTATGGTTATCCTTGAACCAGTTTAATGAGAAATCATTACGGAAAAGAACGAGGTAGTTATCCTCACGGTCACGAACTAGTAGATTTCGATCATCGAAAAGTGATTCTTTAACTTGTTCAGACTTCAACCAACGAGGAATTCTTTCTCCAATGGATTCAAATAGAACCTCAACATTATATTCATTTTCCATGCGGTACTTAAATACCTCATATTGTAATTCGCCTACTGCACCAATAATGTAAGATTCCGTTCGCTTATCTTTGAATAACTGTATAGCACCTTCTTGAACTAATTGCTCAATTCCCTTTTTAAACTGTTTGGACTTCATCACATTCTTAGCCATAACTTTCTTAAATAGTTCAGGTGGGAATTTAGGGAGCTCATCAAATTCAAAGTTTGCTTTCCCTTCGATTAGTGTATCACCAATTTGATATGCATTTGGATCATATATTCCAATGATGTCTCCTGCGTATGCCTCGTCAATAGTGTCTCGGGATGAGGCGACAATTTGCTGAGATTGGGAGAGTTTAAATACTTTACCTGTTCGAGATAGTTTGACACTCATTCCCCGCTCAAATTTCCCAGAACAAACTCGGACAAATGCAATACGATCACGATGGGCTGGGTTCATATTGGCTTGTATTTTAAAGATAAAACCAGAGAAATCAGTGTGTTCGGGTGCAATAACTCCCTCGGTTGATTTTCTAGGTTGAGGGGATGGTGCGTAAGTGATGAACGTATCAAAGAAATCATTAACACCGAATGGTGCCAGTGCACTACCAAAAAATACCGGAGTTTGCTCGCCACTTAAGACAGCTTCAAGTGAGAATTGATCACCAGCCTCATCTAATAACTCCAGTTCGTCTTTAGCAGATATAAATTCTTCTTTCGTTGTCATATCCGTATATTCAGCGTTGTCTAATTCAGTATAAGGAATATGGGATTCATCCTCATTCCCATTGAATTTAATAAATTGTTCGTTCATTCGATCAAATATTCCAAGGAATCGTTTACCCATACCGGCAGGCCAGTTCATTGGAAATGTCTCGATTTCTAAAACTTCTTCTATTTCCTCAAGTAATTCTAGCGGTTCTCTACCTTCGCGGTCCAATTTATTAATAAACGTAAATATTGGGATGCCACGCATACGACATACCTTGAAAAGCTTCAGAGTTTGAGCTTCAATTCCCTTTACAGAATCGATAATCATGACAACACTATCCACCGCAGTAAGTGTTCTGTATGTGTCCTCACTAAAGTCTTCGTGCCCTGGTGTATCAAGAATATTGACTTGGAAGTCCTTATATGGAAAATTCATTACACTAGATGTGACAGAAATACCACGTTGTTTTTCAATTTCCATCCAGTCTGATGTAGCAAACTTGCCAGACTTTTTCCCTTTTACCGTACCTGCAGTACGAATCAGATTTCCATATAATAATAATTTCTCAGTTAGCGTTGTTTTCCCCGCATCGGGGTGAGAAATGATTGCAAATGTTTTTCGTTTTGCTACTTCTTCTTTTATGTTCATAAATAATCCCTTTCCATGATAACTTCTTAGGTATTTCCATTTTTCTATAATACTATATTCACCTTAACAATGCATGATATTTCATAAGAAGTCTGGTTGACATTATCGCGATACTTAGTTAAACTGTATTCAACTTAGTTGAATAGAACGACACAAAATTGAATAAGCTGTATTAAAACGTTTTAAAATATGTAGCATAAATTATTGTATAAAGATTATCAACATGAATGAAAGCGCATTCTCTTGTACGATGGCGCCCAATAATGAGGAGGGAAGAATTTGAAAAAATTGCCTAGTTTCGTTCAGTTAAAAGAAGTAGGTCCGCGTGACGGCTTGCAAAACGAGAATAATTTTATTTCAACTGATGATAAGGTTGCATGGATTGATATGCTCTCCAACACAGGGGTTAGCGAAATCGAATATTCATCTTTTGTAAATCCGAAATGGATACCTGCATTAGCAGATGCAAAAGAGGTGGGGAAGAGAATAAAGCGCAATCCAAAGGTAGAATATTCAGCTCTAGTTCCAAATATAAGAGGGCTGGAAAATGCGATTGAAGCTGGTATTGATCGTGCATCTGTATTTATGTCTGCAAGCGAAACGCATAATCTAAAGAATATTAATAAATCAATAGAAAACACATATCCAGTTTTAAGACAGGTAATCGAAGAGAGTAAAACAGAAGGCAAGAAAGTAACTGGTTATGTTTCAACTGTATTTGACTGTCCATATGAAGGAAGTATATCACCTGACCAAGTCATGCGGGTATGTGATCAATTGATTGCTTACGGTGTGGATGATATTTCACTAGGAGATACAATTGGATCGGCTGTTCCTTCGCAGGTCGAAAGGTTACTCGATGAAGTGCTCAAGCGTTTTCCAAAAGAGAAGTTAATTATGCATTATCATGATACGAGAGGCATGGCAATTGCTAATATTATGACATCGTTGCAATATGGTATATCAAGATTTGACACATCAATTGGGGGATTGGGCGGCTGTCCATATGCGCCAGGAGCTGCGGGGAATGTAGCAACTAATGACGTCCTCTACTTACTTCATGGTTTAGGGATTGGCACAGGTATTCAAGAAAAGAAGGTTCAAGATGCATCTATTTTCATTCAAAATAAACTTGGTAAAAAGCTTCCAAGTCGCTCTTTAGCATTTATAGAAGGTACAGCTTAAAGGAAATTAAGGAATGTGATATTCAATACACATTCCTTTTTTATGTTTTACAAAAAATAAAAATATTCATTAAATTATATGGTAGAATAAACAAGAATTTAAATTAATTCATTGTTTGGAGGGGGATACATGCGACATATTCGCTTATCTGAAAAAATTCTACTCTTAGGTTATGGCATGATTTTAATCTTTATGTTGGTTCAAGATTGGGTTCCACTTGGTAAACTGAATGACATAGAAGCTATTAAGCAGGAAAATACCACCGGTGAACTGGTTGTAGTAACTTTAATCGGTGTAGTACAAGTTGTTTTATTTATCTTTTTAATACTATTATTTGTAGGTAAAAAGTATCCAATATTTATCAAATTGTGGCTAGTAATCCATCCTTCTTGTATTTTAGCAGGTGCTATAATAGATTGGTGGCTGCCTTATCTCACTGGTTTTGGTGCTGAAAATAGAATCGAGCGGTATCATACAATGTTTGGCGAAACACATGCATTTCTTCCAATTATGAATGGAATTGTGCCAAATACTCTACATACGTTATTTCATATGACATTGTTATTTTGTATCATCCTGTCGATTTATATTTTTGTAACCGAGAAAAGAACACGGATAATAAATACACAGGAAAAAGTAAGTTAATAAACGGAAAAGGCTTGGCCTTGACGTCTGTTTAAATTGTCATCTATGATATAGAAAAGATCTTAGTCAGAGGGGAGAGAAATGTCATAAATCTAGAAACAATTGGAAAAAAAGTCAAAGAAGTGCGCTTAAGAAAAAAGCTTACACAACAACAAGTTGCTGATACTGTTGGAATATCAAAAAGTATGCTATCAAAAATTGAGAATGGCCAAACAGCTTCAGCAGTTGCGACATTATCAAAAATAAGTGAAGCACTTGAAGTTTCTCTCTCATGGTTATTAGATGAGCGGAAAGAAGAAGATTTAGTGATGCTACCAAAATCTAGCAGAAGAGCAAGATTTGGAGACGAGAATATGGGTTATTCCTATGAACTATTGGCTAATCGATCATCACTATCAGGATTTGAACCGACAATTGTTCATGTAACGCCGAAGAAGTTAAATCTGCGTGAAGAGACTTATACCCATTCACAAGATGAGTTTATTTTCATTTTAGATGGCTCCATTTACCTTCTATACGATGGAACTAAATATCTTATGGAACAGGGAGATAGCGCTTGTTTCCAAGGATCTAAACCACATCTGTTCGTCCCTGTGGATGACAATGAAGCAAAAGTTCTGACGTTCTTCATTGATAATCCAATATCATAAAGTCTTGCACAATAAAAGGTGCAAGACTTTTATAATTTAGTGGAGTAAAGCGCTAAATTTTTTTGTTGCTATGTAATCGTTTTCATGTTACCATATTAAACAGAATTTGGTGAAAATAGGGAATAAAACATTAACTTTCCATATATTTACACTTCATTATACTAAGTCCTATTGTCACAATATCAACTCTGTAAAACTAACATGTAATTCCTTTTTAGTTTGTTTTCTAATCTTAATAGGTTTAGAAAACTTACATATATATTTAAAGGAGGATGTTTATGGAGAAGGTAAAAAATAGGTGGCTTATAGCTGCATCAGCGCTTGGGGTACACCTGTCCATTGGGTCGGCTTACGCATGGAGTGTGTTCACAAATCCAATGATTGACGAATACGGCTGGAGTCAGACACAAGTTTCAACTGCATTTAGTATTGCAATTTTCATCCTAGGTTTCTCAGCAGCTTTTATGGGGAGATTTGTAGAGAAGAATGGCCCTAAAAAATCTAGTATGCTAGCAGCTATCTTCTTTGGAGTAGGGGTAGCAGGATCAGGATTTGCAACCATGATGGAATCATTATTATTGTTATATTTATTTTATGGACTTATAGGTGGGATTGGACTTGGAATAGGATACATATCACCGGTATCTACATTAGTAAAATGGTTTCCGGACAGACGTGGTTTAGCTACAGGATTAGCCATCATGGGCTTCGGGTTTGCCGCTATGCTTAGTGGACCTGCGATTGAAGCGCTAATAGGGGCAGTTGGAATACCTTATACTTTCTATATTCTTGGAACCATCTATTTTGTGGTAATGACAGTATCTGCACAGTATTTGTCACCCCCACCAGAGGGGTGGGCTCCTGAAGGGTTTGTAGAAAAACAAGAAGCTGGTAAAACAAAAATTAAGATTAAAGAAGATTTGTCTCAACTCACAGCAAATGAAGCTGTTAAGACAAGACGGTTCTGGATGTTGTGGTTTATGTTATTTATCAACGTAACCTGTGGTATTGCTATTATTGCTGTAGCTTCACCGATGGCTCAAGAGATAACTGGTATGACTGCGCTAGCTGCTGCAGCTATGGTAGGTTTACTAGGGTTATTTAATGGTGGGGGAAGAATTGGCTGGGCTTCATTAAGTGACTATATTGGTCGTCCCAATGTCTATACAGCGTTTTTCGTGATTCAGGTTGTTGCATTTACAATGTTGCCATTTGCGTCGAACCCATTCTTGTTTCAAATCTTAGTATTTGCAATCTTAACATGCTATGGAGGAGGATTTGCTTCTGTGCCAGCATACATTGGCGATTTGTTTGGAACGAAACAGCTTGGAGCTATCCACGGTTATATCTTGACAGCTTGGGCAATGGCAGGTGTAGTAGGACCAATTTTACTATCCTTTATCTATGACAATACTGGAAATTATTCATTAACCATGACCATCTTTTCTGTTCTTTTTGCAGTAGCACTAGGATTATCCCTATGGATACGTGTGGATATTAAACGGCTTCGTGGAGAAAAAGAAAAACTAGCAGTACAACATGCAACTGCGGCAACAAAAGAAGTAGAATAATATAGTTTAAGTAAGGGTCGGCTCTCATACGTGAGTCTGGCCCTCTATGTATATGTAAACCATTTTCCGAGGAGGAGAGAGCATTGGGAAACACGAAACACACTGGCCCTATAAAAATATCTAAGAAGCCTGACCCTAAGCTCTGGGTAAGTACGGTACCATTTGGATTAGGGAAGGTTAAACCGCATCATATTAGAGACACAATGAAAGTGGTATGGGAAAATAAAGATAATCTACCTTATGCAACCCGGATCTTGACGCAAGGTGTCTGTGATGGCTGTGCCCTAGGTGTAGCAGGACTGAAGGATCAAACATTAAAAGGCCCTCACGTATGTACAACAAGACTGAATGTTTTACGCTTAAATACGATGGGGGCAATAAAAGAAAGTGTATTACATGCAGATATTGATGAACTTCGAAAAATGAATAGTACAGAACTTCGTAAGTTAGGCAGAATTCCATATCCATTAATTCGCAAACCAGGTGACAAGAAATTTAATCGAATATCATGGGACCATGCAATGGACATGATTGCTAATAAGATGAAAAGTATTAACCCAAAACAGGCAGCATTTTATACAACATCGCGTGGAATCACTAATGAATCCTATTATACATTAGCGAAAGTTTCGAGATTTTTAGGTGTCAATAATGTCGATAACGCATCAAGAATCTGTCACTCTCCATCAAAAACAGCATTAAGTCGTTCCATTGGTGTTGGGGCCTCAACATGTAATTATAAAGATTGGATTGGGACAGATGTATTAGTATTCTGGGGTTCAGTTGCCGCAAATAACCAACCAGTGTCTACGAAATATATGTATGCTGCAAAAAGAAAAGGAACGAAAATTATCATAATTAACCCATATCATGAACCTGCCATGGACAACTATTGGGTCCCTTCCATACCTGAATCTGCGTTATTTGGAACGAAAATTGCAGATGACTTTTATCAGGTTAATATAGGTGGGGATATCGCATTTATGCATGGGATTATGAAGCATTGGTTTGAAATGGAAGCGCAAGAACCTGGTTCTGCACTGGACCATGATTTTATTAAAGAACATGTAAATGGATTAGACGAATTAAAAGAAAAAGTAACAGCTTATAACTGGGAATTACTTGAAAAATCTTCTGGTATATCCAGAGAACGCATGCTAGAATTAGCCCGATTATTGGCGAGATCAAAATCTGCTGTCTTTGTTTGGTCCATGGGACTAACACAGCATCGCTTTGGAACGGATAATATATCACAAGTAGCAAATTTAGCACTCCTTAGGGGATTCCTTGGTCGAGAGCATTGTGGGCTAATGCCGATACGAGGTCACTCTGGGGTTCAAGGATCAGCTGAAATGGGAGCAGATCCATTCTCCTTACCTGGTGGTGGGCTGGACGAAAAAAACCGAAAACGTATTGAAGAGATTTGGGGATTTGAAATTCCAGAGTGGCAAGGGGATATTGTAGGCGTATCCCTAGAAAACGCATTATTACCAGAAGAACATGAAAGAAAACTAAAACTCTATTATATGTCCGGTGGTAATTTTCTAGAGACCATGCCAGACCCAGAGTTTGTAAAGGACAGCCTTGAAAATATTGATATACGGGTGCATCAAGATATTATTCTTAACACATCGACTCTACTAGATGCAAAGGAAGCAGTCATTATACTTCCAGCAATGACTAGATATGAGCAACCTGGTGGTGGAACTTCTACTTCTACGGAAAGAATGGTGTATTTTTCGCCTGAAATCAAAGGTCCACGAATGGAAGAGGCACGGACAGAGTGGGAAATCTATGTTGACTTAGCAAAACGTGTGAAGCCTGAAGAAAAAAACTTGATTGATTTCAAGGATGCGTTTGAGATACGAGAAGAAATAGCAAAAGCAGCACCAAATTACAATGGTATCCAACATTTAAAGGAGAAGGGGGATCTTTTCCAATGGGGTGGAGCTTGGCTATGTGAAGACGGTAATTGCCCTACTCCAGATGGAAGAGGGAATCTCATTAGCGTTGAGCTACCAGAACTACGTAAACCAGAAGGGCACTTCTATGTGACAACAAGACGTGGAAAGCAGTTTAACTCGATGATTTATGATGAAAGAGATCCATTTAATGCAGCTGACCGCTACGATGTATTAATGAGTGAAGAAGATGGTAAGGAACTGGGTATCAGGGAAGGTGATGCTATCGTTGTCTTCAACCAGCATGGAACGTTTACCGGTCGGGCTAAATTCGAGCCAGTGAAAGCTGGTAATTTACAAGTCCACTGGCCAGAAGGTAATGCTCTCATACCAAAAGGAGTTTATGAAGACTTTGCGGGTATCCCAGAATATAATACAGCGGTAATCGTAGAAAAAGCAGAAACATACTATGCTCATAAGGATACCAAGTATGTGGAAAAACGTGTAGAAGAACTTGAAATGGAGCCACACTAGAAGGTGAGAATATGAATGAGGTTAAACAAGAAGGTTGGGAAATAATCCGATTTCACGGAACAGAAGCAATAAGAATGGAGGAGGAAATTGTACAAGAATTTCCTCTCACCATTATCTTGAATGGGGAAGAATTTGCAACTATGGTTTGCTCACCTACCAATCTGGAAGAATTAATTATAGGTTTTCTTGCCTCGGAAGGGATTATTCGGTTGTACGAGGAAATAAAAGATATCTCTATCGATGATAATCTTGGATTTGCATATGTAGAGCTTTATAAATCAATAGATTTGTCGCAAAAGGATTACTCCAAACGTTTTATAGGCTCTTGTTGTGGAAAGAGCAGACAGTTTTATTTTAAAAATGATGTGAGAACTGCTAAAACGATTGCAAGTCGATTATCCATTTCAGTTGAACAATGTTATAATTTAATGAGAGATTTGCAGCTTCGTTCGGAACAGTTTAGAAGAACTGGTGGGGTACACAATGCAGCACTAGCGACGCCTGCAGGACTATTAGAAGTTAGAACGGATATTGGTAGGCATAATGCACTTGATAAAGTCTATGGTACCGTCTTACAACAGAAGATACCATTACAAAATAAGCTAATTGTGTTTAGTGGTAGAATCTCCTCAGAAGTATTGCTGAAAATTTCCAAGATTGGTGTTGGAATTCTGCTCTCAAATGCAGCGCCAACAGATTTGGCTTTAAATTTAGCAAATGATTTAGGGATTACAGTTATAGGTTTTGCCAGAGACAATAAGATGAATGTTTATACTCATCCATATCGAATCCAAGATCTGAATATGGAGTCATGTACAAATTAATATTAATTATCGGAGCTGTATTTTAGTTATAGAATACAGCTCCTATCCATAGATTAATAGTTAAGTCAGTTTATTAGGAGGCCATAAGCATATGAGTATAACGGATAAATTCGGTAGGCCCTTACAGGATCTTCGTATCTCGGTGACAGATCGCTGTAATTTTCGATGTACATATTGTATGCCTAAAGAGATATTCGGTAAGGATTATCCGTTCTTACCGAAAAGTCAGTTACTATCTTTTGAAGAGATTGAAAGAATAGCTAAATCATTTGTGAATTTAGGTGTAAAGAAGATAAGGTTGACTGGTGGGGAACCCTTGTTACGGAGGGATTTACCGGATTTAATTTCGAGATTATCTGCAATTGAAGGATTAAAAGATATCGGTTTAACTACTAATGCAACCTTACTAGAAAAAATGGCAGAAAAACTAAAGGAAGCTGGTTTGAAGCGGATAAATGTTAGTTTAGATGCGCTTGATAATCCCCTGTTCCAATCGATAAATGATAGTGGAGTAAGTACAGAGCGTGTTCTAAAAGGGATTGAGCAAGCGGTCCAAGTTGGGCTTGAAGTGAAAGTAAATATGGTTGTAAAAAAAGGAATGAATGAACACGAGATTGTTCCTATGGCTAAGTATTTCAAAGACAAGGGTATAACCCTTAGATATATCGAATTTATGGATGTAGGAAAGACCAATGGATGGGATTTCAGTAAGGTGGTAACGAAGAAAGAGATCTATGAACAGCTTTCCCAACATTTTGAAATGGAACCCGTTGATCCAGGATATATTGGAGAAGTTGCAAAGCGTTATCGTTATGTTGGTACGAATACCGAAGTTGGTTTTATTACTTCTGTATCAGAATCATTTTGTTCTACTTGTACTAGAGCACGGATTGCTGCAGATGGTAAGCTATACACTTGTCTCTTTGCAAATAAGGGTTTTGACTTTAGGGAATTCCTACGGTCTGGAGTGACGGATGTAGAGCTAGCAGATCAAATCTCCGCAATATGGTCTAAACGAATAGATAGGTATTCCGATGAAAGAACAGAAGAATCTGCTCGAAATAAAGATAGAATCGAAATGTCCTATATCGGTGGCTAATAATTAACTTATCAAGGGTGAGGGAAAACAATGAACGATCGGTATTCACGTCAGGCTTTATTTAAACCAATCGGCAATTATGGGCAGGAGAAAATACGAGAAAAACATGTGCTGATTATAGGTTGTGGTGCTTTAGGAACAGCGAATGCAGAGAGCTTAGTTCGTGCGGGAATTGGTAGGCTAACAATCATCGATCGAGATTATGTGGAGGAGAGTAATCTACATAGACAACAGCTTTTTACGGAACGAGATTACCTAGATCAATTGCCAAAAGCTGTTGCAGCCAAAAATCATTTACATCGTATTAACTCATCGGTGGATATTGTGACATATGTAATGGATGGGGATAGTACCAACATAGCCCCATTATTAGATGATGTAGATCTTGTTATTGATGCAACAGATAATTTTGATATACGATTTATTATGAATGACTTGGTTCACCAATATAACATTCCTTGGATTTTTGGTTCTTGTGTTGGCAGTACGGGAATGAGTTATACCATTATACCTGATAAAACTCCGTGCCTACAATGTTTGCTTGAAGCAACACCTGTTTCTGGGGCTACCTGTGATTCTGTAGGTGTTATTGCTCCTACTGTGCAAATGGTAGTTGCTCATCAGCAGGTGGAAGCTCTGAAAATATTAGTAGAAGATTTTGAAGCTCTGCGTACTAGACTAGTAACTTTTGACCTGTGGAATAATTTATACCATACGATTGACATGAAACGATCTAAAAAAAGTACTTGTCCTACTTGTGGTGAGAATCGAAGTTATCCTAAGCTAACTTATGAGTCTCAAACAAAGATGGAAGTACTTTGTGGTAGAAATACTGTTCAGGTTCGAGCAAAGAGAGAAGTACATCTTGATGAACTTGCAGTACGTTTAAGCGAACTTGGGAAAATACATCAAAATGATTTCTTATTGTCGTTAGAATACCAGGAATACCGTGTGGTAATTTTTAGAGATGGCAGGGTCTTGATTCACGGAACAGATTCTACAGAAGAGGCTAGAAATATATATTATCAGTTAGTTGGATAGGAGGTAGCAACATGGTTGAGAGACGAAAGCCGATTAAAGTAAATGAAGCTATTCAACGTGTCATGAACTATAAGAAAAATGGAAGTGTTCAGTTACTATCAATTGAAGATTCTTATGGGCATTTTCTAGGTCAAGATCTTATCGCTGACCATGATGTGCCTTTTTTTGACCGGTCGCCATATGATGGTTTCGCTATTCGAGCCGCAGATACTCAAGGAGCTTCAAGAGAAAATCCAATTACTTTTGAAGTGATTGGTGAGATTGGTGCAGGTAGTGTGTTTGAAGGTGATGTCGGCGATTATCAGGCTGTACGTATTATGACTGGCGCACAAATCCCTGAAAGTTGTGATGCGGTAGTTATGCTAGAGTTAACAAATGAATTTAAAGATAATGGAAAGTCTTATTTTGATTTAAAGCGCAGTTCTAAAGTCGGTCAAAATATTTCTTTCACTGGGGAAGATGCAAAAAAAGGAACTATTTTAGCCCCAAAGGGAACGTATATTAATCCAGGGATTGTTGCATTACTTGCTACCTTTGGTTATAAAAAAGTCCCCGTTTGTGTAAAACCCAAAATAGGGATTATAGCTACCGGAAGTGAGCTATTAGAGGTGGATCAACCACTTGAACCAGGGAAAATCAGAAATAGTAACGCTTATATGGTGCATGCTCAAGTGAAACGAGCTGGCGGTGAGCCTATTTATCTGGGGCAGTTCAATGATGACTTTGATATGTGTTTCAAGCAAGTATCGGAGGCGTTGGATAAAGTAGACTTATTGATTACCACTGGGGGTGTTTCAGTTGGGGACTATGACTATCTACCAGCAATCTATGAGAAGTTAGGTGCTAATGTCTTATTTAATAAGATAGCAATGCGTCCAGGTAGTGTTACAACGGTTGCGGAATTCAATGGGAAGCTTTTATTTGGATTATCTGGTAATCCCTCAGCTTGTTATGTGGGTTTTGAATTATTTACAAGGCCAATCATTCGTGAATATTTACATATGAATAAGCCATTTCTAAAGAAAGAGATTGGTATTCTTGGAGCAGACTTTAATAAAGCTAATCCATTTGATAGATTTGTGCGTGGGCAATTAAGGTTTGAAAATGGTAGTTTAATAGCGAATCCAGTGGGACTCGATAAGTCAAATGTTGTTTCCTCGTTGGGACTTGCAAATATCCTGATCCAACTACCAGGTGGCACGAAAGGCTATGAAGCTGGTATGGAGGTTTCACTTATTTTATTAGAAGACCAAGAAGGTGCAACTTTTAATGATTATGTAATGAATGAGATTAACTCTAAGAGGAGCATGCGGAATGGATAGATCGTTATTTGAAATTGTCGAGGAACCGATTCAGGTGGATAAGATAATAGAGAAAGTGTCAAGGAGAGATGCAGGCGCTATTACAACTTTTCTAGGTACAGTTCGTGAGTGGACAATGGGAAGAAAAACGATCTATTTGGAATACCAAGCTTATAAGCCAATGGCAGAAAAAATGCTCGTGCAGATTGGGAAAGAAATACAAGAGAAATGGCCAGATACAGTGGTTGCAATAAACCATCGTGTTGGCCAACTTGATATATCGGAGGTTGCAGTTGCAATTGCGGTTTCTTCTCCCCATCGAAAAGCAGCATATGACGCTAACGAATATGCTATTGAAAGGATAAAACAGATTGTACCAATTTGGAAGAAAGAACATTGGGAAGATGGAGAAACATGGATTGGTGACCAGCTTGAACAAACTGCATATCCGAAAGGTGAACCATTTCTAAAGGAGGAATAAGCGTGATCACAATTTTACTTTTTGCACAACTACAAGAAACACTTGGGAAAGAACGTGTTGTGATAGAAGAATCTGGAATCACAGTGGCCGAATTAAAGGAAAAATTAAAGACTTCATATAATCTTCCTCAATTGGACCATATCATGACAGCCATTAATGAGGAGTACGCATTACCGACGGATATTGTTTCTGAAGGTGATGTAGTAGCATTAATACCTCCAGTAAGTGGGGGATAGTATGTATGGTTACGCTACAAATAGTTGGTTTTAAAAACAGTGGGAAAACAACTATAAGTAAGAAGATTATTAATTACCTTGCAAATAAACAGTTAAAAATAGCCTCGCTTAAACATCATGGACATGGGGGTCTACCCGATGGGTTTAGTAATACAGATAGTGAGCAACATAAGCAATCTGGATCGGTATTAGCAGGCGTAGTAGGGGAACATGTTTTGCAACTATCTCATTCAGAAGATTGGCAGGCCAATGACATCATTAATATCTATAAACAATTTGGTGTGGACTTTTTATTAGTAGAAGGATTTAAAAACCTTGCTTATCCCAAATTAGTTCTTCTTCGAAATGAAGAAGATGCATCCTTATTATCCAAGCTTGAAAATATAATCGGAATTATAAAATCAAAAGATTTTCACCTGCCAAATAATACGTTGCCTGTATTCAATTCTGATGATTTCCCCCAAATAGGTGAATGGATCTATCATGGCTACAGAGAGGGGAAATTGGGATGAAGCACTCTATTTCTGGAATAATTTTAGCAGGAGGAAAGTCAAGTAGATTTGGTTCTCCAAAGGCATTTGCACGGAAGGATGGTATTCCTTTCTATCAAAGTTCCATTGATAAATGTAAGCCATTCATCGAAACTATTACTCTTGTAACTAGTATAGAGTTAGTTAAAAAGTTTAATATACCAGATCCAGACATATACGTCATAACCGACAAAGAAGATATTGCGGGACTAGGCCCTCTAGCAGGGATTTATTCTGGAATGGAGAAGGTAGACTCTGAATGGTATCTTATTTCGCCTATTGATGTTCCATTTTTAGAGGGACGAATATTAAAAATGCTTCTTCAAAAGATCGAGGTGGGGAAAGAGGTTATTGTACCTATGGTAAATGGTCGAGTGGAACCTCTTATTGCAGTTTACCATCGTTCATTGAAGGGGAAAATTATCGAGCAACTTAAACGAAGAGAACTGGCCCCTAAGCAGTTATTTGAACGAAGCCAAGTCGTTTATGTAGAGATAGATGACGAGAAACCATTTCGAAATATTAACTATCGAGATGATTTAGATCGTTATACTCATATGGATGAAAGAGGAGGGGAAAGATGTTAAATGACCATCGGCAACATGCTAAAGGTTGTGTAAAATGTGCTGTTCTTACGGTTAGTGATACGCGTACAAAGGAAACTGACAAGAGTGGTCAATTAATGGTTGAGCTATTAGAAAAGCATGGACATTCGATTGAACAATATGAAGTAATTCAAGACGAAATAACGCTTATACAGGAAATGATCAAAAGGGTTTGTGCGAATAACAATGTGGAAGCAGTACTTATTAATGGTGGAACCGGCATTGCTAGTCGAGATGTGACCATTGAAGCGATACAGCCACTGTTTGCAAAAGAAATCCCTGGTTTTGGTGAGTTATTTAGAATGCTGAGTTATCAACTGGATATTGGCTCTGCGAGTATGTTATCACGTGCGGTAGCAGGGGTTGTCAATAACCGTGTTGTGTTTTCAACCCCTGGTTCCTCTAAAGCAGTCAAGTTAGCAATGGAAGAATTAATATTACCAGAGCTTGGTCATGCAGTAAGGGAAATTACAAAGGATAATAAAGCAATATAAAAGGCATTCACTTAGTACAGTGGATGCCTTTTATCGCTTTCTTTATTACTTTCGGGTAAAGTCTCCGTTCTTACCACCACTTTTTTCTAGTAAGTAGGTAGAGCCTATGGTCATACTTTTGTCTACAGCTTTACACATGTCATAGACGGTTAATGCTGTAATGGATGCTGCGGTTAAGGCTTCCATTTCAACACCTGTGCTACCAACCGTTTTTACTTCTGTTTGAATGATTAGCTCAATTTTATCATTCTCTATGTTCTGCCAATCAAAAGTAATGTTAATGCCACTAATAGGAATAGGGTGACACATAGGAATAAGAGATGAGGTTTGCTTTGCTGCCATAATACCAGCAACTTGGGCAACAGACAGAACATCCCCTTTCTTAATGTTCTGGTTTTGTATTGCATCATAAACTTGGTTGCTCATGATGATGCTTGACCTCGCTATAGCAATGCGAGTGCTTGCCTCTTTATTTGATATATCTACCATTCTTGCACGACCGTCGTTATTAAAATGTGTAAGCATGCGATTCCCCTCCGAATTGTCTGTTATATCCATCTTATTTTAGAGAGTGTCAAAAGACAAGTGTTCTATAGGAAAGAAGATAGATAGACTATCTGGAGACAAATGGATTCCCGGTAACCCAGAAACGATACGGGTAGTCTTTTGCCTCGCCTGCATTATCAATGCCAATCCGTTTTCCTTGCTCAATTGAAATAGGCTTTTTTCCTTTTGCTATAAATAACGATGAATTATAGAAAGTTTTTCCGTAATCATCCATGGTAATGTTTAAAGCTTTGGTTAATTTTCCAGGACCACTTGTTAAGTTTTTAAAATTAGTAACGGGTCTTCTATTTAGCATTAGATTTATCCCTGAATTAGGTTCAACTGCACGTATTAAGATAGCCTCTGGAGTACCAACTGGGCCAGAGACAACATTGACCAAGCAATGGGTATGCATTTGGTATGTGTAAATATGACCGGGCTCATGAAACATAATCTCTGTGCGTTTTGTTCTTCGATTTTGATAACTATGTGCCGCTTGGTCAACAGCACCAAGGTAGGCTTCTGTCTCTATGATTATTCCAGAGGTAATCCCTTCGTTCGTTTCTTTAACAATCAGACACCCTAGTAGCTCCTTTGCTAGATCAAGTGTAGGATTTTGATAAAATTCTTTCGGTAGAGGAATAAACTTATCATTCATAAGATGTTTCCTTTCTATTATAACTATGATTTTTTTATTCGTTGTAATTAGAATATAATTGAAACTTATCGTTCTTATCTATCGTAATAATAGTTAGAGTGTCGGTAAATCTGATATGATTGGAATAGGTATTAAATCCTATACACATTATTTATTAGGAGGAACAGCTTTGGATTTTACAGTTTTCGAGAACAATGCTTCAAAAAAGAAGCCCAAAATGTCAAAGGTTAAAACCATTACATTATTGGTTATAGCTTTAATTCTTATAATTGGATTTTTATCTGTTGGGTTTTTAACAGATTATATCTGGATGGATAGTGAAGGTTTCCGTGATGTATTTATCACGATGTTAGGTAGTAAAGTGCTATTAGCATCAGCTGGATTTGTTATATTTCTGACATTATCCATGGTAACATTCTTCTGGATTCGCAGTTCGTATATTAGTCACCTAGATAAAGAACAGCTACCCCCAATCATTCTAGAAAAAAAGAAAAGTAGCGCTATTATATTTGGAGCTTCTTTCTTTATTGGACTATTTGGGAGTTCACTGGTCCAAGGTATCGGATGGGAACCATTATTAAAGTTCATGAACCAGGCAACGTTTGGTATCTCTGATCCACATTTTGATATGGATATCTCTTTCTATATGTATACCTTACCTGTATTAGAGATTGCTTTAAACTTATTATTAGGACTAGCTATCTTCTATTTCTTGATTGAAGCAGGATTTTATTCTGTCTTTGGGATGTACCGCAAAAGTAAAAAAGCCCAAGTTCACATGGGTGTTACATTAGGATTCGTAGGGTTATTACTTGCCGGTTTGCATGTATTAGCGCCATATGAAACATTACTAACGAATCAAGTGAATATTTTTCAGGAAAGTGCTGTATATGGATTAAGTTATACAGATCAGCTAATAAACATTCCTAAATCTTATATTTTGGCAGCCGCTGCGGTAATAGGAGCTATCTGGATGATTATAGCGATGAATCGTGGAAAGATTTTTTCGATGGCTATACCTATTGTCGGCTACGTGATTTTGGTAGTTATTGGACAACTTACTAGTGTGGTTGTACAAAGCTTTATCGTTTCACCGAATGAATTCTCTAAAGAAGAACCTTATTTAGCACATAACTTAGAGTACACAAAAGCAGCATATCGGTTAGCTGGCATAGAAGAACAAGAGCACCCAGCAAATAATACATTAGATAATGCTATGGTAGAACGTAATATGAAGACGATAGAAAATGTACGTATAAATGATGTTAGGCCATTGAAAGACGTTTATGACCAAACACAAACCATTCGACCTTATTATTCATTTAATGATGTGGATATTGACCGTTATATGGTGGATGGGGATTATGAACAAGTCTTTATTAGTGCAAGAGAATTAGTAACGGAAGACCTATCTGAACAAGCCAAAACATGGGAGAACTTGAACCTAAGTTATACTCATGGATATGGTGTTGTTATGAGTCATGTTAATCAAGTGACACCACAAGGTCAACCAGAATACATGCTAAACAATCTTCCTCCTCAAGGTGTAATGGATATTACTCGCCCACAAGTTTACTTTGGGGAAGAGTCCTATGATGAAGTAGTCGTTAATAGTAAAAAAGAGGAATTTGATTATCCACAAGGTAGTGATAATGCGACTTCCAATTATGATGCGGCACGTGGTATTCCAATGACTGGTTTAAATCGTTTATTGTTTGCGATTAATACAGGTAATTTCCGTATGTTAGTATCAGACCAAATTACAGAAGAAAGTTTAATGCTCCATACCCGAAATATAGTAGACCGTGTTAATCGTATCGCACCATTTTTTACTTATGATAAGGATCCTTATATTTTCGTTCGTGATGACGGAAGCCTTGCTTGGATGATGGATGCATATTTAACAGAAGAAAGGTATCCGTATGCAGAGCCTTATGGGAATACTGGAGAGAATTATATTCGAAACTCTGTAAAAGTAGTCATTGATGCTTATACTGGAGAAGTTAATTTCTATCCTGTCGACCCTACTGATCCGTTACTTCAAACGTATCAGAATATCTTCCCGGACTTATTTACGGATGAAGTACCTGAAGATATTAGGGCACACTTCCGCTATCCAGAAATGCTATTTACGATTCAAGCTTCAGTTTATGGGACATATCACATGTCAAACTTAGAGGTTTTCTATAATCGTGAAGATGTATGGCAGTTCCCTACGGAGAAGTATTATAATGAAGATGTTACAATGGAGCCATACTATGTAACAATGCGATTAGAGGGAAATGAGAACGAGGAATTCATATTAATGCAGCCATTTACCCCTAGAAAAAGGCAAAATATGATTGCTTGGATGGGTGTGAGAAACGATGGTGAGAATTATGGCGAGATATTTGTCCATCGTTTCCCTAAACAAAAAAATGTTTATGGTCCACAACAAATAGAAAACAGGATCAATCAAGATAGTGTAATTTCTCAACAACTAAATCTATGGTCTCAAGGTGGATCTGAAGTTATTCGTGGGAATTTATTAGCAATACCTATTGAGGATACGATTCTATATGTAGAGCCAATTTACATTGAATCTTCTAATGAGACTTCGCTACCTGAAGTAAAGCAAGTGGTTGTAGCTTATGAGGATTACATTGTTATGGAAGAAACATTTGAAAAGGCGTTAGGCCGGATGCTTGAGATAGTCGACCCAGGTAATGACCCAAATATCGGGATAGATCCTACTGACCCTGAAGAAGGTAATGAGGGTGACGATCCAATATTGAATGCAGAAGGGACCCTTGTAGAATTATCTAATTTGTTTGATGCTTATCAAATTGCGCTTTCTCAAGGAGAATGGGAAAAAGCAGCAGAACTAATGATTGAAATCGAAGGGATTTTAGAAGAGATTGAATAAAAAAAGTGCCAGGAATTAATCCTGGCGCTTTTTTCATTTAGTAGCCTCTACCATTTACGTAAGCAGAACCTACAATAATTAATAGGATGAAAAGAACGACTATCAATGCGAAGTCGTTGCTACCTCTGGAACCTCCACCGCCATAGCCCATAGTACTTCCCTCCTTAAACTATAATCACTTATATACTATGGTGAAAAGGGAGTATCGTAGTGGACGGATATGTAAAAAATTCGAATTGTGCTTTCTTACTAAACAAAAAAAGACTTCATATAGGAAGTCTTAATTAGAATCTTAATTCAATCTTCTTTATGATGATTTTCATCAGTTATTTCTGAGCTAAACTCAGTCTGCATTCTACTAGGCGTTCTAATTTTTCCGGGATAGTATTTTTCATTTTTATTTAATACTCTATCCTTCATATAACGATGGTAAAAAATCTCGCCTACCGCAATAAATAAGGCCGATAGTAGTGCTGCATCTGCTATAGATATATTTAGTTCAAATAAAAATTGACCAATAATATAAATACTTAGAAATGATAGTCCAAAGTCGCCGATTGTGGCCCAAAAATTATCCACATTAGGTAAGATAAATGTATCACCTAAGTAAGCAACTGCACTTAAAATGATACTTGTGAGCAATATATCTCCAAAAGAAACATCAAAAAATATACCTAATATAATCCAAAGTATGACAGTGGTTATTAGTAACTTGATAAAGAATGAGGTTGCGTGTTTCATTTAGTTAATTCTCCTTTCCAAGCTTTAACTTAATTTTCCCTTCATAATTTATTTCATTCTCTCTAACACATCTATATTTTGAACAGGATAAGCAATACTATCATCAGAGGTGATTATATATGTACAAGTTATTGTCACATAATGATTTGGAGGGTGTTAGTTGTGGTATTCTAGCAAAGCTTGCTTTTGGGAAACAAGTGAATATACGGTATAACTCTGTTGGTGGGTTGGATAGGGAGGTCGCTTGGTTTTTAGAGAAAAAAGATAAAGATACTTTCTTATTTATTACGGACTTATCCGTTAATGAAGAAAATGAAAAACAACTAGATCTATTTCATCAAAATGGAGGAAACCTACAATTAATTGATCATCATAAAACTGCTTTACATTTTAATGAGTATGCTTGGGGGTATGTAGAGGTTTCCAATGAAGCGGGATATTTAAATTCTGCAACATCTCTCTTCTACGAGTACTTAGTTCAACAAGGATACTTAACTCCTAAACCTGCTATTACAGAGTTTGTTGAGCTAGTAAGGCAATATGACACGTGGGAATGGGAAATAAATGAAAACTATGAGGCGCAGCGCTTAAATGCATTGTTTTATCTAGTTTCCATTGATGAGTTTGAAGAGAAAATGCTCGAACGCTTACGAGAAAGTGAGCATTTTTATTTTGATGAATTTGAGAAAAAGATTCTTGATATGGAAGATGATAAAATCGAACGATATATTCGTAGAAAAAGAAGAGAGCTCCTTCAGCATAAAATTGGTGATTACTATGCAGGAATAGTTTTTGCGGAATCCTATCATTCAGAGCTTGGGAATGAAATAGGGAAAGATTGTCCACATTTGGATTACATTGCTATTGTCAATATGGGCAGTAGAAGGATGGGCTTTCGAACAATCCATGATCATGTGGATGTATCCAAAATAGCAGGAGAATATGGTGGTGGAGGGCATGCTAAGGCATCTGGATGCACAATGAATGACACTGTATACAAATCTTATGTCCAAGAATCGTTTCTGCTTGAACCTCTCAGAGAGGATGCCAGACGGAATCGTTACAATATAAAAGGGAATTCCTTTGGAACACTTTATAGTAGTAAAGCTGATTCGTTATACTTTTTATACCAATTGAATGATACTTGGTTGCTTGAAGAGAATCATGAAAAAACATCGTTTTCTTTCTCGAGTTTTTCCGAAGCGGAGAATCATGTGAAAAGAAATGCGGAAGCTTGGTTGGTTAGAGATGATCAATTTGTTCAGTATTTAATAGAGAAGATCCAACATAACAAGCGAACTTAAGCTTTGGACACTCATTGACACAATTTTATATCCATGTTATATTTACCCTGAATTAAAGATATATTAATTAAAAACATTTATTGTGATATATGGGGGATTATATTTTGAATCAATTAAAAGGATTACATCATGTAACAGCAATTACTAGTAGTGCGGAAGAAAACTATAAATTCTTTACTTTTGTATTAGGAATGCGCCTAGTTAAAAAAACAGTAAACCAAGACGATATTCGTACGTATCATTTGTTCTTTGCCGATGACAAGGGAAATGCAGGAACAGATATGACCTTCTTTGACTTCCCTGGTATCCCTAAAGGAGTACACGGCACTGATGAAATCTACAAGACTTCATTCCGTGTTCCATCTGATGACGCTCTAGCATATTGGGTGAAACGGTTTGACCGACTTGGGGTAAAGCATAAAGGGATACAAGAACAGTTTGGAAAGAAGAATGTTTCATTTGTAGACTTTGATGATCAACATTACCAATTGATTTCGGACGAGAATAATGTAGGGGTAGAATCTGGCACTCCATGGCAAACTGGACCAATTCCACTTGAATATGCCATTACGGGACTAGGTCCAATATTTATAAGAGTAGCGAATTTTGATTACTTTAAGGAAATGCTAGAAAAGGTCTTAATGTTTAAAGAAATAAATAGTGAAGGTGTGTTTCACTTATTTGAGGTAGGTGAAGGGGGGAACGGTGCCCAGGTAGTAGTAGAATATAATCCAATATTACCTCGTGCACGTCAAGGTTACGGAACTGTTCATCATACGGCATTTCGTGTGAATGACCGCACCGAATTAGATGAATGGATGAATCGAGTTCACAGTTTTGGCTTCCAATCTTCAGGTTTCGTTGATCGTTTCTTCTTCGGTTCGTTATATGTTAACGTAGCTCCACAAATACTATTCGAATTTGCAACGGATGGGCCAGGATTTATGGGGGATGAACCGTATGAAACCCTAGGTGAAAAGCTATCTCTTCCACCATTCTTTGAATCAAAACGAGAAGAAATTGAACAACTAGTTAGACCAATTGATACTGTTAGAAGTACTGTTGATTTTGAAAAAGAATATGAGTAATCTATACTATTATTAAATTGATAATTTTTAAGGGGTGCTATAATGACAGAAATAAAACATGGTCAAAACAAATTCTTTGTAGGAGAAGATGAGAGTAACCCATCAGCAGAAATAACTTATCAAAAAGACCCCAGTGGCAATCTTGTTGTAGAACATACTTTTGTTTCCGATGAATTAAGGGGTCAAGGTATAGCTGGTCAACTAGTTGAAAAAGTAATCAACCATGCAAGACAAGAAGGCATTAAATTAATTCCAGAATGTACTTATGCAAAAAAATACATCGAGAAGCATAATTTAAACGATATACTAGCTTGAGTATGAAGGAGTGTAGCTAATAGAATGCTACACTCCTTTTTAATGCAAAATTGTAAAATCATTCTCTACTAATGTCGTGACAATCTGTTCCTTAGAGATTAACTTATCATCAAATTCAATTTTAACTTCACCGTCATTCGTATCAACTATAACCCTCTCAATCCCATGTAATTGATTTAATAATAGTTCTACCTCCCAAATACCGGATTCAGTGGTTGCTTCTTTCACAAATATGGTGTGCTCATTCACGTTATCTTTCCTTTCATTAATGAGGTCAATCTGCTCTTATCGTTTCCATAAATGTAACGGGTCAACCATCCAAATTCATATCCTTGTATTACGGGACTAAACATGTAGTTCTTATATGAATGAAAAATCTTGTCTAGGGGGATACAAATGTATTATTACAATCCATATATGTGTCAATATAGATACTTTCCGTATCGATATTTTCCAAACTATCCATATGATAATTCATGGAGTAACACTAATCGTCAACAGGTTGTACAAGGAGAAGCTACATGGACCACTGGTGGGCAAATAACAAAGTGTGGTCTACCATGGTCTACCAATAAGTTCTTGACAGTAGCTGTTGGCGAAAATTCTACTTATCAATGTGGTGACTCATTAAAGGTGAAAAATCCTGTAAATGGAAGAGAAATAATTGTAACAGTAGTTGACCAAGTTAGGGGATTTCCACAAAATCGAATAAATCTACATCAAAAGGCCTTCGAGACTTTAGGTGCAAACTTGAATCAAGGAGTAATTCAAGTTGAGATTATACCTTCACCTGAGTTGGAGGAGGAAAAGTGGGGGAAATACCTACTCGAGCTTATTCAAACTGCATATCCTAGCTTCGATGTAACAGATTATAACGCTGTTGGCAAAACTGAAATCTCACCTTCTCAAATAAAAGAAACATATGATTTTGTTCTGCATCAACAACAAGAAGAAATTAAAATTAGAGGAAATGTGATTTATAATCCACAAACAGATAGAGTAATATCGTTTGACCTGGCGGAAGTTTGAGTATTGATGAAATGAATAGAACTAGGTGATTAACAGTGTCACTAAGTGTTGGGGGAAAATATACTAAGTAATATAATCATCCCTGAGCTTTTGTTAGAAATTAATTTAAGGATGAAGATTATGATCAATGGATGGATAGACCTTTTATTATTAATACTAGCGTCTTTTCGATTAACTAGGTTAGTAGTGTTTGATAAGATTACTAGCTTTATTCGAAAGCCTTTTCATGAAGAAATTGAAGAAGTGGATTCAGATGGGAACTCAGAAACCTTTATCGAAATAAAAGGGAATGGATTAAGATATTGGGTTGGAGAATTATTAAGTTGTTATTGGTGTACAGGTATTTGGAGTACAGCAGTTCTGTTAGCACTATTATTTATTTGGCCCATAGGAAGTGAAATACTCATAATCATTTTAGCTATAGCAGGAGCAGCTGGAATATGTGAATCCATCGTCCAACGCCTAGTAGAATGAAATTAATGAAGGAGGACCGTTAAATGGAAAAGAAAAACGGAGAAACTAATACGTCCTCACCTAAACCACAACAAAAAAGAGTGAAAAAATCAGGTTGTGGCTGTGGTAGAAGAAGAAAGAGTAAATAGGATAATCATAAGACTAAGCCCTCTCTCATTGTATGATGAATATAGTGAGGGGGGCTTTGGCGTTTTTAACGGTTCTATTAATTATGAAGAGGGAACTGGAATAATTGGTGAAAAAAACCATTAAGAAATTAATATTAAGTTATTGACCTATTAACGGTATTGGGTGTATGATAAGTATCCACTCAGCAATAAAGTCTACGTTACTATATAAGTAGAATAGCTTCGCTAGTGGGATAAGTTATCTAACAAACTAGTTGACTTTAATTATCTAGTTGTGTTACATTAATGAATGTCGCTAAAAAAAGCGGTTATGCGGATGAAAATTATCCTTCAAAAATGTGTTGACAACTTTATCAGTGAAATGTTATTATATAAAAGTTGTCGCAAAAACAACACTAACAATTTTGCTCCTTGAAAACTGAACAAAACAACCAGTATGTTTAGAATAACTTGACGAAGTCTTAGTTATTCTTATGCAGTCAACTAATGCGAGAGCATTTGTTGATCGAATGCCAAGAAGAAACATACCCTGTTTTTTCTTGAATTATGAAATACAGAAGCTAGCAGCTTCTTTGCTAAGAACTTTCCT
>NZ_LDUE01000064.1 GCF_001038485.1 Ornithinibacillus californiensis
GTTGTGACCGTCAAGTAAAAAGACACAATTTATGCTCATTAATTTGAAACACTTTCTTGCCCAAATATAGTCGATCTATGTTTCATTCGATAACTATCTTCATTTAAATGAATGATTTCAACTCGATGTAAAATTCTATCTAATATAGCTGTAGTAATTGCTTGGTCACCTAATAATTCTCCCCACTCTTTTGGGCCTTTATTTGATGTTAAAATGATAGATGATTGATTATATAAATCATTGATCAAATGGAAAAACATATTAGCTTCCTGTTGATCCATCGCCATAAACATCAAATCATCAATAATGACTAAATCAGCTTCTCTTATTCTTTTCATTCTGGTTTGCGATTTACGTGTGATTTCCTCCGTTTTCAGCACGTGGACAAGATCTCCCATCGTAGTAAAGATAACCTTGTAAC
Source organism: Ornithinibacillus californiensis (assembly GCF_001038485.1). Classification (GTDB taxonomy): domain Bacteria; phylum Bacillota; class Bacilli; order Bacillales; family Amphibacillaceae; genus Ornithinibacillus; species Ornithinibacillus californiensis. The sequence continues at coordinate 422 of NZ_LDUE01000064.1, forward strand.
CTTGGTTTAACGCTTCAATGCCTAACCCGATTGATATATGAGTTTTCCCACTACCTGGTGGTCCTAATAGAATGATATTGTGCAACTGTTCTATCCACGTTAAATCTTTCAATCTATTCAATTGTTTGTTGCTTAAAGATTTCTGTTCTTTTAAATTGAATTCTTCTAGTGTCTTTTGGAAGGGAAATGTAGCCCATTTAAATCGTTTTTCTAATTGCTTTTCTTCTCTGCGAGTTTGTTCATATTTTGCTACATCTAAGAGGAACTGAGTAAAGGAGGAATCCTTTTGCTCAGCTTCTCTAATTAATGCAGGAAGGTGATTTGCTGTTTCCGTTAAACGTAATGTCTTCATCAACTCTTGTAATTGGTTTAGCTGACTCATACTGGTTCACCCTCCAGTATGGAAGTATAGGCATCTAATTCCCTTTTTTGAGCCTCCGTCTCTACAACCCATCCAGAAACTCCTATTATTCGTGTTACATTCTCATCGGTATCATTCACTGTATCTTCTATTTGTCGGTGTCGTTTTATATAGGCAACGACATCGCTAAAATCTGTTGCACCATAAAGGTTCCTTTTGATACACTCATTCAATGCTGCCGATAGAATTTCCCTGTTATTTATTTTTGTCTCTTTTAATATCATTTGGAGCTGATCCCTAATATATCGAGGGTACTTTTCTTTTACTGTTTGTAGATAATCATAAGCTATCCCATTGTCATTAAATTGCTGGGAAACGGTATTCATAAATGCATCGATACCTTTTGTCCTATCTCGGCTATGCTTCCTATCTTTAATCAATAATCCCTTCCCGTCAGGGATATGATGCTTTGCGATGATTTCACCTGTTTCAGGGCTATAAATGATTAATGCCTTTTCTTCGGTTTCCTTAATGCAGAGAGTTTCATATTTGCCAAACGTCCCCAACGGAAGAGAATAACGATTAGATAAATAACGAATAGTATTGTCCTTATGGACACATCTTGTTATACTATTTTCATAGTTATATTTTATATCTAGATTTTTGGTGACTGGTCTTAAGTGTTGTCTTTCCAGGGAAAACACTTCGACCGGTCTCTTTTTTGTTGTATGATGAACTTTATAGTTTCCAGTTCTATTGAGCCATTCCCAACCCTGTTCATTCCAAGAATCAATGTTATGAAATACCCGATGTTTAGCGAAGTTATGTTTAATAAAACCAACTACATTTTCGATTTTTCCTTTACTCTCTGGATCAGCCTTGCGGCAAACACGAAGGGTTAGATTCCTAGATTCTTTATATTGTTGGAACTCTTGCGTTAATATTAAATCCCCACCATTCTCACTGACGACTATTAAACTGTCTTGGTCGTATACTAATTCACTTGGAATCCCCCCAAACCACCTAAATGCATTTTCATGTGCTTTTATGACATCTTGGGTAGTGTAAGGCCTATCTAACCATTCTTTATATTTATATCTAGAATTAGATAATACAAAAGCTATAAAGTTTAGTTTTACTTCCTTATTATCGACTGCCTTCTGTTTCGTATGACCAAAATCAACTTGTATTTGTTCACCCATAGGTGAATCAGGTATAGCCTCATATATTCGTGGTGAAGTTTCCTTCTTTATTTTATATTCCTCTCGAAGCTCTCTAACATATAATCGAACTGTACTTTCACCTACTTTTAAATCTTCGTATTTCTCTTTTAGCCAATCTTCTACTTGTGCAGCTGACATATCTGGATGTTCCCTTAACCAAGATAATATCAGCTCTTTATAAGCATCTAATTTCTTACTCCTCGTCTGAAGTGACTCTACCCACTCAGACATATCCGAAGGAGACTTTTTTAGATAACGATATACTGTTGAACGTGATATTCCTAGCTTGTCTGCCACCTTCGTCTTACTGAATCCCTTTTTGATTAACTGACTAATTTCCATATACATTTCCCACTTATCCACCTTCTGTTACCTCCACTGTTGTATGTTTTAGGATATAAACATTTTACAATGGAAAGTACCTATATTTTATTGGTATATTTGGGTAAATAAGTGTTTCTTTTTATCTAGCAATAACTGTCTACTCTAGTTTAGCAGTCACAAAAGTGCTTTTACTTTCAAATATAATAAAAAAGGCTTTTAATACATTAATAAAAAATTTAGTATAAGTTATGTATATTAGACTCTTCCGCAGTTTAATATAGTAAGAGTTTTTCAAAAATATTCTATCCATAAGCCAAACGCAAATAGGGAAACTATAAGCAATAATAGACTACTAATCCGGATAAATACTGCGCGTCTTCTATGTTCTATATATTCACTATAGTCATATTCTCCGGTTACATATTTAAAGGATTCTTCACTTACCACACTAATCCAATGCTTTTTATCAATAGATTTATCATAAACTAGGATTTTCTTAGGATATTTGATGTTATACCTTGCTACATCGTTGCCTACTCTTCGTCCACTTCTTTTTTTCAATCCAACTTGTGACTCGTTATAATACTCTGTATCTATTATTTCTAATTCTGTTACTTCTTGAATCTCTTTATATTTTTCCCAATGGAGCTTTTCAATTCTATTCAAAAAGGCTTCCCCTTCCCGTGAGAATGGATTTATTTCAACGTTCTAGACAAGACTAGTATATATATTAAGCATCTTGAGGCATTAAAAATGTGTAAAGTGAATTTTCTTCATAGTTAACCCTTTCCAAATCAATTTTTATTACCTTTGTTTTTTTCTCCTTTACTGTTGCTTTAAATTTCATTCCTAAATCTATTTTATCAGTATAAATAGAAGCCCAGTCTTTAGAAATAAAACCAATAGAGTTTCCTTCATTATTAACTACTAAAATTGCATTTTGATCATAAGGGTTTGAAGCATCTCTAATAAGAAGTAGTTCATCACCTATTTTTATATTACTGACATACTCTCTTCTCTCCGGTCTTGTTATACCGACCACTGCAACTCTTTCCTTGTTCCTATTTATTGTACTGTTTTCCCACTTTTTTATCTTTTCACCATACAGTTTATCTAATGTATAATACATATCAGCATCTATTGTTATCAGTCTATAATCTTGATATTGTTCTTTAAATAAACTAACTTTTTTTAAACTATCTGTATCCCAAAATCCTTTTAATTCAACAATTGTATTACCCTCTAAAAAGAAATCTGGAAGGTAATTAGTAGTCAAATAGTCAGACTCAACTAAAAACGAATCTTGCTCATACCCCCAGTTAATGTCAAGATAGTTTAATAATCTAGCAAAGTTAGCTTCCCAAGTAGATCTAAACACTAATCCTAAATCAGTTCTAAATTTAACTTCAGAATGCCTATTATCCTTTTCCTTCATGCGAATATCTAATGTGAATTTGCCATCTCTATCATTGTAAATACAATGATTAATTTGACTTTCTCCTAGTAAACAGAGGATTTCATAAGTAGAAGTATAACTCTTCTTAGGGTAATAATTTATATTTGGAACTTTAAACCAAATTAGTCCATTAATCCCATAATCATCGTTTTTTACATCTACATGATTAATATCAATTTCAATCTTGAGAACATGCCTTACAATATTTCTCACATCGTCTAGATGCTTTCTATCCAAGATAAAATAAGAAAACCTCTCGCCAGTATCAATATCATTAAAATCATCTAAATTACCATTGTAAATATTTACTGAGGACCAATGTAAATGCCATTCCATTATCCTACTTCTAATTTCTGAGAACCTTTTTCGTTCTCTTTCATCATCAATTGGATATTGTTCTAAATATTTTACTTTTATTATGTCTTTATCAAAGTCAGCTTCATCCGTCTCTAATATCTTGTAACTCTTAATATTATTTACTTTTAACAAATCTATAGTAGCTTGAAGTTGTTCTTTATATAAAGTAAATGTATGTATGAATCCGTGCATTTTCACAGATTGAGACTTCAAATATCTACCAATATGTTCATAAATAAAAAGCTCAAATTCCGGTCTTTCATTATTAGAAACGTACATTTTGCTTCCCCCTACTAAATTACTTATATTAATTTATCTACATTCGTATGGGTATCATAGTGAAGAAATCTACAATCCTATTTTGTCTTATAAGTATTGTTTAATAAAAAAACAGAAGTCTCCAAATAAAGGATTTACTTCTGCTTTTCTTAGTTGAATTCAATTTGACCTAAATTATGTAAATATGCATATTTATTACTAAAGCGGGAAAATAAGAATGATACTTTAATACCATTTTGTATCTATTGGTTAGAATTGTCAATAATACTCATATTTTGACAAGATATTTAAAAGGTTGTTGTTATTTTGTAAACTTAAACTAACCAATCACTCAACTCAAATACTTGCAGAATATCTAGTTTAAAAAAGATAAAGTGACAAAATGGGCATGTCTAGACTATCGCCAACAATGGGATAGGGATTAAATAGTTTAATAGACGTAAGTAGTACTCACTGAGGCTTTTATAATATAATTTTGTAGAAAGAAAACAGAAAAATCCAGCACTCAAATTAGTTCTGGATTTTTCTGTTTAATATCCTTGTTTCATTTCATAATCTGGATCCCTTTAGGATCCTTTTTTCTTATTTTCGGTAAAATTCACCCCTATATTTTTAAGCGTTAAATATCGCTTACTTTTTAGCGAACCATCTTTAAATAAGGCTCTCTGCTTTTTTAACCACATGGCTAATCTATAGAATTCGCCACGTCTAGGTATGCTTACGTTTCCATTCTGTTCTACATAGTGTAATAATTTTTGATACATCAAGTTCCACTTGTAATCGTTAGGTTCCCAAATAAATTTAACTTCATTTAGTTTTATGATTTTATTTTTTGCAAGTTTCCTTCTCCTGTAAGCTTCTCTTTGCACTGAAACCCAATTTCCTAGTTCTGCATCTTCTTTATATCTTCGTGGCACTAAAGTATCCCCTTCTCTTTTAATGTATTCCAATAAACGATTATACATTCTATCCCAGTTTAAAGTGTATGGATCCCATACAAATCCCTCTTCGTTAAGTAATTGGATTTTTTCATTGGACAATTTTCCTTTCTTATAATTCTCCCTTTGGACTGACACCCAATTAGCAAGTTGTTTGTTCTCAAAGCTTTGGGGTACCAAACAATTACCATTTACTTCTTTATATTCTATCAGTTCTTCAAAGGCCTTTTCCCATCTAGATTTATATGGGTCCCATACAAAGCCTAATAAATTCAATCTGCTAATTTTTCCATCGGAAAGTTTCTTTTCCCTATAGTGAACTCGCTGTTGTTTTATCCACTTAGTTAATTCTATATCGTTTGGGATGATGGATACATCAAACTTGTTTTGAATACTCTGCTCCATATACTTTCTTAATCTTTCATACAAATCATTCCATCTTGTATCTAAGACGTCCCAAATAAATCCAACGTCATTTAGTAATTTTTGTTTATCATCAGAAAGTACACCTCTTAATTTCAAACTTCTTTGTACTCTAACCCAGTTACTTAATTTGGGACAAGAGTCGTATTTATCTGGGACCAAACAATCACCATTTGCTTCCTTATACAAACACAACTCTTTAAACATTGTTTCCCAATAATAGTCACGCGCAGACCAGACAAAGTTAATTTGCTCAAGTTTATCTATCTTTTCTTCCTCAAGTTGATTACGTTGGTAGGCCATTCGTTGTGCATTTACCCAGTGAGCTAACTGCTGATTTTGACTGTATGTACTAGGAACTAAGCAGTCTCCGTTTCTTTCTTTATATTCAATAAGTTGTTGATACTTCGCGTCCCAAAGGTCATACAGACTAATTTCTATACTCGTAAACAACTCTTTAATTTCTTGTAGTTGATCATGAATTAAGACATCTGGATGATAGCTAGGTAGGCCAGCTTTTGCCCGTTTAATATTTTCCTTTTCAATTGCATCATTTAAGCCAGCAATGAAATTTCCTTTTAAATCTTTATAATTATTAACAAAGTCAAAAATAATTGGTCTTCTACTGTATTCTCCACTAAAGGCCCTCCCAATTTGTTGGAGATAAACATTTCCAGAAGCAGTTTTTCTTAGTAAAATTACACCTGACAAATCGTTTATATGTATTCCCTCGGTTAACTTCTCAATACTAAATAAAAGGTAAATTACATCCTTCCTTTTAGCATTTCTAAAGTTATCTAGCGTTTTCTCGCTATTGGGTTCTTCATAGTATATCGAAAGTGTTTCGATTCTTTTATCTAAGCCAGACTTTTGAAACCAGCTTTTAACCATCCATTCCGCTTCTCTAAGGTGATCTTTATCCCGACAGAACACTATAAACTTATTATCATCACTTTTAACAAACTTTCTTATAATATTTGGTATCCCATAGACTTTCTCAAAGTTAAGGTTTAAGTTCTCCAGTTTTCTTAATTTATCAGCTTTATCATCGACAGTATTATGAGAAGTCTCGATTTTTCCCATTAATTCTTTTGTCACTTCTTTTAGAGTATAAATAGCTGAAATGTAACGTGGCGGGGGTAATATTTTTCTTGAAATGGCCTCGGATAGACTCAATTTTGTCGCCACAATTGAGTCAAATAGCTCTATGGACATATCCCTTCCTTCGAGATATCGTTTAGGGGTTGCTGATGTACCAAATATTTTCATATTTTCTTGAAGGCCAATAATTCTCTCAACGCCTTTAGACCATTCTTCTGCACCAGCCCTATGGAACTCATCTAGAACTAACAAAGATGGATTTATTTTTTTTATTTCATCAGTAGATAGATTCATTGCTTTTGAGTATGTCATAAAAATTGTATTATCAGTAGACCAGATAGCGTGGTTTTGAAGCTGATCTAAAATAAATTGCTTTGGTGCTAACACAACCTTATTTTCTTCAAACATATCTGTTAACAACTTCGCGATTAACAAGCTCTTTCCAGTACCAGTAGCTTGAATAACACAGACCCTTTTAAATTCATCAAATAATTCAACCACTTTCTTATATGTCTTTTCATTATGATTATATAAATCAATTTCCGGCACAGACTTTCGTTCATCATAACTAAGTATCAAAATTTCAATATAATCCCAGTTGTATAGCTTTGTGTTAAACTCAAATAACAAACTGTATGCATCCTTAGTAAATCCTTCGATACTCACCAAAATAAAGTTGCCACAATTATATTGTTTACTAGATTCTTCTTCAAACCTTCTTATTTCTTCACGTGTTTTTGTCACTGTCAATGGTTTTGTTTGATTTTTTAATTGTACAACCATAGAAACAGATGTAGTATTACTACTTTGGTCTTGATTCTTCGGGTGGTAAATGAGCAAATCAGCCCCAAAGTCATATCTGAGGTGTTTAGTTGATTTTACGATCCATCCGTTACCTTCATATAACTTTTTCATGTATTCCTCGAATATGACTCCCTTTCTATTTTTGTCTATATTTGTTAACAATTCTTTTATTTCACTTGTTCTCCGCTTTAAAGTCAGATCCAGCAATTCTTCAATAATAATATCGTTATAAGTATCATTATTATTCACCTTAATCATCCTTATTAGGGTTTTATAAGTTAAAGCAACAGGTGTATAAGTTCCGATAAAAGAACCTTTTAGCATAATTATTCAGATGTACATTGGTACCTAACTAAAACTTGAACATAAAAACTAAAAAATATACCTTCTTCATAATGCGTTTAATTACAGATACAGCTGTTCACTTCCAATTCCAATATTCTAACCTCAAGTAATTTTCTATAAAACTACATAAAAAAAGTCAGTAGTATCTAGTTCCACCGACATATTTATAAGACTATTGATTTTTTTAAAATAATGCGTATTCTTCCAAAATTAACTTTATAAAAATACCGCTTGCAATATGTTTTAAGACATTTCCCCCTTTTCATTATTACTTATCCAACCTTTTTGATATACATATTATTGCAGATAAAGTTTTTATAAAAATAGGGTTAGAATATGTCAATTCAGATGCTAATATATTTACACACAAAACACACAAGCACACATACATCAGCATCCAATGCCCGCCAACATTGAACCTTAATTTGTGTCTGTTTATGCGTATTGTGTGTTTGTCTTACATTTATTCTGGAGAGAATATTAATACCAAATATGTTACGGAGGTTTTAAATTGAGAAAGTCTAATGATGAGTACCTAAGCATAAGTGAAGCTGTAAAGTTAATAAAACCTGATAGACGCAACATTGCTTATATCATTTCTAAAGGAGTATTTTCATCGCAAATAATGGTTTCTAAGAATTTGACTCTAATTCCCAGAAGATTATTAAAGCAGATTGAGGATTATTATGAAGAAAATAAGGCTCTCTTCGAAAAATACAATGAAAGTGATGAGCATATAAACGCGTTACTTATGTCTAGATATTTAGGCATTACCTTTGGTGAACTAATGAATCAAATTCAAGATGGAAAGTGGGAAGGAAAATATGTTAGTATCCCTAAAATCACCCCACCTGTCAAAAAAGATCAAAATCATTTTAACTACTTTTTTATTCGATCTTTGACCGTCGGAAATTATAAAACTATTAACGAGATATGTACAAAAAATATAGATATTATAGTGACTAGAGAAACAGTATTTAGATATGCAAGACAAGGATGGCTACCTCAACCTGATCATTTAAAGGGAACAAATTTATACGATGAGAAAGAAGTGCTGGCTGCATTACCTAAGATAAGAGGAAACCAAATATTAGCTGACAAGAATAAGATAAAGGAGAGTATAGTTTCAAGATATAGCCTTTTAAATAACAACCAAAAAAAAGCTATTGATAAATTTCTTAACTTTAGAAAAAATAATGGGATTATTGATTTTAATGGATTCCGTTCTAAAGATAATATTGCACACATAGATAAAACTCTTAAAAACATGAAAGAGATAATCTCAAGTGCCTTTGTATTAATTATTAGTGGACGTTGTGGACTAGATGAGGAAGTTATTGTGAATAAAAGAATCAATAAAGATCTAATAGATAGATTTGACCCAGATGTTTTCGACTTTCTTTCCATTACAGTAGACGATTATTTTTATTTATCCTCAAAGAGAAAGAAAGCGACTCTAAAGAATTATTTATTAAACTTAAAACAATTCTATTATTACTATTTGCAACAACTAGAATTAGAAGCAGTCATAAGTGAAGAAAAGCATCGGGAGTTTTTAGCCTTGAATCTACGAGTTAAACAATTTTTAAATCAATTTCCTAGAGAGGGGGAAAAGTGGTTTACTCTCGATGAATCTAAAACAAAGAAGTCATTTCTTACACCCGAACAAATGATAAAAGTAAAAGATTTAATATTATCGGATCCCATTGCTAGAAATCCAATTAAAAATGCTGCCATATGGCAATTAGGATGTACTACTGGTTTAAGACCAGAAGAAATGGTACTTGTCCGTATTGAGCATTTTCTATTAGATGAAAAAGGATTATTAAAACTAAATGATAGAGGTTGGGGAGTTTTAAGACTACCTGTTGAAGCATCCAAGCATGAAAATTCACCTTCTCATGTTGTTTTTGGAACCCCTATACCAAAAGACACCGTAGCATTAATTAATCAGTATTTACAAAAGCTTTATTCAAAACAAGGTTCTGCAAACAAACAGGGATATGGTTACCTTTTTAGACCAAATACTGGCTTTCCAGATATCCCTTATAACATAATTGTCAAAGAATTCATTAATAGAATTAGACCTTTATTAGAATTTCTAAGCATTGAACAAAGAGAAAACTTTCTATTAAAATCATCTCGTCATTCTATGAATAACCTTATATCTAAAACTTATTTACCTATACCGAGACTTAATGGAGAAATACAAAAAATAGCAGCACAATATCAAATGAGGCATAAACCTAAAGATTCAACAACTGGTGATGATTATTACTCTGCATTAATCGGAGAAGATGATTTTTATAAGGTACTAGATTTAACAATTAATTTCCCGTGGAATCATGAGCAATTAGATTTATGGGAAATAAAACAGGGACATAAAAAACCAAAAAATAATGAATCAGTTCCAGAAGCACCTACTTTAGAAGAGCAATCAAAAGAAAAATCTAATCGTGTTAATCAGATAGAAAATCGTCTAGTAGAGTTAAAGACAAGACCAAAAACGATGAGTGTTAAAGAATGGGCTATTGAAGTTAATAAACTAAAAAGAGAGCAAAGCGCATTACTTACGATATAAGGCGGGGAATTAATCAATGAATACAAATACAAATGATGACAAACACCTAACCAATAATTCAATTGAATATAAAGAGACAAATTTGCCAAGAATATTTGAACTTTTGGATGACGATTTATTTTTGACACCAAAAGATATTAGTGAACTAATAGGAGTACATCCTGAAACTGTACGAAGATGGTGTCGTAATAAGAAGTTACGGATAATTGCTCCAGCTGGACATTATAAAATACTTGGAAAAGATCTTAAAGAATTTTTATTTCGGTGGTATTTTAATAAAAACCAAAACGATAGAGAGACCTCGTGAACATTCTACGAGGTCTTCTTCTCATAATACTGCAATAATTCATTGATTTTACATTCAATATTACTTAACCTATCTGTCATTTCTGGGGATTGCTTGATTAGATTTTGCATCATATTATTAATCTTCTTTTTCTCCCTTTTTGGATTATACACTTTTGCCTTTAAAATATGGCCGTTACTAAGAAATCTAATAAGACTTAGTAGATTTCCATTATTATTACAATGGGAGCATTTCCAATTCGTTGTATTTGAACACATTTTAACCTCATTTAAACACTCGAAGCAAGGAATGATAATAACCTGCTCCTTGGAACTATAAATATAATCCACCTTTTGTTCTTTAAAAAATGATAGAATGGCATTTTCCTTTCCCATTTTAACGCTCCCAACTTGGTATTACTTTTGCCCGCTTCATAAAGTTTTTAAAATCTTCCCCAACAATAATATACTTATTTCCAAAATTATATGATGGTAGTTTTCCTTGTCTACACCATCTTCTCACGCTTTCAACATGCATATTAATCAAATTTGCTATATCTTCTGGTTGCAAGATTTCTTCATCTGTTATCTTAAAAATATCATGTATATCATAATTGGTTAATTGATTCTTAGACATATCACCCACTCCTTTCAACATTAGACATTTTAGACAAAATAGATAGTTATTATACTTTACTCACTTACAACTCAATATTTAAATTTCCGAATGAAAAAGGTACAATATAAGAACAGCTTTACAGATGTTTAACGATTTAAAATGCACTCGATAAAGTATGCATTGCAAGGGAAAAATCAAATCTATAAACTATATCAAAAAAGATTTAAGACTAGAAAAAAATCTATTATTGATATATACTAGTATTAGTTTCTTAAAATAATATTAAAAAATAACTAGCAAAAGATAAAATTAAATAATATAAAGGGAAAACCCCAAATCTTAAATAAGTCTTTGGAACTACAAAGGCGTATTTAGATTTGGGGTTTTCTTTTTGTGTAATTTTACGGAGGACAAATCATGACAATGTTAAATCGAGAAGTGTTAAAACAACAAAAGGTACTAAAACTACTATCATCTGTTTCTCTACGTCTAATTCCTTACTTAGCAGGTAATACAGATTTAGATGGACGTATTAACGTTACAAAAGAACAAATTGAAGAAGCGAATATTATGACTCCACGCTTGATCAATGAAGCACTAAACAAATTGGAAAGTGTTGGATTGATTCATAAAGATGCAGATGGATATTTATATAGTAATCTTAATACTATCTCAAAAGCTGATAACCACAGCTTTCACTATATTAATATATATAATTTCTTTCAATCTAGTGAATTTAAAAAGACATATAAAAGACAATTACTTTTTCTGTACTATATTTTAACAGCGAAGTTACCCGGTACAGAGCATTCCGTGGCGTTGGAACACCTTTATCAAAATCGCTCTAATGCAAAAAATGTAAAGTTAAGCTTCTTTATAAGCTTCGAAGATATGATGAATAACCTTTTAGAATTAATAGAAAAAGGCTTATTTGAGGTGCGGCTTGGAAATAGCAGTGAGGTGATCAATAAGGATACTAAAACAATTAAAGATAGATTATATACTTTCGCCGGCAAAAAAGGTAAAAGAAAGCAGCGTATAAGTCATAAGGAAGAAAAACATAAAATCATTCATATCCGTATCTCAAAGGATTTAGTTACAAAAGATAAGATTTGTGATATTTACGATATGACAAGATTGTCAACTTTACAGGATTTAAAATCTATCGCAAAAGAATATGGCTGCAGTTTAGATAGTTTTGATGTAAAAGTACTTGAAAAAGTTCATATGGTAAAAGCGAAAATATATAAAGAATTTGGGAATGTGGGAATACAATTATATCGTGACAGTTTAAAGGAATTTTTCAGTAATAGAAGCCATGCCTTTCAATATTTAATGGAAAATGGTGAATTTGCTAATACAATTAAAAACTATTATGTAATTCCTAGAGTTGAAGAAAAAATAAGGGCATTTTTTGATCAAGTGACAAATGAATATGTTAATGAAGTAAATACTCTTCCATATCAATCTTTAAACTTAAAACATGCTCTTAAAGACAGTAAATCACTTGTTTCTTACATTACCGAAGAATCATTTAATGACAACCTTATCTTATTAGATCGTGAATTTGAAGCGGCAAATAGTTTCATATATGAACAAATAACTCAGCTAGACAAGACATGGTATGAATTTAAAGAAAAAGTGGAGAAAATCTTTAGAGATGAGGCTGAAACTCATGGTAATAGTCGGAATAAAGTAGTTTATCTTGCCATACAAAAGAAATTATCACAAAAAGAGCGTGATACAGTTTCTAAAGCCAATCAAAACAATAAATCCCATAGAGAACTACTACTCTATAATCCTTATAAAACAATTAGCTATTGATCTAAGGCTTTTTTAAGTATGATTTATTTTTAAGACCTTCGCTTTCGAAAACTTGGATCAATACTTTTTTAAAACAACAAAATAAAAATTCTGCCTTTCTGCCCACATGGAGAAAGGTTATTTGTCATGCCTAGTTTTTCTATTATAAATTTTTATAAAGTGGATTCTCGTAATTTACTTGCTACTGCATGTGTTTCACCTTCAATAAGTGAATGAAATTCATAAAAAGTCCCAGTTTATATTAGGAAAATTATATAGTATCTATTAAACTTTTATATTTTACCGGTATCTTTCACTTTAGACTAGAAAATAGTATAATTTCAACGCACGTTTTATAGTTTACCTGAAATTAATTTTCAAACATCCCACTAAAAACATTGCTGTGTAAAGGATTCTTAAAGGTTTTCATGTTCACTAATGAATCATATTATGATTTAGATTACTAATCTATTATTATCCTTACTATTTATCTTAATATATTGGTAAAAATAAAATGATCATTTGATTAATAATTAAATCAAACTATAATGTAAACATCAGGTGAAGCTAACTTCTTTACCGTATGATTTTAGAATCATGCATTAGCACTTCTTCTCGCTTCATTTTAATTTCATTTCCAAAGATACGGAGAATGGAGTAGCAAGCCTCCCTTGCTTTCTGCATTTTAGATTCTTTTTCTACATATGACACCATCATGTCGATATTATCATCACTTTCTGGTAAAACATTTGTTGCTTCTTGTTGATAACGATAAAGAATGCTTTGGATGAACTTGATTCGATAATGTTCTTTCTCTCCGTTAATAAGATCATGGATATCTTCTGCTTCATGAATCTCACGAAGAAATTGTTGAAATGCTATTGTTTCTTCTTCATTCAAATGAATGTAAGGAAGTTGGAAACGTCTATTTTCTGTTACAAGATTCTCGAATCCTTCCGAAGAGAGATTGGTAATGTCCATAATTTCTTTCTTATTTAATCCGTATTCAATTAACTTTCCTACTGTTCCAATTAAAGAAAGGCTCTGCTTTTCTTCTTTTTGAATGGATTGAGTTAGTTTTTGTAGTAATTGATTTTGTTGTTTAGTGGTTGTTTCTAGTTCTTCAATATAATTATTAATATTATTATTGAAATAGTGCATATGATTCACCTCTTTTAAGTAGCAGGAAGTCTGATTTACAATTTCAACATTATTCATTGCATCCGTCTGTGAAGGGATAATATTGTTCTTTTACAAATCTTTCTACCCAAAGCTAATTTTTAGCCAACCAAATATATAGTTATTTCTCCTTGTCTTTAAACCACTTGTCCCATAATTCATGAAAGACGAAGTTGTGTTTAATCATAACTGCATAACCAAAGGCTAAGCCTGCAATAGTAAATGGATGAATGGGTTGGCTAAAAATCAGATTAACAATAACCATATATGTTACACCAATATTAAGACTAATGGCTAGTGTATTTATATAAAACAGTACTTTAAAGAAGTCCATATCTTAACTCCTTTTATATATAGCAGTCGTTGTTTCATCCTTTAAATTAATTTAAAATTCGTATACCATTATGTGATGAATAGAAGAAGAATATACCAACAATTTATGGATTAATTTGATAAAGTATCAAATTGTTTATATTTCTAAATGACTTTTTGAACTTATACAATAAATCCTGTTGCGTATGCATGATATACTAGGAAGTAAAATAGTAACATGACAAGGGGATACGTGGTGAAAAAATTAAAGACAAATCGTATTCGTTGTAAACATTGCGGAACTGTGATTGAGTCTAAAAACACATACGATTTTATTAGGTGTGATTGCGGAAAGGTAGCGGTTGATGGTGGGCTTGAATATCCAAAACGTGTATATCCCGCTGGACGTGCAGAAGACCATTATGAAGACTTATCCGAATTTGACTAAGTAGAAAAATCCAGCACTTTAATTAGTACTGGATTTTTTCAATTTAATGCCCTTGTTGCAATTCATACGACATTAACTATTATATCCGACTATACAAAACTTAATCTGCATATCGTAAGCGTCAAATGTATATACCCAATTCTTACAATTTCTTATGTAACTAATCTATAAGCAACTTCAAAAAGTATCCTTCATTAGTTTGGTCCCAATTAAATGAGTAGTCATTCTTTAACCTAATAGGTGGACCATGAGGTGTTTCTGTTCTATATACTAATTCTGTATTAGCACTATAAGTCTTCCCATCTCTCATATCAAAATCCTTCGTTAAATCAGAATAACTTTCTTTACTAAAATAGTGTGTGTGATCTGTGCCTAAAATGAAGACACCAAAGTTATATTGGCGAGAGGATACATATCCTTCCAAGTTAACAAGATCTATAAATGCATCATATCGATTATTTGGTTCCCGATGATTTGATTTTTGAAAGTATTTTAATTCTATTGCACAAGAAGTTTTACTCGCAGGTTGCAAACGATCCTCTAACGCTATTGTTATATCAATATTTGCCTTTTTCGACTTACTTTTGGCTAATTCAATTTCGGATATAAAAGGTGTTTCTAATTTAATCGTAAACAAATCATTTGGAGAAAACTGGTGCAGTTCACCTATTACTTTTAATATGTATGAAAATTGCAATTGAAATGAAGCCTCATTATCAATAGTAATTCTACCATTTGAAATCTGTGCTAATAGTATGCTATAACTTCTCTCAACTATTTCCTTTAGTTTTTCTTTGTAACTCATAGTAATGAGATCAGGTGATTGCATAATTCCTCCTACCTTTCACTCCAAATTCATTATAAAAATTAATATTAATAGGGTTTCCATCTTTTAGGAAACCCTCAACAAATTATAAATCCATCCTAACCCCAAAATTCTTCAACCATTCCTTCCTTCTCTCATAATCCGGCATGACAGAAGAAAGTAGATCCCAAAATTCTTGTGAATGGTTCGGATGATACATATGGCACATCTCATGGACAACAATATAGTCAATCACGTGAGAAGGTGCCATTACACAACGCCAATTAAATAACAGTTCATTCTTAGAAGTGCAACTCGCCCAACGTTTATGTTGTTCCTTTACTTTTATTCCATTGGGCTTTTTCTTAAATAGATGCTGAAAATAACTAACTTTTTCTGATACTTTCTCAAGAGTCTTTTCTCTGTACCACTTCTCTAATGCTGCTCTTAATTGGTCTTGATTCATATTGGGCGTGGTTATATAGAATTTCCCTTGAAAGAGTTTCACATTTGGTTCCTTAATGTTCTCATCCTTAATAAGTTGCAAAGAATAATTACGTCCGAGATACATAAAGGATTCTCCATTTACTAGTTCTCTATTAATTTTTTGATACTCCATATCCTTAAATAGAAATAACTTTTGTACAATCCATTGTGCTTTCTTTTTCACCTTTTGGTCTATCATTTCTACAGTTGTATCTAAGGGGACCACTACATTTACAATGTTTGGTGGTTCAACACTAATCTCCATAGACTTGCGTTTACGAAACTCTACTGAAAATTCAATTGTCCTTGTACCATATTCAATAGAACGAATCATCATATTCCCAACCTCTTATTCTCTTGTTGCAAAGTGTTTTTTCGCTAATTGTAAAAGAGGACCTACCAGTTGTTTTCTTACTTCTAATTTGATTTTTTTAAAATACTTAGTCGTTAACATCATAAAGATAGATCTTTCAATATCTGCAGTCTTAGAAGGGTTGGTAGTCCAATCAACTACCCATGTGCTAGCTACTATATCAGCAACATTTTGTGCCATTTCTTTTGATAAATCAATTATATCTTGGCTAATATATACTTCTGAAGATTCTTTAATGTGACTTGCTTGAGAAACCTCTTCCGGTTCAAGAAGGTGTTTTTTGATTACCTCAAAAAAGGCATACTCTTTTTTGGATAGTCCTAATGCTTCCGCTTCTTCAGTCTCACCCGTTTTTACATCTTTATTAATAAAGTCTTCTAATTGTTTCTTTCTTTCTTCCCAGTTATTCTTTGTCTCTTCAAGAATCTGTTGAAGTTTTTCTAATAAGGATGTGTAGTAGACAGGATTATCATCCATCTTAACACTTATTACGTGTTTAACAGCGTGTTCCATACTAGAAGCTATTGCCTCATCTGACTTTAACGTTTCAAGTTTTGCCTGATAATCTTGGTCAAACAAAGTAATTGGTTTTATCCATTGTTGAACACCTTGAGAAGTTAAGTGTTCATTAATAATCTGACGCACCTTTTCTCCACAGTCCGCTATATCAAGCTTTGTATCTGGTTCAAATCTAGCCTTGGCTGCTGCACGAATATAAGAAAGCCACTTTAAATCATTCGTATTATCAGTAGATACATGGCCGGGCATAAGTTGCTCCATCGTTCCTGCAAATCGTTTATATGCAAGTTCAAATTCTGCTCGCTTATCTTCTGGTTCTAATTGTTTTACGAGTTCATCTAAGTTATCTTTCTCAATACCTTTAAACATTCCCATAACCGCTTCACGGTAGGATAGCATCTGTTTATGAACACCGTCTAACGACTCCATCGGTTCGCCCAAATCCTCTTTATCGAAAACCTTTAGGGCTTCTTCTAAGTGATTGGAAATCCCATAGTAATCTACTACATAACCACACTTCTTCTTATCCCCGTATGTGCGATTAACACGAGCAATAGCTTGAAGTAGATTATGTTCCTTTAATGGTCTATCTAAGTACATAACTTGTTCAACAGGAGCATCAAATCCGGTTAGCAGCATATCTTTTACAATAATAAAACATAACTTACTTTCTGAGATTGGTTTTGTAAACTTCTTTATGATATCTTCCTGTTCTGCTTTCGTTGTAAAATGTTCTTTTAAATGTGGTGGGTCATTTAGATTTCCTGAAAAAATGACTTTAACATCCAAATCTTCCCCCATAATTTCTTTCATATATTTTTTTAATGCATTGTAGTATTTAACTGCTGCTTCACGGGATACACATACAATTTGAGCTTTGAAACCATTTGGGTAGATAGATTCCTTATAGTGTCGCAACATATCCTTTGCTATATCATCTACTCTTTCATCAGCCTCAACAATCGCTTTCTTATCTGCATATTTTTGCTTAATTGCTTCCTTTTCTTCATCAGTGCGATTTTCAAAAGCCTTATCAAATAATTGCTCCAACGTATCGGCTTTAACCTGTAAATCTGGTCTACGGCCTTCATATACAATTCGGACTGTTGCACCATCGTTAACCGCTTCTTGAATGCCATACTTATCAATATATGATCCAAATGTACGTGGTGTTGACTTATCCTCTTTCTCAATCGGAGTACCAGTAAAACCAATAAAGGCAGCATTCGGTAAAGCATGACGCATATTTCGCGCAAAACCTTTATACTGACTACGATGTGCTTCATCAGCCATGACAATTACATTTGATTTCAATGTGAGAACTGGAAACTCCTTTTCGAGAACCAGAGCCGATTGCTGTGTTGAGTCTTTTAAAATCTCCTGCTCTTCTTCATCACTTTGAAACTTATGTATCGTAGTCATAATTATTTGTGGTTGAGCATTTGAAAGTAATTCCTTCATTACACTGACTTTATCTGCTCGTACTGGTGTGGTAATGGTAGACAAAGTTCTAAGGAATGTTTGATAGATTTGCTTATCTAAATCCACACGATCCGTTACGACGACAATTGTAGCATCTGATAGTTCTTGTATTCGTCTAATTTTTCTAGCTAAAAAAACCATAGTAAGTGACTTACCAGATCCTTGTGTGTGCCAAATTACTCCACCACGGGAAACAGAATCTCTTCCATACACTAAACGATCTAATGCTTTATTTACTGCACGAAATTGCTGATACCTACATACCTTCTTGATTTTTTTCGAAGATGTTGTATCCACCTCAAATAATAAGAAGTTTTGAAGAATGTCTAACAAGTTATGCTTCTCCAATAGCCCCTGCAAGAAAACATTTTGACCGTTATTTCCTACGTCTTCAATTTGTTCCTTAGTATATGGATATGGATCCTTCCATTCCACATAATGAGTATATTGGGAACTGATAGTACCAACATAGGCTCTGTATTTATTAAGAATACCAGTGAAAAAGTTTGTATAGAATAAACGAGGCGCACCTTCAATACGATCTGAATCTCTTAAATCCATGTATCGACGTAGTTGCTCAAAGGCAGCCTTCTTTCCGATATTCTCATTCTTACCCTTTTCAAGAAAAGGAGATTTACATTCTAGAACAACAACTGGAATTCCATTAATAAAGATCACAATATCAGGAATGATTTTTTCATTAGGTCCTTGAAGGACAAACTGCCTTGTCACTAAGAAATCATTGTTTTCAACGTTTTCCCAATCAATAAACTCCACAGTATGGAAATTCTTTTTTCCAGTTCCATCTAAATCTTGGCCAACTGCATAATTCAGATTAACGAGTGCATCGTAAATCCGCTCGTTAATTTCTAACAAGTTAGTGCCTAATTGCTCAGCCCTAGACAAAAAACGAATTGATTTATTCAAATTTGTTTCATCTATCCAAGGGTTTAATCGTTTAATTGAATTTCTTAAACGCTTAATAAGAATCACTTCATTCATTGATTCTCGTTCATTATGTTCAGGTGTCAATTTTTCACCATGAACGAACTTATAACCTAGCTTGTTTTGAAGATAATCTATGGCGGGTAACTCAACAAGCGTTTCTTCGTTTCCTAGATAATTAGCCATAATGATCCCCCGTTATACTTTCACGCGAATTTTTCCGGTGAAAAGTTGTTGCATAAGACCTTTTTTTAATACTTGGAGACTACGCTGATTTTTATTATAATAATCTATACTTACATCAACAGTTGAAAGTATTTCCACTATTTCCCGTTGCTCTTCTATAGATTGGGGAATTGGAACTTTCATCTTAGCTAATTTAGTAATATAGATATGTTTTATTGTAGATCCCCCAGCATCAAATAGTATTCTTTGTTGCATTTTATTAGATGATAATAAATAGTAAATAAAACGTGCATCTATTAAGTCATGTTTCAACCTAAGAGTTGCTACAGACTGATTTATACATATTTCTTCTCTATCTACAATTGCGAGTCTACCAAGAGTACCATCTTTTGTTATTAGCAAGTCATTTAATAATGGCTTACTCTTAGGTGTTAATTCACTATTGAATTTATTTATATCTGTTTTTCTAGCAGTATCATAGTTTATTTTTCCATTAACAATATCTTTAGCAGTAATCATATATGGACCATTATTTGTTTCAGGCATAGGGTTAGTAAATCCGTATGTAATGTTTTCGCACAAAGATTCTAAAGGTACTAAGTCCCAATTAATAGGAATCTCTTCATATTCGCTATCCTTAAATTCCTTGTGATCTAAGCCTTTTGATAATAATCTTTGCAGTAATCCTTTTTTAAGTTCTAAAGTTTTTTCAATTAGTTGAGCAGTTTGAGCAATTTGCTCATCAACAGTTGTAAGTATTTCAGCAATTTTTTGTTGTTCCTCCAAAGTAGGTATGGGAACTAAAACTTCAGCGATATCTGATTTATTTACAGCAGGATAATTTGATCCTACCATTTTTCGTAATAATTGACTAAGGAATGTGTGACTAAAGGTGTAATGGTAAATAAACTCAGCACTTTGCTGTTCTTTAGAACGTATAACAGCAAATCCAGTTGAACAAACTAAATTCTTTTTTGATTCTTTAATCAATGCAAATGCCTTTAAATAGGGTCTGACTGTTGAAACAATAACATCATTCTTTCTTGTAATTCTACGCGCCCTACTTGGAGCATCACTAAACTCTAACAGTTTTGTGCCTTGTACTTTTCCTTCTTTTATACTTTCAATATCAATATATTCAATTATCTGGTTTGCAGGGGTATTAGATGAAAGAGATTCCGGGTTTATTTCTGCTATGTCTTTCATAGTTCCAATTCCCCACTCACTTGGTAATTCACCAATACCTGTTCTTTGAAACTCAATCTCCAATTCTATATCTCCTTTCTTATTTTATTGTTTCATACCCTAACTCTTTTAAAAAATTATTTAATTTTTTCTCGGTAGCTACGTACTTTTGTTTAATATTGTTAATTTCGTTAATAACCGACGCAATAGCAACTTCTTCTTCTTCCTCAGTCGTATCTACATAGCGACTTATATTTAAATTGTAATCATTTTCTTTTATTAATTCTAACTCAACAATAGCCGAGTACTTTTCCATGTCCTCATATTTATCAAAGGCATCCACAATTTTTTTTATATCCTCTTCCCGAAGTTTATTCTTATTTCCATCCTTTACAAATCCTTGACTAGCATCTATAAACAGCACTTTATTTCTACGTTCTACAGACTTATTTTTATTTATAATAATTAAAGCGGCTGGAATGCTTGTCCCGTAAAACACATTAGACGGTAATCCAATTACTGCTTCGATAAGATCATCTTTTAAGTATCCTTTTCGAATTTTCCTTTCAGAACCTCCACGGAATAACACGCCATGAGGAACTACTGTACCTAATTTTCCCTTCTGATTCATACTAGCTACCATATGTGATACAAATCCAAGATCTCCATATGACTTTGGTGGAATCCCATAAGAAAAACGATTATATGCGTCGCTCTCTGCTTCTTCCACTCCCCAGTTTTTAAGAGAGAAAGGAGGATTAGCTAAAATAACATCAAATGTTTTTAGTACTCCGCCTTCCGTGTGCATTGGGTTTCGGATTGTATCGCCTTTTCGAATATCAGCACCCTTAGCAAAATGGAACAACATATTCATTTTACAAATAGCCCATGTACTTAAATTAATTTCTTGGCCAAATAAGGAAACATTTCGGTCATTTCCACCATGATCTTTAATGTAGTGCATTGACTCAATTAACATACCGCCACTACCAACTGTTGGGTCGTAAATACGATCTCCTTCTTGTGGTTTTAATATATTCACTAAAACCTTTACCACTTCACGTGGAGTATAGAATTCCCCACCCTTAGTTCCACCGTCATCTGCAAATTGTTTAATAAGGTATTGATACGCGTCTCCAAGAACATCAGGGTTCTCAAGGTTTTCATATGCTAGGTTATGTTTATCAAATAAAAGCAAGAGTTGAGATAATTTCTTATCTGGTACTCTCTCTTTATCGTTATAATTAGCTGTAGTTAATACGCCTATTAATTCAGCATTTTTGGGTTCATCCTCTATAGCTTTAAATGCCTTGTCCAACTCAGGTCCAATATTTAATGTAAGATTCTTGAGTTTTTCCCAGCGAGCAGCAGGTGGTACAAAGAATGTTTCAAACATTGTTGGTTCTTCCAATAACATTTCAACTTCTTCTAAGTCCATTCCTTGTGAAACAAATTCTTCTTTTTTCTTTTCCCGTTCAACTGAAAATTGGTCGTTCATTCGTTTTAGAAACATTAACCCAAATATGTAGTCTTTATATACAGCGGCGTTCAATTCCCCACGTAAAATATCAGCCGCATCCCATAACGTTTTTTCTAGCTCTTGTAATGTCAACTTGCTCATTATATGACCCCCAAAATTTTTCTTCTTACTTAATAATATATCATATTCCTATATTGAAGCCCCAGCTGCTATTTATTATGACGATAAGAAATATCTCGTAAAATATTTTTAAAAAATATACTCAAAGGTCTTAAAACTTTAAAAAACAGTAGCTATAATGTTTCAGAAACTTACGGGTTAGGTAAATTATCATAATAAACAGGAGGTCATTAAAATGACAATAAGAATAGTAAAAGAGAATAAATATCAGGTTATTTACGATCAGGGTAAAAATCAATTTGGGAAGCGGATGCTAAGAAGCAAAGTGTTTAATACATTAAAAGAAGCAGAGGAATTTAAAGCAAATTTACTACAAAACGAAGATACTCTCTTCAATAAAAGTTTGAAAGTTAAATCAAAATACAATCAAATGGAATCAAAAGAACCTTGGAGCTATACCGAAGCGAAGCAATTTCTTGAGTTAGCCGAAAAAGAAAATAAGGATGTACTATATGATACTGTACTTTACACTGGTTTAAGATTAGGTGAGGTTTGCACATTATCGTGGGACGATGTGAACTTAATGGAAGGAACATTAACAGTTAAAAGATATATTGAACGCATAGGAAGTGGCCAATACAAAACTTTTACGTACCGAATACCACGAACTATTCAGTTACCAGCCCATATTATTAATAAGTTGGATACCCATATGAAGAAACAAGAACAATGGAAAATTGACATGGGTGATGCCTACAATAACGGGTTCAGCCTTGTTTTCCCTAACAAGAACGGTACTTTAATGAAACCAATTTCTTTAAATAACCAATTTGAATTACTAATTAAAAAAGCAGGAGTAAGGAAAATTTCCTTTCATGGATTAAGACGTACTCACAATAGATTCATGATACAAAAAACATTAAACAAACCTTTTTTTAAGTAACGATTAAACCATCAAAATATAGTTTCAACATTATAGGAGCATTAATTTACCTCTTATACCGTTGGATTCTTCAAAACCTCTTGTTTAAAAACAAGGGGTTTTATTATTAGACAATATATACGTTACAGTCAATTTAAAGTAAGCGTTGTAACTAGACTTTACTAACTATTTATATAAGTTTCCAAGAAGGAAAAAAATATTATTTTTTTCTTCAGATACTTAAAATCCTCCATAACCGAGGCTATAATGTTTCAGAATCTAACCGGTTATTTCAATATCATTAAAACAAGGAGAGGGAATCGATTATGGAAAACACAAATAAACACACAACTTGGGAATCACTACCAGACATTTTAACCGCACAACACATTTCTGAATTTCTTGGGATTTCAAGAAGAAGAGTCTATGAGTTATTTAAAGTTCATGTTGAGTACGGAGGTATTCCAAACTATGAAATCGGCTTATCGAAACGAGTAGATAAGGCAGATTTAAAGCAGTGGATCATTAAGAAAAAAGAAGAAAAAAGAAGAAATTAAATTAGAAGACTGCATATTGAGTTGATGATGATGAAGGACATTAATTTTTTGGGGGAATAAATTACCTTTCTTCCTCCTACAATTTTCTAACTATAGAAGGAATTAAAACTAAAAATACGTATGATAGCGAGGTTAACGAAACATTATGAAAGGACATTATTATAAGAGAGGTTGCAAGTGTGATGTGGAAAATTGCACTTGTGAATGGTCATTTATTATAGACATTGGGCCAGATCCCAAAACAGGTAAAAGACGACAACGTTCTGGAAGTCGCTTTAAAACAAAGGGAGATGCTGAAGTAGCAGCGGCAGCTCTACTTTCGGATGTAAAGCAAGGGAATTATATTAAAGAATCTGATATATTATTTAAGGATTTTGCTGAGGAATGGTTGAGTATTTACAAGGACAGGAATGGATCAAAACCCGGTACTATACGTTTAAGAGAGTATGGAATTAAAAAGTTATTGCCATTTTTTGCTCACTTAAAACTAAAAAATATCACGGAAGAAATGTATCAAGCAGCATTGGATAATCTAAAAAACCAAAAAGGCCAAAATCTTGCTAGATGTACAAAAAAAGGTATTCACACGACTGGAAAAATGATTTTTATAATGGCTACTAGGAAAAAATTAATTAAACGTGATCCTACTGAATTTGCCTATATAAAAAAAGAACAAAAAGTTATTGTTGAAACAGATGAAGAAGAACTACCAAACTTCTTTGAAAAAGAACAACTCCTTAAATTTTTGGATACTACTTTAGAAAAAGGCTTGTATATGGATTATCTTATTTTCCTAACGCTCGCCTATACAGGAATGCGTATAGGTGAATTGGTTGCACTCAAGTGGAATAATATCGACTTTGCTAACAACACCATTAGTATTACAAAAACGTATTATAATCCTAAGAGTAACACTACCCAATATCAATTAGTTCCACCTAAGACAGAAAAGTCTCGACGTAAAATTGTGGTAGATGAAATAGTAATTGAAACGTTGAGGAAACATAAGATGGAACAAGAAAAGATTATTACTCGACTTGGGAACTCTTACGTTGACAAGGGATTTATATTTGCTAATATAGATAAACATCCCGGTTATCCAATACTGATAAAATTAGTTAGAAATAGAATGGAAAGATTGCTAAAGCTTGGTGGATTAAACGCTAACCTTACTCCCCACTCGTTTCGTCACACACATACATCTCTTCTTGCCCAAGCTGGAGCAGATATAGATGAGATCATGGATCGTTTAGGCCATAAAGATGATGAAGTTACTAATAAGGTATATCTTCATATTACGCAAAAAAGGAAAATAGATACTCGTGATAAATTTGGCGATTTTATGCGTAGTTAACATTTATCATTATACTGAAAGCAGAATGTGATTATTTTGCTTTCAACTTACATATAACCATTTAAAATCCGCTTTTCTTCGTCAACAAAAGACCCATTAGCCCAAGATTTTCAAGATATGAACTTATAAATTTAGTCTTCATCCTCATCCCCTTCATTACATATTTCTGTAACTAATTGCCATAAAGCGTTACTTTCTTTATTTTCTGGTTCTAACTTCTTACAGAGTCTGTTTACAGCCACCTTAAACTCTTCAGATACAGCTTCTTCTTTATTATTCACTTTCCGAATCCCCCTTTACTGTACATACATCTTAATTCGAATATGCTCATTGAAACCTAGACCAGATGGTGTTATCTACATTATATCCATACGAAACGAATTATTCACTTTCCAAGTGGGAATAATGGATATTTGTAACAAAAAATAAATGAAAGTGAGGTTTTTGAATGAAATGAAAGGACATTTTTACAGACGTGGTTGCAAGTGCAAAAAGAAGAAAAAGTGTACTTGTGGCTCTAGGTGGGCATTTCTCGTTGATATTGGAATTGACCCATTAACCGGAAAACGCAAGCAAAAAGGGAAAGGAGGATTTAAGACAAAACAAGAAGCTGAATCAGCTGCGGCTGCTCTCATTTATGAGGTAGAACAAGGTTTGTATGTAGAAGAAACAAATCAGACATTCAGTGACTTTTCAAAAGAGTGGCTAACTATATACAAGGATTCAAAAGATGTGAAACCCGGAACGATTCGTGTCAGGCTTCATGAGATTGACAAGTTAATGCCCTATTTTGCTCAATTAAAATTAAAGGACATTACAAGAAAGAGCTATCAAGATGCTTTAAACGATTTAAAAGAACAAGGATATTCTGATAGCACAATGGATGGTATCCATCGTACTGGAAGGATGATTTTCCGAAAGGCATTAGAGTTAGAGTTAATCAAGAAGGATCCTACTGAGTTTGCCTATCTCAAAAAAGCTAAGAAAACAATTGAACAGTTGGAAGAGGAAGAAGTTCCAAAGTATCTTGAAAAAGAAGAACTTGCATTGTTCTTAAAGACAGCAAAGAATCATGGACTTGAGCATGACTACCTAATGTTTCTCATCCTCTCCTATACAGGAATCAGAGTTGGAGAATTAGTTGCACTCAAGTGGAAAGATATAGATTTTATTAATCATACAATTAGCATTACCAAAACCTATTACAATCCAAGTAATAACACGTTAGAATATATGCTAGTCACACCAAAAACTAAAAGATCTCGACGGAAAATTATTGTTGACGAAGATGTAATAAAAACATTGCTAGAACATAAAGAAGCTCAAGAGAAAGTCATCGAGCAATTAGGAGATGCTTACTATAACAAAGACTTCATTTTTGCAAAAATGGAACGTCAATATGGTTATCCCATTGTCATTAAGACCGTTCAAAATAGAATGGCAAGGCTATTAAGGTTATCAGGTCTAAATCCAGAGCTAACACCACATTCTCTAAGACATACGCATACATCACTCTTAGCAGAAGCGGGGGTAGCACTCGAACAAATCATGGATAGACTTGGGCATTCAGATGACCAAATTACCAAAGATGTCTATCTCCACGTAACGCAAGAAATGAAAAAAGAAGCCTCTCAAAAGTTTGCTCAACTTATGAGAAGCCTCGATTAATTATCCTCAATGTTAACAAAATGTTAACATCACACTCTCATCTTACATAAAACCCACTCATATCAAGGGTTCAGACGGCTTATTACATCATGCCGCCCATGCCACCCATATCCGGCATTCCGCCGCCACCTGGGTTTTCTTCTGGAATGTCCGCTACTACCGCTTCAGTAGTTAGGAACATAGCCGCTACAGATGCAGCATTTTGTAATGCAGAACGAGTAACTTTAGTTGGGTCAACGATACCAGTTTCAACCATGTTTACCCATTCGCCAGTTGCAGCGTTGAAACCAACACCAACCGCTTCGCCTTTTAGACGTTCAACAATTACTGAACCTTCTAGACCAGCGTTATGTGCGATTTGACGTACTGGCTCTTCTAGAGCACGAAGTACGATTTTAGCTCCAGTTGCTTCGTCGCCTTGAAGCTCTAAGCCAGCAACTTTATTGTATACGTTCACTAGTGCAGTACCACCACCAGCTACGATACCTTCTTCAACTGCAGCGCGAGTTGAGTTTAGTGCGTCTTCAATACGAAGTTTACGTTCTTTTAATTCTGTTTCAGTTGCAGCACCAACTTTGATTACTGCTACACCGCCAGCTAGTTTAGCTAGACGTTCTTGTAATTTTTCTTTATCGAATTCAGAAGTAGTTTCTTCTGCTTGTGCACGGATTTGAGATACACGAGAAGAGATTGCTTCTGGGTTACCAGAACCTTCTACAATTGTTGTATGTTCTTTTGTTACTACAACTTTAGAAGCAGTACCTAATTGTTCGATAGAAGCAGTCTTAAGCTCTAGTCCAAGATCTTCTGTAATGACTTGACCACCAGTTAAGATAGCGATGTCTTCTAGCATTGCTTTGCGACGGTCACCAAATCCTGGAGCTTTAACAGCTACCGCATTGAATGAACCACGAAGTTTGTTTAGAACTAATGTTGCAAGAGCTTCACCTTCAACATCTTCAGCAATTAGTAGTAATGATTTACCTTGTTGAACAACTTGTTCAAGTACAGGTAGAATCTCTTGGATATTGCTGATTTTCTTATCTGTAATTAAGATATAAGGATTTTCTAGAACTGCTTCCATTTTATCTTGGTCTGTTACCATGTAAGGGGAAGCATATCCACGGTCAAATTGCATACCTTCTACTACTTCTAATTCAGTAGTGAATCCTTTAGATTCTTCAATTGTGATAACACCATCGTTACCAACACGTTCCATTGCTTCAGCGATTAAGTTACCAACTTCATCATCAGCAGAAGAAATTGCAGCAACTTGTGCAATAGATTCTTTACCTTCGATTGGTTTAGAAATAGCTTGTAGCTCTCCAATTGCTGTTGCTACTGCTTTTTCAATCCCACGACGAATTCCTACAGGGTTTGCTCCTGAAGTTACGTTTTTAAGTCCTTCACGGATCATTGCTTGTGCTAAAACTGTTGCAGTTGTTGTACCGTCCCCTGCTACATCGTTCGTTTTAGAAGCAACTTCGGATACTAATTTTGCACCCATGTTTTCAAATGCATCTTCTAATTCGATTTCTTTAGCGATAGTAACACCATCGTTCGTGATTAGCGGTGAACCAAATTTCTTATCTAAAACAACGTTACGACCTTTAGGTCCTAATGTTACTTTTACAGCATTTGCTAATGTATCTACCCCACGAAGCATAGCGCTACGTGCGTCTTCACTAAATTTAATTTCTTTAGCCATTGAAATGCCCTCCTTAAAAATTCATTATTTATTAATTGTTTTTATTAATTAACGACTGCTAAAATATCATTTTCACGTAGAATTAAGTATTCAGTTCCATCATACTTTACTTCTGTTCCAGCAAATTTAGAGAAGATAATACGGTCTCCTTCTGAAACTTCAAGTGCAACTCTTTCCCCACTATCAGTAACTCGTCCAGTACCTACTGCTACTACGCGTCCTTCTTGTGGTTTTTCTTTTGCAGAGTCTGGAAGTACGATACCGCTTGCAGTTTTTTCCTCTTGTTCAACAAGCTCGATAACAACACGATCTCCTAGTGGTTTAATCATGTAGACAACCTCCTTAATTCATTTTCCATATATTTTTTTGATTTGTTAGCACTCGATGTATCCGAGTGCTAATTCCAATTAATATAATAAATAATTTCTTTCTGATTTGCAAGTATCGTGTTTCACATTTTTTTATTTTTTCTTGTCCAAGTTGATTCTATTATTATAGACTGCATGAATATGATAAAATACACAGGAATCGATTTTGTCCGAATACATGCAAACTACGAAGAACTTAAGGAGCTGAAATAATTGCCTAATCGCTACTGGTGGGTAATTCTTACCTATATTATCATGCAGCTATCAGGAGGACTCTTCTTACCAATTCTCCGTCAACTATTCCCGAATTATTATGTCGAGGCTGCCATCTACTATTCCATCTTTAGTTTTACAATTGCCTTAATTATTGTTTTAATGTTAATGAAGCCTGATATAGAAATGTCCCAAACACGTGATCGCCGGATTTCAGGTGATGTCATTCTGTGGACTTTTGTAGGGTTATTTATGGCTTATTTTGCCCAAGGAAT
Organism: Ornithinibacillus californiensis; assembly: GCF_001038485.1. Taxonomy (GTDB): domain Bacteria; phylum Bacillota; class Bacilli; order Bacillales; family Amphibacillaceae; genus Ornithinibacillus; species Ornithinibacillus californiensis. The sequence goes on from NZ_LDUE01000064.1 coordinate 29,906, forward strand.
TGCAACCATGATTGAAGCGAAAGTACTTGGCATTGAAATTGGGTCAGAAAATACACAATCTATTATGGCAATCACACGTACCATACCGTTATTTGCAATCATACCTGCTGTAATAGCACCTATACTTGAAGAAGTTATTTTCCGTAAAATAATTTTCGGTTCATTATATAAGAGAACAAACTTTTTTGTTGCGGCTTTACTTTCAGCCCTCATTTTTGGGATTATTCATGGGGAACCAGAGCACATACTAATCTATGCATCGATGGGCTTTGTCTTTGCTTATTTATATGTCAAGACAAAGAAAATCATTGTTCCTATTCTGGTGCACATGACCTTAAATTCTATTTCGGTTATTGTACAATTTTCCCTTACCCCAGAAGATATGGAGAAAATTGAACAACAGTGGAATCAGGTCCAGATGATATTAATCGGAGGTTAACATGTTATGAGGATTACCGCTAGAACCATGGCTTTCATTTATTTTGCTATGGGCATCTTGTTTATATATGCAGCAATTCAAAGTGCAGAAGATACGGTGTGGAACTTTATTACCATTCTACTAGCACTAATAGCCACATTAGACTTCGGTGCTGGTATTCGTTACTTGCGTTTACACAATAAAATTAAACATATGAAGAAGAAATAACAAAAAAGCTCCTACTTAAATAGGGGCTTTTAGTATGTTCATAACTAAGTATTAAAGTAGCTTAATGCACTTCTTCTTTAGATGGAACCAGATTGTCTAGTGGATAATGCTTCAGAAAATAAACTAGTGCCTGCAATTCAATTGCTAAATCAATATGATGTACACGAACATCATCTGGTACCGTAATACGTGCTGGCGTAAAGTTTAAGATGGCTTTAATACCTTTAGCTACTAAGCGTTCTGTAGTACGATCCGCCTCATTTGCTGGTATAGTCAAAATGGCTACTTTCACATCATCCAATTTTTCCTCTAGATCATCAATATGATAAATGGGAATTCCACCGATTTTTGTCCCAACTTTATTTGGGTCAGCGTCAAATGCTAGCTTAATTTTTGTATTATTATTTTTCGTAAAGTTATAGTTTAAGAATGCTGTTCCTAGATTACCGACTCCTATTAAAGCCACATCAGTCATTTCGTCTTGATCTAATGTCTTTCGGAAAAATCCAAGTAAATATTCGACATTATAGCCGTATCCCTTTTTACCAAGTGCTCCAAAATAGGAAAAGTCTCTTCGAATCGTTGCCGAGTCAACCTTAACTGCTTCACTTAATTCCTTCGATGAAACTCTGGTTTTTCCCTGCATTTGTAAATTGTTTAAAAACCGATAATATAATGGGAGTCTTTTTGCTGTAGCTTGTGGTATTTTATTTTGATCCAAGCTGATTTCCTCCTTACCCTTCAGGTGCTATATTAAAACCGGAAACACGTTTCCAAAAAAAGTATAATAACGATTACAAAGTCTATTTTATCAGATTTTCTATCTTAAGTCGTGATTATTTTCACATATACACAATATTATTGCCCGAAAGCCTAGATTTGGATAAACTTATACTACTAGAGGTGACAAATATGATAAGCATGCAATTAAATGATATTTCCAAGTCTTTCGGTGCAGAGGAGATATTAGCAAATATAAAACTAGAAATAAAAGATAGAGATCGAGTTGCCATAGTCGGTAGAAATGGTGCTGGAAAATCAACCCTCCTTAAGATCATGGCCGGTGAAATGACCTATGATACAGGTGAAATAATTAAGCCAAAGGACCTTACGATTGGTTACTTATCTCAGCATACTGGACTCGAATCGAATAACACGATATGGAATGAGATGCTAGAGGTATTTGAAGAACTAATTATTCAGGAAAGAAAGATCCGTTCCATGGAAGAAAAAATGGCCGATGTCAGTCAGATGGATCCCACTGAATCGACTAAATTTCTAGCAGAATATGACCGCTTGCAGCAGGAATTCGAAACAAATGGCGGTTACAGCTATGAATCCGAAATTAAAGCCGTCCTATCGGGGTTGAATTTTCTTGATTACGATGACCAAACGCCTATCAATGAATTAAGTGGCGGCCAAAAAACACGTTTGGCTTTAGGGAAACTGTTACTTAAGAAACCAAATCTTCTTATTTTAGATGAACCTACCAACCATTTAGATATTGAAACGTTATCCTGGCTTGAGAAATACTTACAAGCATATCCAGGTGCAGTAGTAATTGTATCCCACGACCGTTATTTCCTTGATAAAACAGTAACGATTGTTTATGAAATATCACGCCATCGAACGAAGAAGTATCATGGCACATATAGTAATTTTCTGGAACAAAAAGCGATTAACTTTGAACAAGAAATGAAAGAGTTCGAGAAACAGCAGACGGAAATAAAAAAATTAGAAGAATTTATCCAGAAAAATATCGTACGAGCTTCCACCACCAAACGCGCGCAAAGCAGGCGGAAACAACTCGAAAAAATGGATAAAATGGATCGTCCATTAGGTGATGAATCATCCGCTTCGATTACTTTTGAAATTACGAAACGTACTGGCAATGATGTATTAAAAATTCAAGACCTTGCCTTCCGATATGAAGAAGGAGAAAGCCCAATCTTTGAGAATCTCTCCCTTCATGTATCACGTGGGGAAAGTATTGCTTTAGTCGGTCCAAATGGTGTTGGGAAAACCACGCTACTAAAGAATATCCTCGGAAGATTCCAACCCAGTGAAGGAACGATTCAGTTAGGAACGAATGTACAGATTGGCTATTATGATCAAGAGCAAGCTAACTTAAGTTCTCACAAAACCGTACTTACTGAATTATGGGATGAATATCCAGGTGTTAATGAAAAAGATATCCGAACGGTCTTAGGTAATTTCTTATTTTCTGGTGATGATGTGTTAAAGCCTGTCTCGTCACTTAGTGGTGGGGAGAAAGCCCGCTTAGCACTTGCAAAACTAAGGATGCAAAAAGCAAATCTATTAATACTAGATGAACCGACCAACCACTTAGACATTGATAGTAAGGAAGTTCTTGAAGCAGCTTTAATTGATTTCCCAGGAACGATTATCTTTGTTTCTCATGATCGATACTTTATTAATAAAATTGCAGATAAAGTAGTTGAAATGCTAGCAGACGGGTCTACAGTTTATCTTGGTGATTATGATTACTATATCGAGAAAAAGCAAGAACAAGAAGAATTGGAACGGTTAGAGGCTGTTACGGAACAAACCTCTTCCGTGAATGAAAAGAAGTTAAGTTTTAAAGAAGAAAAAAAGCGTCAGAGTGAACAACGAAAACGCGAACGACAAATTGCAAAGCTAGAGGAAGAAATTGAAGAAATGGAAGAACAACTCGCCATGCTTGAAGAGGAAATGACCAAACCTGAAGTTTATGAAAATCATGAAAAAGCATTGGAATATACGAATAAAACGAATGAAGTGAAACAACACGTCGAAAAATTGATGGAAGAATGGACATTACTTCAGGATGATTAACTTCAAAAAAGCAGATTGAAACGATTATTTCAATCTGCTTTTTTGTATGTATCTAAAGGAAGTCTCAATTAAAAGTGTTTTCGACTAAAAGGATTAACCTATCCGTTTCTTCAGGTGAAACAGTATAAATCGTATTGGTATCGTTTGGTTTCATAATAGTGCTTCTTTCCCCTTTTTCACCAATCCATAAATAAAGTCTTGATTGTTCATTTTCTTCATTTACGATATCCATATAAAATTCCGGGTTAGCCATATTAACTATGCCATCTTCCTTTACTGCACTTGAAAAGACTTCTTGGAAGGCATGAAAGGTTTCCTTATCATTGAAATTAACTTTACTTTTACCATTTGGCTTAGAAAAACTAATTCCTATAGTATCCTTATTTATAGAAAAATGGTTGTTAAGTTCTGACTCAGAAGTTTGATTTATATTTATGTCAGTACTTTCATTTGGTTGACAACCAAATGATAACAAAGTCATAAGTACCAAGGATAACATCACAAACGTAATTTTTTTCACACACATTCCCCCCAAAAATTCACTAATATTATTATTAGACGAATAGATACCTCATTAGTTGTATTTTAGCATAATAGTTTGTAGCAAAAGAGACAAACATTATATATAAAAGCAGATTTTCATTATCCACAAAAATGTAAACGTATTAAACCTTTATAAATCAACTTATCAACAAAGTTATGCACATTATCCACAATTTCTATCAATTTTATCCACAAATGTTATTAACAATGGATAGCTTTACTTTATAAAGGATATAAAAAAATATCCACATCTCTGTGGATATTTTGTCAACGTAATATTAAAGAAGGATTTGCATTAAGGTCCATACCAGAACGTTTACCTTGTTCAAAGTTAATCGTTCCAGCAGCTGCTATCATTGCTGCATTATCCGTACAAAGCTTTAATGGAGGGATTAGCAATGGTATATCCGTTTCAGAGAACTTAGCCTCAAGTTCTGCTCGCAGCCCTCTATTTGCAGCTACACCACCAGCTACAATTACTTGCTTTACATTATGTTGCTTAGCGGCCTTTACGGTTTTTGTTGCCAATACATCAATTACACTCGCTTGAAAGCTTGCAGCAATATCTTCCTGCTTCAACTCTATACCTTTTTGCTTTGCATTGTGAATTTTGTTAATAACTGCTGATTTTAATCCACTAAAACTAAAATCAAAACTATCATCTTCTAACCAAGCTCTTGGGAAATCAATAGTTACCTCACCTTCTGCTGCTAATCGGTCAATATGAGGTCCACCTGGATACGGAAGGTTTAACATTCTTGCAACCTTATCATATGCTTCACCAGCAGCATCATCTCTCGTTTCACCGATAACTTCATAGCTGCCATGCTCTTTCATTAAAACTAGCTCTGTGTGACCCCCAGAAACGATTAAAGCTAACAATGGAAATTGAAATTCTTCTTCCAAACGGTTCGCATAAATATGTCCTGCAATATGATGGACTCCAACTAACGGTTTGCTTTTGGCAAAGGCCAATGCCTTTGCTGCATTAACACCAATTAAAAGCGCACCAACTAAACCAGGTCCTTCCGTAACTGAAATCGCATCGATATCGTCCCAATCTAGTTTAGACTCCGCAATTGCTTCTTCTAAAACTAGTGTAATTTGTTCCACATGATGCCTAGAAGCGATTTCTGGAACTACTCCACCAAAGCGTTTGTGACTTTCAATCTGGGAAGCGACAACATTGGAAATTATCTCCCTACCGTTTTTTACAATCGCCACAGCTGTCTCATCACAACTTGTTTCAATTCCTAATATGTATGTATCCTTCATCATAAATTCACCCACATTACAACAGCATCTTCATTATTATCTGTATAATAATTTTTTCTAATTCCACCAGATACTAGTCCAAATTTGCGATACATATTCTGTGCAACTGAATTAGTTACTCTAACTTCTAGAGATAGCCTTGTTACTCCGCGCTGTAAAGCTTGCTGAAGCGCAAATCGGAAGAGTTTCTCCCCTAGTTTTTGACCTCGGTATCCAGGGAGTACAGCTATATTAGTAATTTGTGCATCATCTATAACAATCCACATTCCTACATAACCTATTATTTTTTTATCTAATTCCATAATAAAATAATGTGCATGAAGGTTTTGTGTTAATTCCTGTTTAAATACATCTTCATTCCAAGGAGATGAAAATGAGGTTAGCTCTACAAACATAACTTGTTCTATATCTTCTAGTTCCATTTTACGTATCGTTAATTCAGCCATTCTGCATATCCTTTTGTGTTTTTAACCAGTTTGCTTCCGCTTCCGCTAGCCTCAAATAATTCGGTGTCAGCATATGCGTTTCATCGATTTCTTTGTCTTGTGCGGCTAATGCCAGGTCAGATGGCTTCGGAATATGATAGGTCATCTCTGGTATAACAGCATTTGATCCTAATTTCTCTGTAATGATTTCTTTATTTTTTTGAATATCTGGGCTTAAAAATACAATTGGCTTACTTAGGGCAGAAAGCTTATCTAACCAATCTGCAAATAACGTATTTCGTTCTTCTTTAACAAGCACTAGTTTTTCATGGTTATTTTCATACAAGCCTGTATAGACCAGCCCTCTCCGTGCATCAAAAAATGGACAGATAAGGTTATTACTTAATTTAGCACGATACGCTAGTACCTCCAGACTAGAAACACCCACTACCGGTATTCCTAGAGACCAGGCTAATGTTTTAGCAGTTGTAAGTCCTATCCGAACACCTGTGTATGATCCTGGGCCTTTCGCTACCACAACTTTACTTAACTCTTCTGGCTTCACATCAACTTCTTTCATAAGGTGCTCAATTGCAGGCATTAGTCTCACAGAATGATTCTTAGCTATATTCGTAACTAATTCTCCTACTATTTCATTGTCCTTAACCAAGGCTACACCTAAAGCTTGATTGGATGTGTCTATTGCAAGAATATACATCTAAGTAACTCCTTTTTACTAACCTTACTCATTCAACTATTGCTTTGACTACTTCTTCAAAATGTTCCCCAACTGGATCGAATTCGATTGCTCTTGACTGTTCATCCAAGTATTTAATGGTTATATTTAACCGCTCTATGGGGAGGTACTCCTCAATAAATTGAGCCCACTCAACAACCGATACGCCATTCCCATCAAAATACTCTTCAAAGCCAATATCTTCATCAGAATGTTCTAACCGGTAAACATCCATGTGATACAACGGAATGGTACCCTCATATTCTTTTACAATCGTAAAAGTCGGGCTACTCAATGTTCTACTAATCCCTAATCCGGCTGCTATCCCTTTGGTGAAGGTCGTCTTCCCGGCACCTAAATCACCTTCTAAAGTTAAGAGGTCACCTGGTTTTAACTGTCTTGCAAGCTTTTCTGCTATTTGTAAGGTTTCTTCTACGTCATTTGTTTCCACTATATATTTACTCATCATGTCACCTGCTTAAGTGGTTATATCCTTTTTTCTCTAGCCGTACCATTTTACCATTTTTCTGTTGGAATAGCACTCGACTAACTGGTTGTACTGCAGTTACATACCCGATTTCTGTTACACGTACATTTTGTTGGGATGCAACTTGTTTGACCGTTTCCCATTCTCTTTTCGAAACGGTTCCTAGCAATTCATAATCTTCGCCACCAAATAATTTCCATTTATATTGTAAATCTGTGTCAAATTGGCTCAAATAAGGATGGATTGGTAGTTTTTCATCCTGTAAGACGATAGATACATTCGAAGCCTCCGCAATTTCGTGTGCTTCACTAGCAATACCATCACTAATATCATTTAAAGCAACCCTTGATATACTTTGTAGGCCTAAAGCGAAATCAACACGGGGGCTAGGCATTTGGTGTCTTCTTTTAAAGTATTTCTCATCTTTATAGTTGTCAGGGTGGAATAGCATATGCAACCCTGCCTGCGAATCTCCCAAGGTACCAGTAGCAAATATGATATCTCCTTCTTGTGCTAAACTCCTCAACGAAGCATTATCTTTATTTGTAAACCCTAGCACCGTTATGGAAATGACTAGTTCACTTCCCGACACGGTATCACCACCGATTAAATCAACGTTATATTGATTCGCAAGGCTTTGCATTCCTTCATAAATCTCATTTAAGTCATCTGTAGACCAGTTATCAGAGATAGATATTCCTACTAAGTAAAATGCTGGTTTTGCTCTCATAGCAGCCATATCACTAAGATTAGCTGCCAGTGCCTTATAACCAATATGATACGGTGTCATGGTTTCTTTATTAAAGTGAACATTTTCCACAAACATATCCTTCGCTATTACTATATCCTGGTTATTGGAACGGATTACGGCTGCATCATCACCAATCCCTTTTAATAAAGAAGATTGCCGATAGTACGATTGCTGAATTGAATTGATAAATGAAAACTCGTCCATTATATCTCCACCATTCTATAAAACGCTATATCCATGATAGCAAAAAGATAGGTGAGATACTATTTAGCAATCCTTAAAAACAAAAAAACATGATCTCCGTAGAAATCATGTGTATGTATGTATGAAATTTAAGTGGCGGTCCGGACGGGACTCGAACCCGCGACCTCCTGCGTGACAGGCAGGCATTCTAACCAACTGAACTACCGGACCATTTGGTTGAAATTGTTTTCCAACTTGAAGTAGTGAGTTGGATTAAATTGGTTGCGGGGGCAGGATTTGAACCTACGACCTTCGGGTTATGAGCCCGACGAGCTACCAGACTGCTCCACCCCGCGATAGTAAAAAGTATTAAATTAAGCTCATGCACATTTTTGAGTGCAATCTTGTTGTTAGTGACCCCTGCATCTACTAGCTTACTCGAAGATGTTTATGCTTCGGGGTTACTCGTTGCTATAGAGACAAAATTTATTATATCTAATCTAGAATCTAAATGCAAGACATATACAAAATTATTTTTGTTGAATTTCTTCATCAGCAACGTTTATTAATATACCACTAATTGATGTAATTAGTCAATACTTTTTAGATAATTACTCATTCTGACTACTATTTCGTTGTGGACCCGGGGCCAAGCTAGGCTTCTTAACTTACCATTGTATCTCCTTATGAATATATTATAGAGCACATCACGTAATAGATGGAGGGACAAATGTGAGTGAGGAAACAAGAAGAGAAAGTCTTCATGATAAAAGAGTGATATTTGTTAAAACAGGGGTTCAAGGTCCATATCCCCCATTAGAAGAAGCTATTATTAGTAGCTTATCAGAGTATGTAACTGTAAAAGTCTGTCATCCAATAGATGACCTTGTTACCATTGCTTCACAGTTTAAGCCACATATGGTATTAGCACTTCACGGACTTTTTCTACATCACCATAAGATGAGAGAAATCCAAAAATCAGGAATTCCAATTGCAATCTGGATTACAGATGATCCTTATTATACTGACGTAACAAAAGACTTTGTTTACTTTGATCATATTTTTACAGTTGAATTATCTTGTGTGGACTTTTATAAAAATTTGGGTCACACATCAGTTACGTATTTACCTTTAGGTTGTCGAAAAGAAATATTTCGTCCATTACCTGTACCTAAGGAGGATGAAATTGATATTTGTTTTGTTGGGTCTGCCTTTCAAAATCGTGTAGATCTAATTGATGGGATTGCAGATTATTTATTAGATAAAAATGTTATGATAGTTGGTCAATGGTGGGAACGCCTCAATAATTATAACAAGTTGAAAAGTAAGATTCACAATGAGTGGCAAACACCAGAAAGTACTGCCTATTACTACAATCGTGCAAAAATCGTCTTAAACATTCATCGCCTAGCAGTTTATGAGCATCCTGAAGCCAGTCAATCTAACAGCTTAAGTATCCCAGCATTGTCCATGAACAATCGTACGTTTGAAATTAATGGTTGCAAAACACTTCAGATTTCTGACTTTAGGGCAGACATCAATAACCATTATGAAAATGGGAAGGAGATTGTAACATTCTCAACCAGTGAGGAACTAATCAACAATATAGAGTATTATCTACAAAATGAAGAAGAACGATATCGTATTGCGAGAAGTGGATTTATAAAAACGTTAACCCACCATACGTATCAACATCGTGTTAAAAAACTATTAAATACGATATTTGATTAATAATTCTCAAGACCGTTCATCCTCTTTCCACAATAAATTATTTTAGGAGGATATGTAAGTGATTAACAATTATAGTAGAGAATTTATTTCAATGAATAAAGAGCAATATAAAGATAAAAAAGTTATCTTTATAACATCAGGTGTTGGTGGTCCTTATCCACCTTTAGAAGAAGGAATAGTCAACAGCCTTACGAAATTTGTACAATTAAAGGTTTGTCATCCCTCTCAGGATTTAGTAGTTGAGACGAAAATGTATAAACCTGATATCGTCTTAGTATTTCAAGAGTTTTTTATCAATCATTCCCAAATGAAAGAAATTAAACAATTAGGTACTCCTATCGCTATTTGGACTACTGACGATCCCTACTATACGGATGCAACAAAGGAATTCGGATATTTCGATTATGTTTTTACCGTGGAATTAGCTTGTGTGGATTTTTACAGGAAGTTAGGCTGTCCAAATTCAATTAATTTACCATTAGGTTGCTTTACTAATATCTTCTATCCACAAACTGTAAAAAAGGAGGAAGAAGTAGATATTTGTTTTGTCGGATCCGGATTTCCAAATCGGTTAGAGATTTTTGATAAAATGGCAGATTACTTAAAGGATAAAAATGTCATTATTACGGGACAATGGTGGGAGAGTCTAAAAAACTACGATTTATTAAAAAGTAAAATTGACCACAAAAACTACTGGATACCACCTCAAGAGACTGCCTATTACTACAATAGGGCAAAAATCGTTCTCAATTTCCATCGATTACCATCCTATGATTATCCCATTGAGGGGCAGTCCAATAGTGAAAACATACCCGCACTTTCTGTAAATAATCGCACCTTTGAAATAAATGGCTGCAAAACATTACAAATCACCGATTTACGAGAAGATTTAAAGAATCAATATGAGATTGGAAAAGAAATAGAGACCTTTTCTTCTACACAGGAGTTAATCTACAAAATAGAATACTATCTAAATAACGAAAAAGAACGAGCAGCAATCGCAGAAAATGGTTATCAAAGAACGATAGATTATCATTTATACGAAAATAGGGTTTATAAACTATTAGATACTGTATTTCGAGTTTCTTAAGCTAGGTAACCGCCAATTTTATTGCGCTCTTGCCTCTACAGCTTCACTTACCCACTCATTTTACTGCACCCTACCATATACTAACCTAGAAATGATACTTTACCCTAGTTTTAATTGGAGGATTACAAATGAAAGGAATAATATTGGCAGGTGGAAGTGGCACAAGACTTTCCCCATTAACACAGGCTATATCCAAACAATTATTACCAATTTATGATAAACCAATGATATATTACCCACTCTCAACACTAATGCTAGCAGGGATAAAAGAAATTCTAGTTATATCCACCCCCTTCGATCTACCAAATTATAAAAGATTGCTAGGTGATGGTTCTAACCTTGGTATTTCCATTCACTACGAAGCCCAAGAACAACCAAACGGAATAGCACAAGCGTTTATCATTGGAGAGGAATTTATTGGTGATAGCGATGTTGCTCTCATTCTAGGTGATAATATCTTCTACGGTCATGAGCTTGAAAATCTATTAATATCAGCAAAGAATAATCACCAAGGAGCAACAATCTTTGGTTATTATGTAAAAGACCCAGAGCGCTTCGGTGTTGTTGATTTTTCTAAGAATGGTAATGTGACTTCAATTGAGGAAAAACCAAAGAATCCAAAATCTAATTACGCAGTGACTGGGTTATATTTTTACAACAACCAAGTAGTAGACATTGCTAAAAGCATAACACCGTCTGCCAGAGGAGAACTGGAGATTACGGATGTTAATAAAGTATACCTTAATCAAGGGGAATTAAAGATTAGACTTCTAGGAAAGGGGTTCTCTTGGATCGATACTGGGACCCACCAATCCTTACTCAGAGCTTCACAATATATTAATACGATTGAAGAAAACCATATGATAAAAGTTGGTTCAGTAGAAGAGATAGCCTTTAAAAAAGGGTATATATCGAGGAAACAATTAACTGAGTTAGCAAGACCATTAAGCAAAAACGACTATGGAAAATATTTAATGGAGCTTGCGAATGGTTCAAAAAGAGGTGAAATATGAAAATTATTCATACGAAGCTCCAAGGTGTCTATATCTTGGAGCCACTAGTTTATGAGGATCATAGAGGTTTCTTTATGGAGAGTTATAATAAGCAATCATTAGAAAAGTCAGGTCTAGAGTATAACTTCGTTCAAGATAATCATTCATTATCTACGGAGGCTAGTGTTATACGGGGGTTACACTACCAATTAAATCCGAAAGCCCAATCAAAATTAGTTCGAGTAGGTAGTGGGGTTATTTGGGATGTGGTTGTAGACATTCGACCTGAATCGAACACATTTGCACAGTGGTTTGGGATTATTTTAAGCGAAAAAAACAAACGCCAAGTAATTGTTCCAAAAGGATTCGCTCATGGATTCTGTACCCTAGTACCAGATACAAGTGTCCTATATAAAGTCGACGAATATTATGATCCTGACTTAGAGCGAGGAATCTTATGGAATGATCCGCAATTAAATATAGATTGGCCTGTTTCGAACCCCATCTTATCTGAAAAAGATAGTAACCTTCCTCTACTAAAGCATGCTGAAAATAATTTTTAATAAAGGAGTATGAAAAATGAAGCTTCTTGTTACCGGTGGTGCCGGTTTTATTGGAAGTAATTTTATTCATTACTATTTAAATGAACACCCTAACTCCCACATAATAAACTACGATCAATTAACATATGCAGGGAATCTAGAGAACTTAGCACCACTTATGAACAACCTCAATTACTCATTTATCAAAGGGGACATTACTAATTATGAACTCCTTCATCATATAGTGAATACTTATCAAGTAGATGTCATTGTAAATTTTGCTGCAGAGTCCCATGTCGATAGAAGTATAGTAGAATCTACCAAATTTACGCATACAAATATCCAAGGAACACAAACCCTTTTAGAAGTAGCGAAAAATAATCACATCAAGAAGTTTATCCAGATATCAACTGATGAAGTTTATGGTTCACTTGGAGATGATGGTTACTTCACTGAAGAAACTCCTCTAGCTCCCAACAGTCCCTATTCTGCAAGTAAAGCTGCTGCAGACCTCCTTGTTAGATCCTATCGAGAAACATATGGGATGAATATTAATATAACTAGATGTTCTAATAATTACGGTCCATACCAATTCCCAGAAAAGTTAATTCCCCTAATGATTACAAACGCATTAGATGGTCAGAAACTGCCTGTATATGGTGATGGGAAAAACATTAGAGATTGGCTACACGTAAAGGATCATTGCTCAGCAATTGACTTAGTGATTGAAAAAGGAGTTTCCGGTGAGGTTTATAATATCGGTGGAAATAATGAGTATACAAATATAGAAATTGTAGAAAAAATAGTAGATTATTTATCCGCTCCAAAAGAATTAATCACTTTTGTTGAGGACCGATTAGGACATGATTATCGTTACGCGATTGATTCTACGAAAATAAAAAATGAACTAGGTTGGGAGCCTACCTATTCCTTTGAGGATGGAATACGTGAAACCATTGAATGGTATTTAACGCATCAAGATTGGTGGAAAAAGCTTAAGAACTACACGTAAGAGGGTGTTTATGATTACGAAAGTATTAGTAACCGGCGCAAAAGGTCAATTGGGAATGGACTTGGTGTCGGCTTTGAACCAGGCTGACTATCGAGTCTATGGGATTGGAAAAAGACAGTTAGATGTTACAGATTTTGAACAAATAATGAGTCAGGTATCAAAAATTAAGCCAGATATTATTATCCATTGTGCTGCTTATACCAATGTCAATCAAGCAGAACAACATAAGGATACAGCTTTCCTCATTAACGGTATTGGAACACGTAATATAGCAATTGCAGCAGAAAGTATAGAAGCTAAACTCATTTATATTAGTACGGATTATGTATTCGATGGGGCGGATAATGAACCTTACCATGAATTTTCCCAAGTTAATCCATTAAATGTATATGGCCAATCCAAATTAGCCGGAGAGCAATTTGTTCGGGATTTTCATTCTAAATATTATATCATCCGAACCTCGTGGGTATTTGGTGTTAATGGTGAAAATTTCATTAAAAAAATGCTACATCTCTCCGAACAAAATACAGAACTCACCGTCGTTAATGACCAAACCGGATGTCCAACCTACACAGTGGATCTTGCTAGGGCTATCATGCAGATTATGGAAACAAATCGCTATGGAATCTATCACGTTTCCAATTCTGGAAGTTGCACTTGGTATGAGTTGACATTAGAGCTATTTCGATTAACAAATACAAGTGTAAAACTTATTCCCTGTATGACAGAAGAATTTCCAAGTCCCGCTAAACGTCCCATCTACTCTGTATTTGATCATATGGCACTACGTCTGAATGGATTTGATACGTTACCACATTGGAAGGATGCACTAGATCGTTTCGTAAAACAATTATAATGAATACAAATGACAAAAACTAAGCACTTAAATACAAGTGCTTAGTTTTTCCATGAAAAAATACCTCTTCATCTGTGACAAAGAGGTATTGGTTAGGTTAACCGATTGTATCAGATTTTCTAATACAAACTTTGATAATATCTTTTTCTACTAATCTCCAAAATACGCTACCTGAACTTGGTCTTGAACCACGGTTCATTAGTCTTGGAGTACCTTCACATAGAACATCATATCCTATAACTTCGAATTCATCACCTTCATTAGCATCTTCTCTTTCAATAACACATTGGAAGGCGCGTTGGTCTTCAATAGTTTTTGGTACTTTACTACCATCGTCCATAACTGCCGTATAGTGAATCTTTTTCTTTAACACACCACATACAATTACTTTTTCTGGACAAACATCTTCAATCACTGGTTCATCTAAAAATACTTCTGTGCTAACATTCTCTACATCAGCTAATGCTGGAGGTACAAGCTGCGTTTTAAATTCTATAACGTGTTGGCAGCAGGTAATTAGATTTGCGATAGGGCACACGATAGGTGCTGCGGTAGTTGTTGAAGAAGTAGAAGTAGTGCTGGTAGTTGTAGAAGTTGATGTTGATGTTGATGTCGATGTTGACGTTGAAGTCGATGTCGATGTTGATGTCGACGTTGATGTTGACGTTGACGTTGAAGTCGATGTTGATGTTGATGTTGATGTTGAAGTCGATGTTGATGTCGACGTTGATGTTGAAGTTGACGTTGAAGTCGATGTTGATGTTGATGTTGATGTTGATGTTGATGTTGATGTTGACGTTGAAGTCGATGTTGATGTCGACGTTGATGTTGAAGTTGACGTTGAAGTCGATGTTGATGTCGACGTTGATGTTGAAGTTGACGTTGAAGTCGATGTTGATGTCGATGTTGATGTTGATGTTGATGTTGATGTCGACGTTGATGTTGATGTCGATGTTGATGTTGTTGTAGCAGGTGGCGTACAAGATGGTCCTGGTATTTGGTTAGGGCCCGTTACAGAGCCTTGACCTGCTTGACCGCTTACGAATACACATCCTAAAAATAATGGAACATCTGTATCAATTGTTATACAAAAGGTAATTGGGAAATCTAACTCTTCATCTTCCAATTCAATATCTGTAAACATAAGACCAGGTATCTCGTTAGGCTGAGGATTTCGTGAAACTTCACAGGTCACTGGTCCTTCATCAGATCGTGTACAGTCAAGGTCTTCGTCATCAAGTGAATCAAGTACAGTATCTGGACAATCCAACCCAATAGTAAAGTGACTAAGACCTTGAGGGTTTCCCACTGGTTCCACATCATAGCAAAACCTATTCATAGATGGGTCGGACGCTCCAGCATTATAAGTTATTTGCCAACCATTGCTTCCTTGTGTGGCAAGAAAGACCGAACTTGGACATACCATATATATTATCACTCCTTTATGATTTATTCTCTATCATTGTATTAATAGAAAACTTAGGTGTTTGGACAGATTACACGGTAGACCAGTCTATTTGTAAAATTATAGTGTGCAATCTTTAAATAACTTCAACTTTCCCATCCACCACGTTCTTCATTTGCATATTTACAAAATCATTATCCACATGAACAAAATAGTTAAATCCAGTTAAAAACCTAAGAACATCAATTGGAGGAATCTCATTAAATAAATAGTGGATATTCGGTTGGTTACCAAATATATTAATTGCTTCATTGGCAATGTCCTGACTATAATAATATAATTCTGGAATCCACAGATAAAGCTGGCAATCTTCAGCCAATAACTTATCCCTTAGTTCTACTAACCGATTTTTCCACAAAGAACGTTCATTGTTCCAATCTGCTACTAAGACATATGATTTCTCTGAGGTATCTCTTGTTTCCTCCTCAAAAGGATAATTGAAATGTTCCTTCTTTACAGGGAAATAGTGTTGTTCTTTCCTATAGGCAATACCATCAACAAGCTTTCTCCGATCAAATCCAGAAACAACATCCCATTTCTTTGCGAATTTCTCTCCATTAGCATGTATGGCTGCAGCTACATTTTCTGAATGCTGATGAAACGTTACATTTCCTATATGATCAACGAATGATGCTCCGACAATTGCAATCTTATATCCAGCAATACATGTACGCAATGACCAATCATCATCATCAAAGAATCCAAACCCAAACCAAAAATCATTTCCTCCTATTGCCTGAAATAATTCTCGTTTTATCGTTACACATGCCCCTATTACTCTTTCTGTAAAAACAATCTTGTTCTTATTTTCCTCCATAAATTCCTTCGAAAACTTCTTCATTTCTTCGACTGATTGAAATCTAACGCCTACATTCGCTTCTCCAGAGGCATACGATAAATGTGGTACAGCAGCACCTATAGCAGGGTCACTTTCTAATGTAGCTACTATTCCATCGAACCAGTCTTCAGGGAAAATTAAATCATTGTTTAATATAGTAATAATCCCCCCTCGACATTTTGAAAAACCTAGATTCAAAGCCATTAAAAATCCCTTATTCTTCTCTAAGTGAACTGGAACAATTTCCATATCACTTTTCAATTCATCCTTCAAATTCATTAGTTCTACTTTCGTTTCATCTTCTGATCCATTATTGATAACAATTAATTCAATCCCCTTCTCTTTATGGGAGTTACTAAGTGATTGATTTAATGTGGTAATTGCTTGTTTCGTAAGATTCCACTGATTATGACAGAGTAGAACAAAGCTATAATATGGCATTCTATTACCTTCCTCTCTAAGTAACTGTATTAATTAATATATGTAACCCAAACTTCTTTGGAAAGGCGTTTATATCAAGTACATCATTTTTTCTTCCTTACAAATGTCCGTTATTAATTCAATCGCACATACATAACACCTAGCCTTCACATACGTTATAGGAAAAAGTGTGTATTAAGTCTAAAAAGAGGTGTATCTATGAAAGTTGTAATTCTTGCAGGAGGATTTGGAACTCGTATTAGTGAAGAATCTTATTTAAAACCAAAGCCGATGATAGAAATAGGAAACTATCCTATACTTTGGCATATTATGAAGATTTACTCTTCCTATGGTTACCATGATTTCGTAATTTGTCTTGGCTACAAGGGATATAAAATAAAGGATTATTTTCTTAACTATTATCTCTATCGTTCAGACATAACCGTAGACTTTAATAAACAGAATGAAAAGATTATCCACCACCATAATGCGGAGCCATGGAAGGTAACCTTAGTAGAAACTGGATTAGAAACGATGACTGGTGGGCGAATTAAAAGGATTCAAGAATATATAGGAAACGAACCCTTTATGCTTACGTATGGAGATGGAGTAGCAGACATTGATATTTCTCAGTTAGTGAAGTTTCACAAAACAAAAGGAAAATTAGCGACTCTTACCGCTACACAACCAAGTGGCAGATTTGGTGCCTTAGAATTATCAAACGACCAACAGATATTAGCCTTTAGAGAGAAATTAAAGGGTGACGGCGGTTGGATTAATGGCGGTTTTTTTGTGTTACAGCCTGAAGTCTTCAATTATATAGAAGGAGACGACACCATCTTCGAAAAAGAACCGTTAGAACGCTTAGCTAATGATGGTGAATTAATGGCATTCAAACATGATAGCTTTTGGCATCCAATGGACACTCTCCGTGACAAGAAGTATTTAGAAGAATTATGGAAAAAAGAAAAAGCTCCATGGAAAACATGGACATAATGCGAGGTGACGAAATGGTCGATTCAGAATTTTGGAAAGGTAAGAAGGTCTTCATCACTGGACATACCGGCTTCAAAGGTTCCTGGCTATGTTTATGGCTCCATAGTTTAGGGGCAGAAGTTACGGGATACGCATTGGAGCCACCAACTACCCCCTCTCTCTTCAAACTTTGTGAAATAGATAAGCTTATTGACTCTGTGACTGGAGACATTAGGGACCGAGACTCACTTTATAAAGCTATATCTGATGCTAAACCAGAGATTATCATACACATGGCCGCTCAACCAATTGTGAGAACTTCTTATCATCAGCCTATTGAAACATTCGATGTCAATGTAATGGGGACAGTGAATTTGCTCGATGTAGTTAGACAACTAAATACTTCAGCGGACAATATAAAAGTAATTCTAAATGTAACTACGGATAAATGTTATGAAAATAAAGAGTGGGAATGGGGTTATAGGGAAATTGACTCTTTAGGTGGATATGATCCTTATTCCAGTAGTAAAGCATGTTCAGAATTAGTCACCCAAGCATTTCGGAGTTCTTACTTTAACCCTAAATCATATACTAACCATGGGGTTGCTGTAGCAACTGCTAGAGCAGGTAATGTAATTGGCGGAGGAGACTTTGCTAAAGATCGCTTGTTACCTGACTGTATCAGAAGCATTCTATCAGGGGATGAGATTGTAATACGAAATCCAAAGTCCATCCGACCCTGGCAACACGTACTTGAGCCGCTAAGTGGATACTTAACCTTAGCCCAGAGGCTTTACCTAGATGGAAGTAATTATGCTGAAAGCTGGAACTTTGGACCGCAAGAGAACGATGCAAAAAGTGTAGAGCATATTGTCATGAGTATTTGTGATATGTGGGGGAATGACGTCTCGTATAGGATTGAAAGCAGTACAACAGAACATGAGGCCACATATCTGAAGCTTGATTGGTCTAAAGCAAAGCAACGTATAAACTGGACCCCGAGATGGAATCTAGATAAAGCAATTGAAAAATCAATAGATTGGGTAAAAGCATACCAATCTAATAAAAATATGACTTCTGTCTGTATAGAGCAGATCCATGAATATAGCAACATGTAAGTGGAGGTGTTATGTTTTGAAGGTTAACCAAACAAATCTAGTAGACTGTGTACAGATTTTCCCCAAAATAATAACTGACCACCGAGGAACTTTCGTTAAACCTTTTCATTTTGATAGCTTCAAGGATAATAATTTAAGAACTGATATTAAGGAACAATATTATTCTACATCAACGAAAGGGGTGTTACGTGGCCTACATTTTCAAGCACCACCGAAAGAACATGTAAAACTAGTATACTGTATGAAAGGTGATATTATAGATGCCGTAGTGGACCTAAGAGTTGGTTCACCTACTTATGGACACTACGATTTATTTCACCTAGACGGCGAGAAGAAAAACATGATTTACATCCCAGAAGGTATGGCACATGGATTTTACGTATCAAGCAAAGAAGCAGTTGTGGTTTGTCTATTAACATCAACCTTTTCATCAGAATGTGATAGTGGTATCCGCTGGGATTCGTTAGATATACCATGGCCAAATCGTAATCCAATACTATCTAAAAAGGACAAAGAGCTACCTAGTCTAGATGAATTTAATAGCCCTTTCCTTTATAGGGGCGAAGAACAATGAGCAATTCTAGTAAACAAAGGGCACTTATTACTGGTGCAACAGGTTTTGTTGGCTCACACCTTACGAAACAACTAGTTCAAGAAGGTTGGGACGTTTCCATCATTACTAGGCCTTCTTCTAATTTAAATTTACTCTCTTCTACTATCGATGATATTTCAATCTACCGGCACGATGGATCCATACCTCATATGATGAACATTATGGAAAAAGCAAAACCTGACGTAGTGTTTCACTTAGCTTCCACCGTTAAAACGCAACATCAACCAGCAGATGTTACTTCATTAATTGAAAGTAATATTGAATTTGGAACTATGCTAGTAGAAGCTATGCTTGAAAATAATGTATATCGATTAATCAACACAGGAACATCTTGGCAACATTATCAAAATAAACCCTATAGTCCAGTATGTCTTTATGCAGCGACCAAACAGGCTTATGAGTCAATTCTTGCATACTATACAGAAGCGTCTTCTTTACAAGTAGTCAATCTAATGCTGTTTGACACATATGGACCAAACGATCCCAGACCTAAACTAATTTCACTATTACTAGAAGCTGCTAGAACAGAAAAACCATTAGCATTATCTCCTGGAGAGCAATTAATTGATATCGTTCATATCAACGATGTTGTGCAGGCATATATTATGGCGGCTCATCGGATGCTTAACCAAAAGGCAAACCAATGGGAGGAGTTTGCAGTTACCTCTAATTCCCCCATTCGCTTAAAGGATCTGGTAAAAACAGTGGAAGCAGTACTAGGTAAACAATTATTAATCGAATGGGGCGGACGTCCATATCGTTCCCGTGAAGTCATGATACCGTGGAATAACGGTAAAACACTACCAAGTTGGCAACCAGTTTTATCCTTAGAAGAAGGATTAAGAGGATTAGTTTAAGAATTTATAGTTAGAAAGCGAGGTTTTATTATGAAAATAGCACTATTAACCATGTTCAATGGGTTAGATAGCACCTACTCCATCGTAAATGTAGTTGCTGAACAACTTCGAATGATGCTTAACGACGATGTAAAACCAATTATGCTAGTTAGTGAAAACTGCTCACTTGCTGATAGATATGGAATTTTTTTAGATGAACGGATTGAATGGAGAAAAGTAGTTAATAGTATTGATGGAGAACAGATTCATTGGCGGGATTACTCTCAAGCAAATGGAAAGGTACATGATACTTTCTTTAAAGAGGTAGACGTAATTGCTGCTGATCTAGTCAAGAAACTTTCGGATGTTGATACCTGCATCATGCATGATATTCATTATCAAGGATGGCATCTGCTTCATAATATCGCTGTTAGAAAAGCACAAGAAAAACTTCCAAATTTGAAATTCATCGCTTTTACTCATTCCGCTCCTGTAAATCGTCCAACTCAAACCGAATGGCCATTCTCTGCTAGATATTCCCCTATGCCTAACACCATTTATGTTTATCCTACTCAATCCGGTATCACTGCACTATCTAAACAATATGACGTCGCAGAAGGATATTGCCGTGCAGTAAACAATAGTCTAGATTTGTTAAATTATCTGGATCAAAGTGTAAAGAGATTAACTGAGGAAGTTGATATATTTAGCCCAGATATTTTAGTTGTTTATCCTGGAAGGTTAACCACAGGGAAGAAGTTTGAAAAAGTAGCTTCCCTCTGTGGCACAATCAAAAGGTATAGTGAGAAAACCGTAAAAGTTATTTTCTGTGATTTTCCAAGTAGTGATATTTCTTCTAAACAATATAAACATATCATTAAAGCAAGTGGTTCTTCTTTTGGTCTAGATAGTGATGATATGTTTTTCACTTCTAACATTGAAGAGTTTAAATATGGGTTTCCAAGACAAGGGGTATTGGACTTATTTTCCTTATCTAATCTCTTTATTTGTCCATCCTTTTCCGAATCATTTGGGTTAACAGTATTAGAAGCAGCTAGCAAGGGGAACTTTCTAGTACTAAATGAAAGAGTCCCTGCGTTAGAAGAAGTAGGTAAACAATTAAATGCCTACTTTATGAAGTGGGATGCAAGAAATTTTGGATACAATACTCATGAAAAATACCAGCCATCAGAGGAAGAATATTATAAAGAACATGGTGAAATTATTGTTAACTTAATGCGTGAAAATCCAGTAATTCATGCTAAAACGATGTCCAGAAAACGTTATAGTCCTGATTGGATTTGGGAAAATCAATTAAAACCTTTGTTATAAATCAGCATAGAAAAAGCTCTAAGAAGAAATATCTTCTTAGAGCTTTTCACTTTTGCCTGGCAACGTCCTACTCTCACAGGGGCAATGCCCCAACTACCATCGGCGCTGAGAAGCTTAACTGCTGTGTTCGGTATGGGAACAGGTGTGACCTTCTCGCCATCATCACCAGATAATGGGTTTAGATATAAAGTTTAATTTATACCCTAAAAACTAAATAAGAGTAAACAACGATTATCAAA
>NZ_LDUE01000065.1 GCF_001038485.1 Ornithinibacillus californiensis
AGATGATGATTCATTTCTCCTTTTAACATAGCTTCAAACATAGGACCAAATATGTCTTTCAGTGCATTCTGCATGTCTTGTACGGACTCTGGTTGGTATTGTTCTATTATTCTATTAGCTAACTCTACTGATTGTGGATCACGTTTAGATTTTGCCATTAGAAACAACTCCCCCAATTCATATATTATTAGTTTAACAATAAAAAAATAAACTGCGAAGTAAGAGCCGTACGCTCTCTTACTTACACAGTTTATATTACACTCCCAGTGGGGAAAGTTCATTCTATATATGGCTCAATGTGAATATGCGTATACAATATGCCATATTCATTAGCTAACTTCTTCTCAATACGAACAGTTATATCATGACTCTGTCTAACTGTAAGGTTGGGATCCACTTTAATCGTAACATCTAAAACTGACTGATTACCGAGAGCCCTTCCCTTAATATCTGGTACAATTTTTACTTCCGGGAACTTTTTAATTTCCTGTTTAATAGTCTGCAATCTTTCCTCGTCAAATCCGTCAGTTAGTGACAAAGTTGAATCCTTAAAAATATCCCAAGCTGTCTTGCAGATAATTATACCTACAATTAATCCAGCAAGTGGATCAAGCCAATATAATCCAAATTGTGCACCGATTATACCGATGAATGCCCCAATACTAACTAGCGCATCGGAACGATTGTCTTGTGATGCAGCGTATAAAGCACTACTGTTTACCTTTCTTGATAAAGAGAGATTGTAACGATAGACGAAAAACATTACTAATGCTGCACCTAATGCGGTCCAAGCTGTTAACATATCGGGCTTCGCTATTTGGGTTTCAAACATCTTACCGATCGTTGAAAAGATAACTTGTAGACCTACTGCTACCATGATAAACGCTGCTAACAATGAGGCAATGGTTTCTGCTCGATAATGGCCATAGCGATGATTTTGATCAGGTGGCTTTTGAGAAATTCTTAACCCAATTAGGATTGCAATGGAAGCAACCACATCTGTGGAATTATTTAAGCCGTCTGCCCACAAAGCATCAGAATCTCCTATGTATGCTACTATTAACTTTGCACCAGAGAGAAAAAGATAAGCAAAAATACTGATCCAAGCACCTTTCTCTCCGCCTTTTAGATTTGGTTGGTTCATGTAATTACCCCCAAGAGATTCAATAACTTTATCACTATATCAAAGCAGGATATGGTGGGTCTAGAGAAAAAGATAAGCCCTAAGGAATATCAGTTGATATGTTATAAGTATGTTTCCTTCGTCCAAAAAATAGACCCTATTTCTACTTGTACGTTTTACAAATTTCGATTGCAATTATTCGCAAAATTTAGGATAATAGTATTAAAGGAGCAAAGGGGCGTATCCAATGAAAAAGGAAAAGGTAGTTTATCGCTTTTGTCCGTACGAAGGAAAGGTCCTAACAGCTAAAAGAGAAGTATCTTTTGAGATTAAGTTGACATCGCGACTCATATTAGATGAGCTATGCTTTAATTGGAATAAAAGAATGCTAGAAGAAAAAATAAACCAATCCATTCAAAAAGGAAATAAAGATGAATTTGCAAGCGTTCGCGAGGAGTATCTACAATATATTTGGGAGTAAGTGACGCGCATCTTGAATCAGCCTTGCCTCTGTTTGGTAAGGCTGTTTTTATGTAAGAAAAATACATAGGGATATCGTTTAAGGGGGATTTTTATGAAGATAGATGAAACTATTTTAAAACGCCAAAATCGGACATTGCTTTACATTATTCTATTTGCGTTAGTTTTAGGATTAGGTGCAGAGATTGTAGTCGGTGCACCAGCGGCAAATATGTTAGCGCTTTCTATTGGAGGGACAATTGCTATTGGGACCATGGCTTTTTTAAATTATAAAGGAATCTTTAGTATGGTTGTCCCTTATATTGCTTTAGTGTGTTTAGCTGGAGTGTCGGTTATCATCATGCTAAGTTCAGACTATGTAACCAATATGTTATTTACATTTTTCTTATTAGCAGTTGCTGCTGTTTCACTTTCCAAAGCTGTCCTAACTACTGGAGGTGTATTAGGTCTTTCTGTTCTCAGCTTTTTCATAGTGACAAAGGGTGAGATTGTAGGTTTTGATACGAGATCTGCTTCAATTACGGTTGTATTTTTCATCTTAATCTTCCTGGTATTATTTATCCAAATAAGAGTGTCGAGAAGTTTTCTATACACGCTGAATCAAACACTGTCTGAGATTGAGGCAAAGTCCGAGGATGAGAAAAGACGTACTCAGATTGTACAAGCTGGAGCACTAAAGGTTAAAAAACAGATGGATATCATCGAACAGGATAGTAGCTTAAACAACCAACAAATGAAAGAAATGTTAGAAGGCTTTCATGAAATTGCTTCAGCCAGTCAAGTGCAAGCAGAGACTGCAACTGGAATATCCGAATCCACCAATTCCAATCACCAATTATTAGAGAAAATGATTGACTCTTTTTCAAGAAGTGTTGCGGATGGCGAGGATTTAATCCAGTTATCGACGGTTGGTAAAGGTTCTGTAGAGACATTATATGGTACCATTGAAGACTTCCATCAGTCGTTTGAGCATCTGACCATGAATATGGAAAGCCTTGTTAATCGTATCGATGAGAACAATTCCAATGCGGAAAAGATTCAAGATATCGCGGAGCAAACGAACCTTCTTGCTTTAAATGCGAGTATTGAGGCTGCTAGAGCTGGGGAGTTTGGAAAGGGTTTTTCCGTTGTAGCTTCAGAAATTCGAAAGCTAGCAGAAGTATCTCAACATACTGCAAAGCAAATCAGAGATAATCTATCCATGATTGAACACGATGCAAAAAATACGCAACATGAAGTTACTACCAATAAAAGTAAATTAAGCATGAGTATTGAGCATACAATGGTAGCAAAGGTTAACTTTGAAAAAATAACCGACCAGTTAAATAATTTTATTTCTTATTTACAATACTTGAATAATCAAGCGAATGAAATCAAAGGTTCCTCTGAAAACATTGAGCAATCTGTTGATCATCTTGCATCAATTATTGAAGAAACAACTGCAACTATTGAGGAGCTAGAGGCGATAGTAGATGAGCAAGTTAATCGAATGACAAACCTAGTATCTGCCATAGAGGCAACGAATGAAGCAGCTGCATCGTTAGAGAATGCTTAATCATAATTTACGAATATTTAACAGTTCTATTTCTAACAGTTTGCTATGCTTAAGATAAGGGGAGTGTTTGTTATGAAAAAAAATAAAAAAACACAATTAAGCTGGGCACTTTATGATTTTGGTAATTCGGCTTTTGCAACAACGATGTTAGCTGCTATACTTCCAATATTCTATTCGAGTGTTGCAGCAAATAATATTGACGATAACTTAGCAACTAGTTATTGGGGCTATGCGAACTCATTTGCAGTATTAGTGGTTGCCATTTTGGCTCCGATTCTAGGGGCGATTGCTGATTTCTCTGCAGCTAAGAAGAAATTTCTCCGATTCTTTGCCTTTATGGGGATGATCGCTAGTATACTCCTCGCTTTTACTGGTGAAGGAGATTATATCTTTGTAGCAGTCCTATTCATCGTTGGCTCGATTGGTTTTTCGGGAGCAAACGTGTTCTATGATGCCTTTTTACCTGAAGTAGCAGATGATGAAGATATGGATAAAGTATCTTCTAAAGGCTTTGCTTTAGGCTATGTTGGTGGAGGAATTCTACTATTAATAAATGTGATTATGATCTTAATGCCAGACAAATTCGGACTCGATACAATTAGTGCGATGCAAGTATCATTTGCAATGGTAGGCGTATGGTGGCTAATCTTCTCTATTCCATTATTAAGGAATATACATGATGAGAAGAAGGCACCGGTTAAACGAGATAAGTCGTACATAAGAATCGGTTTTTCAAGAGTAGGTAGTACCTTTAAAGAAATTAAACAGTTTAAGCAATTATTACTTTTCTTATTTGCATTTTGGTTATTTAATGATGGTATTTCTACAATTATTCGGATGGCGACAATCTATGGAACAGAAATAGGTATCGGACGAAATGATTTAATTATTGCATTATTAATCACCCAATTTGTTGGTATACCTTTTACTTTCTTCTTTGGGTGGCTAGCAGGTAAGATATCACCGAAAAAAGCATTAATGTCAACTTTATTTGTTTACTTAGGTATCGTTATCTTAGGGTATTTTATGAACTCAGCACTTCATTTTTACCTGCTAGCAACTGCTGTTGGCTTTGTTCAAGGTGGTGCACAAGCGTTAAGTAGATCGATTTATGGTCGTATGGTTCCAGCAAACAAGAAAGGGGAATTCTTCGGTTTTTACGGGATTTCTTCTAAATTTTCCGCAGTATTTGGACCGTTCTTATTCGGGTTTGTAGGACAATTAACTGGTAATAGTAGATATGGTATCCTTTCTTTAATACTTTTCTTCATTGCAGGTATTATCATTCTAAGCTTTGTAAATGTGGAAAAAGGTAAAGAAGATGCAAGGAATTACAATGCTCAACAATAAATTTACTACATCAAATCACCGCACAGAAACTAATCTGTGCGGTTTTCTTTGGGAGGATTGGAAATTCATGAAGCGTTTAGTAATTATTACAGTAGGAAAAACACACAGTGGAAAGACGACTTTTGCTAGAGCTTTGGAAAAGCGACTAGAAGACTCGATTGTAATGGACCAAGATAATCATGCCGAATTCATCAATACACATTATAAGAAACTTCAACCAAAGAAAGGTCCTAACACATTGAAGCATGCTATATCTAAACTTATTGTTGATTACACAGTTGAGAATACCAATTATCATTTGATCATTTCTAATTCAAACCGGAGCATAAATGATCGTTTGTATTTATTAAAGGAATTATTCCCCGAAGATAAATTCACAAGAATCCTTGTCCATTTTGATATTACTGATAAAGTTCTAATGGAGAGAATTACTAGCAGTAACCGTAGTACAAATATATTTAGAAGTGCTACTAATTTTGAACAAGTTTTGTTAAGGCAGAATTCTGATTCATTAAGAAAAGATGTTATCGATCCTAAAGAGGAGGAAGCAGATTATTTATTTGTGATACACAATAAGGAGGATGTTGATTCGGTTATTGAGGAAATTGTACATATTGCGAAACTTAACGTTTTCTGAATCGCATGAAAGTTGTCAGCTTATTACGAGGTGAAGAAAATTGAAGAATAAAAAATTCATTGTACTAGCGATTATCCTCATCATCTTAATTGGATATTATCTATTTTTAAGGTTGAATCCACCACTACATTCTTCAGGTATGAGCTATAACTCATATGATCCATATACGATTGTAATAGAATTGGAGAATGACGGATTTGGAGGCATTAAAATACAAGACGTGCTAGTTAATAATCTCGAGCCCAAGAGTACAGAAATTGGAATAAGCCATTCCAATCAAATGGTAACGATCTCGGAAGTTAGGGAAGCAAGTGAAGGAGTTAGTTTCCATGACATTCAGGAAATTACGATAAAAAAACCACCTCAAACTGTAGGTGACGAAGACTTTGATACGATACAGCATTATGCGTTGGCAGTATATCATAATCAAGAAATTCAAAATGTAAAATTAAAATATAAGTATTTGGGAATCCCGTTTGAACTTGATGTAGATGCAAGTCAATTACAAGAAAAGGAAACCGGACAGAAGAAATACAGTTTCACATATAATGGCCAAACTTTCCATCTACATCCATACTTTGAAGAGTTACTTCACTATACTAGCTTTATTAATGCAAATCCAGATGCATCTAAAAAAGATGCTTTTGATCAGTTCGTTATTGAACCTTTCAATGAACATGCTCCAGTGGACCTTTCTTATTCTATGTTAGGTATGCATCTGTCCTCTACAACGAATATCGGCCAACTAGAGCAGAACACCTTGGTGCTCTTAGAAAGTGAGAGTCACATAATAGACTTAATTAAAGAGGCCATTATCCAATCCGCTGACTTACTACCAATGGAAGGAGATACAAATATATACCTTTTCCCTCTAGATCCAAATGATTTCTTTGTCTTACATAATATGGAAGGTGTTGCTGGAATTGCATATTACGGCAACAATATTGGTATATCCATTGATCCGTCATATAATGAAGAAGCACTCCAATATGGTGTAGCTCATGAATATCACCATGTGGCTGACCTTTCCTATAATGGCATATTAGCCACTTCCAATGTACTAAACTTTACACTTCTAGAAGGAAAAGCGGATGCTTTTGCACAAATTGTTTACCCAGAGTTCCAAGCTCCTTGGACAGAACCACTATCTTCAGAAAATGAAAGTGCTGTAATAGAAATATTAAAAGAACATGGTAATTCAACGGATATGAGTATTTACAACCAGCTGCGTAGCGGATGGAGCAATTATAAGATTGGTAATCAAATAATAACTAGTTATATTCAAAATAACCCGGATAAATCTATTCTCGAATGGACACAACTTGATCCAAAAGAAATCGTTCTCGGTAGTGATTATAGTAATATTGTTGATTAGAGTATGAATTATAAACAGAGAAAAGGAGTTAGACAATGTCTAAACTCCTTTTAAATAATTGGATCACAATATTGATTATGCAAGTTTGCCTCTAATGACAACCCAGTATCATAGGAAATATCACCAAGGTATTCCGCCAATTCTTCTAACGTTGTACC
The DNA here is from genome assembly GCF_001038485.1 of Ornithinibacillus californiensis. GTDB lineage: Bacteria > Bacillota > Bacilli > Bacillales > Amphibacillaceae > Ornithinibacillus > Ornithinibacillus californiensis. Next base: position 6,679 of record NZ_LDUE01000065.1, read on the forward strand.
ATCATTTTTCCAATAGCCAATTACTTTTCTCATGATATCAATACCTTCAATTCTTGCTTGTTCATAGAGATCAATAAAACTTTTCTTGCTTGGTTCCTTCGTTGCAGGATGATACCAAACTGTATGCTCCAAGTTTAAATAATCCTTATGATTGGTAATCGGTTGATGTGAGAAACAGTCAATTGTTGAGCTAAGTAGTTTATATTTCCAACCATGTGGGTCGGCTAATAATTTCAGTGCCAATTTCATATCATTTAATGCTTTGATCATATGATTGGTTGAATTATATTCAACTTGTGGAAAATGTTTCTTAATCATTTGATGAAGTAGAGTAGCGATTTCTTGTTTGTTTTTTCGATTTAAATGGATTTCCTTATAAACAGGTGTTTTCCAAGTTTGTAAGTTCTTATATCGTTCCATCATTAGTGTATCAATGATAATCTCGAATTTTGAATGCTTATTTCCTTCATATCCTGCACGGTAGTGAATATACGGATGTGCATTACGATCTAATATATGATGTGTCACAAATCCAAATACATATGACTTTATTTCGTTTGATTTATCTTTAACCGAGTCAATTAAGTCTAAAAGAAAATCACCACATTTTTCGGTATGGAGGAGGTTTCCAATATTGTTAACGGGATGCTCTTTCATCCAAGGCCAAAAATTGTAATAAAAGAATGGATCTGGACCTTGTGCACCTAGGTTCATGATATAGCTATTCTTAGGAGTTGACATAGGATTTCCTAGTGAGTCAACCACTTCTTCACAAAATAGCATATGTGTCCATATATTAGGCATGTTTAGTCCCCCCAACCTTATCTTTATGATACTTACTAGTATAAAGGTAATTCTATTGAATGAGCATTACAATTTTGTGAATAAATCTATAGATAGTATAAAAATAATTAATTTTTGTGCAACTTGCAATGAATTTGATTTTAAAAAAATAATACATCTACGAAAGAACATGTAAAAGTGAGTTTTCTTAAAAAATTTGATACAATAGAGAAGGATTGAATATCAACATTGGGGGAGGAAATACATATGGAATACCGTGTAGAACATGATACATTAGGAGAAGTAAAGGTTCCTGCTGATAAATATTGGGGTGCACAGACTCAGCGTAGTAGGGAGAACTTTCCAATTGGAAAAGAAACAATGCCTACTGAAATAATAAAAGCGTTTGCAATTCTTAAAAAGAGTGCAGCAAAAGCTAATAGTGATTTAGGGCTTATGGAAGCTAAAAAAGCAGAAGCAATTGACTATGCTGCAACACAGATTATCGAAGGAAAATTAGATGAGCATTTTCCACTAGTTGTGTGGCAAACTGGTAGTGGTACACAATCGAATATGAATATGAATGAAGTAATGGCTTATGTTGGAAACCAATGGTTAAAAGAGCAAGGTAGTGATTTAACATTACATCCAAATGATGATGTGAATAAGTCTCAAAGCTCTAATGACACATACCCAACTGCCATGCATATTGCAGAAGTACTAAAGCTAGAAGATGTTGTACTTCCAGCTCTAAGACAACTGAAAAATACGTTCCAAGGTAAAATGGATGCCTTTAAAGATATCGTAAAAATTGGACGAACTCACTTACAAGATGCTACACCACTAACATTGGGACAGGAAATTAGTGGTTGGCACCGTATGCTTGAGAAGTCCGAAAGTATGATTGAAACAAGCCTACCTTATCTTAAAGAACTTGCAATTGGTGGAACTGCAGTAGGAACTGGATTAAATGCTCATCCAGAGTTTTCTGAGCGTGTTTGTGCTGAAGTAAGTAAATTTACTGGCAAAGAATTTGTATCTGCCAAGAATAAGTTCCATGCTTTAACCAGTCATGATGAAACGGTGTTTGCTCACGGAGCGTTAAAGGGACTTGCTGCGGATATAATGAAGATTGCCAATGACGTTCGTTGGTTAGCAAGTGGTCCACGCTGTGGCATTGGGGAAATTACTATTCCAGCAAATGAGCCAGGAAGCTCCATTATGCCAGGTAAAGTAAATCCTACTCAAAGCGAAGCAGTTACAATGGTTGCTGCTCAAGTCATGGGGAATGATGCTGCAATTGGTTTTGCTGCAAGTCAAGGGAATTTCGAACTGAACGTGTTCAAGCCAGTAATTGCATATAACTTCTTACAATCTTGTGAGTTACTTGCAGACAGCATCCTATCATTCGATGAGCGTTGTGCGCAAGGTATCGAACCAAACCTTGAACAGATTGATAAGTATTTAAACGATTCATTAATGCTAGTTACTGCATTAAATCCACATATCGGTTATGAAAATGCTGCTAAAATAGCTAAAAAAGCATTTGCTGATAATTCGACATTGAAGGAAACTGCGATTGAATTAGGACTATTAACAGCTGAGGAATTTGATCAGTATGTAAATCCTAAAGAAATGACTCATCCAAAATAAAACTAATAAGAAGGAATCCTACCATTATTTGGTAGGATTCCTTCTTTTATATAGATTGCTTTCTAATCTTTCATTATGTAGAATATCAACAAGTAAAATTACCGTGATTTTATATTTTTCTTACCTTCTGAAACACCTCTGTTTGTTTTATAAACTCCTAACCACAATTTACCAGTATTTTTTTGTGATAAGATTTTCACTTCTGCTCACAATATAGTTACAGGAGGTGATAAACATGGCTAGCAACAACAATTCAAACCAATTAGTAGTTCCTGGTGCACAACAAGCTCTAGACCAAATGAAATATGAAATCGCTTCTGAGTTTGGCGTAAACCTAGGTGCTGATACTACTTCTCGTGCTAACGGTTCTGTTGGTGGAGAGATTACTAAGCGTCTAGTACAAACTGCTCAACAACAATTATCTGGTAAAATTCAATAATGATGGCTACAGGGGATAACCCCTTAAAGGGAAAGTCAAACGGCTTTCCCTTTAACTATCAAATTTTAGGAGATTAACCTATTAATTGCCAGTGTTTTCTTGTGATAAGAATCCTGAGTTTTGCTCACAATAATTATTACAGGAGGTGATAATTCATGGCAAGTAACAATTCAAACCAATTACTAGTCCCTGGTGTAGAACAGGCTCTAGACCAAATGAAGTATGAAATTGCTTCAGAGTTTGGTGTAAACCTAAGTGCAGATGATACTTCTCGTTCTAACGGATCCGTTGGTGGTGAAATCACTAAGCGTTTAGTACAAACTGCTCAACAACAATTAAACGGCAAATAAAACTTCATATAATGGCTACGGGGGAGACCCCTTTATATATGGGAAGGTCCTAATGGGCTTTCCCTTCTTTAATTTGTCTCTCATGTAATGAATACTATTTACACAGTATGAAGCTCACTTTATGATACCTGTATTATTTACTAATTTATAGAAATAATTCCCTTAAATTAACATTATTTATGAACCATAAAAAAAGAGGGCCAAGGCGGCCCTCTTAATCATTATTTTAATCTTTCTTCTGTTTCTGCATCAAAGAAATGTGCTTTATTCATATCAAGTGCTAGTTCAATTGATTCTCCACCTTGAATATCGGTACGTGAGTCAACACGTGCGATGAAATCTTGGTCATTTACTTTTGAATATAGGAAAGTTTCAGCTCCCATTAATTCAGCAACATCGATAAAAGCTGTTATTTTAGTATCAGGAGTTGATTCAATAAATACTAATTCATCATGAATGTCTTCTGGGCGAATTCCAAGAATAACTTCTTTATCGCCATAACCTTTTTCTTTTAGTAATTTCAACTTGCCTTCAGGAATTCTAATTTTCACGTCACCCATAATGAAATCAGAATCTTTTATTACACCAGTGAAGAAGTTCATGGAAGGAGATCCAATGAATCCTCCAACAAATACATTGTTTGGATTATCATAAACGTCTTTTGGAGCACCAACTTGTTGGATTACACCATCTTTCATAACAACTAGACGAGTTGCCATTGTCATTGCTTCCGTTTGGTCATGTGTTACATAAATAGTAGTTGTCTGTAAGCGTTTATGAAGTTTTTGAATTTCTGCACGCATTTGAACACGTAGTTTTGCATCAAGGTTTGACAATGGTTCATCCATTAAGAATACCTTTGCATCACGAACGATAGCACGTCCTAAAGCAACACGTTGACGCTGACCACCAGAAAGTGCTTTTGGTTTACGGTCTAAGTATGCTTCTAGTCCGAGAATTTTAGCAGCATTTTGTACTCGTTTATCAATTTCATCTTTTTTAAACTTACGTAGTTTTAATCCAAATGCCATATTATCGTATACATTCATATGCGGATAAAGGGCATAGTTTTGGAATACCATTGCGATGTCGCGATCTTTTGGCGCAACATCGTTCATTTTTTTATCATCAATGTAAAGTTGACCATCTGTAATTTCTTCCAAACCAGCGATCATACGTAATGTCGTTGATTTACCACATCCAGATGGACCAACAAATACGATGAATTCTTTATCTTGAATATGCAAATTAAAATCATTAACAGCAACAACATCTTTATCGTATTTCTTTTGAATATGTTCTAAACGTAACTCAGCCATGAATAAGTCCCCCTTAAGATAAATGAAAGCGTTTTAATACCTACGTTTATTATAATGAATTTCATTCTAAGGCTAAATAGTAAAGATGCACAAAGATGAATGATGGTCTTTGTGCATCTTTACTAGGCTTATTCATCTTTAGCTAGAACGGCTAAGTAGACAGTGATTGCTTGCTGGAATACACGAACATCTATACCTGTTCTTTCGTAGAATTTTTCAATACGATATTGAAGGCTGTTACGATGCATATACAATTTCTTTGCAGCCTCTGAGATATTTAAGTTACTTTCAAAAAATACTTCCATCATATGAATAAATTCCACGTCATCAATAAATTCCTGCAAGATGAACTGCCTTAAATTTTTCTTAAATGTAGTCCCTGTATTTCCCATTAATATGTATGGAATGGCTTCTAGATACGTTACGACATTATGCTGCGAATGTTGAAATGTTAACTTTGCAGCTGCGAGTAATTGTTGATAATGATCTCTTAATCCTTCCAAGGTAGAAAGATATGGCCCAACGAAAAACCGGATTTTAATATACAAATCACTCATTAAGATATCAATAATTTCCTTATAGGAGATGCTGTCATCTAAATTCTTATGGAGCTTGTCGACAATAACACCTTCATTTTCATTTTGCCATAAGATTGTTACCTCATGGTCAAACAACTGATTGATTGCATCTTTAAAACCTTTTGGGTCTATTTGATTTAAAGGAACTTGAAAGTAAACCAAGCGAAAAGTAAAATCAATGTCTGGCAGAACATCTTCGGCCTGAGTCCATTGCAGCCACTTTTTTTCTTCTATCGTCATGGAAGGAAATTTACTTTGATACGGTTTTAAAAACGTACGAAATAGTGCGAGGTCTTTCTCTTGCAACTCATCGGGATGAATACCAATTAATTGAGAATCTGCTGTAATAAACCAAGCTAATTCTTGGTTTAATTTAACGGGAATTGTTTCATAATGTTGAAGTGAAGGAAAATAGTTTCTTAATTTATCAATCAATGGGAAAACCTCTTTTAAATGTGTTTTATACATTATACCAATTGTTCTTCCATTTAAAAAAGATTTCTTATTATACAGCATAATTGGTATTGGTATACATGGCACTTTACGTTTGTTATAGTGGGGTTAACCTATTCAAGGAGGAATTTGTTTTGGCAAATATGTATGATAACGCCTATGGTTTGGAAAAGGCGATTCGTGAAAGTGATGAGTTTAAAGGTCTGAAAGATGCATTTGAGGCAGTGATGGGTGACCCTATTGCTAAGAAGACATTTGAAGAATTCCGTGATACACAAATGGAGCTTCAACAAAAACAAATGCAAGGTGAAGATATTTCGGAAGAGGAAGTAGAAAATGCGCGTCAAGTTGTTGAGCTTGTCCAAAAGCATGAAGGAATATCAAGACTTATGGAACAAGAGCAACGTTTAAATATGGTAATTAATGAAATTAGCCAAATTATTACAAAGCCTCTAGAAGAGCTTTACGGTTCACAACAAGGATGATTGGATGGAAGGGGCCGGGACATAACTAAATCAAAGGGATGTAAAAACGAACAAAGACCATATTAGCCCCGGAAATATACGGAGACTCCTGTGGGAGGATAGGCATAGGTGAGACCCCGCAAGAGCGATAGCTCTGAGGAGGCTCACCAGCCGCCCACGGAAAGCGAAGTATATTTCCGGGGCGGGTTATGTGCACTAATGATAATGTTCGGATTTACCTTGGATAGAATTACTTTTGTCCCGGCCTCTTTTGAATTTATTCCACTTTAAACTTATCAATGGTCTCCATTTCGTCTCCAATTGTATAGGTAGTAAATGTTACTTTAGCTCCTGTGACTATTTCATTCGATTCTAACTGTTCTTTTGCATCCTCGGATAATCGATAGGTAATATCTTCCTGATCAACTGTAATAATGACCTCATCTGTTGAATCAAAACTTTTAATTATTCCAACTTGATCTACTGGTTCTTGACCAGCAAGTGTAATACCGGCAGCATTATTATCTGTAGTTTCTACACCACTTTCTTCATTTTTCTCAACAGTAAATCCACAAGCTCCTAACAGTAACAAAGAAAACGTGCTAACAGTGATTATACTATATTTTCGGGTCTTCATTTTTTTGCACCTCCTATTTTTAAACTAACTACAAATAAGACGGTGATTAATTAAAAGATGTTTCAGAATAACATGCAGGAAAAATGCCTAACTTTAGCGAATAAATAAAAATATAAAGACGAGGGGGAATTTAAATGAACTATGTTGCTTTTGAAAGTAAACAGCAAATATCCTATATTACGTTAAACCGTCCAGATCGATATAATGCTCTAAATAAAGAGATGCTGGATGAACTATTACATATCGTTGAAGAAGTGGAACAAAACGATGATCGAGTTGTCATCCTGTCTGGTGTTGGCAATGCCTTTTGTGCAGGTGGGGACATTGCTATGATGAAGGATTTTTCTAATAAAGAATTTTTTGAAGGGGTAATGGACACCATTTCCCAGGTTGTTCGTAAACTCTACATGATGCCAAAATTAGTTATCTCAGCTGTGCAAGGTTCGGCAGCTGGTCTAGGATTGAGTCTAGCATTAACAGCGGATTACGTCGTTGCACACCAAGATGCAAAATTGGCTATGTTATTTATAGGTGTGGGATTAGCACCGGATGGTGGAGGACACTTCTGGACGGAACAACGATTAGGAACTCATCAAGCAAAGCAGTTTATTTGGGGAAATCCAAAACAGGTGAAAGGGTTGGAAGCCAAATCACTCGGTCTCATCGATCAATTAACAGAAGACGATGTATTAATAGAATCAAAAAAACTAGGGCAAATGTTACTTTCATCCCCAATAGAAGCAATGCTTAAAACAAAAATGACTTACAATGAAAACCATCTGGATACACTAAATTACTATTTGGAAAGAGAAAAGCAAAATCAGTGGGAGCTCCGAAGTACCGAAGACCATAAAGAAGGAGTACTTGCCTTTTTAGAAAAGAGAAAGCCTGCTTTTAAAGGAAAGTAATTTTCGTTATATAAATTGAAAGGCTGTCATTAGGAATTAGCTAATGACGGCCTTTTTCTTATCGATGAAATAAAATTAGTTTCGCCTCTGGAGAAACGCATCGATGCGTATGTTCTAAATAACCTTCTTTTTCAAGCTTTTTTTCGCCTAATTGTTTTGCTTCTTGATCATTAGCGGCCTGAAACGATTCGTCTAATAATTTTTTCCCGGATTTTTCAAATACAGTTAAAACATAATTCCTCATTGTTTACCTCCTGAAGTTTTTCTTATTATTTTATATTCGACTTTTTTATTAAAAATCCTTCTTAAAAGAAATTTAGGTAAAATTATGTAAAGCAGCCTTGACATGAAAGTTAAATGTATAGTAAACTTTACGTAAAGTTAACTTTACAAAAAAGTGGGAGATATTATGAAAACAAAAATCCGTGAAAAACGAACAGAGAGAAACATGACACAAGAAGAACTATCACAATTATTAGAAGTATCACGGCAGACGATTATTTCCTTAGAAAAAGGCAAGTATAAACCATCATTAGTATTAGCGCATAAGCTTGCACAAATCTTTGAATGCTCCATAGAAGAGTTATTTATTTTTGAGGGGGATGAGAATGTTCGGTGAATTAGAGAATCCTTGGGTTCTACTTATGTTTTTTATTATGTTTCTTTGGCTCCTAATAACATTTCTGCACCAACGCCTGAAAGGGAAAAAGGAACATCATTACGATGAGCGGTATCACTATAAATCGAACCGTGCCAAAGCTAAAGCATGGGACTTCATGTTAATTATCATACTTATTTCAATGCCAATAGTCCTTGTTGTAGAAGGCGGTTTATTTAGTTACTTTTTCTTAATGGCGCTATTTATCTTGCATATGCTTTCAATGGCAATAGCGGGACTTTATTTTCAGATGAAAGATTCAAATTAGCTTGGGGGGATTATGATGTTTAGTCAGGAATTTTTAGAAGCACCATGGGTGGTCTTAATTTTAATTGCCAATTATTTATTCATGCTAAGTATATTCTTCATTCAAAGAAGAATAGGGAAGAAAAATTATCGGTATGATGAACGTTACTATCAAGTTAACAATCAGGCAAAGAGTCGTACTTGGGATATCATGCTCGTCATTATGCTTATCGCATGGCCGATTGTGATTATTTTTGATGGAATTTCATTTGCATTTTTCCTATTAACAGCGCTTTACATGCTGCATTGTATTATTATGGGATTTGCAGCGGCTTATTATCAATCAAAAGAGTAGAAAGGAGTGACATCTATGACATTACTACTTAAAAATGTAACGAAGCGTTTCGGAAAACATACTGCGGTTAATAATCTTACACTTGAAATCCCCGAAAATGAAATGTTTGGATTCTTAGGGGGAAATGGCGCTGGAAAAACGACGACTTTCCGGATGATACTAGGTTTATTAGAACGATCATCAGGAGATATCTCATGGAACGGAGAAAAGATAGATTATGAAAAAAGTAGTATTATTGGATATTTACCTGAAGAAAGAGGGCTATATCCAAAGCTAAAGGTAAAGGAGCAAATTGTTTATCTGGCACGTTTACGAGGGATGAATAAACGAGAAGCGGCAGACGAGTTACAAAATTGGCTAGAGCGATTTGAGGTACCGGAGTATATAGACAAAAAGGTGGAAGAGCTGTCTAAGGGGAATCAGCAAAAAATCCAATTTATTTCAGCGGTTATTCATAAACCAAGACTATTAATCTTGGATGAACCATTTTCAGGGCTAGACCCTATTAACGTAGAGATGTTAAAGGAAGCAGTTGTAGACTTGAAAAATCAAGGCACTTCTATTGTTTTTTCCTCGCACCGAATGGACCACGTTGAAGAATTGTGTGAGCACGTATGTATCTTACAAAAAGGCACTCCAGTAGTTCAGGGATCATTACGTGAAATTAAGCGTTCATTTGGTAAGAAAAATCTAATCATACACGCAGATATTCCTTTAGATTTTCTAAGAGACCTACATGGAGTGGTTAGATATAAGCAAACAATGGAAGGCTGTCTGTTACAAATTACGGATGAGAATGTATCACAAAATATATTTAGTGAACTGCAAGGAAAAGGTTTTGTTCGTAAGTTTGAATTGGAAGAGCCTTCTCTAAATGATATTTTTATAGAGAAGGTTGGTGCTCGCTATGAATAAGTTTTGGCTGATTACTTCACACACTTATTTAACGAAGCTAAAAACAAAAGTTTTCTTAATTAGTACTATATTAATTTTGGTATTTATGTTGGTGTTAGTAAACTTTGAATCTATTATTGAATCGTTCGAAGGGGATGAGGAAACGAAAGTAGCAATTATTGATGAATCGGGTGAATTATTAGATGACCTGAGCTTGTTGCCGAGTACCGGTGGTGATTCCTTAATCGAACCATATTCCCGAACGCTGGAAGAAGGAAAATCACAAGTGTTGCAAGGGGAGTATGAAGCTTTAGTAACGATTAACTTGAATGATGAAGGCTTGCCAGAAGCTACATTTTATGCGAAAAACATAACCGATGCGGAGCTCCAAATGGAAATTCAACAAAAGTTACAACAGCTAAAAATTACTATAGCCACTGCACAGTTGGGAATTGATGAGGCTGCTATGGCAGAAGTGTTTTCCCCAATTGCATTAGATAAAATAACGATAGATGATAGTGGGAAATCAGAAGAGGAAATGAATCAGGCCCGTGGGATAGTTTATATGATGGTTACTTTGTTGTATATTGCAGTTCTAATGTACGGAAATCTTATAGCAACAGATGTAGCAACTGAAAAATCCTCCCGAGTGATGGAAATATTAGTATCAAGTGTTTCTCCAATTACGCATATGTTTGCTAAGATTGTCGGGATTGCCTTGTTAGGTTTAACCCAAATTGCAATATTTGCCCTGATTGCAATCGTGATGCTGCAGTCAAAACAGGACCAAATAGGTGGATTGATTGAATCCTTTGGTTTACACAATGCTTCTTTTTCCATCCTGTTGTATGGTGTTCTATTCTTTGTATTGGGCTATTTATTGTATGCTACCTTAGCAGCAATGCTAGGGTCGCTTGTTAGTCGAGTGGAAGAAGCAAATCAGATGATTACGCCAATTATGATGTTAATTGTAGTAGCCTTCTTCTTAGCTATATTTGGAATGAATGTTCCAGAATCACAGATTGTCACCATCACATCTTATATACCGTTCTTTGCACCGATGCTAATGTTTATCCGTGTTGGACTGTTGGAAATTCCTATTTGGGAAGTTTTCCTCTCAGTTGGTATTTTAGTAGGAACGATTATCTTATTTGCGGTAATTGGTGCAAAAGTTTATAAAGGCGGAGTACTTATGTATGGGAACTCAAGCTCGTTGAAAGATATTAAAAAGGCGATGAAGCTTACTAAGAAGGAATAGCGTATAGAATTGTTTATCGAAGTCCGCAGCCAGTATACACTCCGCTTTTACTTCCAGCACAGGGGCGACATCTGCTCGAAAGAACCATCGCAGTGTCTACCTTGCCGCGGGCGGCTGGTGAGCCAGGCTACTACTTGAATATGCTTCTTTTGCAGCCTTGCACCGAGGAAGCACGCTTCGAAGCGACGCTATTAGACGCAGGTGCATCACTGGGGTCTCACCTAAGCCTATCCTCCCGCAGGACAAGGATCACTTCGACAGCGAAACATCGCACGCAGAAAAAGTGGTTTCCTTTTTCAAGGAGTCTCCGTGTATACTGGCTGCTTTGAGGATATACAAAATTGCATTCCTTTATATAACAATATCTTATTAGGTTTGAAATACACATTAAAAGAAAGAGAAATTCTATCTTTTAGTGTGTATTTTTATGCCCAATACACCGAACGTGCATTCGCTTGTTGTATCTGATAAAATAATACTAAAGAGGAGGGATGATATTGGAAAAGAAAATTTCCTTTATTCATGCAGCGGATCTGCATTTAGATAGTCCATTTAAAGGGTTATCCGATGTGGAGGAGACTCTATTTCAAGAAATTCGGCAAAGTACCTTTACAGCACTTAATAATCTCGTAGCAGCAGCAATTAAGAGGAAAGTTGATTTTATTCTATTAGTAGGGGATTTATTTGATAATGAAAAGCAAAGTCTTAAGGCACAAATTAGTTTGCGAAATGCCTTTCAGGAACTACAACGTCATCAGATAGAAGTTTATCTATCCTATGGTAACCATGATTTTATCGACGGTAACATCTATCCAATTACATATCCTGATAATGTTCATATCTTCTCAGATGAACAAGTACAGTCATATCTATATACAAAGGAAAATACGTCGTTAGCAAAAATCTATGGATTTAGCTATGAGCGCAGAGCTGTTACAGAAAGAAAGATAGAGGAATACGAAAAGGAAGATACAGATACCCCATTCCATATAGCAATGCTCCACGGCAGTATCGAAAGTAATACCGAACATGATACGTATGCGCCTTTTAAGCTAGGGGAACTAGTGGAAAAGGATATGGATTATTGGGCATTAGGGCATATTCACGGAAGAGAAGTATTAAAAGAGAAGCCAATGATTGTCTATCCAGGTAATATTCAAGGAAGAAATCGTAAGGAAATAGGAGCTAAAGGCTGTTATTATGTTGAACTTAGTGAAGGAAAACAAACAATAGAATTTATTTCCCTTCATGCAATTGAATTTCAACGGGCCACCATTGACTTATCTGAATGTGAGACAATTCATCAAGTAGAACGTGCAATTATCAATCAATTGAGAGAACTAAACAACTTTGTTCCACAATTGCTTGATGTAACCCTAATTAGTAATCACCATAATATTATCGAATGGAAAAATGAACATCTATTAGAGGAAATGATAGAAATCATCAATGAAAGTTTTACACAACAGAAAAATTGGATTTATGTTTTTCGATGTACTGTTAAAAACACAAGTCCATCTTCTGAGATTAGTTTAAAAGGTGAACATTTCCTTGGCGAGTTGACTACCAAGCTTGAACACTTTTCACCCATAGATTATTTAGATGAGTTATTTCAGCATAAGGATGCAAGAAAGTATTTAGAGATGTTAACTAAGGAAGATGAAGAAATGGTTAAAAAAGAAGCTTATGAACTTGTGATTCACGAGCTTATGAAGGAGTGAGATTAAATAATGAAAATACTCCAAGCAACTATCTATGGGTTTGGTAAATGGGTCGATTATGATATCGATTTTTCAAAAACATCGTTCATAACAATTTACGGTGAAAATGAATCTGGAAAAACGACATTGCAGAACTTTATAAGATTTATGCTTTTTGGACTCCCACCCAAACAACGGAAATTCTATCAACCAAAAACGAGTAATAAAATGGGAGGACAATTAACTGTCCATGACCATGATGTCGGTACATATACAATTGAACGGTTAAGTGACACTCGAAATGGTGGTGCACTATGTTTTACTGCGGATGGAAGTGAGCATGATGAAGTATGGCTTCAAGAAAGGTTACATGGGATCGATGAGAAAACGTATCAAGCTATTTTTTCCTTTTCAGCAACCGATTTAAATAGAATACAAGATATTAAAGAGGAAGATGTTAGTGAAGTTCTACTTGGAATTGGTTTAACAGGTTCAACGAGGATTCATGCAATAGAAAAAAAGCTTGATCAACGAATTAGTGACTACTTTAAGCCATATGGTAAGAATCCGGTTATTAATCAGCAATTGACAAAGCTTACACAACTCCACAAGCAACTTACCGAGATGAAGCGAGAGGATGCATCCTATCGGGAAAAGAAAAATACCATTCTATCGTTGGAAGAAGGTATTGATTCCGTTACGCAGGAAATAAAAGAGCAGAAGAAAAAGCAATATCTGCTTGAAAAAATACTCCAAGCGCTCCCGCAAGTAGAAGAGCACAGTCGTCATCAAAATAGACTTACCGAGCTACCGGACACTATTTCTTTCCCTGAGAAAGGGATAGACCGATTAGAAGCTCTAAAAGATAGGTTATACCCACTAAAGAGCGACTTAAAGGGGATAGAAAATAGTAAAGCGCGTTATATTCAGGAACAACAAGTGTTAACTTCTAAAAATAACCAATTCGCCATTGGAGAAGCAGTAAAATTATTCACTGACCATTCACGCTATCAAAATCAGATACAAGAACAATTAAATATCCAAGAACAAGTAAACAAACTTAATGAGGAAATTACCACTAAATTAAACGAATTAAATATTGGTATACAGATGAAAGAATTACTCGACCTACATTTGCCATTCCATTTAGAGAAAGAGTGGAATGATTTAAAGAATGAAGTTGAAAAACAGAAAACAGAAATGGAAACCAATAAGGAGAATAAACACCTTCAAGAAGCTAAACAGGCTCTTATTGAACAGGAATTGCAGGATATTCAAGTCAATTTACTTTCCTCTGATAAAAGAAAAGAACTAGAGGAAGTGTTGGACTCTTATAAAGAGAACAAGTTGCTTCTTGCTCTACAAAAAGAAACTGTCGAGAAACAGGCTAAATGGAAGAAAACAAAGCGTCAAACAAATAAACGGATTGGGTTTGTGTTAGGTTTCAGTGTGGTTATTAGTATTCTGTTTGGAATGCTAGCTTTTTTATCCGATAATTTAATTCTTCTAAATATTACTGTGCTAAGTATTTTGATAGGGGCAGCGCAATGGGTAAATGGAAAAAAGTCCATTCAAAATATGGAAGCAATGTTAACAAATACGGGAGAATCACATGCAAAGACCTTGATTACAGAAAATGATAGAAATAAGGCTGAAGAGCTTCTTCTAATGGATCAGGAATTAAAGCGGGAGCAAGATTTGCTTCTAGATAAATTAAGAGATTCTGACCTTCAGCTAAATCAATTGAACGAGCAAAAAATGCTAATAGAGAAAAGAGATAGGGATATACAACAGAAAATATCTAGTCATCAAAATATGTATTCCTTTTTAGCTAATATCGATGTTATATATTGGCCAGAACTATATCTTTCTTTAAAAACGATATTACAAGATGTAAAACGTGTTGGTGAATTAAAAATGCTTGAAACAGAAATTCAAAAGCATATTGAAAATTTCAAGGAGAGAGTATCTGCATTCTTTCAGAAGTATGATTTTGAAAATTCACCGAAAACATTGCAAACCAGGCTAGAGCGAATAGAATTGGAGATAGAAGCCTTTCGAGTTCGTGAGAAACAAATAGAACAGATATCTGTGATGCTAAGAGAATTAGATAAGGAACTAGATGAGCGCAGAATCCAATTTGAGACCGTAAATAAAGAAATTTCTTTATTATTGGATTTTGCTAATGCTACAGATGAAGAGGATTTTTACCAGAAATCTAAGCAGCTGACAGAGAAAGAAGATCTAATTTACCGTTGTGAAAAAATCAAAGAACAATTCTCTAGCTTTTTTACGGTCGAAGAATGGGATCAGCTTATTAATCAACCACCTAAGTTAAGCTCAATTGAAATAGAGTTGAGTGAGCTGGATAAAGTTGTACTAGAATTGGAAGAATCGCTAGAAAGTAAGCGACAGAGACTAGCACAGATTACGATTGAATTCCAAAGGTTAGAGACCTCCGAGATGTATTCAGTAACATTACATCAGTTTCAAATGGAACAGGAAAAGCTAATGCGACAAGCACGAGAGTGGGCTATTCAGAAAACCGCGAGAGAGTTGCTAACAGAAACGAAGGGGAACTTTCGGGATAAGTACTTATCTAAAGTATTGGAGCAGACGACACATTTTTTTCAACTGTTAACGGAGAATGCGTATATCCATGTATATCCGCCAGCCGAGGAAAAACCATTTATAGTGGAACGAAAGGATCGTATTCGATTTACTGTACAGGAACTCTCACAGGGTACTATCAATCAATTGTATGTTTCCTTGCGACTTGCTATTAGCACCGTTATGAGTGAAAACTTGCATATGCCATTTATAATCGATGATGCTTTTGTGCATTTTGATGTAGAACGGAATGATCGGGTGATACAAATTCTCGAGCAGATAGCATCACGTCATCAAATACTTTTCTTTACTTGTAGACAGGATATTATTTCGCAAATAAGTGACAAAAATTTACTCAGGTTGACAAAAGTGGTACCCTTAGTAGAAAATTAATAGTAAATTAGCGTATACGAGTTGATAGTGTTAAACTATATAATTAGTAATTTAGATGTTTTTGTATTATCTAGATAATTTATCAGAGGCTTCGTATATCTTACATTTAATGGAGGGGCATCCGTTGACAGAGGACAAGCAAAATCAAGATTGGGAGAAACATGAAGAAACAATAGAGCAGTTTATTCAAACGATTGCTAAGAACATGAATCTATATGGCCTAACTTCATCTGTTGGCAGATTATATGGAGTATTATATTTTTCCGATGAACCGATGACTTTAGATGATATGCGAGAAGCTCTAGTTATGAGTAAGACTAGTATGTCTACAGGAGTACGGGCTCTATATGATATGAAAATGGTGGAATCCACTTTTAAAAAAGGAATCCGTAAAGACCTATATAAATCAGAAGAGGATTGGTATAAATCATTTACATCATTGTTCGGTAACCGCTGGAGAAAAAATACCGAATCCAATATTGAAGAAGCAGACGAGGCAATAGAGGAGCTAAAAAGCCTTTACGATTCGACGGATGATGAGGTACTGAAGGAACGAATCAATAGGGATATAGATAGGTTAGAATATGCAAGAAATTATTATGAGTGGTTAATGAAGTTTATTCATCTTGTTGAATCAGGAAAGATTTTTGAATATATCCCAAAAAATAAATAATCATTTACAACTGAGATTGACATTATGCTAAGATTTACGCAGTCAATCTCATTTCTATTATGGGGGAGGAATTGTTGTGAAAAAAGGAATTGGTCAACATCAAGTGGGGGACTCATTTGAGGGATTCGTATTAATTAAGGATTCAATGAAGGGAACTGCCAGTAATGGTAAACCTTTTTTAACACTAGTTCTTAGAGATGCTACAGGAGAAATCGAGGCAAAACTTTGGGACATCACCCAAGAAGATGAATCAATCTTTATCCAAGAACAAATCATTCGGATTGCTGGTGAATTGAATCAATTTCGTGGTAAGCCCCAGATGAGAATTCAGTCTATACGATTGGCACAGCCAACAGATGGTGTTCAACTAGCTGATTTCCTTGAAAAAGCTCCAGTTGAGCGGGAAGAATTAATGGCTAAGTTAACTGAAGTTATCTTTGAGATGCAGAATCCTCACATTCAGCGTATCGTTCGAGCAATTATTAAAAAGTACCAAGAACCATTGCTTCTATATCCAGCTGCAACTAGGAATCATCATGAATATGTGTCCGGACTAGCTCATCATATTGTAAGCATGATTAAGATTGCACGTGAACTTTGTGAACTATATCCACAAGTAAACAAAGATCTCCTATATGCTGGCATTATCTTGCATGATATCGGAAAGATTAAGGAGCTCTCTGGAGTTGTTTCTACTTCTTATACACTTCAAGGTAAGCTACTAGGTCATATACCAATTATGGTTGAGGAGATTGGCCATATGGCTAAGGAAATGGAAATAGAGGGAGAAGAGGTATTAATTTTACAGCACTTAGTACTGTCTCATCATGGAAAAGCAGAGTGGGGGAGCCCTACGCCTCCATTAGTTCGTGAAGCAGAACTACTGCATCTCATTGATCTAATTGATGCGAAAATGAATATGTTAAACCGAGCATTAGATAAGGTAAAGCCAGGAGAGTTTACAGAGCGCATATTTGCTATGGACAATCGTTCATTCTACAAGCCGACGTTTGAATCATAACCTTAATTCCAGTAATTAATTTACCTTCTTGTACATATAAATGAATTAAGTAAGTTTGGACAAGGAGGTTAAAACATGATTCTAGGAATGCCTTGGTGGGTTTTCATGATAATTCTATTTATCTTCTTTAGTGGCTATATGGCGTTTCGAGCGATGCGTGCTGAAAGAGAGTTAGAACAGCACTTTATTGAGCGAGATGGTCAAGTGTATATGAAACGAATTGAAGATGAACGTGAAAGCCGTCGCCTTAAACAGGAGGAAACAGCGAACTAGAGATAGCGCATAAAGGGTCTGACTCCCAAAATACAACTGTAAGTTATGTTGTATTTTGGGAGTCAGACCCTTCTATTTACTATTTATTAACCTTGTGCTTCTGGTTTTACGAATAAATCTTTGAATTCTTCAATTTTCACATCAATCTTAGCATCTTCGATTAGTTTGTCCATTTTTTCTTGAACAGCTGTATAATCAATTTCTTCCATTGCCAGCTGACGACGAATTTCTTCTTTTTTCTCATCTAATGTAGGTACATCTGTTACTTTAATAAAGTGAGTACCAAATTCTGATTTAACTGGTCCACTAACTTCGTCTTCACCAAGAGCGAATGCAGCTTCTTCAAATTCTTTTACCATTTTACCAGTTCCAAAATAACCTAAATCTCCACCATTCGCTGCACTACCATCCGTAGAGTATTCTTTAGCTAATTCAGCAAAGTCAGCACCTTCATCAAGTTTTTGTTGTACTTCTTGAACAAGTGCTTCAGCTTCTTCTGCTGAAGTTTCCTCGTTTTCTTGGATTAAAATATGGCTAGCGCGGATTTGAAGTTCATTATTTTCTTTCATTTCGTTAAATTTCTCTTCTATTTGTGCATCAGAAATTTCTACATCTTCAAACATAAGCTTTTCCTGAAGAAGTCTTTGGTAAGTTTGCTCACGGAATGCGTCTTCATCTGGATAACCTTGTTGCATTAACCACATAGAGAACATATCGCCTTGTGCATCTTTTGCCTCTTGAACAGCTTCGTCTACTTCTTCATCGGATACTTCATATTTATCTTCTAATACTCTAATGACTACCATATTGTAAAGGGCACTTTCCCCAATATAGTTTTTCATTTCATTATAGAAGTCATCCTTTGTAATGTCTCCTACTTTAGATTCAACTACTACTGCTGAGTCTGATGTAGCTTCATCTGATCCTGATTTTGTATCTTCTTCAGGACTACATGCAGAAAGTAGCAATACTCCAGCCGTAAGAGTCGCTGCAATTGTTAGTTTTTTCATTACGTTTACACTCCTAATCTAATTGTAACTTTGTGTTGACTATTGATTAATATAACACAGTTTGTCTATAAAATAATAGTCATACGGATAATTACTCAGTTTTTACACAATTCGGTTTAGCTTACCGTTTAAACCATAACATTTAATACTTTTACATATGAGGATACAAGTAAGATAAGTATCATAATGTTGGTAATACGGAAAACATTTGCTTGCTTAGTTGCATTCATTTCTAGCTTTTTACAGAATTTATCTGCTAAAGAGTTGAATATGAATAAAATTATGAATGCATAGACAAGAAAAATAAAAAACATACCTTACGAACCCCCTTGTACAAAAAGTATTGATAGAATCCTAGTATAAAAAGATACTTCTATACAAATAATACTATGTTAATTATCTATAAAATACTGTAACAAAAATTTCACTTGTTGGATAGTAAAAAAAAGAAGAGGCAGGTGAGGCTGCCTCTTCATCTAATTTGCTTTTAGCAAGATATCAAAACCTTCTTCGTCTTTTTCTACGAAGGAGTGTTTAGGTGCGCGTAGAATATGACGGATGATTAGAAAGTCAAGAAATGATAAACCTATATTTAAAGAAGTAATTAATAAGAAGTATACATGGATGCTTGGGAATAGAATGGATGCAAGGATTCCTGGAACTGTAATCACAATTGTTGGAGCCAGTGCAGAAAGGATATAAGCATACTTCTTAATATGAGCATCGGTATGAAAAGTAAAAATAGGTAATGCTTTTTTTCGATTGATGATTAAATTAATTCTTCTATTTATCATAATTAATGGTAAAATATGCAATAACGAATGAAGTGTTGGCAACAGGATGATTGCTATCAAGAATAGAGTAATTCCTGAATCACTTACAGTATTACCTTGATGTAACATTGAGAATGGTACATATAAAAGGATGAAGGTTACTAATGCAGTGAAGCAAGAGATTAAATTGACCCATCTTTTGCCGTATTGCTTATTAATATTTATTGATTTCCAGCAATTCATCATTAGCCTTCCTCCTCCACTTCTTATGCTAGATTATGAGAAATAACCACTTGTTCATGACTATTTTTCAAATTGCTTTTTTGATAATAGTATTTAATGAAGAAAAATGCAATAGACTTTACGAAAAAAATATATATAAAAATACTGGTAATAAAGATTATATTCTGATAATAATTGCTTGAGTGGGTGATAGGAGGGTAAACCGTATGCTAGAAGATAACAATTTAGCAACATTTCATTTACATTTGCTAACGAAAATTATAGATGTTCAAAAATTCCCTTTTACCAAGCTTGTAATCGAGAAAAACGTGTCAGAAGAAGAATATCAGGAGATCTTTTCTATATTAGAGGATATGGATCTGGAGTATAAGGAACAAAAAGATGAGGGCTTGCTTGATTATTCTTCTCATTTAGTGCGGTTTGCCGGATTGTTAAATGAAAAACTAGACCCTACTGAAACAATCTATGCATTACGAAAAGAGGGTCACTTTCCTAATCTATTAGAAGAATTTATTCGAATCATAAAAAAAGATGGCTTATAGGAGGTTGAAATCCTACGAGCCATCATTTTTTGTTTTTGAAGCTTCTTTGAAAAAATCAGTCAATTTATTATGGAAATCTAATAAGTTGTTCAGTTTGTTTTGCAAGTTCTCATCCACTTCACCAGAGGCTAATTGATCAGTTTGGTTCTTAATTTCAGCCAGAGCCTCTTTACGGACCTCGGTTTCATCGAGCCATTTCTTCAGATAAAAACTCATAAAATGTTTGTAGAGCTGTGTATTAGCTTGAAATAGATCTTTGCGGACACCTTTTTTCCATACACGTTTTACTAAATTTAATTCTACTAAACTACGAATGCTGGTACTCATTGAAGTCTTGCTCTTTCCTAAAGCTTCACTCATTTCATCTAATGTTAGAGGTTTTCCCTCCACATATAATATAGTAAAAACTCTTGATTCAATTGGAGATAAACCAAATAATTCAACCGTCTTCGCAAATTCTAGAAGAATTCCATTTTTAAACTTTTCACCTGTGTTATCCAACATGCAAACCTCCTAAACTTCCCCTACATCTAAGGTTACAATAGTCTTTCTATTTTTAAAAATGGATGGTTGGGGTGGATTTTAGAGTATTTGGAAGGATTATTAAGGAAAACCTTTGTTTAGTTCGTACAGTTTAAACTGTATGAAAAATTTAATCGAAAATAAACGAATACAAAGTTTGTCCGGTTCGTACAATAAGGTGTATAGTATTAAAGTAAGCAAAAACGCGGCCAGTTTTAAGTACAAACTATTAATCTACGAACTTAACATTTAATTGTGCGTGCATAAAAATAAAGTTTATGAGAGAGGTGAAGGATTTGCCAATTATTGAGGCAAAAAACCTAACTAAGGTTTTTGGTAAAAATCCAAAACAAGCAATAGAGCTTTTAAATCAAGGCTCATCTAAAGAAGAAATATTAAAAAAGACAGGAAGTACTGTCGGAGTTAATAAAGCTTCATTTTCAGTTGAACCAGGAGAAATCTTCGTTATTATGGGGCTCTCTGGTAGTGGTAAATCAACATTAGTAAGGCTTATTAACCGATTAATTGAACCAACTACAGGAAGTATTTTGATTGATGGACAGGATTTAGCAAAAATGGATAAAAAGGAACTTCGCCAGGTACGTCGTGAAAAGCTTGGTATGGTGTTCCAACGTTTTGCACTATTTCCTAATCGTACGGTATTACAAAATGCTGAATATGGTCTAGAAATTCAAAAGTTGCCTAAAGAAGAAAGAGCCAAAAAGGCAAGAGAGGCACTTGAATTAGTTGGTTTAGGTGGTTATACCGATCAAAAACCTGATCAATTATCAGGTGGAATGCAACAACGCGTAGGTCTAGCAAGAGCACTTGCAAACGACCCAGAGGTATTGTTGATGGACGAAGCATTTTCTGCATTAGATCCATTAATACGTAAAGATATGCAGGACGAGTTGATTGACCTTCAATCTACTATGAAAAAGACCATTATCTTTATTACACATGATTTAGATGAAGCACTACGAATAGGTGATCGAATTGCCTTAATGAAGGACGGTTCAATTGTTCAAATCGGTACACCGGAAGAGATTCTTATGAATCCAGCTAATGATTACGTAGAACGCTTCGTTGAAGATGTTGACCGTTCGAAAGTATTAACCGCTAACCATATTATGAAACGTCCAGAAACAATTAATATTGAAAAACACGGACCGCGTGTAGCTTTAGAACGCATGAAGGAAGCAGGCATTTCAAGTATTTTAGCTGTGGACAGTAAACGTAATTTAAAAGGTTATGTTACAGCAGAAGATGCTTCTGAAGCAAAGAAAAAAGATATCCGCGATATATCGGAAATATTACTCACAGATATAAAGCAGGTTGAAAAAGACACACCGATGAATGAAATCTTTACCATCATCAACGGTTCATCTATTCCAACTGCAGTCGTTGAAAATGATAGATTAGTAGGAATCATTGTTCGAGGTGCAGTTATTGCAGCTTTAGCTGGAGAAAGTGAGGTGGATTCTGAATATGCTTAAAGATTGGTTTACAAATGGAATCCCGATAGCAGAAGGTACAGAATGGTTAACAGATCAAATTACAGAAGGATTTTCATTTTTATTTGAACCGATAAAAGAACATTTCGGTGAATTCATGGAGTTTACGGCTGATAAGTTAATGCTTGTGCCACCTTTTATCATTATTATTATTGTTGCATTAATAGCATTTTTCATAAGTGGGAAAAAATTAGGGTTAGCAGCATTTTCAATTGTTGGACTTTGGTTAATCGATAACCAAGGGTACTGGGAACACTTAATAAACACATTTACTCTAGTCCTTATTGCTAGTTTATTATCCGTTATTATTGGGGTACCTATTGGGATATTAATGTCCAAAAGTAATACGGTTGAAGCAATTATGAAGCCAATTTTAGACTTTATGCAGACGATGCCTGCATTCGTATACCTAATCCCAGCTGTTGCATTCTTCGGAATCGGAATGGTACCTGGTATATTCGCATCACTCATTTTTGCAACACCACCTACGGTACGTTTTACTAACCTAGGTATTCGTCAAGTTTCTAAGGAGTTAGTAGAGGCTTCAGAAGCGTTTGGTAGTACTGGTACGCAGAAATTATTAAAAGTTGAATTACCAATGGCAAAGGCAACGATTATGGCAGGCATTAACCAAACAGTAATGCTTGCACTATCAATGGTAGTTATTGCGTCTATGATCGGTGCACCAGGACTTGGAAGAGAAGTATTATCTGCACTACAACGTGCACAAGTCGGTACTGGATTTGTTGCTGGTATTGGAATTGTTATTCTTGCGATCATTATTGACCGCTTTACACAAAGTGCAAATTCAAAAGAATAAAGTTAGTTTTGGGGGACTCTGTTCCCCCAATTATAAATGTTGGTTCCTTTTCGGTTTCGAAAAGTCCATATATATATTAAAAGGGGAGAGATTATTTTATGTTAAGAAAAAATTGGAAACGTCTTGGTATGGCACTAGGACTTTCGTTAACACTTGTAGCAGCTGGTTGTGGATCTGATGATGGTGATACGACTGAAACTACAGAAAGTGAAAGTGCACAATTAGATTACACCATTACAGGTATTGAAGCTGGAGCAGGTGTATTTAAAGCATCTGAAAGAACAGTTGAAGAATATGGCTTAGATGGCTGGGAAGTACAAGCATCTTCTAGTGGTGCGATGGCAACAGCGCTAGGCGAAGCTATTAAGAATGAAGAACCAATTGTTGTTACTGGTTGGTCTCCACACTGGAAATTCGCAAAGTATGACTTAAAGTATTTAGAAGACCCTAAAGGGGTATTCGGTGATGCGGAAACAATTAATACAATGGTACGTACAGACTTAGAAGCTGACATGCCAAATGCATATAAAGTGTTAGATCAATTTAACTGGACTACGGAAGATATGGAAACAGTTATGCTAGAGATTTCTAATGGTGCTGACGTAGTAGAAACAACGAATAAATGGGTAGAAGATAATGCGGAAAAAGTTGCTGAATGGACTAACGGCGTTGAAGAAGTTGATGGTACTGAAATTGAATTAGCTTACGTGGAATGGGATACAGAAGTCGCTTCTACTAATATTGTTCGTAAAGTACTTGAAGATCTTGGATTTAACGTTACAGTAACTCCACTTGATAACGCAATTATGTGGCAGTCTGTTGCTACAGGTGAAACTGATGCAATGGTAGCAGCATGGTTACCAGGAACACATGGTGACTTATATGAAGAGCACAAAGACAATTTAGTGGACTTAGGTCCAAACCTTGAAGGTGCGAAAATTGGTTTAGTTGTTCCTGCTTATATGGATATCGATTCTATTGAAGATTTAGAAGCAAAATAATAACATCCGAATAAAAGCAGACTTATTGTGGAGTCTGCTTTTATTATTGAATTTTTTACTTGAATATTAAGGTTATAATGCTTAATTCGAAAAAATTAAGGAGATTTGACTAATGAAAAAAATGTTATTAGGAATTGGTTTAGCAAGTGCATTAGTATTAGCTGGCTGTGGTGACAATGGTGACGATATGAGCTCATCCGAAGCATCGAATGGTGAAACAAGTTATAGTGAAGCTGTAGATTATACGATTACTGGAATTGAGCCAGGAGCAGGTATCAGCGTAACAACGGAAAAGGCAATAGAAGAATATGAGTCATTAAGTGGTTGGTCTGTTGAACTATCTTCAACTGCAGCTATGGCTACTGAGTTAGATAAAGCAATGGACAATGAAGAACCGATTATTATTACGGGTTGGAATCCACATTGGACATTCGCTAAATATCCTGATATGAAATATTTAGAGGATCCAAAAGGAATTTATGGTGGAGTGGAAGAAATTAAGACCATTGCAAGAAAGGGTCTGGAAGAAGAAAAACCAGAAGCATACAAAATCCTAGATCAGTTTAACTGGGAAGTAGCAGATATGGAAGCAATTATGTTTGAATCAAAGGATTCTGGTGAAGATATTGCTGTTATAGCAAAACAATGGGTAGAAGATAATCAAGATAAAGTGGATCAATGGCTAGAAGGAGTTAATGATGTTGATGGTGTTAAAGTAGAACTAGTTTCTACACCTTGGGATTCTGAGCGTGCATCATCTAATGTTGTTAAATATGCAATGGAACAAAAAGGGTTTGATGTAACGATTACACCAGTTGATGTTGCTGTAGTGTTTGAATCGATTGCTAATGGCGATGGCGATGCGTCTGTAGCCCCTTGGATGCCAATTACGCATAAAGATTTCTACGAAAGCTACCAAGAAGACTTTGTTGATCTTGGTGCTAATTTAACAGGTGCCAAAATTGGTCTAGTTGTTCCTGCATATATGGATATAAATTCTATAGAAGACCTAGAACCAAAAGAATAGTAAAACAAAAAGCTATCTCGGGGGTTACCTGAGATAGCTTTTTATTTGTTATTTCTTTTGTACTTTTTCTTCTAAATCCTTAAGACTGGATTCAATCTGTACTAGGTATTCACGAATATTCTTTTCATGTGGTTCAACAGAAGCTTTCCATTCTCCAATAGAGCTCTTCATTTCTTGTGTTAAATCTTTCATCATAGAAACCCCTTCTTTAGAGGTTGCTGCGATCTGATTTTTTAGCCGTAAACCATCGAGTTTAAGGTTGTCTAAAAGTTCTTTCCATTCAACAGACTGGTCCTTTACCTTTGTGCGTAGTTCTCTTCCTGACGTTGGTGTACTTAAAAGGGTAGCTGTTGCACCGATTAAGCTCCCAACCATCATTCCTAGAACGAGTGATTTACCATTTGCCATACAAAATCCCGCTCCTTTCCCGCTTACTATAGTATTTCAATTTTTCTCTATTTTATCCATTATGTAGTCTAGCTCTTCTTAACTATACCGTTAAAAAAATCCCCTGACAATAAGTATGCCAGAGGATTTGGTATTATTTTTAGACTGTGATTGGCTTGGATCGTTTAAGAATTTGTTGAACAACTGGAAAAATGATAATCATTAATACAGTGTTTAAGCCAGCTGCTGGTAAAACAGCAGTTGCAAAAAATAATAGGAATACTCCGTCCATCAATCCAACGACATATAACGCAAGCGTTAGGAATATTGCACCACTAATCATTGTACCAATAGCCGTTAAAACAGGAACACCTATCTTATTATTGACTCTGTCTTTTATTAATAAAAAGAGTGCAAAAAAGATAAGGGCTGTAAGTGGCTTTTCAATAAAGTTAGCAATTTGACCACCAGGTGCATTCGATGTTAATGCTGATAGAATTCCAGTTGAAATCGCTAAAACACTAACATACTTTAGCTTAGGGAAAAGCATAATCCCTATAAACATCATGGCCAACATCATGTCTGGCGTTACACCGTAGATTGGTGGCATGATAAAGTGCAATACTGCACCTATACCCAATAGTAGTGATAAAATAACTAAAATTCTTGTATTCATTTGTACCTCTCCTCAGGCTCAAGCTATACTAAGCTCTTATTTTTTTATCCTCCAACTGTACACTGTTTGTCAGTTGCGAAGACTTAAATCTATTATAACAAACATCATTAGAAATAAAAAGATAAAATTTTAACTATCTGACTATTTTAATTCCTTATTTATATCAGTAGCAATTTGTTGCAAATCCTCTGGTTTGTAATCATCGGTATGAACCTTCCAGTTAGAAGAATAACCATCGCCTTCTCCATATCTAGGGATTAGATGTATATGTAGGTGAAAGACGGATTGATCAGCCGCTGCCTCATTATTATTTAATAAATTCATGCCAACAGGCTTGTAAGCCGCTTTGATAGCATTTGCAATTTGAGGAACTCGTGTAAACAATTCTCCCGCAACATCACTAGGTGTTTCGTAAATGTTTTTCACGTGGGTTTTAGGGATGACCAATGTGTGTCCTTTTGTTACTTGGCTAATATCTAAAAAGGCATAAACATGTTCATCCTCATAGACCTTAGCAGATGGAATTTCACCAGCAATAATTTTACAGAAAATACAATCTTCATGTGCCATTTCATACCAACTCCTAACTTTTCCTCTATTCTATCTATTAAATCAAGCGTATGTAAAGTTAAATGCCGAGTAGAGGAAATAATAAAAGAAAACAGGCATCGCCCAAAAGGGCGAGCCTGTTCGTGTAGAGCCGAGGTCAGAAAACTAATGTGGGGACTTGTATTACCGGTTAATTCGCTTGTTGCAATTTAACTGGTTACAAAAACCTTTTTGTTAGTATCCCTTGGCGTTGAGATGTCTTCTAACAAAAGGGTTTTATTTCATTAGATGATCTTTCGCCAACACCCCATTTGTTTTTTTAATGTTGTTCAAGTGAAACATCACTATTTTCCAACACTAACACCTCATTTGTGTTAAACAAATTGGTTTGCGGTGAGTCATCCTCGACTCTACACTAGTATTGTGAGCCATTTTGAGAAATCTATACACACCTTTTTAAAAAAATGTCGAAAAACGTATGAGAGTTTCCTTTGGATTTTGTGTCTATAAGTGATAAAATTTTTAACAAGTGAGAAAAATAGGGGGAAAGCTTGTGGAACCTTTATTGCAAATTGAAAACCTTGTTGGAGGCTATACGCATAAAAATGTTCTCCATGGTGTTTCATTTGATGTAAATCAGAAAGAAATCGTAGGACTTATCGGACTAAATGGTGCTGGTAAAAGTACAACTATTAAACATATCATCGGATTAATGCAACCGAAAAAAGGCTCCATTTCCATTAATGGAAGGACTTTTAAAGATAACCCATCTGAGTATCGCAACAGGCTTGCTTACATTCCAGAGATGCCAATTCTTTATGATGAATTAACATTATATGAGCATCTACGCTTAACCGCAATGGCTTATAATATACCTGAGGATATTTTTGAGAAAAGGTTACAGGTCTTACTCAAAGAATTTCGGATGGAAAAGAAGTTGAAGTGGTTTCCTGTCCATTTTTCAAAGGGGATGCGTCAAAAAGTCATGATTATGTGTGCATTCTTAATTGAACCGCCTCTTTATATCGTGGACGAGCCCTTCGTTGGCTTAGACCCACTTGGAATACAATCTTACTTGCAGCTAATGGAAGATATGAAACAAAACGGGTCAGGAATTCTAATGTCAACGCATATATTAGCAACCGCTGAACGTTATTGTGACCGATTTATCATTTTACATGAGGGAGAGGTCAAAGCACTTGGTACGTTAGAGGATCTAAGAGAACAATTTGATATGCCTCGTGCTACGCTGGACGATTTATATGTTCAGTTAACGAAGGAAGATAGCCATGTTTAATTCACATGACTTTTTTATGAAACGTTTTAATGAACATTTAAAGGATATGAGTAGGTATTTGCGTTATATCTTCAATGGACATATTGCGTTTGCCATGCTGTTCTTTATTGCTGCGCTTGCTTATTATTACCAGCAATGGCTTACCGAGCTACATGAGGATTTTCCAACTGCATGGATAATGGGGGGCATTCTCGGTATTGTCGTAAGTTATAGTCCCGTCCGAACACTTCTCAAAGAACCAGATTTAGTTTTTTTGATTCCAGCGGAGCATAAAATGAGTGCTTATTTCCGGAATGCACTAATCTATAGCTTTGTGATCCAGCTTTATATTGTTGCGATCGTCACAGCAGCTTTTGGGCCATTATACATGGCATCTTTCCCTGAACGCGAGGGAAGTACATATTTGCTGACGATAGCTGTTGTTCTAGTGTTTAAACTATGGAATCTAATTGCTAACTGGTGGATGTTAAAAATACGTGAGAAAAATATCCGAGTAATTGACCATGTAGCAAGATTATTATTAAATATTGCTGTTTTCTTTTTCCTTATCAGTGGGGAACTTCTTCTTGTCAGTATTACTACCATCTTATTTGTGATTGTATTCTTATATGATTTAAGTCAATCGAGAAAGCAAGCAGGACTAGCATGGGAGCTACTATTGGAAAAAGACCTACATCGCTTGCAATCCTTTTATCGTTTTGCCAATATGTTTACCGATGTTCCGCATCTGAAAAATAGGATAAAATCGCGTCAGTGGTTAGTATCATTTGTGGATAGAAAAATACCTTTTGAGCGAAAAAACACGTATGATTATTTATATCGCATCACATTTATCCGTGGCGGCGATTATTTATCGATGTATGTTCGTTTGAGTATCATCGGAGGATTATTCATTTATTTCATCCCAACAATCTGGGTGAAAATAGCCTTTGCGATTCTTTTCTTGTATATGAGTACATTCCAAATGATGACCTTATATAATCATCATCGAACTATTATGTGGTTAGATTTATATCCAGTTGAAGAGGAAACTAGGCGAGAAGCATTACTAAAATGGATGGTTCAGCTAGCTCTGGTCCAAACAGTATTATATGCGGTAGTCTTCATACTAGCTCAAGTCTATCTAGGTTTTCTTATTACATTAGTCGGTGGGATACTTTTCACCTTTGCTTTTACGAATGGCTATGTAAAGCGGAAACTGGCATAAAAAAACATTCTTTGGATATTAATCCGAAGAATGTTTTTTCTTTTACTAGTAGTCTCCATTTCCGATGAATTTTCTCTTCTGAACCTAACTCGAACAAGCTCCAAGTAAAACACCAAAGAAAAGACCGAAAATCATTAATATGAGTACTGCTTTACCAAAATTTTTTAAATTCTCGTTATTAGATCCAAATGCAAGGATTAAGGTAACAATTAACCCAATAAATGGAATACTAATACCGATCAAGATCAAAATCCATTGCCCAATAGATACGACATCATCATCACCGTAAAAGGACTCAGACTGCTTGTAAGCATCAACATGTCTATTCTGGTACTCGTTGTCATAGTAATTCAAATTATCCCTCCTACGTTAAACTGAGTTATTTCCAATGAAGTGTAAGGTTTTCTTCTTGAAATATATTGAAAAAGTGTAAACGATAAGACGAGAGTAAGCCATTTTCTGCTAACTGAATGCTGTTACCATCTTGAAAATGGAACTCATACGTATCGAAACCTTCACTACGAGGAATATCATAATAGTTAATATGATCGATCTCATTCCACGCATAAAAATTTATTTCGCTCGTACTTTCTCGGATAGAAATTCCTTGATCTGATACGGCTATAAATGGCTTTGTACCAATAAGTAGGAAAAATGCCCCCACAATGATTAGTATTATTCCGATAAAGACAGGAAGTTTTCTTACATTAAATAAGTACATAATAAAGCAGGCTATACTTAGTAGTAAGCAACCGATGCCATAAAGCCAATAGCTGGTGCTCGGTGCAATTACAACCCAAGTTCCTGGTTCAAGATATAAGCTGTTTACGATAAAGGACGGAATTAGTAATAGTAATATTGGTGAGATAAATAATATGCCAATTCCTATCGCCATAAAGAAATGCCTTTTTTCATAATTAGGTACCATAAAACATCCCCCTAAGATTGTTTTATGTCTGTAATACGAAATATTCAAAAAAAGGTTTCAATGAAAAAGACCATCACCTGTTAAAGTGACAGTCTGATAAGTTTGTTCATTTATCTTGATAAGCGAAGAAGGCGCTGATTAGTGTTTTTGCAGCGATTGGCATTGCTTTTTCGTCAAAGTCAAAATGGGGGTGATGATGTGGGTAGTGATTTCCTTCTTTTTCTGCTCCGGTGAAGAAAAATGCGCCTGGTTTTTCTTGTAAATAATAGGCAAAATCTTCACCACCCATAACTGGGATGATTTCTTCCACTTTCTCAACATCTTGAAGCTTGCTACTCACGTCCATGACAAGTTCTGCTTCTGTAGCATGATTGATTACTGGTGGATAGCCCTTGATATAGTTAAAGGTATATGTGCACTCATAGGATGTGCACACGCCTTTTATAAGTTTTTCCATTTCTTCAATAACTTGTTCCTGGATATCTGTATTCAAGTAGCGAACTGTTCCTACCAATCTAGCTGAATCGGCAATAATATTAAATGCATTGCCGGCTTCAAAAATGCCGACTGTAAGGACAGCTGTTTCTAAAGGGTCTAGCCTTCTACTCACGATTTGTTGAAGTTGGGTAACTAGTTGTGAACCGATAACGATGGAATCTTTTGTTTCATGTGGGTAGGCACCGTGCCTGCCTTTACCTTGTATAGTTATTTCAAACCGATCCGCACCTGCCATCATAACATCCTTAGTAGTCTGTATCGTTCCAAGTGGAGTAGTTGCCCAAAGGTGAGTTCCAAATACTGCATCCACGTTTTCTAATACTCCTGCTTCAATCATTGGTTTTGCTCCACCTGGGGCATATTCCTCTGCATGTTGATGTAAGAATACAATAGTTCCAGGTAGTTCTTCTTGATAGTATTTCATCACTTTAGCCAGTATTAGGAGTGTTGCGGTATGTCCATCATGTCCACATGCATGCATTACCCCATCTACCTTTGATTTATATGGTACATCCTTGGCATCTTGTATAGGAAGGGCATCAAAGTCAGCACGCATTGCGATAGTCTTTCCAGGCTTGCTTCCTGTTAAGGTAGCAACTACACCATTCCCGCCAACACCTTTTTCGTATGGTATACCGATCTCTTCATAGAAATTGGCTATGTATTCTGCTGTTTTATACTCTTGAAAGGAAAGCTCTGGATATTGGTGTAAATAGCGGCGAGTATCGACCATTTCTGGATATAATGCCTCAATTGCATTAAGAATTTCTTGAAGCTGCATGTAATGTTCCCCCTCATTTATTTTCATCTATTATAGCATTATTTAATAAAGTGAAAAATTAATTTTAAATTAGTATTAGATAAGCTATGATTATAGTAATAAGAATATGAAATATCAGGAGGATTTAATAGATTGAAAAAGCGTCGTATAGTATTCACATCTTTTTCTGTACTTGTGCTAGTGATTATCGGGATTTGGATTATGAAAATTGTTCGTGGGGAAGTCCCTTATGTGGACCAGTGGACTAGAGCCCTTGTTGCTACATTCCCAGATACATATATTTATACATTTTTTCGAGGAGTTACGAATTTAGGCTCTGAAGGATTTATGTATCCTTTTACAGCTATAGTAGCTGTATTACTTATTATTCTATTTCGTGATTGGTTACCTGGAGTATTGTTTGGTTTAGGTATATATGTTACACATCAATTTAATAAGTTAATCAAATATCTAGTTGCAAGAGATCGACCAACTATATTAGAGGAAGCGAATGCAGTTGGGGAAAGTTTTCCTTCAGGACATGCGATGGTTCCCATTGTTTGTTATGGACTTATTGCGTATTTTCTAGCTAAGAAAATAAAATCTACTACAATCGTCTTGTTCGTTCAGATATTTTTTGCACTACTTGTATTTTTCATTGGAATTAGTAGATATGTAATCAATGTTCACTATTTAACTGATGTTGTCGCTGGTTTTGTATTTGGATTTATATGCTTTATTGCACTTGTCTATCTGTATGAGTGGTTACAGCGATTAAGAACTCGGTCTTAAGACGGAGATAAAAGCATTCTAGAGATGGTTTTCCCTGAAACTCATAAGACGTAATATAAAAGTAGAAGAAGAGTAGAAGGGAGCATTCCATATGGATGCAGTAGCGAAACAAGAAGTAATAAAGGTTCCAATTTTTCATAATCGAAATTTTGTTCTTTTATTAATAAGTGCTTTATTTTCATCACCTGGTTATTTTGTTTATTTAATAGGAGCCGAGTGGTTGATGTTAAGTATAACGGATAATCGTTTTTATTTCGGATTGTTGTTTTTTGTGGCGGCAATACCAAGACTTGTTTTGCTCATAGTGGGTGGAATTATTGCCGATCGAGTCAATAAACGTACCGTTCTATTTTGGTCCGATTTTTCCAGGGCTATGTTAATCGGTATATTAATTCTATTAATTGTATCGGATACCGTTGCAATATGGCATTTACTAGTTTTATCCGGTCTGTTTGGTATTTCAGATGCCTTTAGTTATCCTGCAATGAGCTCTCTTATTCCGACATTGTTAGAAGAAAATCAACTACAGCGAGGGAATTCATTCATTCAAATGACCAATCAAATAAGTCCGATTCTAGGGCCGGCACTCGGAGGCACATTAATCGCACTACTTGGGTTTGCAGGAGTATTCTCAGTAGCATTTATCATGTTGCTCTTATCTTCCATTGCCGTCATATTTATTCGTATTAAGTTACAGAAGCAGGAAGAAGTAGAAAAACATACTCCACTTGCTGATTTAAAGGAAGGGTTCCAGTACGCACGTAAAAATGAACTTGTCATTTCTGTGGTGATTATGGCATTTTTCTTAAACTTCTTTTTCTCTGGTCCAATCGCCATTGGGATGCCAGTCATTGTTAAAGATGTTTTTGATGGAAGTGCTGTGGGTCTTGCAACAATCCAAACCTCCATGGGAATTGGTGCACTAGCAGGAGCAATATTACTCGCTAGCTGGAAGCTAAAGAGTCCGGGGAAAGCTGTCATTATCAGCTTAATCGGTTTGGGAATCGTGTTTGCCTCGACTGGACTATCTACTAGTATTTGGATGATGGCTAGTTTAGTAGGAATTATGGCTATACTCACACAAATTATTAATATTCCACTCATTACAATGCTACAGCAAACAACAGATAAGAAAATGTTAGGACGAATGATGAGTATGTTTATGACCGTATCAACTGGACTTACACCGGTATCTTTTATCGCAACTTCTTCACTTATTGCAGTAGGTGTAAATATACAATGGATAATCGCTGTTAGTGGATTAATCGTCACCCTTATTGCAGTCTATAATTTGCGGAACAAAAAATTACTAGGATTCAAATTATCATAAGGGAGAGATCAATATGAAGGTAGGATTTTTTAGATATCTAATTGCAGCAGTATTAATCGCTTTCGGTGTAGTGCTCGTGTTAGAAAATATAGGTGTCATGGAATTTAATATTAAAAATGCTTGGAGTTATATATATCCGTCATTATTTGTACTATTTGGTTTGAAGTGGATTATTGAACGGATGAGACATCGAGGTGGAAGCTGGATTTGGGGATCATTTTTCCTTATCTTTGGTTCGTTACTTCTTATGGACCGTTTTGATGTTATTGCTTTCGCTTTTAATGATGTATTCAAACTATGGCCTCTATTAATTGTTTATTTTGGGTTTATGTTTATCGGAAAGTCAGGAAAGCCGAAAGTCATTATTCATAATGGTGGTTCCAAAGTGGAAAAGGATGAGAACAGCTCTTTTTTTACCGTAGGGAATCATGAATTTAACCAACCTAATTGGAAGGTTGAGCCGACCACGGTTAAAACATTAGCAGGAGATTTCTACTACGATTTTTCTAAAGCATATATTCCTGAGAAGGAAATCCCAATAAGTATTAGTTCCCTTGCTGGAGATGTTCATATTTTAGTTCCGGAAAATCTTGAATTTCAAATAAATGCCTCTGTAAAAGCGGGGGATATTGATATTGTTGGTCAGTCCGTTGATGGAATTAATCGCTCCTTGAGTTACGTAACACCCAACTATGACACTGCAAAACGAAGAATAAATTTCACATTGAAATTAAAAGCAGGTTCTATTCGAGTGGATTATGTATAAAAGGGAGGGATTAATAGATGAAGAAGCGTTTTTCAAGTATTCGCTATAGCTATATCATCTCGCATTTTAATGGTCTATTTCTATCCTTTATAACCATCTTAGCTATTTTATTATCGATCTATGTTTGGTTTAGTCCAGAATGGCTTAATTCGACTAGTATTTTTCTCTTTATTGGCTTATATGCGGCAGTTTCATTTATTGTTTCTGTCTATGTAGGATTCCGGTCCAGTGGGGATTTGAAACAACGTATGGATTATTTATCCGTATTAATTACCCAGTTCGCAAATGGAAACTATCAGTCTAAAATATATTTTAACGAAGGTGACGAGCTTACTAGAATAGGTAATGAATTGAACGAACTTGGTGAAAAATTACAGAATCAAGTGAGATCCTTGCAGCGACTTGCTGATGAAAAGGCAGAATTAGCAAAGTCAGCACATAAATCGGCTGTCATTGAAGAAAGACAACGTATTGCTAGAGACCTACATGATGCGGTAAGTCAACAGCTCTTTGCCTTAACGATGATGTCGGAAGCATCCATTAAACAAGTTGAGCATAATCCAGATGCCGCAAAAAAACAAATGGTGGAAGTTGCTAATGCTGCGCATCAAGCACAATCAGAAATGCGTGCGTTACTACTTCATTTGCGACCGGTTCATTTATCTGGTGACCCTCTTCCAAAAGGGATACAGAAGCTCGTGGAAGAGTTAAAACAGAAGTCACAAATAGATTTTCAATTAGAAGTGGATGAAACATTGAAACTGTCGGAAGCGGCGGAAGAGCATGTATTTCGGATTATTCAAGAGTCACTATCCAATATTTTGCGCCATGCCAATGCAACAGAGGTAAGTATAGAAATAGTCAAACGTGGGGCAGAACTCTTCATGCATATTGCAGATAATGGTAAAGGGTTTGATTTGTCCAATGATAGTGAGAAAAAGACATCCTATGGGTTAAAAACGATGAAAGAACGCAGTGAAGAATTAGGAGGAACATTTACCATTCGGTCGAATATGGATGAAGGTACATATATCGATATTCGTATACCATGTTAATAAAGTAGTAGAAAATGTATCGGGGGGATTTGAGATGATTCGAGTTGTAGTGGTTGATGATCATGAGATTGTTCGGAAAGGCATTATTGCTTATTTAAATACTGACCCTGAAATCGATGTAGTAGGGCAAGCTTCAAGTGGAAATGATGGCGCTAAGTTAATTCTTCAAGAGAAACCAGATGTTGTTCTAATGGATTTAATGATGGATAATGGTACGGGAATTGATGCTACTAAATTAGTCATGCAAGAGTATCCAACGTGTAAGATTATTATTCTCACAAGCTATTACGATGATCAGCAAGTTTTCCCAGCGTTAGAGGCAGGTGCATTTAGTTATATCCTGAAGACCTCTACTGCAGATGAAATTGTATCTGCTATAAAAAAAGCATCCTCCGGAGAAAATGTTATCGAGCCAAAAGTTGCTAGTAAGATGATGACAAGTTTTAGAGGGGCTTCTCGAAAAGCACATGATGAACTAACTGAAAGAGAGATGGAGGTTCTATTATGTATCGGAAATGGAATGACCAATCAAGAGATTAGCGATAAGTTATATATAGGAGTAAAAACGGTGAAAACACATGTAAGTAATATTTTAGCCAAATTAGATGTTCATGATCGTACACAGGCAGCTGTCTACGTTCATAAAAATAATCTACTAAAATCTTGAGGGTGAAGCCCTCTTTTTTGTTTTTTAGAAAAATTCCTAGTATAATACTAGGGAAATTAAATAAAAATGGGGAGAACCTAAATGGACCATTCGAAGAAAAGCGAGAATCTTCTGCTAGGTATCTGGGGAGTGTCGGTAATTGCTACGTTGGGTAGTTTGTTTTTCTCAGAAGTAGTAGGCTATGAACCATGTGAGTTATGTTGGTACCAACGGATTCTGATGTACCCGCTAGTTATTATTTATGGAACTGCAATTTTTAAGAAAGACATAACGATTGCTTTACCTGGTTTAATTTTAAGTGGTATAGGTATGCTTGTTTCTACATATCATTATTTTGTACAGAAACTGCCGGCTTTACGTGAGGCAGGTGGAGCTTGTGGTTTAGTTCCATGTAATTTTGAATATGTGAATTACTTTGGATTTATCACCATTCCATTTATGGCTGGTACAGCATTTATATTAATCTTTGTCACACATCTAATTCTTTTAAAACAAGCTAGGGGGAAATAAATGATGCAAAAGAAAATGTTAATTATTGTAGGAGTTATAGTCGTATTATTCCTAGCACTATACTTCGTCATTGACTATAAAAATACTCAAGCCTTAGATGAAAATAATCCATATGGAAAAAGTGACCTTCACCAGGCAACCATTGATCAGCTGAACAACCCTGATTATGGCAATCAGATTTTACCAGATGATTTGAAAGAGAAAGTCAATAATGGAGAGGCTGTAACAGTCTATTACTATAGCCCAATCTGTTCGTTCTGTAAGGCTACTACACCATATCTTGTGGATTTAGCAGAAGAGATGAACGTTGATGTAAAAAAACTTAATTTGTTAGAATTTGCTCCTGAAGTAACACAATATGGTATCAAATCTACACCTACTCTCGTTCATTATGAGGATGGTAAAGAGGTAATTCGACTAGAAGGTCAAAAAGAAGAAGCAATCTATGCAGAGTTTTTTGAGGAATATGTGTTAAATTAATAATAGAAAGTAGAAATCCCCTACTCAGTAGCAAATACTACGAAGACTGGGGATTTTTTTGTTATTTTCCTTCGTTTTTTTCAATCATTTGATAAGTATTTATATAAGGCCTATCAGCAAAATATGCAGGAGGTTTTGTTTCGGTATGCGCTTTTTTAAAGCCGTCTGATTCCTTCCATCGCTCATAGCTCTCGGCTGAATCCCATTGGGTAAATACGACATACGTATTTCCTTTTAGTGGTTTTAATAGACGAAATGCTTGAAATCCTTTTTGATTGTCTACTTCCTTTTGCCTTTTCTTAAAGTTATCTTCGAATATCGGTTGACCTTCATCGATTACCGGGATATTATTCATCACCACATACCCAGTTTCCTGAATGTCACCAGATTGAACTAATATCTCAAAGTCTCGACCAGATTGGAAAATTTTTAGTTTAGTCCCTTCATAATAAGCAACATCATTGGATGAACCACTCATAAAGTGAAGATTAATTGCAGGGTACTTCTTGGCTAGCTTAGCTAAAAAATCATATGTACCATTTGTCATGTATGCGTTCATGTCGTAGCTCCTCTCACTAATTAATAATTATTCTTAAAAAGAAATTCCTATTATTTTTATTTTTAGTGATTTCATCATATAATAGGGATTGTTGACAATACTTTTATTCTTGTTCTTATATTTATTTTACCGTATAGTCATGTGAATTATAACTAATCTGCTAGGTGATTTATCCTAGGTTATTTACTAGAGAGCAAAATGACATGATTCGACAAGATATTTCCCAGGTAATATTTCGTATTTCTTATGTTGAAAAATGGAATAGTAGTTATCTCTAAATTAGACAAATTAATGACAATAACGGTATCTTTCTATACATGCTGGGGCGAAATAGGTATATTAGAGATGGACATGATAAATAGTCATAATTAATTACATAAATAGGTATGGATTAATCAAAAAGGGTGAGAAAATGAAAATCAATGATACGATTATTCGCGCGTATAAAGGCGAAACTACAGACTATACTCCTGCATGGTTTATGAGGCAAGCAGGAAGATCACAACCAGAATATAGAAAACTAAAAGAAAAGTATTCTCTATTCGAAATTACTCATCAACCAGAAGTTTGTGCGTATGTTACTAAACTACCTGTTGATCAATACAATGTGGATGCTGCAATTCTTTATAAAGACATTATGTCACCACTTCCCGCTATTGGTGTTGATGTAGAAATCAAATCTGGAATTGGCCCAGTTATTGCTAATCCGATTAAAACTATCGAGGATGTAGAAAGATTAGGGACAATTAATCCGGAAAAAGATGTTCCATATGTCTTAGAAACAATTAGACTTTTAACGGAAGAACAATTAACTGTGCCGTTAATTGGATTTGGAGGAGCACCTTTTACTTTAGCAAGTTATTTAATTGAAGGTGGACCATCCAAGAACTATGGTAAAACGAAAGCATTTATGTATGCACATTCAGATGCTTGGTTTGCGTTAATGGATAAATTAGCGGACATGACTATTACCTATATAAAATCACAAATTAAAGCAGGCGTTAAAGCCATTCAAATTTTTGATTCATGGGTAGGGGCATTAAATGCTCGTGATTATCGAACATATATTAAGCCAGTTATGAATCGTATTTTTAGTGAACTAAAAACGGAAGATGTTCCTCTAATCATGTTTGGTGTGGGAGCGAGTCATTTACTATTAGAGTGGAATGATTTACCTGTCGATGTCATTGGTTTAGATTGGAGAACATCTATACAAGAAGCAAGGGAATTAGGTGTTACTAAAGTACTACAAGGAAATTTAGATCCTGCCATCTTACTTTCTGATTGGTCTACAATCGAACAACGGACTAAAGAGATTCTTGATCAATCAATGAAAGATGGTCACCATGTATTTAACTTAGGTCATGGTGTTACTCCAAATATTAATCCGGAGACATTAATGAAGTTAACTGAACTAATTCATAGTTATTCTAAGCGCTAAATCTTGCAGATAGGAAAGTATATTAGTCTTTCCCAGCTGCATAAGAAAAACTAACATATACTCAAAGAGCGTGAGAATGCCAGTTTTTCTAAATCTTATCACAAGAGGTGTTACAAAAATGGAAAGAAAACAAATGGGATTACTAGTAATGGCATATGGAACTCCATACAAGGAAGAAGATATTGAGCCGTATTATACACATATCCGTCATGGTAGAAAACCATCTGATGAACAATTGCAAGATTTAAAAGATCGCTACAAGGCAATTGGAGGTACTTCACCGTTAGCACGTATTACAGAAGAACAAGCAAATGCTATCGGAGCAAAACTAAATGAAATACAAGATGAGATTGAGTATAAAGTATATATTGGGCTGAAACATATTACACCATTTATTGAAGATGCAGTAGCTGAAATGGCTAAGGACGGAATTAAAGAAGCTGTTTCACTAGTGCTAGCGCCTCACTATTCTACATTCAGTGTAAAGTCATATAATACACGTGCTGTTGAAGAAGCAGAAAAATTTGGTATTGAAGTAAAATCTGTAGAGAGCTGGTACAATGCTCCTGGATTTATTCAATATTGGTCAGAACATATAAATGCTGAGTACGCAAAAATGACTGATAAAGAACGTGAAAAGGCAGTGCTAATCGTTTCTGCCCATAGCTTACCAGAGAAAATTTTACAAAATGGAGACCCATATCCAGATCAATTAGCTGAAACTGCAAAATTGATTGCAGATAAAGCTGGTATTAAAGACTATGAACTTGGCTGGCAAAGTGAAGGAAATACGCCTGACCCTTGGTTAGGACCTGATGTTCAAGATTTAACTAGAGATCTTTATAAAGAAAACGGCTATCGTGCATTTGTTTATGCACCAGTAGGTTTTATCGCAGACCATCTTGAAGTTCTTTATGACAATGATTATGAGTGTAAAGTAGTATGTGATGAATTAGGTGTGAGCTACTATCGTCCACCAATGCCGAATACACATCCTCTATTCATTGAAACATTAGCTGGTGTAGTACAAGAACGAGTAAAGCGTGATTCGTAATGGATAGACAAACTATCGCAATAATAGGCGGCGGGATAACTGGGTTATCCGCTGCCTATTATTTACAAAAAGAAATAAAAACTAATAACCTACCATATGAAGTAAAGTTAATAGAAGCAAGTGATCGTCTAGGTGGTAAGATACAAACTCTCAAGAAAGACGGATTTACGATTGAACGTGGCCCTGATTCATTTTTATCTAGAAAAAAGCCTGCTGTAAAACTGGCTGAAGAAGTAGGATTAGGGGATAAGCTTATTCGTAACGGTACAGGGCAATCTTATATTCTCGTTAATAACAAATTACACAAAATGCCAACTGGTGCTTTTATGGGTATTCCTACTCAAGTACGCCCATTTCTGTTTTCCGGGATCTTTTCTATGAAAGGAAAATTGAGAGCAGGGTTGGATTTTGTAATCCCAAAAGGAAAGTCTACTAGTGATCAATCTCTTGGTGCTTTCTTTAGACGTCGATTTGGTGATGAGCTAGTAGAAAACTTAATAGAACCATTGTTATCTGGAATTTATGCAGGTGATATTGATGACATGAGCTTAATGGCAACTTTTCCTAACTTTTATAAGTTGGAACAAGAACACCGCAGTTTGGTAAAAGGGTTACAAAAATCAATGCCTAAGCCTCAAAAGTCAACTGGTAAAAAACCTGGTATGTTCTTCTCATTTGCTGATGGATTAGAAACTCTTGTTGATAAAGTTATAGAAAAACTTGAAGAAGGTACAGTAAAATTAGGTACTGCTGTCGATCATATAGAGAAAAAAGAACAAGGATATCATTTGCTATTAAGTAATGGAGAAGTATGTAAAGCGGATGCAGTTATTATGGCTGCACCTCACCATGCTTTGCCTAAGATGTTTAGTCAATATGATTTCTTTAAAAAGTTTACTGAGATGCCGGCCACATCCGTAGCAAACGTAGCGTTAGCATTTGATGAGTCAGCAATTAAGCAGGACATCGATGGAACTGGTTTTGTTGTATCTCGAAATAGCGACTTCCGAATAACTGCTTGCACTTGGACACATAAGAAGTGGCCTTCGACGACCCCTAAAGGCAAAGCATTGGTACGTTGCTATGTAGGAAGACCAAATGACCAATCTGTAGTCGATTTATCGGACGAAGAAATAATAGATATTGTATTGAAAGACTTAAATAAAACGATGAATATTACAGCGAAGCCAGAGTTTAGTGTAGTAACTCGTTGGAAAAATGCGATGCCACAGTATAATGTTGGTCACAAAGAGCGAATTGATACTATTCGTTATGAAGCAAAAGAGCAATTGCCAGGTGTGTTTTTAACTGGAAGCTCGTACGAAGGTATTGGCGTTCCAGACTGTATTGAACAAGGTGAGCAAGCTGTTCGTGATGTATTAGAATTTTTACAAGTTTGAGATGGAGACTAGTTTCAGTTGATGCTGGAGCTGGTCTTTTTTAATTGGGCAAAAGAAGTGGGATTATCAGTCATAAGGGAGGATAGCTACACTTTGTGTTGAACAAAAAAGGGAGGAATCCAATTGAATTGGATTCCTCTCCACATAATCAATTATTCATAGCTTTTTTCTAATTCATCTACTAATGAACCAACAAAAGCAACAGCTTCTTTAATTGCATCGGATTTAGACATATCCACACCAGCTTGTTTAATAAGATCTAGTGGTTTTAACGTCCCACCTGCTTTAAGTACTTCTAACCAGTTAT
Organism: Ornithinibacillus californiensis; assembly: GCF_001038485.1. Lineage (GTDB taxonomy): Bacteria > Bacillota > Bacilli > Bacillales > Amphibacillaceae > Ornithinibacillus > Ornithinibacillus californiensis. The sequence goes on from NZ_LDUE01000065.1 coordinate 48,459, forward strand.
CAGCTGCAGGTTTTCCTTCTTCTTGAATACGTTTAGCTACTGCAGTAGATACGGTTAATCCTGCAGAATACGTATATGGATATAATCCCATATAGTAGTGCGGCTGGCGCATCCAAGTTAACCCTGCACCTTCATCGAATGAAACCGCATCTCCCCAGAAGTTTTCAAGTGCTTCTTGTTTTTGTTGTGTTAACACACTAGCAGTTAATGGTGTACCAGCTTCTGCTAACGCATAAACGCGACGTTGGTATTCGCCTTCTAATAGGTGTGTTACAAAGTTATGGTAATACGTTCCCAATAATTGTGTAATAACCCAGCGTTTCATGCGTTTATCATCTGTTGAGTTCATGAGATGATTTGCTAATAATAACTCATTGATTGTAGAAGGTGCTTCTACAAAGTATGTGGAAGGTCTTGTATTGAATAAGGACTGGTATTTTCCTGCTAGATAGAAGTGTCCGGCATGTCCTAATTCATGTGCCAATACAAATGCTCCACGCATCGTATCTGTCCAAGTAATCAAAATGTATGGATGAACACCGTAAGGACTGGAACAGAATGCACCAGTTGCTTTTCCAACATTATCGGCTAAATCTACCCAACGGTCGTTTAAGCCTTTTTCCATAATCTCTGTGTATTCCGGCCCCATGATTTTTAATGATTCAAGAATAACAGTTTTTGCTTCTTCGTATGTCGTTTTTGGATTGAATTCTGGATCAAGTGGTGCTTTTAAATCACAATAACGCATTTCATCTAAACCTAGTTTTTCTTTTTTAAGTTTTGCATATCTGCGCATATGTGGTGCTAGCTCTTCTTGAATTACGTTTAATTGATTTTCATACATCTCTTTCGTTACTTGTTGAGAAGATAGAAGCATATCAGTTACAGAATCATAGTTACGTAGACGAGACAACGTTACCTCTTTTGTAACCTCAGTCGCATAAGTCGCAGCAAATGTATTTTTATATTGGTTCAAAGTCTTCGTGAAAGAATCATAAGCATCACGACGTAGTTTTGTGCTTGTTTCTAATTCATAGCGATCCTCATATAATGCTGCAGACATTGGTAACTCGTTACCCTCTTCATCTTGGATAGAATCGAATACCATGTCACTCGCCTTACTACGTGAGTAGATCATATAAGGTGCACCATGTACTTCACCTAGTGCAGCTAAAGTTTCTTCAATTTCTGGTGCTAATGTATGCTGTTTATCTTCTAGGATATCATTTAGCATTTTTTTGTAAGGAGCTAAGCCTTCTTCTTCAGATAAGAATTGCTCAATTTTCCCTTCTGGAAGCCCTAGTAATTCAGATTGTACGAAGGAAAGCTTCGCACTAATGGCAGCACCGGCAGACCCTACTCTAGCAGAATCTCGTTGGTTTTCTGGATCACTTCCATCCGCACTAGATTTTAAGCTAGCATATGTAAAAACTCGCACTAAACGTTCACGATAGTTTTCTAGTGTTGTAAGACAGCTTAGTAATGTTTGTGCATCATTTCCTAGCTTTCCTTTATACTGGGTAACTTCTGTGATGTCAGCTTGTACAGCTTGCAATTCTTTTTCCCAATCTTCAAATGTTGGAAATAGGTCGGTTAAGTCCCATTTCTGCTCCTCAGGTACCTCAGAACGCTGTAGTCTTTTTGTTTTCGTTGTTGTCATATCGATTTCCCCTTCCTGAAATTTATTTCGGTAGTCTAAGTATTATAATATAAAATTGGGCAGATGGATACAATTTTTCTATAATTTATAAAATTTTTATTAAGAGAATTTAGGTGTAAGCGCCCTATCATCATTTTGTGCAGGTCCATTGGCAAAATGAGGAATAGAAGGTCTTCTAATCAAAAGATAAGTGGGAATTGTTGTAACAAAAAAACACAGCTATTAAATAGCTGTGCGAAAGTTGTTTCCTTTAAATGATAAGCTTACAATTGGAGGGGATACTTTTACTTATCGTGCTGGGTGATCGCATTCCTCACAAATGTTGATATAACAATCTGCCTGTTCATTGATGTCTAGACCACATTTTTGGCACTTTCTCTTTGGTAGATTTCGGAAAAACTCAAGCACACTTTTCAATGGGGGTTCCTCCTTTTACGTTATTGTATACATTGTATTATAACAGTATGCAAATGGTCAACACTGTGTTACAACAAAATTTCAAATAAGAGGTGATAAAAAAATGAAGTTAACAGTAATTGGGTATTGGGGAGGTTTTCCTGCTCCTGAAAGTGCAACTTCGGCTTATTTATTAGAAAAGGATGGTTTCACTTTATTAATCGATGTAGGAAGTGGATCATTGTCGAGGTTACAAAAGTATAAGAATTTCTTAGATATAGATGCAGTGGTTCTGTCTCACTATCATCATGATCATGTCGCTGATATTGGTGTGTTACAATACGCCTGGTTGGTGCAATCGTATGTCACTGGGCATAAGGATATTTTGCCGATTTATGGACATACAGAAGACCGAGGAGGGTTTGAGAAGTTAACTCATGAGTTTACGGAGGGGATTGCATATGATCCGAACGAAACGCTAGTAATTGGTCCATTCTCGATTACCTTTTTAAAGACAAAACATCCAGTTCCTTGCTATGGAATGAGAATCACGGATAGCGAAAATACACTTGTTTATACTGCGGATACTAGTTATCAAGATGAATGGATTACCTTTAGTAAAGATGCTGATGTGATAATAACGGATTGTAATTTTTATGCCGAACAAGATGGATCTCAAGCAGGTCATATGACTAGTATAGAAGGTGCACGTATAGCAAAAGAAGCAAAGGCCAAAGAATTAATACTCAGTCACTTGCCGCAGTATGGTGACCAACAAGACTTGGTCACGGAAGCAAGCTCGATTTTCGATGGTAAGATTTATCTTGCAACAGAGGGTCTTACTTGGGAGAAGGGGGAAAATTCATAGTTTTTCCGCTTGCAAAGATAAGAGTAAAACGATTTTCTTTGCCTAGGTAACTCTTATTCGATAAACTATTATTGGAGATAACTTATTTATTCAAAGGGAGGATTTACGATGAAATTTATCGACAACCAAGGTATTACCGATCCGATGATTAACTTAGCAATTGAAGAATATATACTGCAAAACTTTGGTGAGAAGGATACATATTTACTTTTCTATATCAATAAGCCTTCTATCATTATTGGGAGAAACCAAAATACCATTGAAGAAATTAATACAGATTATGTAGAAGAAAATAATATTAAAGTAGTACGTCGCCTATCTGGTGGTGGAGCAGTTTATCATGATGAACAAAATCTTAACTTCAGCTTTATTACGAAGGATGACGGGGAAAGCTTCCATAACTTTGCGAAGTTTTTACAACCTGTTATTGAAGTATTAAATGACTTGGGTGTTCCTGCAGAGCTTCAAGGAAGAAACGATGTCGTAGTAGAAGGACGGAAGATTTCTGGTAATGCGATGTTCTCTACAAAAGGACGTATGTTTAGTCACGGCACATTAATGCTTGATTCTGAGATCGATAATGTTGTTAAAGCACTTAAGGTTAAAAAAGAAAAGATTGAATCAAAAGGTATAAAATCAATCCGTAGCCGTGTTGCAAATATATCAGAATTCCTAGATGAGAAAATCACGATGGAAGAATTTAAAGAGCGTATCTTAAAACACGTATTTAAAGTGGATGATGTGAAGGATGTCCCTCGTTATGAACTAACAGAGGAAGACTGGAAGAACATTCATAAGATTTCCGAAGAGCGTTATCAAAATTGGGAATGGAACTATGGTAAATCCCCTGCATTTAATGTACAAGCATCACACAAGTTCCCAACAGGTTTATTAGATGTGCGTTTTGATGTGAAAAAAGGTATTATTGAAAACTGTAAGATCTTTGGTGATTTCTTCGGATTAGGAGAAATTAAAGACCTTGAAGAAAAGTTAATCGGTGTTCGTCATGAAAAGCAAGCTATTGGAAAAGCACTTGATGATGTAGATGTAGCACATTACCTTGGTAGAATAACAAAAGAAGATTTTATCAATCTACTTTATTAGTACAGTAACCAGCTCACAATCGTGGGCTGGTTTTTTCTATACTTTTCATTTAGAAAGTGACCTTTCAAAGAGTTCTAAACTTTAACCTTCTTTCATATATACACCATAAATTAATGGTATGAAAAAAATGGAAAAATTCCATACTATATAAAAAGGAGGGGATTATATTGAAAAAAAGAGATGGAAGCCCAGAATTAGAGACATTTACTATTTTAAATCCAAACTTTATACTCCCAGTAGAAGAGGATGCAATAGAAGAAAATCCCGAAAATCAATTGTTTGATGGAAATATTTCCGAAATTATCCATTCTAAAGAGTAAAAAAACAGCAAAAACAAAATTTGTTGAAAATTACTCTATAGATGTAGGAATTTATAGGAAAATGTAGTAAATTATTACTATAGTCTCTCCCTTTCATAGCCAAATGAAAGGATGATAAAAAATGAGAAGTGAAGAATTGTACTCCCCATTACATGAAATTACTCCATTAACCCTAGCAGTTGTTGCAAAAAAAGATGCAGGTGGTAATGTACATACCTATGTTCTTGAGGAAGAATCAGAATATGTGGTGGATAAGTCCCCAAGTAAACTGATTGACTATGCATGTAGGTTTTTTGGCTCGAGTCTGAAAGGCAGACAGGATGGAACGAAAGATATTTGTGGTATAACCCATAAAGCACCAATATCCATTGACCCATCTAGCGGCATGTATTTCTTTCCTACCACTTCACCGACTAATTCTCAATGTTCCTGGATAGCACACTCCCATATTCATCACGTGAACCGTGGACGAGACCGATCCACAGAAATTGTATTTAAAAATGGAAAGAAACTTATACTTGATGCTTCTTATGGGTCCCTTATGAATCAAATCCATCGTACTGCACAGTTTAGGTATCTGTTGGATAATCGGATTAAGCATTTACAGAAGCGTAAGCCTGATCCTCGGCCTGATTCAAATCCGGATCTAGAGCCAGAGCCTTCAACATGACCTCCTGAACAATTCCCTCAACTTTTTTTCGTATTGCTGGGTTGAAGTAGTTTCGTTTCTCTTCTTTCCCTTTACATAGAAAGAGATAGGAAGAGAAGGAATCATTTTTATTGATTAGCATGACGCTTAACTTTTTATTTTCCATTTTTGATCGTAATTGTCTACGTTCTGCTAAAGCATTAGCATTCATCTTTTCTAAGAGCAGAAGGTATGGTTCTTTTATTTTAAAAGCACCCTTTTGGATGTGCTGAATATCTTGCTGAATCACGACAATTGCCATCGATAGAAAAAGAAAGCGTGTTGCAATTCTTAATTCTTCATCGGTTAGATAGCGCATTAATTACCCCTCCAAATAGGAACGTTTGTTCTTATTATACGCCAATATTACTAAAAAATACACTAAAAAGTTTTTTAAAGTTTATGGTAAAAATGGAAAGGCGAGAGGCTATACTGTTAATAGGCCATAAACGGTATTGTATAGGTTTAAACTTTTCTTAAATTAGAAATTCCTTTACAATAATAGTGTACATATAGGCTTGGATGGGGAGATTTACTGGATGAATGTAACTAGTATCATAACAGATTGGAAGTCAGCGGTTAGAAATGATGAATTAGACCAATATATAATGGAACTACTTCAGGACTATGAGAGCTTAGGTCCATTACCGGGAATACTGCTACCATTTATTGAAGCGTTTCTTCCCTTTTTACCGTTAGTTGTATTTGTAATGGGGAACGCAGCAGCATATGGTCTGCTAGAAGGCTTCCTATTATCGTGGGCTGGTTCAAGTTTAGGCGCAATACTCGTATTTTTAATTGTTCGTAATCTTGGTGATAAAAAGTTCTTTGTTGCCGTAAGGAAAAATAAACAAGTAAAAAAAGTAACGGAGTGGCTAGAGAGACACGGTTTTGGTCCATTATTTTTACTAATGTGTTTTCCGTTTTCTCCCTCAGCTGTTATTAATGTTGTAGCTGGTTTATCCAATATAAATATGTATCAATTTATATTAGCTGTCATTATGGGTAAATCTGTTATGATATTCTCAATCTCTTATGTTGGTTCTAGTATTTTATCTTTCGCACAAAATCCTACAAAAACAATTGTTGTAGGTGTTTGTATTGTATTATTCTGGGGCTTAGGTAAATTTATTGAAAATAAACTTCATCAAAAATCGAAGCAGAAAGAAGTTCTAGATTCAGAAGAGGTTAAATAGATAGTACGAAAACTTCTGTATTGTATTAGCAATAGTTCAGAAGTTTTTTTCATTATAGAAGATTTGGGGAGGTTTAATGATGGGACTCCGTTTTATTTTAGGTAGAGCAGGTACTGAGAAAAGTAAAATTGCATTTGAAGAAATTAAAGAAAAATCAACAACGAATCCACAAGGCCCACCAATATTTTATATTGTTCCCGACCAAATGACCTTCGAACAAGAGTATGCATTGTTTAGGGATGAGGGGTTTCAAGGTAGTGTTCGAACACAGGTAACCAGTTTTTCTCGTTTGGCATGGTTAATCTTGCAAGAAACTGGTGGAGCAACTAGGCAATTTATAAGTAGTATTGGGATACAAATGATGCTTCGGAAGATTATTGAGGAAAAAGAAGGTCCGTGGCAAGTATTTCAAAAAGCTGTAGAAAAACAAGGATTCTTAAATCAATTAGAAAAAATTATAACAGAATTTAAACGGTATGAAATTACTCCCGAAACACTATTGATGCAAAAATATCAAATCAATCAATATGCTCACAAAGAGCCTGGAGAGCAGGCACTGGTTAGTAAGCTAGAAGACTTGCACTATATCTTTGATCGTTTAGGACAAGCTTTAGCTAATCAATACATCGACAGTGAAGATCAACTATCTCTTCTTGCTGAGAAGATTACTGAAGCTAAATCTTTAGAGGGCGCTGAAATTTACTTTGATGGATTTCACCGATTTACACCGAAGGAATTAGTGGTAGTAGAGACATTGTTGAAAAAATGTGAGCGAATCACTGTAACATTAACTGTAGGTGATGTAAGTGATTCTAATATATCTGATATGGATTTATTTTATCAGACAAAAGAGACTTATCATGTTCTAAGGGAGCTAGCTGATACCGCTCAAATCAAGATTGAGCAAAATATCACCCTTGAACCAGTTGATGGTGTTTTTCAGGAAAAACCTTATTTTGCTCATTTAGAGAGGAATTTTGATATTCGTCCAGCACCAAGGTATGAGGGGAACGCTCCTATTCAGATAGCAGAAGCTGTACATCCACGTGCTGAAATCGAGGGAGTTGCACAAGAAATCCTCCGTTTAGTACGTGAGGAAAATTATCGCTACCGTGATATAGCCGTGTTAATAAGGCAAACGGAGATGTATCAAGATATTATCGGGACGATTTTTGAGGATTATCAAATCCCAGTCTTTATTGACGAAAAACGAACGATGCTGAACCACTCGTTGATTGAGTTTATCCGTTCTGCCTTAGAGGTAGTCGATGCAAACTGGCGATATGATGCTGTTTTTCGTATGTTGAAAACAGGTTTTATCCCTGCATCTGATGAAGAATATCCATTAACAAGTGATGCTATTGATGAACTGGAAAACTATTGTTTAGAATATGGAATTCGCTATCGAAAGCAATGGCTGTCCAAAGAGGACTGGATCTTTCAGCGATTCCGTGGATTTGACCGAGTGGCACAGACAGATGCTGAAAAAGAAATGCAAACTCGAATTAATCGTTATCGAAGGCAAATAGTACGAGCTCTTGGATCATTTGATGAACAAATAAGAGCAGCAACGTCCATTCGAGAACTTTGTATGATCACATTTACTTTGTTAGAACAAATTCATGCTCCCAAAAGGCTAGAAGAGATGCGAACCACCTTTGATGAAAATGGTCAATTATCGAAAGGTCGAGAACAAGAGCAAGTGTGGAATGCAATCATTCATTTATTTGATGAAATGGTAGAGATGGCTGGAGATGAGGAAATGTCCTTGCAGACGTTTCGAGTCACCCTAGATGCTGGTTTAGAAACATTAAAGTTTTCTCATGTACCACCAAGTATTGACCACGTTATTGTTGGTACGATAGACCGTTCCCGTATTAGTGGAATTAAGTGTTCCTTTTTAGTAGGTGTTAATGAAGGGGTATGGCCGCTAAAACCACCTGCTGATGGAATGATTAATGAAACAGAGCGTGAGTTATTAGCGGTAAATGGAATGAAGTTAGCAGATACAAGTAAGAGGCAGCTTTTAGATGATTGGTTTTACATGTATTTAGCCTTTACATCTCCGTCTGATTACTTATGGGTTAGTTACCCACTTAGTGATGAAGAAGGTAAGTCAAAAATGCCATCTCAACTAATTAAACGGATAGAGGATATGTTCCCAGCATGTAAGGAGCATATTTTATTGCAGGACCCTGATGAATTATTGGAGGCAGATCGTTTTATTACATCGCCAGTAAAGACGAGATCAGCACTAACTGCCCAACTAGCCAGAAGTAGAAAAGGGTACCAAATCAAGCCCGTTTGGTGGCATGTTTTAAATTGGTATATGACTAATCAGAATAGATATGAAACAACTTTTACAATCTTACAAAGCTTGTTCTATGAAAATACCCCTTCAGATATGGAAAAGGAGACGGTAGAACAACTTTATCCGAAGCAATTAACTACGAGTGTCTCTAGACTAGAAACGTTTTATAGCTGTTCTTATAAGCATTTTGCTCAATATAGTTTAGGCTTGAATGAACGAAAAACATATAAATTAGATGCGCCTGATATTGGTAACCTTTTCCATGAAGCATTGAAGATTATTACGGAATGGATTCAGGAAGAGGGGAAAGATTTCGCTCACTTAACGAAAAGGGATGCAGATGCCTATGCAGAAAGAGCTGTTGGGAGTCTCGCACCTATTTTACAGCATCAAATCCTGCACAGTACTAATCGATACCAGTATATTCAACGAAAACTCCAACAGACCATAGCACGAGCAGCGTATATCCTAAGTGAACAAGCGAGACTAAGTAAGTTCTCACCTGTAGGATTAGAGCTTGGTTTTGGAACAAAGGGAGATAAACTTAGCCCAATATCGCTTGAATTACCAAACGGGTACGAAATCAAATTACGTGGTCGTATTGATCGCGTAGATAAAGCGGTAGACCAAGAAGATTTATATTTACGTATCATTGATTATAAGTCAAGCTCTAGAGCTCTAGATATGGTAGACGTTTACTATGGTATTACTCTACAAATGCTTACCTATTTAGATGTGGTGTTGACTCAATCTGAAAAATGGTTAGGAAAAAAAGCAACCCCAGCCGGAGTATTGTATTTTCATGTTCATAATCCAATGATTACTGGTAAATCTAGCATGGCTGATGAAGATTTGGAGAATGAAATTTTTAAGCGTTATAAAATGAAGGGCTTATTGATTAATAATGACCGGGTAGTTCAGATGATGGATGTGTCCCTTGAAAATGGTAAAAGTGATGTAATCCCTGCAGCGATAAAAAAAGACGGTGATTTTACAGCTAATTCAAAAGTAGCGGGCAGAGAAACCTTTTCCAATTTACGGGACCATACGCAACATTTAATGTTCAATGCGGGTGTTGATATTACAAGTGGAGCTGTTCATCTAAATCCATATCAACGGAAGCAGAATATTGCTTGTACCTACTGTCCGTTTCTATCTGTTTGTCAATTTGATACGTCATTAGAAACGAACGAATTTAGAAAATTATCCGAGATGAAAGAGGAAGAAGTGCTTGAAAAGATAAGAAGAGAGGAGGGGCATATCAATGGTTAGATGGACGAAGGAACAGGAGGATGCTATCTATACGGAGGGCAATGATGTGTTGGTTGCTGCGGCCGCTGGATCGGGTAAGACTGCTGTACTTGTTGAACGAATTATTCAGAAGCTATTAAAGAAGGAAAACCCTGTTGATATTGATTCCCTTCTTGTTGTAACGTTTACGAATGCAGCTGCTCAAGAGATGAGAAATCGAGTTGGACTAGCTTTGGAAAAGGCCTTAGAGCAAGAGCCAACCTCTATCCATTTAAAGAAGCAATTATCCCTGTTACAGCGAGCATCTATCTCTACCCTTCATTCATTCTGCTTAGATATTGTGAAGCAATATGCCTATTTAATCGATATCGATCCGAGCTTCCGAATAGCGAATGACATGGAAGCGGATTTAATGCAACAAGACGTGTTAGAGGAGTTATTTGAAGATTGGTATGGAAGAGAAGGGGAAGAACAGGATAAGTTCTTCCAAGTAGTAGAGCGCTTCTCTGGAGACCGTAGTGATGTGGATGTTGAAAAACTAGTCCTGGCACTTTACAATTTTGCCATTCAAAACCCATGGCCAAAAGTCTGGTTGGATAATCTGGCTGCAGTTTATGAAATACCAGAAGATTGGACAGATGATGATCTTACTTGGTTAGAAATTATTAAGCGCGAAGTTCATGACAAATTTAGTGGAATTGAACAGGAAATAAACCACGCACTCAAATTAACGAGAGTGCCTGATGGTCCATATCATTATGAAGAGTCTATTCGCTCTGATTTGGAAATGGTACAGCAAGCAATTTCACTAGCAGATAATTGGAATGATCTCCAGTCCTTTATGAATGAGAAAAAATTTGTTTCCCTTAAATCAAATAGGAAAAAGGACTTTAATGACGATATCAAAGAAGCGGTTGCTAAATTACGGAAATCGTATAAAGATGCCTGGGATAAAATGAAAAAGGATTGGTTTACTAGAAACCTTACAGCCCATGTAGAGGATATGCGTGAAATAGCTCCTGTTGTAAAAGCTTTGACAGAAGTTGTGAAGGATTTCATTGACCGGTTTGCAATCGTGAAGCGAGAAAAAGCAGTAGTGGATTTTTCTGATTTGGAGCATCTATGCTTACAGTTGTTAATGGATGAAGCGTCAACCATAGAAGAACCAAAACCATCTCACGTTGCTAAAAATTTGCAGAAGCAATTCAGTGAGCTATTAGTCGATGAATATCAAGATACGAACCTTGTACAAGAAACCATTCTAACTCTAATCAGTGACCAAGTTGGTCCAGGTAATATGTTTATGGTAGGCGATGTCAAGCAAAGTATTTACCGTTTTAGACATGCCGAGCCTTCCCTTTTTATTGAGAAATATAAGCGCTTTGCCTCGGAGGACAATCCAGCAACACGTATTGATTTGGCGAGTAATTTTAGAAGCCGTGAACTTGTGTTAATTGGGGCAAATTATATTTTCCGGCAGATTCTTGATGAAAATCTTGGAGAAATCAATTATGACAAAGATGCAGAATTGATTTACGCCAATAACATGTATGATTCTTTACCACTTACAGAACCAAATCCAGAACTAATCATTATTGATCGCCAACAACCAGAAGAAAAGGAAAAACAGAATGATGAAAATAATGAAGGTGAAGAGGATTATCAAGATTTGGAAAAAGCACAATTAGAGGCAAGGGCTTACGCATTAAAAATCAAACAATGGATTGGAAATGAAGATAAACCCCCCCTACAAGTCGTAGATAAGGGAACGGAGTCCTTAAGGGATGTACAATACCGAGATATAGTAATATTAATGCGATCCATGACTTGGGCGCCAACCATTGTCGACGAGTTAAAGAAGCAAGGTATTCCAGTTTATGCGGAGTTATCAACAGGGTACTTTGAAGCGATAGAAGTACAAATTATGTTAAATCTACTAAAGGTAATTGATAATCCAAGGCAAGATATTCCACTAGCATCTGTATTGAAATCACCTATTGTAGGATTAAATGAAGATGAGCTTGCTAAAATACGGTTAGCTGATCCACGTCATACGTATTTTGAAGCGGTAGAAAAGTATTGTAAAACAATGGATGATGAACTGACCAATAAAGTCAATCGTTTTATGGAATTACTGGAACGTTTTCGCTTGAGTTCTAGACAAGGTGCTTTGTCAGAATTAATTTGGCAAATATATCGAGAAACAGGATATTATGATTTTGTTGGAGGAATGCCAGGAGGCCGTCAACGCCAAGCCAATTTAAGAGCATTGTATGACCGTGCTAGAGGCTATGAAACTACCTCTTTCCGTGGATTGTTCCGTTTCCTTCGATTTATTGAACGAATGGAAGAAAAAGGGGATGACCTTGGTGCGGCTAGAGCCTTAAGTGAGCAAGAAGATGTTGTTCGTATTATGACGATTCACAAAAGTAAAGGTCTTGAGTTCCCTGTTGTTATTGTTGGTGCAATGGATAAACAATTTAATATGATGGATTTACGTCAAAGCTATTTACTTCATAAGGATTTAGGCTTTGCTTCAAAATTTATTGATCCCGAGAAGCGGATAACATACCCTACGTTGTTCTATCATGCGATAAAGGAAGAAAAGAGAAGAGAACTTTTAGCTGAGGAAATGCGTGTCCTGTATGTAGCACTTACCCGTGCCAGAGAAAAGCTAGTGATGGTTGGTAATGTCGCCTCGTTTGAGAAAAAACGAGAAAGATGGGAGTCTGTCATCGAGCACTCAGAATGGATACTACCTGCGCATTTTAGAATTGGCTGTAACTCCTATTTAGACTGGGTTGGTCCAGCGTTGATACGTCATCACCAAACAGACGCACTAAGAACTTTAGAGATAAAGGATGCTATCTTGGAAGAAATTAGAGTGGACCCATCCGAGTGGGATATTTCCATTATTCATGGTAGCGAATTAACGAATTTAGAAGAAGAATCGATTGAAGAGGATTTACAGTTAAGAGATAAGATTAATGCTTGGGAACCACTTGAATTAGAGGAGCCAGATTTAGATAGCTTTGTAGATAGTCGCCTTTCTTTCCAATATCCATTCGATGAAGCAGCACATTCACGGGCGAAGCAAAGTGTTACGGAGATTAAGCGCCAACGTGAAATAAAAGATGAATATAGTGCTACTCAACTTGTTCAACCGTTCAAAACGCCAATATCTAAAAAGCCAATCTTTATGCAGAAGGAAAAAACACTTTCTGCTGCCGAGAAGGGTACCGCAATGCATACGGTGATGCAACATCTGCCGATGCAAAGAAGCATGAATCGTGGGGAGATAGAGGAGTATGTCGAGCGTTTAGTGGAGCGGGAAATTTTGAGAAGAGAAGAAGCTGAATCGATTGATCTAGTGGCTATAGAGGAATTTTTCCACACTGAAATTGCTGGGCTAATGATGGCGGCACCTAAACTTTACCGTGAGGTTCCGTTTACCATAACTCTTCCTGCTAATGAAGTGTATGCAAATTGGACAAGTGAAACGAATGAGCAGGTGCTTGTACAAGGGGTATTTGATGCCGTGATTCCAACTGAAAATGGTTGGATTATTCTAGACTATAAAACTGACCAGATTGATCAGGAAGTAGACGAGACGGTAATCACAAAGTTAGTAAATAGATATAAGGTTCAGCTCAGTCTGTATCGTCATGCACTGGAGACAATTTGGAAGGCACCAGTCGAAGAAACGTATCTATACTTTTTCTCTAAGCAACTACTAGTTAAAGTTCCAAAATAATTATCCATCTCAAAAAGAGGGAGGGACTGTCCCCCTCTTTTTGAGACGTTATTTAAGTGTTGGCAGTTTGGTTTTGGTCATTCACGTCTGGATCAAAAGGGTTTGTTAGATTTGCTCCTGTATTTGTGTTAATAAAGTCCCCAGTATTTAGCGACCCAGAACCAGCAGTTGTTTTGGATGTGCTTTTTGGTGAGAGATAAAACGAGTCACCAAAATTGACGACCCCGCCTCCAATACTATTAATTTTAATTGGTCCAACGATCGATGGCATATCATACACCTACTAATTTTAGAGTTTACTTTAAAATATGTCTGTCATGATAAAACTGTGTGTATGGTCAATTAAGTTTCTCTCTCTTGTATCGAGCGAATATGCTTTAATCTAGTTTCTGCATTAATGTTTTTTAATCCGCCAAATTGTACGGAGGAGGATTGGCTAACTCCAGTAATAGATACATTGCCAACGATAATATTTTTGTCGTGATGGTGGTAATTGGTTTCTATTGGTAAGCTACTATCCAACCATTTTGCTTCTCTCTCGAAAATGGAATAATAATTAAACTGTAAATCGTAATTATCATTCCAAACATTACCCTCCCGCTGCATAGCTATCGCTCTAAACTTAGGGTTAAAATTAACTGTATCACCTATATTGAAAATCGAGCTATAAGCTATCGAGTTTATTCCACTCTGAGATATTTGAACATAACGCCCCATTTTTCCACCTCATTTAAGGAGCTAAGGGTACAATATTACCTACAATATACGATTCCGGTGGAGTATCATAAAAAGAAGATAACTTTATCTCTTCGTTATCCCCAATTAAAAAAACAGAGGAGGAGGCAATGGCTTCTATTGCAACATCTCCAACAGATAATCCCCAATTATGAACTTCTATATTCATTCAGCTTCTCCTTTTTGGTCCTTAGTTTTTTCTACAAACCGTTCTAAAGAATGATAGATTTCCTTTTTTATATGATCAGAAACAAAGTTTTCCAATTGTTGCTGATTGGTGATTTGGTGTTTTTCCCTTGCTTCTTTTTCATAGAATGATATTCGACCTGGGATTTGGCCAAGAATATCATGGATAACATCGCCTTCTAATTTTCTATCAATTGGTAAATTATATTTTTCTGATAAGCTTCGTATCATATCTGGTCCTTGGTTATTAACAAATTGATTCAAAGCAGGTGTTAGTTTTTGTGTTGTTAAATTCTGTGTTGCGTGTTTGTGTATTTTGGGTTTTGGAATACTTAAATCGTCAATGTTTGCTAATTCATTAGGGGATAGCCCAATGTGTAATGTTCCATCCAATCGTTCTATTTTCAGTTGGTCGAAGTGATACTCAATTTTATCGATAGAAGAGCTTTTATTTTCCTGTAATTGCCTCTCTAACTGATCTACTTTTGCTTCTAGAACGCTGATTTGTTCACCTTGTCTGTAAGCAATCTGTTGTAATTCGTATATATAATTATTCCATTCGTACATATTCATAGCTTAATCCCCCCTTCACAAAAAATTAGGTAGTAATTATGGGCAGATACCTATGAATATCGTATGCAGGCAGGTGAAATTTGTGCTAAGGGGAGAGCGGTGTTAGTTGTACTAAAGGTTCGACTTGTTCTTGAGGTAATGCTTCTTCTGCTAATTCAGTGAACTGTCCGGAGTTATAAAGCTCGGAATTGGCTTGAATTGCCCCAGTACTCCCGATTTGTAAAACGGAGGAGTTACTAATAGCTCCTACCTTTAATAGATTAATATGAATAGACTGATGTACCGTTATATTCATTGAACTCACTCCAAATTTAGGTTACAGGCTGATCAATTTTATCTTTGTCATAAACATATATGTTTGAATTCTCTAAATCGATACGTATTCCATCTCCTGTATTAAATGATCCACCACCAGCATAAGTCTTTGCACTACTTTCCGGATTCATGGAGTATACATCTCCAATATTAAATATGCTGGATGATGAAATGCTATTTACTTTTACTGCACCTACTTTTGCTGGCATATGAATCCCCCTCATAAGTAGTTTATGTTTGGGCGAGAAATTGTTGAAGGGGAAAGCTAGTATAAGTTTAGGAGTACCATACTTACGAGGGGAATCAAGCATTCGTGGCATAACAAAAAAAGATGCCGCACCTGCGACATCTTAATCTATTAGCCCTTTAGTACTTCTTTAATATGTCCAATCGCCCAATCAAGATCCTCTTTGTCAATAACAAGTGGTGGGGCGAATCGTATTACATTTTCATGTGTTTCTTTACATAGTAGACCTTTCTCTTTTAAAGCTTCACAATAAGGACGCGCGGATTCAGTAAGCTCTACACCGATAAATAATCCTTTTCCACGAACTTCTTTAATCATTGGGTTATCAATACTGCGAAGCTCACTCATCATGTATTCGCCAAGTTCTAGGGAACGTTCTGCTAATTTTTCCTCCTCTAGTACTTCAAGAGCAGCAACGGATACAGCACATGCTAATGGGTTTCCACCGAAAGTTGAACCGTGAGAACCTGGGTTAAATACACCAAGCACATCTTTGTTGGCAACCACACATGAGATTGGCATAACTCCGCCACCTAATGCTTTACCAAGAATAAGCATGTCAGGCTCAACATTTTCCCAGTCACAAGCGAACATTTTTCCAGTGCGGGCTAGACCAGCTTGAATTTCGTCGGCAATATAAAGAACATTGTTTTCTTTACATACTTCATATGCTTCTTTCAGGAAACCATCTTGAGGAATGACAATACCTGCTTCTCCTTGAATAGGTTCGAATAAGAAACCAGCAGTGTTTTCATTAATAGCTGCTTTTAGTGCTTCAATATCACCATAAGGAATTAGCTTAATTCCAGGAAGCATTGGGCCGAAACCTCTCTTATATTCAGCTTCCGATGATAAGGAAACCGCAAGCATTGTACGACCATGAAAGTTTCCTTCACAGGCAATAATTTCAGCTTTATCTTCTGCTACACCTTTTACTTCATATGCCCAACGACGTGCAGCTTTTACAGCGGTTTCAACTGCCTCTGCACCAGTATTCATTGGAAGAGCCATGTCTTTGTTCGTTAATTTACAAATTTTTTCGTACCATGGTCCTAATTGGTCATTATGAAAAGCACGTGAAGTAAGGGTAACTCTTCCTGCCTGTTCTACTAAAGCATCAATAATTTTTGGATGACGATGTCCTTGGTTTACCGCTGAGTATGCACTAAGCATATCCATATATCGATTTCCTTCTGGATCCTCTATCCATACACCTTCTGCTTTTGAAACAACCACTGGTAGTGGATGATAGTTTTTTGCCCCGTAGTTTTCAGTTTGCTGAATAATCGTTTCACTCAATTTACTCATCATAATCCCTCCTATATATATGCAAATGTATCACAATTTCAACAATTGTTAAACTGATAGCGTATTGTGTGTTTTATACTAGTAAACAAAAGATACTGCAAAATGTGGTCTCGATAAATTGATTTCATATGTGATGAACTTAATTACATGATATGATAAAATGGAATAGCTATAGACTTGTTTAATATAGGAGGATGAGCATGAATACTCATTTACATGTAACGGCATGGGTACTTGCATTTATACTATTTGTTGTAGCAGTAGTATTACATAAGCAAGGAAAAGAAAAAGCAGCTAAAATTGTACAGATGATTCTTCGTTTAGATTATTTATTAATTCTTTACTCTGGTGGCGACCTGATTATGAATTACTTCAATGGAAGTCCTATGATGGCTGAAGCTATTATTAAAGGTCTAGCTGGTGTTGGGGTTATAGCAGGGATAGAAATGACACTAGGTAAGATTAAAGATGGGGATTCTGCAAAGGTTGGCTGGATCGTATTGTTAGTATCATTTATTATAACAATCGTTTTAGGATTTTTCCGTTTAGAAGGCGGATTTATGTAAGACAAAAGTAGATGTCTCGGGGGAAGGTTTACTTACTCTGGGGCATCTTTATTTATGTCGTTTTTTCTACAATTTACTAGATTTAGTTGATTATAGTGTAATCTAGGTAATAATAAGAAAGAGAGAAAATAAGCTGGAGGAACTTAAATGAAAAAAATATCAACATTACTTATAGCAATACTGCTATTCGCAACTACATATCCAGCAGTAAGCTTTGCAGAAGATAATAACATACAAGAAGAAATTATCTATGATATTTTAGTTGATCGATTTAATAATGGGAATCAAGCGTTTAGTGATCAGGTCCGTATTGATGACCCGTTTGCTTACCATGGTGGCGATATTGAAGGAATTACACTAAAGCTGGATGCTATAAAGGACCTAGGATTTACATCTATTTCATTATCTCCGATTATGGAGAATAGTGTAGATGGTTACCACGGATATTGGATTGAAGACTTTTATTCTATCGAAGAACAATTTGGTACGATGGAAGAATTTCAGACCTTAGTACAGCAAGCGCATGAGAGGGACATGAAGGTTATTTTAGAGCTTGTCATTAACTATATTGGAAATGAGCATCCAATAACAACTGATTCAGAAAAACAAGATTGGCTTGTCCAGAATGCAAAAGTAGAAACAGGCAGTGAGCCTTGGTTAGAGAATGTGTCTGTATTAAATCATGATAATCTAGAAGTTCAAGAGATGCTGATCGATATGGCGAAGCATTGGATGAATGAAGGAAATGTAGATGGATTTAAAATACATGCTGCAGACCAAGCATCTGTTGAATTTTTGGAGACATTAACAAGCGAGTTGAAAGCAGAGAATCCTGATTTGTACCTTATCGCTGATGTCTTGGCAGAAGACGTACCTGAAGAACTGATTAACATGCCAACACTGGACATTGTTGAGAATCCTACATTATCACAAACGATTGCCGATGTATTTGCTAAAGTAGATAACCCCGTCGAGAACATTTATGAGCAGTGGGTCGAGTTAGGTGGAAAGAACAGTCTTATTTATGTTGATAACAAAACAATGGACCGTTTCACCCAAGTGGCAGCCGAAAATAAAAGAGATGATGTCAATACATGGAACCTAGCTTTAGTCTATTTATTAACATCACCTGGAGTGCCAATCATTTTCCAAGGTTCAGAATTACCGATGTACGGTTCAGGAATTGAGCAAGTTCAGCGTTTAGTAAACTTTAATAGTGGTGAACCCGAATTAGAAGAAGTTTATTCAAAAGTATTGGCATTACGTACAGAATTCCCGGTTCTTCAATATGGTGATTTTGAATTAGTAGGGTCAGATCAAGGATTAAGTGTCTTTAAACGTACGTATCAGGATGAGACGATGTATATTGCCATTAATAATGATAGTGTTTCAAGAACAGTATCGCTAACTGACTTAGATTCTGACTTGCAATTAAGAGGTATCCTAGGAGATAATCTTGTACGGCAGTTAGATTCGGGAGAATACAAAATTGGTCTAGCTAGGGAGAGTACTGACGTTTATATAATCGAAGAAGATTCGGGAATTAACTGGATGTTTGTTGCTCCTGTCGTAACGATTTTATTGATATTTGTTCTAGCAGTTATCTATTTAAGTAGAAAACAGAAAAAACGTGAAGCAAATTAGAATGACCGAAAAGTAGTATTAATCATAGGATTAGTGCTACTTTTTTAAGTTGTAACTATTTTGAAAATTAGCTACAATTAAATAGATAAGAATGACTAGTATAGTGTTTGAAACATAAAGGGGACTATTATGAAACGAAGTATTGGAGTAAGAATTATATTATTTTTATTAATTAGCTTTGTAATTTCTATGTTTGCTTATATAGCTTGTATTGTTATGTTACTCTTTGGAATTCAAGCGTTCTATATTCCTTATATAATTTTCGTTACTCTGGGGTTCTTGTTCTTTGTTTTCAATGGATTTTTTACTTTCTTACGAGGGAAAGTGCTTCATCGCGTTATCATTGGCTATATTATCGTTGCTATATTCTCTGTAATTTTCCATGAAGCTGTGAATGCTTATGATAGAAGTATTCCAACTATTAGTAATGGGGAGGTAGATTTATATGAGTACCAGCCGTTTGTAGATGGTACGAAAGCTGTAAATCTAGACGGGCCTGCAACGTTTAAAATGGAAGGGGACTTGCCAATACTTGATGGTGCGACTGCTTTATATCCAATATATGCGGCTTTTGCACAAGCTACATACCCAGAAAAAGACTATGATGTGTATGATAGTGAAGTCATGTCTAACCGTACACCAAATGCGTACTCAAATTTAATTTCCGGTAAGGTAGATATGATCTTTGCACTGGCACCATCAGAGGCACAAATTAACCGTGCGGCTAACAGAGGTATTGAGTTAAAACTAACTCCCATTGGAAAAGAAGCATTTGTGTTTTTTGTGAATTCTAAGAATCAAGTTGAGGGATTATCAATAGAAGAGATAAAGGGTATTTATGCGGGACAAATAACGAATTGGAGTGAAGTAGGTGGTTCACATGACTCCATCCGTGCTTTTCAGAGACCTGCTGATAGTGGTAGTCAGACAACCCTGGAGTTATTAATGGGCAATACCCCAATAATGGATCCTCCAGCAGAAAATATGGTGAGTTTAATGGGTGGAATCATCGAAGAAACGGCTGATTATAAAAACTATAAAAATGCAATTGGTTATTCCTTCCGATTCTTTTCTCAGGAAATGGTACATAACCAATCGATTCGTCTATTAGCAATAGATGGCGTTTATCCAACAAAAGATAGCATTAGAAGTGGAGAATACCCATTGACATCAGAATTTTATGTTGTTACCGCAGGGAGTGACAATCCTAATATCGAACCGTATCTCGAGTGGATTCAATCTGAACAGGGGCAAAGTATAATCGAGAAGACAGGATATGTTCCAGCTGTACAATCTTCATATATGACGGAAGAAAGTCAAGAATTACTATATCCAACAGTTGAAGGCTTGCTATATCATGTACTATTAGAGGAAGAATTTGAATTAGATTCTAATGAAGTAAACGCTCCAGTCTTTAAGCGTCAATTTTTAGTAGTAGATGGTAAGAATAATAGTAGGTCTTATTATGTGGAGATGACGACGATTGAGAATACAATTAATAGTATTGTCGAAGCTAAAAGGTATTTAATTGAACCTGATGGAGAAGCTTTAAGGCTCCCAGCAAACACAATTGTCGCTCCTGAGATTATTATGAATTGGGCTGATGAAGGTTATAAGCCAATATATGAATATTGGGAAGAGTCACCTGAAGGTTTAACTGTTGATGATATAAAGAAATAATTAAATAGGAGTGTTCTACATGTACGAGTTAAAAACAAAAGAAAATGATAGTAGTGTACTAGAGTTTATTGAATCTGTAGACAGCCCAAAGAAAAAAGAAGATGCCTATAAATTATTAGATATATTCACTGAAACTACCGGCTATCCAGCAAAAATGTGGGGGGCTAGTATTATTGGATTTGGTTCATATCATTATAAATATGCCACTGGTCATGAAGGAAATGCCCCGTTAGTAGGTTTTTCTCCGCGTAAAGCAAAGATTAGTTTATATTTTGCAACAGGGGATACGGAGCGGGAGAAGCTATTAAATGAATTTGGAAAACATACAACAGGAAAAGCTTGTGTTTATATAAATAAAGTAGCGGATATTGATGTGGAAGTATTAAAGTCTTTAATTAAGCAATCAATTAAGTTTTTAAGGGAAACATATCCAGAGAGTAATTCGTAATAATAGTGACTATCTTGAATGATAGTCTTTTTTTACTTGAGTATTACGGGAGGACTAAATATTGAAAATTAGACTACTTATTGGGTTCACAGTTTTTCTCCTATTAGTTGCTTGTTCTCCTGAGGAAGATAAGGAGGATCAGCTATTGTCCTCGAATGTTCAGTATATAGGTGATAATAATCTATTTTTATCGTCTTTAGAATCTCTAGAGATTGACTTTGAAAACTTGTCTACAATTAATTTGAACTTACCAGATAATAAGCTGGTTTTAATCGAGCCATCTTATATCCCACATATAAGTCGTGAATTAATAATTACAGCTCTAAAAGAAGGGTATTATGTATTCTTTATTAATTTGGACGATAGCAGAATTATACAAGAAGCCTACTTCGGTGTTATACCCTATGATATCGCTAATAAGGATAAAATATGGACAGAGCATCTATATTTAAAGGATGGGCAACTTCAATCAGTTACCATTCCTACGGATCCAGTAATAGAACAAAATCTCCTGGAATGGCTTCAATATTTTGATAACCATAAATTGCCGATGTAGTAGATGAATGGGGGTAAGTAGATTTGATTACTAACAATAATGGACGGAGATTTATAGATTTTATTGCCATTCGTGAAGCTGAAATGGATCAGTTTTATCCAATAGCAGGTTCCTTCGCAGTAATCAAGTGTCAGCAAAAGTTTTTATTATGTTACAACAATTGGCGTAAACAGTGGGAAATCCCTGCAG
Organism: Ornithinibacillus californiensis; assembly: GCF_001038485.1. GTDB lineage: Bacteria > Bacillota > Bacilli > Bacillales > Amphibacillaceae > Ornithinibacillus > Ornithinibacillus californiensis. Next base: position 70,454 of record NZ_LDUE01000065.1, read on the forward strand.
GAAGTCGTGAGAATGATGAAACCCCGATGGAGTGTGCTATACGAGAACTTTTTGAAGAAACAGGGCAGGTAGTAACTGACATGAAATTTATGGGACTTTTGAAAACAGAGGGCATGGACAACAATCTCAAATATAATCCAGTTTATTATGGGGAAATTGATAAACTAATGCCTTTTCTAGAAAACGATGAAACAACAAAAATTACTCTTTGGGATGGCTATCAAGACATCGGTTGTATGGATGAAGTGGATAGAAGGGTCTTTGAATATATATAAAAAGTGAAGTTAGGTTCCAATGAAAAAGGGGGAAACAACTGATGAAGGAGTGGCAAGGCTCTGCGGCAATCTGTATCAATGATGATAATGAAATATTAATGGTACGTGGCATAAAATCTGAGGCTTGGGCGGTACCTTCTGGCGGAATAGAACGTGGAGAGACTCCAGAAATGTGTTGTGTGCGAGAGGTGAAGGAAGAGACTGGATACACAGTAAAGGTTAAAAGACTAATACATGTTAAAGAAATAGAAATACAGGGTATAGCGGTTACAAGCTATTATTTCCTAGTGGAAAAAATAGGTGAGAGTGATGGGATAGATGACCCTGATCAATTAATTGAAGAGTTTGCTTGGAAGTCACTAAATGAATTAGATGAAATTGTTCATGTCTATCCTGAGGATAAAGAACTTATAGAAGGGGTAATTAATAGTCAGGTGAAAGGTAAGAGCGGTACCTAACTATTAAGCTTAAAAAAGAAAAAGCCTTATTCAGGCCACTGTTAAAAAACATATTCATGAGATGAGGTAGCACCTTGTTGGTGCAAATAGTTGTACACATCACGGTAAAATCTAATGTCTATTTCTCCAGCCACGTACTTTTTTTGGTAGTAGTCTAATATATCGTTTAATGTCTTAGGAGATTCTTTACGATCAGATTCGTATTCAGAGACTAATTCGGTTATTAGCATAATTCGTCCTCCTTATAAATGTTGCTCGTACAACGTATAAAGATTATATGATTTATTGGTGAAAATCATGCTAAGAAATTGATAGAATACTAATGAATTATTTCTCCGAATCCATCCCAACAATAGTAAACAAAAAGGAGTCGAGACAAAGTATTCCGAATATTTTTGTTAGTGCATATAATACGCCCCAGAAATATACTTCGCTTTTACTTCCAGCACAGGAGCAACATCTGCTCGAAAGTACCTCGCAGTGTTTCCCTTGCCGTGGGCGGCTGGTGAGCCAGGCTGCTACTTGAATTAACTTCTTTGCAGCCTTGCACCGAGGAAGCATGGTACGTAGCGTTACTTGCAGACGCAGGTGCATTCTCGGGGTCTCACCGAAGCCTATCCTCCCACAGGAGTCTACGTATATTTCCGGGGCTAATATAGTGTTTGTTCGTCTTTCACTATCCTTAATTGAGCTATGTCTTAACCACAAATCCTATTAATATTCAAACTTTAATTCTGGTAATTCAACTGTTTTCAGCACTTGTTTTTGATTCAAATCATACACTTTCATTTTATCCCAAGAAAGGGTATAAATTGCATTATCTACAGATACTAATCGCCTTATCTCAGATGTCCATTCTGGATATTCTTTGAACTCTCCTTGGTGTGTAATTGTATCCACTAGTCGTATTCCGTCTGGAGTAATTTCATATAGCAATGCACCTTCAAAGATTACATTATATTCTTCATAGGTTATTCCATCTTTGTTAACCATTTTTGTTTCCGATAAAACTGCAGGGAATCCAAATAAGTTCTCTGTTGGGTGTTTGAAAAGTACTTTGTGGTTATGCAGAAGCTCAGAATAAGAGCCACCTTGACCAATTACTTCAGAAAATTTTTCAGTTGGATTAGTCGGTTCACTAACATCAAACACAGAAATCTTTATCCCATCGGTGCGTACCATTGGCTCGCTCATTCCGTCTTCTTTAATAAGCTTTGTGTCTTGCCCAAACCCAATAACATGGTTGTCATCTAGTGGATGTAAATAGTTACTAAAACCAGGGATTTTAAGCTCACCTAGCACCGTTGGTTTTTTAGGATCTTTTAAATCAATTACAAACAGTGGATCTACTTGCTTAAATGTAACCATATACGCTACTTCATCCATAAATCGCACACTATAGATTCTTTCGCCTTCTGCAAGCCCTTCTACGGATCCAAGTGGTTGTAGGTTCATATCAAATGTATATAAGTTATTCGTTGATAATGTTTCCTCATCCCAAGTGTCCCCTTTAGTAGTTGCTACACGAAATGTATTGTTACGTTCATCCATTGCAAACTGATTAATTAGTTTACCGTTAACTAATGTTGATGCATTGTATTTCAATGTACCCTCTTGAATTCGGAACTGTGTAATTTCTGTATCCACATCTTGTGGACGCCAAATCATAATATCCATAACCTCATCAGAACTACTATTTTCAGCTGTATCTGACGATTGGCTTTCTATTTCTTTATATTTATTAACAGCAACATACAGGTTGTTATGAGACATATAGATTTGGTTGGAAGCACCTAGGTAAGTTTCCATATGTGCTTCTTTTTCCATATCGTTTAAGTCTACAGAAGTAAGAATTAGGAATTGTTCTTCCTGACTTTCTGGGAAGTAATACATGTCATCAAAGTCAACTGGCATGCTATCGTCACTTACTGCAGTATCTTTTATAAATGGTCTAATTTCAGCATCTTCTTCCATACTCAAAATGTGATAAGGAGGATGTTGGTTTGCAATTAGATATAGATAACCATCAAGAATCCTAGAGGAGCTGTAGTGTCCTTCCTGACTGACTTCTCGAATTTGTTTTGGCTCACTTGGATTCTTAATGTCATAGATCAAAATAGTTGTTTGACCATAGTAAATTGGCTCAGGAATACCTATCTCTTTGTTGGTTGTTTCATTCTCTACATTACGCAATGTCTCATTTTTTTGTCCGATTACAATTAACTGCTCATTATAAACGTAAATCTCTTGAGGAAAATAGTTTTTAACTTTTATTTGACTCAGCAGTTTGCTATTTGCTTTCTCTGTTGATGTAATAAGAATATCGTTATCTCTAACAAAGAAGATTGATTTCCCATCGGTTTTGATAATATCTGCTTCATCAATTCCTTGTACTTGAACGTTTGTAGATGATGTCCCATCAGTTCCCCCAGCACTATCATCAGATGCTGCTGTGTCCATAGAGGTTTCACTTTCAGCTGATTCCTCCTGTGCATCAAATAATGTAACTCCATTCTGCTCTTCTTTTATCCGTTCCTTTAACAAGGTTACAAGCTGCTTTTTGTCTTTAATATTCGGTAAATCTGCTACGGCAGTAAATTCATGTTTGAATTTTTTAGATAAAGTATCACCAGTTGCTGTTTTTACCACATTTTTAATTGTAATTTCATATTCTTCTTCTATAGTGTAACCTTCTTTAGGTGCTCGCAATGTTAATACATTGTAGGAATTGTTCCACTCCATCTCCACGCCAATACGCTCACCTTTTTCATTTTTTACTATAACGGTATCTTCAGTAAATGTATTAGGATCCATTGGCTCAGAAAAATGAATGGTCCAGTCCTTGAACGTTGGCACAAAGCTAGAGGCAGATGGTATTTCAGCAGTAATCTTATTAGAGAAGCCAAAGATTACAATCATCCAAACACCAATAATCACCAATACACTAATTAACCCAATCTTTTTATACATATTCTTACTTCACCCCTCTTTAATAGGAAAAAATAACCTTTACCTTTAAGACGAAGCGATTAAATAATTTGTTTCAAAATAGAATTTATATCATGGCTTTTAATGGTTAAGGATAAAATTTAGGGGACAAAAAAACATGCGGAAGCAGGATCCGCATGTTTTTATTTATTTGAATGATTTATTTAAGAAAAATAGTGCGATAGTTCCTGGCCCTGCATGTGCGCCTATAGCTGATCCAACATATTCGATGACAAATTCTTTCACACCGAATTTTTCTTTGATCATTTCTGCAAGTTGTTCAGCACGCTCTAAGTCATCCCCATGGCTAATACCGATAACTTGATTCTCAAAGTTTCCACCACGTTCTTCCATAAGTTCCATCATACGCCCAAGAAGTTTCTTCGTCCCACGCATCTTTTCAAGTGGGATTAATTTACCTTGTTCAACATGGAGGATAGGTTTGATATTCAATAATGTACCAACAAAGGCAGCGGTTTTACTAACTCGTCCACCACGTTTAAGATATTCTAAGTCATCTACGGTAAAGATATGTTCCATATGAAGTGCACGTTTTGTTGCATCATCAATTATTTCTTCTTTACTTTTTCCTTCTTTAGCCATTTTGGCAGCGTTTAAAACAACTAGTCCATACCCAATTGAAGCGCACTTTGTATCGAGTACATGGATGTCTGCATCAGGATACTCTTCTTTTACTTCTTGTTCCATCATCTTGGCTGTTTGATATGTACCGGAAAGTTCTGATGAAAAAGCTAAGTAAATTAATGTTTGATTAGAGTTTGCATACTCGGTAAAAATATCCTTAAAGGTTTGCGGTGATACTTGGGAAGTTTTTGGGGATTTACCTTTTCGCATTGCATCAAATACGTTCTTAGGAAGTATGTCGATCCCATCTTTGTAGTCCGTTTCATCTAAATGTACCGTTAATGAAACCATTTCCATGTCATATTCGTTGAAGTATTCCTTTGTTAGGTCACTTGCAGAATCTGCCATAATCTTAATACTCATCTCTCCACCCTCTTTTTCTAAAAAAAATTATATTATGTTTAGTTTATAGCTATAATGGGATATAGTCAAAGTAATTGTTATTCATAAAGGAGACTATTATGTTTTTAATTGAGGCGAAACGAATTATTATTGTAATTATTGGCTCACTACTCAATGCCTTGTCATTAAACTTATTTTTAGAAAGTGCCAATGTGTATGCTAGTGGCTTTACTGGTACTGCTCAGCTCATCTCAAGTGTATTTGGCGATTTTATAGGAATCAGTATTTCAACCGGTATTCTTTTATTCCTACTGAATATTCCAGTCTTTATATTAGGTTGGTTTAAAGTAGGGAAGGGGTTTACGATCTATAGTATAATTTCGGTAATCTTTTCTTCGATATTTCTTCAGTTTCTACCTATTGTTCAGCTATCAGAAGATATTATTTTGAATGCTGTTTTTGGTGGACTTGTGGCTGGAGTCGGTGTCGGGATGACATTGAAAATCGGTGCCTCAACAGGCGGTATGGATATTGTGGCTATGGTATTATCTCGTATGAACGATAAACCAATCGGGATATATTTTATTTCATTGAATGCTATCATCATTGCATTTGCTGGAATTCTTTATGAACCAGAGAATGCATTGTATACGATGGTTGCCCTATATGTAACAACACGTGTTATTGATACGATTCATACTCGTTATAATAAGTTGACTGCGATGATTGTTACGAAAAAGGCTAAGGAACTACAAAAAGCAATTCATGATACGATGGTACGTGGTATCACCATTTTACCTGCGGTGGGAGCGTATACGAATCAAGAGAAACATATGCTTTACCTAGTTATCACACGGTATGAATTATATGATTTAGAAAAAATCATTAAAGAAGTAGATCCAGAAGCGTTTACAAATATTGTACAAACAGCTGGTATATATGGCTTCTTTAGAAAAGAATAAGGGGATTAAGCATTGAAGAAAGTAATATTTATACTAGTAATTCTTCTTTCAGCATGTGGAAATGAAGAGGAAACAAAAAACAAACAAGATATCCATGCAAGCTTTCGGAATATTGATATTCAATTGGAAGAAGACCGAGTTATTGTGGTTGGAGAGGTTAAAGCCTCGAATGATGAATTTTATTATCATGTTGAACTAGATGAAGAAGTAATTGTTCAAGAAGAGATGGTTACAGTGGATGGAGAATGGGGCGAGTTTCAATTAGCCATTGATATCACTGATAAAATGCGAAGTGCAGAAACGGTTACTATTGTGAATATGTATACTAAGAAAGTTGACGGTAGTATTGTAAATCCTAATTACATACCATTAGACCTTGATAGCGATAATGCCGAGAATTGAAAAAGGATGGGGGAGAATTCCCTCATCCTTTCTATGTTCTTAGCTGCACCTTGTGCATCTAACTTAATATCCGTGCTTCTCAAAAACTTCTTTAACTTTTGGTGTAACCTCATCCCATTCCGCATCGAAGCTTTTGTTAACGGTAATGAAATTTTGATATCCAAAAACGTTGTCAACGCCCTCAAGCTTCATCAAATCGTTCATGATTTCATGCTCACTTGTATCTCCAGGCATAACAGATATACTATTCGTACCTTCAAAAATAAGCTTGTCCGTTGTAAATTTAATTGCGTTTGGGTTCGGTGTTGCTTCAGCTCTAACTCCCATTCGTATTACCTCCCACATGACTCTTTTATATCTATCTTAGCAGAAAAGCGGGGAAGAAAAAAGGAAAATTAGGAAAAGGCACTCTAAATAGAGTGCCTTTTCCTATACTTGTTTCATCAGTAATACCGTTTCATCCGAAGAATGAATTAGTTATTACCATCACAAGATTTCTGTAAAATCGATCTTTATTGGGATTTTATTTGGCGGAGGTTAGCTAAGTTGATCCTGCTCCAACTGTTGTTTTAACTGTTGTAATTGTTGTTTCTCTTCTGGAGTAGCATCATTCATAGCAGCTTGGATAGCATTGTTAGCTGCTTGTTTATCCTGTTCAGAAGCACCACCAGCAAGATTGTTCGTGAATTTAGTTACAGCATCCTTTGCTTGTTGAAATAAGTTGTTTTGCATTTAGAATCCTCCTACTGTATGATTATCTGCTTCTTCCCGTTTACGTTCTGCGTCTGTGAAGTTAGAACGATAAGGGAACTTCTCGGCATGTCTCTTTACAGCATCTGCGCTTTGTTGGCTAAATCGTTTTGATTTACTCCCTTTGCCCAAGTCGATTCCTCCCAATTAGAAGACCTAAGTTAGAGCTAAAGTCAAACACAAGCAACATGCTTTCCAAATTGAAAAAAAGTGAACGTTATTCACGTTCACTTGTAGTATGGGAAGTTATGATATTTTTTATAGAAGGTAAAATACGGCATGAATGTCTTTACTTAACATTTACACGAAGGTTTAAATATTCTTCTAAAAATAGTCCGATACCGCTTTCTTCATTTGTAACAGTGACATGCTTGGCAATATTTTTTAGTGGTTCAATTGCATTACCCATTGCAACACCTACACCAGCATAATCAATCATTTCTAAATCATTATCCTCATCCCCAAAAGCGATAATACGGTCCTCAGGAATTTGGTAATAGTGAGCAATTTTTCGTAAACCAACAGCTTTATTAATTCCTTTTTTAACGATTTCTATGACATTCCATGGGGCTCCCCATTTACGATGTTCGATTACTTCGGCATGAAATTCATCTAAATGATCACGTAATGAAACAATATGATCTTCTTTTGGATGGATTAAAAGTGATGTAGGGTCTTCCTTTAGTTTGCTTTTTAAACTTCCAATAACAAATGGAGCGTCATCTTCCGTTTGATAAAAGATATCAATTAAGTCTTGATTGTATTTGTCTAGATACACATGGTCTTTTACTTCTGCAAGAACATTATGAACATCAAGGTCATAGCATGCTTGGACGATATTTAAAGCTGTACGTTTTGGCATCGGGTTGTGTAAAACATCCCATTTGCGATCTTCTGGATGATGAATTAATGCACCATTAAAGTTAACCATTGGTGTTTTTAAGTCCAGCTCTCGGTAGTATTGTATACTTGCTCGGTGTGGTCGCCCTGTTGCAATAACCACGATATGCCCTTCATCCATTGCTTTTGAAAGGATTTGCTTATTTTTTTTACTTATTACCTTATCATCAGATAATAATGTTCCATCTAGATCTAAAGCGATTAAATGTTGCTTTTTCATAATTATTCACCTCGTATTTATTAAGTTTATTCGTGTTTTCGACTTATGTAAAGGATTATTACGTTATCTTTTAGTTAAATTAGTTTAACTATTTTGTAAAAAATACTATCATATACTTAAGCTAAATAAACAAGGGGACTAGACAGATGATCGGAATAACAAAAGAAATTGTTGGGGGAGTACCAAGCTTAGTGGTTGTCAATACAGCCAAAGAAAATAATGCACTACCGACCGTTATTTATTTTCACGGAATTACCAGTGCCAAAGAGCATAATTTACCATTGGCATTTCTTTTAGCTGAGAAAGGAATGCGTGTTATTTTACCGGACAGTATGTATCATGGTGAAAGAGAATCAAATGATATTTCAGATGTTCGTTATTATCTGTTTCAAATTGTATTACAAAATGTAAAAGAATTACAAGATATGAAGGTTGATCTTGAAGAAAAGGGACTCCTATCAGAGGGACGAATAGGTGTCGCTGGTACAAGTATGGGAGGTATCACAACTGCAGCGGCGTTAACTCAATACAGTTGGATTAAATCCGCAGCGATCTTAATGGGGTCTCCGAAGCTTACTTCTTTTGCAAGGGAGCTAGTTGATGTCTACAGAACAGCGGGGGATTTACCTTTAACAGTGGAAGAAATTAACCAACTGTATGATACGTTAACAAGTTATGACTTATCATTACAAGCAGAAAAGTTAAATGATCGACCATTACTTTTCTGGCATGGTGATAGCGATTCAACAGTTCCTTTTGATCATTCGTATCGTTTTTATCTACATGCTAAGAAACTATATAAAGACCAAGCTAATTTAGCCTTTTTACGTGAGAGTGGTCGAGATCATAAAGTAAGTAGATATGCCATCTTAGAGACGATGAAATGGTTTGTCAAACACCTGTGATTTAAATCATTTTAAAAACAAGTAAAATATGTTTAAATGTAATTATGAGGAAAGAAGGAGGGAAAACCATGGATGAAGCATTAAAAGAAAATCTCATGGGGGCTCTTGAGAATGTAATTGATCCCGAGCTAGGTATTGATATTGTTAATCTTGGGCTAATATATGATGTGGATCTAGATGATGAGGGCTTATGTATCGTGACGATGACGTTAACTGCAATGGGTTGTCCTTTATCAGCTCATATTGAGGCTGATATTAAACGTGCCTTGTCTGATATTCCCGAAGTCAAAGAGACACAAACAAATATTGTTTGGGATCCGCCTTGGGGTAAAGACAAAATGTCTCGTTATGCAAAAATAGCATTAGGTATTCCAGATTGATTAGAAAAAGAAAGCCGACGATAGAGCCGGCTTTCTTTTGTTTCTATGATATAAATAATAAAACGATGGTTCCAACGATAAAACAATAAAAAGCAAAGTACTTTAAATTTCCTTTTGCCATAATATTCATAAACCATTTTAATGCAAAGTATGAAGCAAGAATAGAGGCTATAAACGCTATTAGGTACGGAATAATTAACGTATTAAATTCGGGATCATCTACAAATTCTCCAATAGAGAGTAATCCAACTCCTAAACTAACCGGTATATAGAGGAGAAAGGAGAATCGAAGTGCAGTTTCTTGTTTCATGCCTAATAGCATAGAACCTACAATAGTTGCTCCTGACCGACTTATCCCAGGAATTAACGCTACCGATTGTGCAAATCCTACTATGACTGCATCCTTCCAAGAAATATTTTTGTCTCCTTTTCTTCCACGTAAATTTCTTATAATCCATAGTGCAATTCCTGTAATTAATAAAGTGATTCCAACTACATAAGATTTACTAAGTGAACCAATAGTATCTTTCAGGAGAATTCCCATAACGCCTGTTGGTATGGTTGCAATAACAAGCATAACCATAAATTGAAAATCGTCTTTAGCATCTGTTTCTCTGGAGATGATATAACGAAGACTGTTTTTCACTAATCGGATAATATCTTTATAGTAAACCATAATAACCGCTATTAAAGATCCAAAGTTTACAAAAGCCTCAAAAGAAACCCCTGGTCTATCTATTCCAAGTATCTCTCTTGCAAGCACAAGGTGGCCACTAGAGGAAATAGGAATTGGTTCGGTAAATCCTTGTAATAAACCTAAAAATAAATATTGTAGTATAACGATTAACTCTTGTTCCATAATAATTATTCTCCTAGTCCTTAATTGGCTATTTTTGTCACCTCTAATTAGGCTAATGAATAGTCTAACTTGTGAGGAGGTCGATCAAATATGTCACATAAAAAACATATGTATGATTTATGTAAGACTCACATGCATTCTTATGTGTTAGCACAGTTAGAAGATGGTACTAACTTTGATGGGATTATTACTGGTTTAGACGATGAGTATGTATATTTTGCGGTACCGATCGATAATGACGTATCTACACAAATGTTACCTAACAACATGGGTGAACAGCGTCAATTCGGTTGGCCTGGCTATGGTTACGGGTATCCAGGATATGGCTATGGTTTCCCTGGTTATGGATATGGCCCACGTAGAAGATTTAGACGACTAGTTCTTCCTCTGGCTGCATTAGCTGCATTAAGTGTATTACCTTGGTATTAACTAGTGTGTTTCGTGAGCTGTAGCATAATAGTAAACCCTTGCCATGTAATAGAAGGCAAGGGTTTTACATTCGTATTCTATCCATTTTTAACAGTTAGTTCCAATTATTGATCTTTCTGTTCACGTAATAGGCCGTCTCCTAGAATGAAGACCACAACGGAGAAGATTGCTGCCATTACTAATGTAGCAACTAAGTCTAATGCAACTCCTGCCATACTTGATAATACGTATGAAAGTACAAAAGTAATTAATACAGCCCATAAAATTGTAGCTAGATAACGCATATGTACACCCCATTTATTCTTCGATAATAAACAACTGATAATTTCCTATTTTAGTTTACCAAATGAACTCATAAATTAAAAGTATTTCTTCATAGTTTACAAAGAGAGGAGGAAATGAAATGGCTATCTACGTTCATAATTGTTTTCATTGGATTGGATATCATTATGTTAATTATTTACTCGAAAAGGGTAAGGTAATAATAGGGGTAGATGAAATCAATTCTGATAAAAAAGAAAACCTCTCCATGTTGATTGGTAGGAATAGCGATTTTAAGCTATTAACCCCAAAAGAAGTACGTGACGAGGAGGTTGCTCTTGTTATCGGAGATATTTCACCTTCGTACCCAATAAATGCAGAGAAAATCCTACAAATTAATGTAGGAGTACTAAAAAACAAATTACAAAATGCTATTGTAGTGAATGCTCCAATTCTTTTCGGAGAATGGATGGATATGACGGAGAATGGAGTTAAATTAAGAAATAAAATTGTTCCTTTTGATTCGGAAGAGTTTCAAGCAAATGCGATTTACATTCAAGACTTTGTCAAAAAGACATATCCACTACTTAATTCAAGCCACTATTCCTCGGATATTATGGTCTCTACCAAGAAAATTTTCCTAGATGATGCTGTAAAACTTGAAAATTCCATCTATATTCGTGACAATATACCTATAGAAGAAAATGTGAAAAAGCTAATAGCACATTATCGACGCTATAAACATTTTTATTAATTCAGATAGAAAATGAATGGAGTGCACTAACTTGAGGAGAATTCTCAGTATAACTATACTAATTATTTTTGGATTACTAGTTACTAGTGGTTGCGCAAGTGAAAGTCAAGGAAAGCTTTATAAAGCTGCCATGATTATGGAAGGGACTATAGAAGATATACCATGGAATCAAAAGGGATACGATGGTCTATTAGCTATTGAGAAGGAACTTGGTGTCGATATAGAAATAAGAGAGAATATTAGTTCAGATGAAGAAATCTCTAAGGTAGTTAGCGAACTCGTAAATGAAGGTACGAATTTAATTTTTGGGCATAGCAGTAATTACGGTGATGAGTTTTATCGCCTGTCCAAATCACATACCGATGTTCATTTTGTATATTTTAACGGTAATTATTATAGTGATAATCTAACAAGTATGACTTTTAATTCCCATGCGATGGGATTCTTTGCAGGGATGATTGCTAGTAGAATGTCTGATACCAACGAAGTGGGCATCATAGCTGCCTATCAATGGCAACCAGAAATTGAGGGATTTTATGAAGGTGTAAAGTATCAAAATCAAGATACGAATGTAAATATGGAATTTATCTATGATTGGACAGCTAGTGATGTAGCTTTCCAAGCATACAATCGAATGAAAGAAAATGGTATCGATGTTATCTATCCAGCTGGAGATGCTTTTAGTGAGGAAATAATAAAGCTAGCTAGTGAAGATGATATATATGCGATTGGATTTGTTTCGGATCAGATTAATATAGAGCCTGAAACAGTTTTGACAAGTACTGTCCAGCATGTGGAACAAATTTATTTGTTGGCAGCTGAGAGATTTAATAATGATGAACTAGAAGGAGAAATTATGTCATTTGATTTTAAAGATGACTTTATTACATTAGGCGATTATAGTAAGGAAGTTCCAAAATCTTTTCAGAAGAAGCTAAATAAGTATATTGAAAAATATAAAGAAACAGGCTTGCTACCGAATCAATACTAATATACCTATGGGTTGATTTTACTGAAGTTAGGTAAATACAACTTGCAAGTCTCTCTTTTTTGCATTAAAATTAGTACCAAGTCATAATATTTGATAACAAACTTAAAAGGTTAGGGGATGTCTATATGGGTGTTGGAGTTTTAGGAGTAGGTCATTACACACCAGTGAAGATAGTAACGAATAAAGATTTAGAAAATATAGTAGACACAAGCGATGAGTGGATTCGTACACGAACTGGCATAGAGGAAAGAAGAATAGCCGATGATGATATGAATACTTCTGATATGGCTTATCATGCTTCTTTAAGTGCAATAGAAGATGCAAATATTAAGCCGGAAGACATCGACTTAATCCTAGTTGCTACCGTCACACCAGATACACCATTTCCATCTGTTTCATGTATTCTTCAAGAAAAACTTGGTGCTTGGAATGCAGCAGCTATGGACGTTAGTGCGGCATGTGCAGGTTTTATGTATGGAATGATTACTGCCAAGCAATTTATTGAAACAAAAGTATATAAAAATGTATTAGTTGTCGGAGCAGAAAAACTTTCAAAAATAACTGACTGGACTGACCGTAATACTTGTGTTTTATTCGGTGATGGTGCTGGTGCAGCAGTGATGGGTGAAGTATCTGAGGGGAAAGGCATTCTTTCATTCGAATTAGGTGCTAATGGTTCAGGAGGCAAACATCTCTATCAAAAGAATGATGGATTTATTACGATGAATGGTCGTGAGGTATTTAAGTTTGCAGTTAGACAAATGCCTGAGTCATCTTTAAATGTGCTTGAAAAAGCTGGGCTAAAGAAAGAAGATGTTGATTATTTAGTTCCACATCAGGCTAATATTCGGATCATGGAGGCTGCAATGGAAAAGCTAGGTGTTTCTGAAGAGAAAATGGCGAAGGTAATTCATAAATATGGAAACAATTCATCAGCGAGTATACCTATGGCTTTATCAGAAAGTGTAAAAGATGGTAAAATTAAGGAAAATGATGTATTAGTTTTAGTAGGATTCGGTGGCGGATTAACGTGGGGAGCAGTTGCATTACGCTGGGGAAGATAGTTGAATCACTAGGAAGTAATGCTCGTTCCCGAAAGACACAAAACACTTTAGGAGGAGTACCAAACATGTCGGATAGAAGAGTAGTTGTTACAGGGCTTGGAGCTGTTACCCCAATTGGTAACGATGTAAAAACAATGTGGGAGAATCTCCTTGCAGGTAATTCTGGAATAGATTTTGTTACTCAGGTTGATAAAGATGAGTTTCCAGCAAAGGTTGCAGCAGAAGTAAAAGATTTTGATCCTACATTATTTGTCGAGAAGAAAGATGCCCGTAAAATGGATCCATTTACGCAATTTGCTGTTGCAGCGTCTAAAATGGCATTAAAAGATGCTAGTTTAGAAATAACAGAGGATATTGCACATCGCGTGGGTGTATGGATTGGTTCAGGAATTGGTGGAATGAAAACGTATGAGGAGCAGTTCCGCAAATTTATAGACAAAGGTCATAAGCGAGTTAGTCCATTTTTTGTTCCTATGATGATTCCAGATATGGCAGCGGGTCAGGTTTCCATTCAAACAGGAGCAAAAGGTATTAATTCATGTACGGTAACGGCTTGTGCATCGGGTGCCAATTCCATTGGGGATGCATTTAAGTCTGTACAACGTGGAGATGTGGACTACATGATTGCAGGTGGAACAGAAGCTCCAATAACTAATATGGCATTTGCTGGCTTCTGCTCGGCAAAGGCATTGTCCTTTAATGAGGATCCAAAAACAGCTAGTCGTCCCTTTGATAAAAATCGCGATGGATTTGTCATGGGTGAAGGAGCAGGCATCCTAATTCTAGAATCATTAGAGTCTGCGTTAGCACGTGGTGCTCACATTTATGCAGAAATTGTAGGTTATGGTGCTACTGGTGATGCTTATCATATTACTGCTCCTGCTGAACATGGTGAAGGGGCTGCTAGGGCGATGCAGCATGCTTTGCGAGATGCAGGGTTACAACCCGAAGATGTTGATTACATCAATGCACATGGTACAAGCACAGATTTAAATGACAAATTTGAAACAGAAGCGATAAAGACTATCTTTGGAGACCATGCTTATAAGCTAGCTGTGTCTTCTACCAAATCAATGACTGGGCACTTATTAGGAGCAGCAGGTGGTGTTGAGGCAGTTATTTCTGTCAAAGCGATAGAGGATAGCGTTCTCCCTGCGACAATCAATTATGAAACGCCAGATCCAGATTGTGATTTGGATTACGTACCTAATGAAGCTAGAAAGCAAGATGTTAATGTCGTATTAAGTAATTCATTAGGTTTTGGTGGACATAATGTATCACTTGTTTTTAAGAAATATCAATAATATATAGATAGCTTAGTGAAGGGTTGACCGAATTGGTCAGCCTTTTTTGTTTGAAATTGAAAGTTTCATGGAGATAAGCCTGAAACATCCCCTTAATCTATTTCCTCTATTAAATTTCTATCATGTAATAAAAAGCCCTAGCATATAATCCAATATAAACTAAAGGACAAGCATGGGTGGTAATGAGATGGGGCATATCTTTATCTTCTTAATTGGATTTGGACTAGCTGTAACTGGAGGAGTAACATTGATTGCTTATATGAACTTCTTGCCAGCAGGTGTTTCCTGGTCAGAATACTTTATTTTTATTAGCGGGCGATTGGAATGTTATTTTCTACCGATTGGTTTAATATTGATGACTTTTGTTATTTATACATACCCAAACAGACCATAGCTGATTTTTTTACTCACTCGAATAAATTTTTAAATGATGGTCATAATGTATTCTAAAGCGTGTTCAAAAATTATGGCATAGATGGTAATTTTTTGAACAACCTCGAGGGAAGATTCATTTTGGGAGTGAGGGGTGTTGTATGTTATATTTACACGATGTATGGGTGAACTGGTTTGAAGGTGAAGAAAACGGCTATAATGTATGTTATTTCCATGAATGGAGAAAAGATGACGGAATAGAATTACTTGACCAAGTTCCACTACTATACATAACTGAATCATTATATCAATACATTGAAAATGATATGCATGACTTACCTCAAGGGTTACTTGATGCTATTTATAAGCGTGCATATACTAGAAAAGGGCAAGACCGTTCCGTTGTAGATTATGCTTGTATTGTAACAGATGGTAACGATATCTTGGCATTTGATACAATTGGATATCGAATACCAATCCGTAAGAGTCGATTAATTCCGAGGCAGGAACAGCTTGTATACGAAATGATTGAAAAAGTAAGACCACAAAGTTTTGGTTTTGATGACACTACGTACGAAAAAGAATATCATATGCTTTCTATGGCTCCTGAGCTTGTATTTGGATTAACTAGAAGAGAGCGACAATTAAAGCAGCTATTAATGATGGGATTGGACCAGCTTCGAACATCCAATAATATCGAAGAATTACGTTATTGGCTTACGGAATGGGACCCAAAGAAGTATCCTGATATTCGGTATATGGATGAGGATGAAGTTTGGCAGGCATTATATGATGGAGTTAAGTTTGGATGGAGTTTTGTCCATGAAGAACTCTGTGAAAAACTAATCAAAGGCCAACCATTTCTGGAGAAAATGTGGGAACTTGAAAATAATTATGCTGAAGGTGCATCCAAACAAAAATCAAAGAATCAGTGAGACATTTCCTCGCTGATTCTTTTGCTTATATAAATTTCATAGAGCATACTTCATAAAATTGATTTCTTAGTAAATGTTTAAAGAACCGTTTATGATAGATTAATACTTAAATTAAAGTGAGGAAGCAAAATGGTTCAAGAAGTAAGTTATCATATTAATTTACAAGAAATTAAGCTATTGAATTCAAGATTGAACGAGGGAATTCAAGTTATAATGGTCATTAGTGGGGAACTAGTAGTTGAAACCGATAGCAGATTTTATATGCTAGAGGAAAGAGATCTACTTGTTCTAAATCAAAATCAACTTTATCAAATTAACAGCCGCCATAACAATAGAGTTTTGGTTTTAAAAATTTCAAATAAGTTTATGGAATTGTTCTATCCAGCTTATCGGTATTATCGTTTTGAATGTTATTCAAAAGAAATTGATATGGGAAGAGTACATTTGCTAAAGACTATTCAGAAGTTGTTAGTTGAGATGTTAATATCTTATTATCGAAAAGATGAAAGCCATAAGATTGAAATGCAATCTTATTGTAGTCGAATATTACTCACTCTTATCCGTGGTTTTAAACAGAAAGCCATCCAAACGGAAAGTCATATTTCAGACAATCCTCGTATAAACAAAATCATTAATTACATAGAAGAGAGTTATAAATATCCTATCACATTAGAAGAGACAGCAAAGAAATTTTATATTTCTGCTGGTTATTTATCTCGGTACTTTAAACAAAAGATGGATATAGGTTTTAATCGATATCTAATGAAGATAAGGCTCAATCATGCAGTGAAGGATTTGCTTTATACCTCTCATTCAATTGGTCAAATTGCATTGGATAATGGATTTCCTAATGCCAAATCCTTTACAACCCTGTTCAAGGAGACGTATAAAGATACGCCAAAGGCTTATCGTGAAAAGAATCAAAAGAATATGGTTGATGAAGTAAAGATTCATCAATCAGAGGACACGTTGGAAACCAAGCAATCAAGAGATATATTAAATGGATTGCAGTTTATTCTTGAAGAAGACATTACTGACTCATATAAAAGTGCAGAATGGAGAACAGAAGAATTAACAATAGACATTTCCTTAGGGAGCAATCAAAATGAGAAAATCGTTACCCCAAAATACAATCTATCCATCGGAGAATTAAAGGAATTATTAAGAGAAGACGTAAGGTCACAGATATTAATGACTAAAAAGAACCTTGGGTTAGATTATGTAGGAGTAAGTAGATTAATTACTGGTTCGACTATTATCCCCGCTGTTGAAACAGATGAAATTGTTGCAACTACTTCTCCATATTACAATGCTGACTTTGCAATAACTTTTCTTAAACAACATAGCGTTTCCTTATTTATCAAAGTAGACTATCAAGAAATAACCGAAAATGAACAATATTATTTCACCGAATTGGAAAATTTCTTGAAACATTGTCTTACCGTTTTCGGAAGATCATTTATAAAAACATGGAAATTTATGTTTTATGAGCCTTCTTCAACAATCGTTAATGCTAATGAAATGAAACGCGTTTATCTTAAGTTCAATAAGAAGATAAAGTATCTAATTCCAGAACTAGATATAGGGGTGTTCTTTCCGTTCTTTTATAGAGAGGAAAGAACAAGTAAGAAACATGAATGGATGATGGAGAAGGACATTCCAATTGATTTTTATGGGTATGATGCTAACCAAAATGAAATTATCGATTTTGAAAACCTTGATGATGAACGATTTACATTAACGGAGAACTTCATAACGGATAAAACCGGGAAATTAAAAGAATACTTCCGAAAGAATCATAAAGAAAAACCACTTCATCTAGTTAGTTGGAATACGTTGACTGGGAATACTCGTTATACGAATGGAACATTTTTTAGAGGTGCACTAGTATTTAAAAGTGCATTTGAGATTGCAAAAGAAGTTGACTCAATTGGTTTTTGGATTAATACGGAATTGCATGAAAATAGAGTGAAAAATAGAGGAATCCGTTTAGAAGGAATGGAGCTTTTTCACTACTTTAGTGGCAAACGACCGGCGTTTTTTTCCATGGAATTCTTGCAGCGTTTGAATGGAAGCATTATAGCACAGGATAATGAATATATTATGACCGAGAATGAACGGGGCTATCAGCTTGTACTTATGAATTATAATACGGTCAATCCTTACTATTCAACAGAAGAAACATTGTTAAGAAAGTTGAATAAAGACATTCATGTAACTATTAAAAACCTTGAACCTGGTGAATATCAAATTCGAAAACGGATATTTGATAAGGATCATGGGGCTCTTTATAATCAATGGTGGAAATTGAATAGTAAGTTTGGAATTGATGAAGAAGTGATTCAATATATTATTAATTCTAGTCAACCTTCACTAGAATTATTTGATAAGAGCTTTAAAGAGGAATGGTCCTTCTATTCTTACTTAACTTTCAATGCTATACATTTTTTTGAGATACGTAAAATAAAAAATTAGTTAATACCTAGATGAGGGAATCAATGCAATTGCATTGATTCTTTTTTTTGAAAGATAAGGTAGTATAAATTCAGAGATGTCTAGCTCCGGGCGCCTGCGACTAGCGAAGGAACTACTTGAGAAGGCTTCTTTGCCTTTGTGCCGAGTAACCGCAAATGTTTTCGGTGGGGCGAGTAATCGCAGCCCCAGGCACAAGACTTCCCTCACCTCCGTACGATAAGTCAACATCGACTCATAAGGAAGGTCGACTAAAACCGGCCTATGCGGCCAACGTCGACATACCCCTATGAAGGGGCATGTTTCCTTTATCTCCTGCGGGAAGAATGGTCAACTAAAACCGCCACTTTGCGTGGCAACGTTGACCCACCTGGCATGGCCAGGCGCAGTCCGTACGTCGCAAAGCGGGCGCCCTGCGCTTTTCTTAGGTAAAGAATAAACGGGTGATTTTTTACTTATCAAAATTAGGGGATAAGAATAGGAGCAAACTTTGCTCATTAATGAACAAGTATTACCTTATGTGCCTGTATATTATTTCCTATAATTTACTTATATTAATAAGCAGCTTATTAACGAAGACTAAACTTTATATGGAGACTTAATTTTTTAAGTTTCTAAAGGAGGAACATCATGGAGGCAACAAACTATAAAGGTACAAATAAAATGATTGCAGGTATTGTTTTTGGGGTTATCACATTCTGGTTATTTGCTCAAGCAATGGTAAATATAGTCCCAGCAGTTCAAGAGGATTTAGGTGTTGAATTAGGGGTTTTAAATATCGCGATTAGTTTAACTTCTTTATTCTCAGGTATGTTTATTGTCGTAGCTGGTGGTTTAGCAGATAGAATTGGAAGAAAGAAAATCACGTATCTCGGTTTAATCCTAAGTATTATTGGTTCATTACTTTTGGTACTTGCACAAGGTTCTACATTTTTAATTATTGGCCGTGTACTACAGGGATTA
This sequence comes from Ornithinibacillus californiensis, assembly GCF_001038485.1. Classification (GTDB taxonomy): domain Bacteria; phylum Bacillota; class Bacilli; order Bacillales; family Amphibacillaceae; genus Ornithinibacillus; species Ornithinibacillus californiensis. The sequence goes on from NZ_LDUE01000065.1 coordinate 90,085, forward strand.
TCTGCTGCATGTATTATGCCAGCAACAATCGCTTTAATGAAAGCATATTTTGAAGGTGCAGAAAGACAACGTGCGCTTAGTTACTGGTCTATCGGTTCTTGGGGAGGATCTGGAATCACTTCATTTGCTGGTGGTGCTATTGCAACCTATATGGGGTGGAAATGGATTTTTGTTTTCTCCATCGTATTTGCTTTACTTGCGATGTGGTTAATTAAGGAAGTTCCTGAAAGTAAGGCGAGAACAACTGGTAAATTTAAGTTTGATTTCGGTGGGCTAGGTATTTTCATAATTACAATGCTAGCGATTAATATATTCATAACACAAGGTGCTGAATTAGGTTGGACAAGTGTTGCAACCATCGCATTAGCGGCAGTATCTATTGTGGGAGTTATCGTATTTGTTAAGTATGAGGCAAAAAGAAACAATGCGCTTATTGATTTTAAGCTATTTAAAAACAAACCATATACAGGAGCAACTATCTCGAACTTTCTATTGAATGCAGTTGCGGGTACGTTGATTGTAGCTAATACGTATGTTCAAGTAGGCCGCGGATTTACTGCCTTCCAATCAGGTTTATTATCCATTGGTTATTTAGTTGCGGTGTTAGGAATGATTCGTGTCGGTGAGAAGATTATGCAAAGAACTGGTGCTAAAAAGCCTATGATTTGGGGGTCATCCATAACGTTAGTTGGTGTTGCTTTAATGGGATTAACATTCCTACCAGGTTTCACGTACACCGTAATCGTATTTGTCGGATTCATTTTGTTTGGTTTAGGTCTAGGGATGTATGCAACTCCGTCAACAGATACAGCAGTTTCTGCTGCTCCAGACGAAAAAGTTGGGGAAGCATCGGGTATTTATAAAATGGCTAGTTCATTAGGTAATGCTTTCGGTATTGCAATCTCTGCAACCGTATATGGTACTGTAGCAGCGATGAGTTCTGTTCATATAGCAGCTACTGTCGGTATTATTACAAATGTAATCTTCGCAGCTGTTTCATTATTATCGATTATAATACTTGTTCCAAATGCTAATAGAAAAGTAAGAAGAGCTGGTAAATTAGTTACGGAATAATGTGTTGTATGAGTTCAATAGAAAGGGGATTACTCAAATGAAAGAACAATTGATGAAAATGTTAGAAGAACGAGAAAATGAGATGATTGAAATCCGACGTTATTTGCATGAGAATCCGGAACTTTCGTTTCAAGAGGAAAAAACAGCTACTTATATAGCTGATTTTTATAAAGGAAAAGATGTAGAGATTGAAACAAATGTTGGTAATGGATATGGCATCGTTGTCACAATCAAAGGGAGCAGACCTGGTAAGACAGTAGCACTAAGAGCTGATTTTGATGCTCTTCCTATTAAAGAAGAGCTGGATGTTCCCTTTAAGTCCAAAAATGAAGGTGTTATGCATGCGTGTGGACATGACGCACATACTGCTTACCTTCTAGTATTGGCTGATTGTCTAATCCAGTTAAAAGATCAAATTCAAGGTAATGTTAAAATCATTCATCAACATGCTGAAGAAGTACCACCTGGTGGAGCAAAATCGATAGTAGAAGCAGGTTATCTAGACGATGTGAATGCAATATTTGGTATTCATGTTCTCCCAATGGCTCCAGCTGGTACCGTTGGGTATCACAGTGGTTATTCTTTTAATGGGCGTTCCTATTTTAAACTACACTTACAAGCAAGTGGAGGACATGGTTCTTCACCACACAAGGCTAACGATGCTATTGTTGCAGGGGCTTATTTTGTTACAACAGTCCAAACCATTGTTAGCCGTAGAGTGGATCCAAATAGTGCAGGAGTTGTAACTATCGGTTCATTTGATGGAAAGGGTAGTTTTAATGTAATTAAAGATAGCATTGAAATTGAAGGTGATATACGCTATTCAGATAATGACACGAAGGCTATTATTGAAAAAGAGATCCACCGCATTGTAAGAGGAACGGAAGAACTATTCGGTGTAACATGTGAACTCACTTACGAACCAGACTATCCACCGTTATATAATGACCCGGAAATGACTATGTTTGTTGCGGATACGTTAAATGAGGTTAAAGATCAACATATTAAAGAAGTAAAGGAATTCCCTAAAATGTCACCATCCGATGATTTTGCGTACTATTTAGAGAAGGTACCTGGTTCTTATTTTTATATCGGTTGTACACCAAAGGGAGTAAAAGAACCATATTTTAACCACCATCCTAAATTTGATATTGACGAAGATGCGATATTAGTGGCTGCAAAATCTGTAGGACATGTCGTCTGCAATTATTTATCAAAAGCTTAATGTGGAATCAAACAAAAACAGGAACATTATCCGAATGATGATGTTCCTGTTTTTTTATTGCACTTATTTTGCTGCATTTTTAAAATTAGATTCGATAGTAGCTAATACAGGCTATTTTTTCTTTCTAACTCTACCAAGGCCCATAGCTTTTTTTGCTTTTTGCATGGTTTTATTTGCTACAATAGAAGCTTTTTCCGCACCCTCATCTAAAATATCATCGAGTTGATCTGATTCTAAAATTTCATAATAACGGTCTTGTATTGGTTTTAGAACTGCAATTACAGCATCTGCCACACCTTGCTTAAAGTCTCCATACCCTTTACCTTCATACTTTGCTTCAAGTTCAACGATTGATTCTCCAGAGAAGGCAGAGTGAATGTCTAAGAGATTGGAAACACCAGCCTTAGTTTCTTTATCGTATTTTACGACACCTTCTGAATCAGTAACGGCGCTTTTGATTTTCTTTTCAATTTGTTTGGGATCATCAAGCATAAAAATAGATGCTTTAACATTTTCATCGGATTTGCTCATTTTCTTAGTTGGTTCTTGCAGAGACATGATTCGAGCTCCAACTTTAGGAATACTAATCTCAGGGACATTGAAGACTTCTAAGTAGCGATTGTTAAAACGCTGAGCTAGGTCACGAGTTAATTCTAAATGTTGCTTTTGATCATCGCCAACTGGAACTATATCCGAATTATAAAGTAAAATATCTGCTGCCATTAGAGATGGGTAAGTGAAAAGTGCAGCAGATACCGCGTCTTTCCCTTCTGACTTATCCTTAAACTGTGTCATACGTTCTAGTTCCCCCATATAGTTAATGGATTGCATCATCCATCCTAGCTGCGTGTGTGCTGGTACTTCTGATTGGATGAATAAAGTCGCTTTCTCTGGATTGATTCCTGCAGCTAGATACAGTGCAGCTAAAGAACGGATGTTTTTTCGTAGTTGTAATCGATCTTGAGGAACGGTAATTGCATGTTCATCAACAATACAGAAGAAACAATTATGTGTTTCTTGAAGCTCTACAAATTGTCTGATTGCCCCCACGTAGTTACCAATAGTTAAGGAACCACTTGGTTGGATTCCTGAAAAGATTGTTCTCATAATAAATCCACTCCTTCTAATTTTGTACAATAAAAAAAGCCCATTCGTTTCCCTATTGGAAGGGACGAATGAACCCCCGTGTGCCACCGTACCACTAAACTTTGGGTATGCCCATTCCTCATTCGTCCCGTTAAATTCCTCTAAAGCCTCAATTATAAACTTTATTATGCTAGCCTCATCTTTCCCAATTTTATTAGGATCTTTATCCCACAAGGTAGATAATAGGCTAAATAGGACTATTTGATTTTGTTCTTTTACTTTCTTTTTACTTACTCTGCCTTTTTCAGTTTTGAGTTCTTCTTTTAAATGATTAAATTTTTCGGTAGGTACGGTGGTGATACTCATTGCCTTTTTAGCAAACTTTAAATTAATTACCATTTCCTTATTTGGCTTATACTCAATTGATTCTATCACATGTTTTAAATAATTTCTTACTTGCTTAGTTGTTTGATTTTTATAAAAGGTTTCAGGCTGAAGTAATAATCCTACAACTTCCTGCAATTCAACTTTTTTCATACTTTGTTCTTCTTGTTCTTCATTTAATTGGTTTTTTTGCTTTCTTAATGTCCTAATCTCTTTAGTTAATTCCTCACCTTGTTTTATTAAATCCATTTTAAACTCCGGATCAGTTACTTGACCAATGCTAGAGATAATTCCTTGCTTAGACTCTTCTGCTTTTTTAATTTTGTTATCTAGGCCATTTATCTTCTCAAGGTAGGCAGTATTATTTTCTAACGCATCTTTTTGATAACTATATAATGTTTTCAGTACATTAAGCAATACAGTTGCATTACCAAATATGTCAAGAACTATATTATCAACCTTTTCACAACGCACCAATTTCTTATTACTACAGTTTTGACCTTTACTTTTTATTGCTACATCACATTTGTAATAATAAAACTTAGAACGTGTCCCATCTTTTTTTACTTTTCCCAATGTGTATGTGCCATTCATAGCTCTACCACATTCATTACATTTCAACATACTGGAAAGTAAATAGGGACTATTTTCTCTTTGAGGGTCATAGTGCTTTTGTTTAGGCTTTCTTTCCTGTAGTTTTTGTTGAACTTTCTCCCATGTTTCAAACGGAACAATTGGAGTGAAATCAGGTTCCTTTCCTTCTCTAAAATTCTTACTCCAATACCATTCCTCAACTGGATTATCTGATCTTCTTTTCTTAGTAATTCTTTTTCTTCTATTCTTAACCATATAACCAGTATAAGATGGATTTCTAAGAATTCTCCAGACTTTTTTGCTGTTGAAGTATATCCCTTTGTAATTTTCTTCTGATCCTTTTTTACGGTATTTTTTTAACTCATTTTCATTTAAAATATCAGCATACTCTTCGTCTGCTAAGCGTACAATTTCACTTTGGCTTTTATCGTCTTCTAAATACCATTTAAAGATATTTTTAACCAATTGAATTTCTTTTCTATCACCCAAACAGTATTTTTTCCTTTTCTTCCCACCAATTTCAACATCTTCTATCGAGAGTCCTATTGGAATTGTACCACCAACATAGCATCCCATATCAACGAGCTCATTCATATTTGCAGATACTTTCTTTCTTACGTCTTCACGCATATTCTGATCAAATATAGACTGGATTAAATCCATCATTGTATTACTGTTCCAATCAAGAAGGTTTACTTCCTTACCACTATTCGCAAAGAATATACTAACACCCTTTTCCTGCAAGCTAGTAGTCATATTTATAAAGTCCTTAACTACCCGTGTGTATCTGCTACTGTCATAGCAAATTAAATATGTAATATTGTAAGTATCAATATCCTTTAGTAATTGTTGAAAAGCAGGACGGTCTTCAAAATTCTCGCTAGAAACATCTTCATCATAATAACCTTCATTGACAAGAGTAATGGAGTTATTGTCAGCAAAACTTTTAATAGCATTATACTGCTGTTGTGGACTAATTTTGTTTCCTGTTTTATCTACACTTGTTCTTATATAAGCAGCACCTAATTTCAACAAATCTCCTCCTTTTCCACCAAGAATTAGGGCTAATATCCTTCTGTAATCAGAGTTATCACCTTAAGTATATAATCACCTATGTATAAAAATAAGTAGGATTACAGGTACATCTTTGCTTCTTTTATAATACTTTGTCCTTGTCTTTTGCGCAAAAGTTTAGCATAAAGGGGACAACACTTCAGATAAAACAATTATACTACTACATTGCTAATGAGATAAATTAAGAATTATAAGTAATCACGATTATGAAAATAATTGAGGTTTTGAATTAAAACTTTTGATTGCTGGTACTTATCCGTCTATTTTAGGTCAGTTAATCAACTCAAAATGCAAGGTCTTTACCTCTTTTATTTTATTGCGGAGAAATTAAAGAAAGCGCGTTAGAATAGTTTTAAATTAAATGGAGGTGAATGACCGTGGGGAAAGTGATTGATTCACTGTGGCACAAATTGGCTTTGCTGGCTATAATGATTTACTATTCAGGAATTTTTACAACAATATGCTTACCGATGATGTGGTTGCATTACAGAATACCAGCCATAAATTATTATATATTTTCTCTAGGGATATTGTTTTTGGGTGGGGTGATTTTCAATTTAGTTTTAAATATATATCCTATCAAAGAAAAGGAATTAGAGGAGGAAATTCCAAAGTATTTTGTTATCAGTACTTTTACTGGTAAATTCATTACCTACAGTTTACTTAGTCTTACGATTTTTATTTTAACAGATAATTTTATTGTTAGTATATATTACCTATTGTTTCTAATGAGTGGGGGATTTTTTTGGTTCTGTATTCTTAGAGGATATATTTTGGCTAAAAAAAATTATAAGGAAAGTGAAATTAAAAAAGGTATTCCTTGGCAAGGAAAGGTATTGGTGTTTAGTATCCCAATTTCTTTAATACTAGGATATTTTATGTTTTATTAAAATAATTTGTTTGCTATATTTATAGCTGTAGGGTGAATGTACTGATTAAAAAATATCAGCTCATCATTTAACCTACAGCTATTTTAATATAAAAACAAATGTGGATTTTTAAAATGGTAGATCTTCGCTTGTAATCACAATATCACCCTCAAATAAGTACTCGACAAGTCGTGCAAATTCAGGATTACTCTTGTCTTGTTCAAATACTTTGATTATGAAACTCTCTACTTCGTTTAATGTACATTCTTTAATAGATTCTTCTTTGTTTCTAACCTCATCATGAATGAAAAAGATAAACTCAATAATGCCATTGAAGTATTCATATGAACCATTTTCTAAATGCTTTAGTCTATAACAATTTTCTTGATAGTTCCACTCTATGATGTAGTTAGAATTAAAATTGAATTTATACTTATGGGTATATTTACATTTAATCTTCCTAATTGAAAATGGCTCCTTAACTTCACCATTTATTACGGATTCAACCACATCATAAACATCAGAAATTGCTATTTGTCCGTACCAATCATAGTGTGGATTTAGGTGGAAAATATCTATATATTTTTCTAAATCGTTTTGTCTAAGGTGAGCACTATCTTTTCCAAAATGGTTAAAAATATCTTTGATTTTAACAGGTGAGTCCCTATCGGCCCATATTGTTTTGCTATTAAAATGGACTTCTTTACCTATCAGTGCAAGTTCATGAAAAGAAGTATAGAAACGACTATGATATTTTGATTTTGTTTTTTTGTAGAAATACTTTTGTAGGTTCCTTATTTCCTCACAAAAATTAAAGAAAACCATTTTGTCTTTTATATTTATTGATTCCTCTTCTATTAGGTAATTCATTAGCCCGTCATAATCTGTATATCCTAGTATCGAATTGTTAGAAAGAATTTTAAAATCGAATGAACTATTCCATGAAATATAGTAGTTGAATGCATAGTCTTCCTCAACTAATTTTAAATGGTAGGTCTCTTTTAAAGTCTCAAGTTTATTTTCGTTAAGGATGTTCGGTATTTTTGTTTCCAACTGTTTATGAACAAACTCTAAAAATCCCTCATAAGAACGTAGATAACCTTCACAGTAGATGTCGTAAAGATGAAATATTCTAAGGATATTAAAAATAACATTATCCACATTAATATTACCAATAGATTTTAAACACTCGGAATCCAGATGGAATATAGGAATATCCTCACTATCTTTAGTATGTATATCATAATTTTCTTTTGTGAAAACCCATTCTCCACTAGTCAAAAAATAAACTTTTCCACTATCACAAATTCTTAGTAACTCTCTTAATAATTCTTCTTGCTTTAGGGTTTTTACCCAAAAACTTTCTTCGAAAATGGACTTTTCCATAATATCAACCTCCTTAAAATTTACGTGGTAGGCTGATTGTTATATGTACTTTAAAGTAATGCTTTAATTATTTTTGTATTATCCTACAATTTATTTATAAAACAAATCCCAGCTCGAATCAAATTTATAGAGAGGCCTATTAATTTTATTTAATCATCGACATAATCGATTTGTGAATCATCACTTATCCGCGTATAATTACGACAATAATAAGAGGTGAATGAAGGGCGGAATGTTAATGAATTGCGAAGTATCAAAAATAAAGATAGGTAATCAACTACAGCATCTGTTGGAAGTTAATGGCTTTAATATCTCTGACAATTTATTATTTGAGAACTTAGGTCTTAACCAGTTAAACTTACAAAGATATTTAAACAATGAACAAACTCCAACGTTAGAAGATACCATTCGACAAGCAAATTTCTTTAATACTTCAGTAGATTTTATCACAGGGAATTCGAAGTACGTTTTGGATACATGGGACTATAATTTCTTAGAAGAATTTTTTCTATACTCATCTGAAAAAATAAAAGATCATTTTGATAATCGACATAATATGGGCATAGCTAGTGAAGATAGTATAGAAACAATACTGTTTGGGCTTTTAACTTATATGACACTATCAAGAACTGGAAAATCATTTGAAGACCTGACTGAAGAAGAAATTACGAATAAGAAGGATGCATTTAGAGAAATAATCTCACTACTTCATAGTTGTATAACGATGAGTAATCAAGATTGTTTTGATATAAAAGAGTTGAGGGCATTAAATAGAAGTATTGTAGATTATTTGTTTGGGGATTATAGTTTTGCCAATGAGAGAATCTTTAATGGGTTAGAGGATAACATTGTGGAATCACAAAATGACAGAGTTCAATTACTAAAGGCTTGTATTAATCAAAATATCGAACGCAGCCATAGGGTAGTAAAAATGTTAGATGAATTATCTGAGTAGTATTGTCGCGAATTAGAATTGTTAAAAATTTTAATTACCTGTAGGAAAAACACAGAGGTTTCTCCACAAGCAAAGGGCTGTAAAGTAATACAGCCCTTTGTAATAAAAATTATTCGGCAAGGGAAAACTCATCTTCTGTAACCCATTTGTGACTCGTTACTTATTCTCCACCAGTTGTAGGAACGGAATCAACCATATAAACTGTTGTTCCTGTGCTGAATCTATAACCGCAGTAGCACCTTCCATTCCCTGCATGCCTCGACTGTAACTTCGACCCCTGGCTCCAAAGATGATTAATTCCTATTCTGTACTTGCCATAAATAACATTAGTTGATAAATCGTAATCATTCCTATTTACAAACCGTAATCATTACGATATGATATAAAAGTTAAATAGCAATGAAAAGAATAGGAGGCATTGAGAAATGAAAACTTTTAAGGGAGTTGGAATAGCTTTAATACTTATAATCATTACAATTGGTTGTTCGCCATCCAATCGAGCAACCACAGAAGAAAGTTCGGATTTTACTATCTATACGACGATCTATCCAATTGAATATGCTATTGAAAGGATTGCCAAAGACACAGTGTCAGTTGAAACAGTTTACCCACCTGGGGTAGATGCTCATTCGTATGAACCTACATCAAAAGATATGATTACAATAGCAAAAGGTGATGCATTTATTTATTTAGGTGCTGGATTAGAGGCAATTGCAGAAACTGCTGCAGATTCACTTTCCTCTCAAAGTGTTAAATTAATTGAGATTGGACAGCATGATGAATTATTCATGGCGGACGTGGAGGAACATTCGGATGATTCTCATGAGAATGAAGAAGAATCTGATGAGGGTCATAATCATGGTACACAAGATCCACATATTTGGTTAGATCCACTCAGAATGATTGAACTATCAAAAATAATAAAGGATGAACTTATTACATTAAACCCGGATGAAGAAGCTACTTACAATGAAAATTTTGAAGCATTAGAAGCAGAGTTGATTACATTAGATGAGAGATTTACGGAAGTGTTAGAAGCAAAAGAAAATAAACATATTCTTGTAGCACATGCCGCTTTTGGATATTGGGAAGAACGCTATGGTATAGAACAAATACCTATTAGTGGGTTATCATCAAGTAATGAACCGTCACAAAAAGAGTTAACCAAAATAATTGATCAGGCCGAAGAATTCAATTTAAATCATATTCTTTATGAACAAAACAGTACAAATCGTGTTTCAGAAATAATCCAAGAGAAAATTGGCGCAGAGGCTTTAACCATTCACAACTTGTCTGTTTTAACTGAGGAAGATATTGAAAATAACGAGGATTATATTTCCCTAATGAATTACAATTTAGATATTCTTGATATAGCCACCAAATAATATTAAAAGCAACTACCTATTGTATGTCAGGTATAGACATACAATAGGTAGTTGCTATTTTCATAGTTTAACACTCTGATACATTTATAAAAATGGGAAGCATTGCTTTCATTAACCTTGCCCGTAGAGTGAAGAACCGCTTCAATAGTTATTATTTAATATTATCCCTACAGTTCTTTTTCACATTTTCCTTTTAAAAATATAGCAAGTAAAATAGTGCTTTTGCTATAGTTACAGGATAGATTATGCTTATTTTGAATTAAGGCATTATACTAATTCCATTGGGAATCTCTCCAACTTCAATAGTATTAATAACTTCATTTAACTCTGTGTCAATTACATTTACTGTATTGTCATACATATTTGTTACATATGCGAGTTTACTATCAGGGCTTGTAACAACCCCGTGGGAACCATTACCTACTTCAATTGTTGAAACCACTTCTTTTGTTGTAATGTCGACTTTGGATACTGAATGAGAAGGAGCATCTTCTGTACCTTGATTCGCTACATATGCAAATTTGTCATTATGATCAATATAAACTTGTGCTGGCCCTTGCCCAACGGATACTTTTTCAACTGTATCTGTTTCCAAATCAATAATGGAAAGTGCATTTTCCGTATTCAATGTAGCAACTAATGTTTTACCATCTGAAGTTATACCAACGGTTACAGGAGCTGCTCCTACTTTAATTCTCTTTTCTTCTTTCATAGTCTCTAAATTTATAACACTTACACTATCTTCACCCATGTTTGCAATATAAGCTAATCTACTATCTTTGGATATACGGAACCCATGTGGTCCTTTACCGGTATCAATTGTTTGCACCACAGAGTAATTTGAAGTATCAATGATGGAGACATTATTGTCTTCATTATTTGCAACAAGTACAAACTCTCCATTATTAGTGAATACAACATGTGCAGGATGATTACCAACTTCCACTTTACTTATTAACTCATCTGATTCCGTATTATAAAAGAGAACTGACCCTTTCATAGACATCGTTCCATGATCCCCATGGTTCATTTGAGGAACTAGTGTTGCGGCAAGAACTTTACCATCTGGTGAAACTTGAACATTGTGTACGGAACCTTCTAGTTTGATGGATGATACAACTTGATCTGTTTCTGCATTTATTTTAGTAATACTACCACCTTCGTCAGCTGTAAATATAAAATTCCCTAATGTGTCATCCGCTGTTGCTTGTTCATTTGTATCGGAAACCTCTTTTTCTGTAGTAGTAGTCTCCTTTGAAACAGATTCGGTCGGTGTAGTTTCCCCACAGCCCGCTAGTATTAATACAAAAGCTAATAAAGTTAATATGCTAATTGATATTTTTCGCATATAAAATTTCCTCCTTTTTGTGAATCTATAGTCATAATAAGGAGATTAGGTGACCCTAAATGTGATAAATATCACTCGTTTAAAAAAAGTGGTCAAAATGATTACAACTTATTGAAATTCATAGTTTCTGCAAATTTAGTGTTTATACTTTTATATTTTTAACGTTTTATTTATATTGTTATTTGTCGATATATAAAATATCCTCTCCGAATTATTTGATGGGAAAATTATGATTTACTAATTACTAATTGGGAATAGTTTATTAACCCTATGAAGTGTCTAATTTGGTGCTTTTAACTAAACAAAAAGAGCTGTTAGTTTAACAGCCCTTAGTGACATAAATCTATTCAACTGGTGATAATTCACTCTCTGTAACCCATTTGTGATTCGTTACCATCTCGCCACCTGTGGTAGGCATAAAATCAACCATATAAACTGTAGTTTCTACTGCGGAATCTATCACCGCAGTAGAACTTTCCATTCCCTGCATATGAGTTGCCTCGATAGTAACTTCGGTCCCTGGCTCCAATGGTTCTTGACCAGCATCCTGAATTTCTTCATGAATGACCCATTTGTGATTTTCTACCCGCTCTCCACCGTTTGATGGAGTATAAGAGATAGAATAGACTGTTGTATTGTATGCACCAACAATAGTTGCTTCGGCGCCTTTCATACCACTCATATGGTCTGATTCAATAATAGCATTACTCCCAACCTCATATGTAGGGTTTTCCGTTACTTGAAGATTTTCGGGTACTTCTCCAGAACCTGAGTGTTCCATATTAGCATGTGGATCTGTTTCTGTTTCGTTTTCTCCGGTTGTGCCAGAATCCATATCCATTTCCGCTCCTTCATCTTGATTTGTTTCGTTATTATTGTCTGCACATGCGGTTAATACGAATATGGAGGCTAGTGTGAAAATACCTATTAATATTTTGTTAATCATATGATAGTTACTCCTTTCATTTCAAGGTTCTTTATTACGATTCCCTACAAATATGCAAAATATATGCAGATAATATTACAACTACATTAAAATCATACCTTTCAACATAAAATTATTATCATGTTTTGCATATTTTCTTGATAATTTAATTGTATACTTATTGTAGATACCTAATATAAGAAGGTGGAAATAATGAATTTCATGCATGGATCTAATTTGCCCATGTTAGTTATGATGACCTTTTGGATAGTCTTAATAATTATTGGTTTTTACCTCATATCAAATTACTTAAAAGGAGGAGAAAAAAGGGATTCAATTGATATTTTAAAGGAAAGATTAGCAAAAGGAGAAATAGATGAAGCTGAATATCAACGGTTGAAATCTGTTTTAGAAAATAAAATGTAGAAATCTGTATTTGTCTTTTAAATTTCCTTTATATAAAATATTAGTGATTAATGTAAGTCTAGTAAATGTAATATGAAAGTTGAGGACATTGATAAAGTGATAAGAAAAGCAACGATTATACTAACCATAATAATAGGATTACTAATAGCCGGTTGTACTAATAGCGATAATAAGGAATTTGAAGCCTCCTTTAAAGGTACTGTCGATCATGTACATGGTATGGGGTATGCCGGTGATGACAATGGATTATATTTTGCTACTCATACTGGTTTAAAAATATACCGCGATGGTACTTGGTTTGAAACTACGAAAAATAATAATGATTACATGGGATTTAATGCTGTTGATAAAGGTTTTTATACATCGGGACATCCGGGTAAAGATTCCGATTTACCTAATCCGATTGGAATACAAAGAAGTTTTGATGGTGGGAGAACACTAGAGAGCTTAAAGTTTGAAGGTGAAACAGATTTCCATGCAATGGCGGTTGGATATCAAAGTCATGATATTTTCCTAATGAATCCATCTAAAAACTCTGAGTTGGAAGTGGGACTTTATCTAAGCACAGATGATACAAAATCATGGGAGAGTGTAGAAGCTTCCGGTCTTGAAGGAGATATCCTTGCATTGGCGATTCATCCTACTGATTCTAACTATGTTGCAGCAGCGACTTCAACTGGTGTTTATATTTCAAAAGACGCTGGAACAAGTTTTGAGATAATAACAGATTCCGCCCAAGGTACAGCAGTATTTTTTAACGAAGAAAACTTATATTATGCAAGTTATGGCACTGTTCCATCATTGGTCAAACATAATCTAACAAATGGGGAAGAAGAAAAAATTAATTTGCCAGATTTAACGGAGGATGGTCCTGTGTATATTGCTCAAAACCCTCAAAATGCCCAAGAAATTGCCATTTATACAGTAAAGGGGCAAGCGTATCTATCAAATGATGGTGGAGAAACTTGGAATCAACTTTTAGAAAATGGCAAAGTAAAGTAAGAGAGTTGAAAAGAAATGTTTGATCTATTTAATCAAATTAGTGGAATGTTAAGTGGACCGATTCATGGGCTTGCGTATGGTTTTGAGCATATTCCATTATTATTTGCCTTTTTTCTAGGATTAGTAGGAGCTGTTGCACCATGCCAGCTAACGAGTAATGTAAGTGCTATTACTATTTATGGAAATAAATCTTTAATAGATAAGGTTCCTTGGTTGCATGTGTTTTTATTTATTCTGGGTAAGATTCTAGTTTTTTCTGCACTCGGAATTATAATTTGGTTACTTGGGAAGGAAGCAAATAGTTCATTAACACAATTATTTCCTGTTGTTAGAAAAGCTATGGGGCCTTTACTTATCCTTATTGGATTATTTATGATTGGTTTATTTCGATTTAATAGGGGACTAGGGGTAATTAAACTACCAAAGGGGTTAAAAGATAGCTATTTGGGGAGTTTTTTAATGGGTGTAAGTTTTACCTTAGCATTTTGTCCAACAATGTTTATTCTGTTTATTTTAACACTAATGCCAGTTGTCCTGACTACATCATATGGAGTCATATTACCATCTATTTTTGCGATAGGTACATCATTACCTCTGATACTAGTAATATTTCTGATTTGGTATTTTGGGGCAAGTGGTGTAATTCTCAAAAAAAGCAGGAAAATAGGTGCTGTAACTCAAAAGGTTGCTGGTGTAATACTACTGGTTATAGGTATTTTTGATACTTTAACCTATTGGGTATAAATATAGCAAGTAAAATAAATCGAGACAAATGTTTGTTGGGAATTTCTATTTTACAATTGGTACTACAAAGAAAACCTACTGAAAAGTCTTCAGTAGGTTTTTCTAGTTAGATTCATCCATAATATTACTTAATTTTATATTAATTATCTAAATAATTCACCCTGGCTAACAAGTTTTATTACATGTAAGTAACAATAATTAAATAAATATTTCACACCGTCTTTTTCACATTTTCTGCACAAATAAGTTATAAAATTACAAAGAATACTTGGCCTAAAGAATTAAAATACTACAACAATCGGGTGATAACATGAAAAAGATGGGTTTTATTTTAACAAATTTAATTGTATTGAACTTACTTTTACCAATAGTGACTTTTGGGCATTCTAATACATCTCCTCCAAGCCTAAACAGTGAAGCAGCAATTATAATTGAAGCAAAATCTGGTGCAGTTATATATGAGGAAAATTCGAACGCAAAAATGTATCCTGCAAGTTTAACTAAAATTGCAACAGCTATTTATGCCATAGAAAATGGCAACCTAGATGAAGTTGTAACTGTTAGTGAAAACGCCAGAGGTACAGTTGGATCTAGTGTTTATTTGGAAGAGGGGGAAAAAATAACCTTATTACAGCTTGTACAGGGGTTATTAGTTAATTCGGGGAATGATGCAGGTGTAGCGATAGCAGAACATCTGAGTGGTAGTACTGAGCGATTTTCCCATGATATTAATGAATATTTAGAAAACAAGATTGGGGTTCAAAATACAAACTTTATAAATCCACATGGATTATTTAATACAGATCATTTAACAACTGCAGAAGATTTGGCTAAAATCACACAGTACGCCATTGAAAATGAAACATTTAAAGAAATTTTTGCGTTAAAAGAAGTAAATTGGGATGGCGAGACATGGGATACCACCCTTTATACGCATCACAAGCTAATGAGGGAAATACCATATGAGGGTATCACAGGGGGGAAGACAGGTTTTGTAGAAGAATCAGGTTATACATTAGCTACAACTGCCGAAAGAGATAATCTTAGCTTAATCATCATTACCTTGAATAGTGAACACGAAATGGAGGCATATACAGACACAACAAATCTATTAAACTATGCATTTGAAAACTATAAAACTTCGAAAGTCTCCGCTGGGACTACATTTAAAGTTGAAAATAAAGAATATCAATTGTCAAAGGATTACTATTATACTCATTTGATTAATGAGCAGGTAAAATTTGAGACAAATAATAGCGGTGTGTTAAATATTATTACTGAGGAAAATGAAATTTTGGCCTCGACACAGTTAAGCAGTACTCAAGTAGAAGAATTAGCAAATAATACAACTCAGGGAAAAAATGATATTGTTAAGGGGAACAATAAAGAAAGTAGTATATTTTTATTTAGTAAATATATGAATGAGTTGATTTATATTGTATTAATGTTATCTTTTGGGATATTGGGCCTAGTGTATTATCAAAATCGAAAAGTATTATAATAATAACTCTCTCAAATAAAATGCATTTAAGTATACTGATAGATACAAATTTTTTTAAGTGAAAATGAAAAATCTACTGCCACAAAATTGGAATAATTATCATTTATTATGGGTTTATTTGGTGAAGAAACATCCAAATTACAACTCTTATTACACTAGCCCGTCATTATACTGTAAAAGAGGTCTTTTATGTTTAACAAACTATCGCTTAAAATTGGTATGTTGTTTTTTGTTTTTATACTAATCATCGAGATTCTTGTTTATTTTATTCTCTATACAACTATCGCAAATGAACGAATAGAAGAGGTAATGGACAGTTTATTAGCAAGGGCAAACACCCATAGTGCTATTTTAGAGAATAACTTTAATAGTTCTACAATGGAACATGTAGCTATCATGGAGTCAGAATCTGAATATGCAGTAATTATTACAGACGAGGATGGTAATGTCTTAATAAACTCAGATCCTATAGAAAAAGAAATGTTAGATATTATTGAACATACCGATTACGAAGAAATACCTAGTGGTGGAAAAGTTTTAGAGCAACGATGGACGGAAAGACAATATATTGCTGCAGATAGTCCAATTAATATTAATGGAGACCACCATGGCCATGTAATTATGTTCGCCAATACTAATATAGTTAAAAACATGGTTAATCATTTAAGTGATCAATTTGTCTGGATAGGAATAACTACAGTAATTCTTACAATTATTACGGTATTCTTCCTGTCTCGATTTATTACAATACCGTTAATGAAAATGAAACAAGCGACGGAGCAGCTAAGCAAGGGGAAAACTAAAGTATCGTTACATACAGACCGAAAAGATGAGTTAGGTGAACTAGCTAGTACCATAATGAAGTTATCCAATGATTTAGAACGATTAAAAAAGGATAGAAACGAATTTTTAGCAAGTGTCTCTCATGAACTAAGAACCCCGCTAACTTATATTAAAGGGTATGCAGACATCATTAATAAACAGGATATATCTATTCATGAAAGAAAGGAATATCTTGATATTATACGCGAAGAGACGAATCAATTGACAGTTTTAATAAGAAATTTGTTTGAATTAGCTAAAATGGACGAAAATAGATTCATTATAAATAGAAGAAAGGTAGAACTTAGAAAACTAATCCAAACTGTTGAAGAACTAATCAGACCTGGCTTAGAAGAAAGAAATATTAGGTTTTCAGTTATTTGTCCCGAAAATATAATTGCTAATATTGACCCGGAAAGAATACAGCAGGTCTTATTAAATATTCTAGATAACGCAATTAAACATACGAGTCCGGGGGAAACCATCTCAATTAGGGTTATACAAAATGAAATGGAAATAAAAATAACTATTGAGGATGAAGGGGAAGGGATTCCAAAGGAGGACCTACCTTATTTATTTGACCGTTTATATCGTGTTGAAAAGTCTCGCTCTAGAGAAAGTGGAGGTACAGGGTTAGGTTTGGCAATAGCAAAGGAAATTATAGAATCCCATGAAGGAAGAATTGAAATTCAAAGTAAGATTGGAAAAGGAACCAGTGTTAATATATTTCTTAAGAGGTGATTGGGTTGGTGAAAGTATTATTAGTTGACGATGAAAAGCGAATGTTAGATTTGCTAGAATTATATTTAAGAGCACATAAGTATAAATCAAAAAAAGCTTTAAGTGCCAAAGAAGCATTATCGTACTTAGAAGAAGAGACTTTTGACATTGTATTAATTGATATTATGATGCCTGAGATGAATGGTTGGGATTTATGCCGTACAATTAGAAAAAATTCCGACGTTCCAATTATTATGGTTACCGCCCGTGAACAGAAAGAGGATATCGTTAAAGGGCTGAAATTAGGTGCGGATGATTATATTACCAAACCATTTGATGAAGAGGAATTATTGGCCAGAATAGAAGCTTTATTACGTAGAAGTAGCACAGCAAACAAAATAGAGGTAAATGGATTATTATGGAATGAGGATGAGTTCGAGTTATCTTATAATAATAAACTGATTAAATTAACACCTAAAGAATTTACCATGTTGGGGTATTTGATGAAAAAACCAAATCAAGTATACACAAGAGAGCAATTAATCGAGTTAATTTGGGGATATGAATCACAGACCGATGGAAGAACGGTTGATTCTCATGTCCGTAATATTCGCGATAAAATTCGCCAGGTGGGTTTTCCAATTGAAGATTATTTCCTAACTGTTTGGGGACTTGGATATAAGTGGGTTAATAAAATTTAGTAATTGAAATTAGTCACTGGAACAAAGTCTATGTTCATGATTTTATCACAAATCCACACAAAAGTAGTAACAAACAATCAATTTTATTGTATACCATACAGGGGTATGGTAATATGTGAATAGGGATAGAAAATAAAGTAGATGTTAACAGTAGAATATCTTAAAAAGGAGAGTGGTAATAATGGATAAGCACCATCATGAAAATCATAACCACCACAAACATAGTGGACATGATCACCATAATCATAAAGAACATATGGGACATGAACATCACAATGGTAGTGAAAATCATGAGCATCACGAACACCATAATCAACATGAACACATGGAACATGGACATCACAATCATGAACAACACGAGCACCATAGAGACCATAACCAACAACATAACGGTCATGAACATCATAATCATAGCCATGCTCACCATGGACATGGAGGACATGGAGGACACCACGAGCATATGGTAGAAGACTTTAAGAAGCGTTTTTGGATTTCATTAGTCCTAGCAATACCAGTTTCTTATTTGTCACCTATGATTCAAATGCTTATTGGCTATGAAGTGAACTTTACGGGGGATACCCTTGTACTTTTCATACTTTCTACTATTGTATTTTTCTATGGTGGAAAGCCGTTCTTGCTTGGTGCATGGGATGAACTTAAAGGTAAATCTCCTGGCATGATGATGTTAATTACACTAGCTATAGTGGCTGCTTATGTATACAGTACCTTAACAGCATTTTTTATCGAGGGTAGTGATTTCTTCTTTGAACTAGCTACACTTATTGTCATTATGCTACTAGGACATTGGATAGAAATGAAATCCCTTATGGGTGCTTCCAAGGCATTGGAGGAGTTAATTAAATTAATGCCCAAAGAAGCTCACAAATTAGATGAGTCAGGCAATATTATTGAAGTAACAGTAGAGGATTTACAGCCAGGGGACCGAATCTTAGTTAAGTCGGGTGAAAAGATTCCTATTGATGGTGAAATATACGAAGGTGAGTCTACAGTGGACGAGTCCATGCTTACTGGTGAATCGGTACCGGTCGAAAAGGGTCCTGGAATGGAAGCGATTGGTGGAGCTGTCAATGGTGACGGTGTTTTAAAGATAAAGGTAAGTAAAACAGGAAATGATACGTACCTATCTCAAGTAATAAAATTAGTGAGTGACGCTGAAAAGACCAAATCAAAAGCTCAAGGATTTGCCGACATTGCAGCCAAATGGTTATTCTATGTTGCTGTTGTTGTAGGGATTATAACTTTCGCCGTCTGGTGGACTACTGGGGATGTAGATTTTGCCCTAGAACGAATGGTTACCGTTTTAATTATTGCTTGTCCACACGCACTTGGTTTAGCAACACCTCTAGTAACATCTAGATCTACTGCCATTGCAGCTAAAAATGGTTTGTTAATTCGAAATAGAATAGCGTTTGAAAGTGCATTTAAATTGGATCGAGTGGTGTTTGATAAAACAGGTACCCTTACGGAAGGTAATTTTGGTGTTACGGATGTTCATCCAATTGAGGGTATTAGTGAAGAAGAGTTATTAAAACTAGCTTATTCTGTTGAAACACAATCAGACCATCCCATAGCTAAAGGAATTGTCAAAGAAGGAAAAGAACGTAATTTATATCCCTATGATGTTAGGGATTATCAAAATCTAACTGGTAAGGGATTAGTAGCAAAAATAGGAGAAGATGAAATAGCTGTTATAAGTCCCGGTGCTATGAGAGCCAATAAAATTTCTTTCGATGAAAAAAACTATGAACAATTGGCTTTACAAGGAAAAACAGTTGTATTTGTCCTTAAAAATAATACTTTGCAAGGAATGATAGCACTCGCTGATATTATCCGTGAATCTTCTTACAAGGTTATAAAAGAGTTGAGTGATCTCGGAATTGAGACTGTTATGATGACTGGGGACAATAGCCGTGTTGCAAATTATGTGGGTGAAAAACTAGGAATTTCTAAAGTTATTGCCGAAGTACTTCCCCATGAGAAATCAAACAATGTTAAGTATTTAAAACAAGACGGGAAAAAGGTTGCTATGATTGGTGATGGAATTAACGATGCACCTGCTTTAGCAGAGGCCGATTTGGGAATTGCAATTGGAGCAGGCACAGACGTTGCAATTGAGACCGCTGATGTTGTGTTGGTAAACAGCAATCCGGTAGATATTTTAAGTATCCTTAAACTGTCGAAAGCAAGTCGTAGAAAAATGGTTCAAAACTTGGGCTGGGCTGCTGGATATAATATCCTTGCGATCCCACTAGCTGCTGGTGTACTTTATAATATTGGGATAGTGATAACACCAGCTGTTGGCGCAGCAATAATGTCACTTAGTACAATTATATGTGCCATCAATGCTCAATTATTAAAGATTGACTAACCGAATAATATATCGTGGCTAAGCAAGAATATCTTGTTTAGCCATTTTTTTATTCTGGCAATTGCTTATGTCATAAAGATTTCATTAAATCTTGACAGTTTATGCATATATTTTTCCTACAATTAAACGGATTGTACTTATGAATACTTTTCAATTAAAAGCGCTTAGGAGTTGACGTATATGAGCTTAGAGGAAGCTAAGAGGAAAAAGAAAGATAAAAAAAGAAATCGCTTTATTTTTAGAACATCTATTTTGGTGCTATTGGCAGGGGCCATAATATTTGCATTAGTTTCTAATTTGCAAGGAGATACAACTATTTATCGGGTTGGGGATACAGCACCGGATTTCCAATTAAATCAGATTAATAATTATAACGATTTAGAAACGGTGCGCTTAAGCGATTTTAGTGGAAAAGGGGTTATGTTAAATTTTTGGGGAACCTGGTGTAAACCATGTGAGGAAGAAATGCCATATATGCAAGCACTCTACCCTGAATATCAAGAAAAAGGTGTAGAGATTATTGCGGTAAATCTTGATGCAACAGAGTTTGTAGTAGATAAATTTATCGATAAATATGACTTAACTTTCCCTGTACCACACGATACAAAAGATCAAGTTCGTGACTTGTATAAAGTAGGTCCTCTTCCAAGTACCTTTTTTATAAGTCCTGAGGGAGAAATAGTTGAAGTTGTAGAAGGTGGACTTTCACTTGAACGATTAGAAGGATACCTTAAACAAATTCAACCCACGGAATCATAAGCCAGAGAGGGATGTAAATGAAGCATATAAAATGTGAATGTGGTCATGTAAATCCAGAGGGCACTGTCCTTTGTGAAGCATGTGGTAAACCAATAGAAGGAAATCAGCATATTGATGGAAACGATAAAAAGAAACTATTAAATATGCGCTATGAAGGAAGTGCGAGAAGGTCTACTACATTTAACAAATCAATAGTTGACAAAGTATGGAGTTTTTTCTCCTCGGTTAAGGTTGGTGTATGGTTAATTGTTATTGCATTAATTGCATCCGGAATTGGTACTATATTACCACTTGAACAATACATTCCAGCAAATGCAATATCACGAGATCCAGCAATATTTTATCCGGAGACTTACGGATTATTTGGAAAAGTATATTATCAATTGGGTTTTCACAACTTATATAGTTCCTGGTGGTATCTCATTATATTAGCATCCATTGGGGTATCATTAGTAATTTGTAGTATTGATCGATTCGTCCCACTATATCGAGCATTAAAGCGTCAAAAGGCTAAGCGACATGAATCCTTTATTAATAGACAGCGTTTTTATAGTCAAACTGAAGTAGTTTCTCAGGAAGAAATTAATACAGTCAAGAAACGTCTGCAAAAGCAACGCTATCGAATTAAAGAAGAAAATGGACATATAGTCGCGGAGAAAGGCAGATTTTCTAGATGGGGTCCTTATGTCAATCATATTGGTCTTATTATCATTCTCATTGCAGCATTATTGAGAACAACTTCCTTTTTCTATTTAAGTGAGTATGTTTGGGTAAGAGACGGGGAACTTACAGTCATTCCCGGCACAGA
The DNA here is from genome assembly GCF_001038485.1 of Ornithinibacillus californiensis. GTDB lineage: Bacteria > Bacillota > Bacilli > Bacillales > Amphibacillaceae > Ornithinibacillus > Ornithinibacillus californiensis. The sequence continues at coordinate 112,262 of NZ_LDUE01000065.1, forward strand.
CAGCGAGTATTATATCGAGAATAAGAAATTCATATTAGATACATATGATATAAATGATAAACGTTTTAAAGATGCTCTTGCAAAAGAGGGGAGAATAATTCCTAGTAACTTCCAGACAAATGTTACTATTTTTAAGGCTGAGGAACCCGAAGTAATCGGTGTTGAAGAGGACCTAGTAAAAATTAATGATTTTGAAATAAGAATGAATGAACCAGCAAAATTTGGTGGTTATATTTTATATCAACAAGGCTATCAAATAAATGAATTTTCGAAGATGACCTTTAAAATCTATCAATTGAATGATCCAGAGGCTGAAGCATTAGGGGAATTTACAGTTGATTTATTTGACCCCAAAACAGAGTACGAGATTGATAGTGAATTCAGAGTAGAAGTGGTTGAATACTATCCAGATTATACATTAACCGAAGATCAGGTAAGGTCTAAGACAAAAGATTCCAATAATCCTGCATTCGTGTTTAACTTATATCCTCCTGGTAGTGAAGATGCTGAGATTAGTTTTGTAGGTGACGTTATCGGTTCGGCAGAGGATTTAGGGATAGACACTTCCGCTGTTGACCTACAGCCAATGGGTAATGTTATCGGGTCATTCGCACCTTCAATTGACCCTACTGGTGAAAATCAATATCGTATTTTAATTGATTCCATAGAATTTGACCGTAAGAGTGGCTTAAGTATTAAAAGGGATTATACCATTCCATTTTTTGTATTAGGCACACTAATCTTTATGATAGGTGTCATCCAAGGTATGTATTGGCAGCACAGAAGAATTTGGATACATCCAAAAAAAGAAGGTATTCTTTTAGCTGCTCATACCAATAAGAACTGGTTTGGACTTAAAAAGGATATTGAAAAAGTAATCGACGGGACTTCCATTCAAATGGTGGAAGAACAAAAAGAGGATGATTAGGGAGGACAATCATGGAGGGCTTATTAAATGCGAGTAGTACAATGCTGTTCACTGCATTCATATTGTACTTAGTTGCAACATTATTTTTCGGTGCAACTATTAAAGAGAAGAATAGTGAACAAAAAAAATCTGGTTTTGCTGGAAAACTAGCAATAACACTAACCATACTTGGGTTAGTTGCGCAGCTAATCTACTTTATTACAAGATGGATGGCCTCAGGACATGCTCCAGTTAGTAATATGTTCGAATTTGTTACTTTCCTTGGTATGTGTTTAGTGTTAGCGTTTATTATTATCTATTTAATTTACAAATTAAACATTTTAGGTTTATTTGCATTACCGATTGCTATGATTTTTATTGCATATGCAAGTGTGTTTCCAACAGAAATTGCACCACTAGTTCCATCATTAAAAAGCTACTGGTTATATATTCATGTAACTACTGTTGCTTTAGGGTCAGGCATTTTATTTGTTAGCTTTGTTGCAGGATTAATGTACTTAATTCGCCAAGTTGATCAACGTAAACGTGATGCTCGAGTTGTTTCATTAGAAGTAGTTTTATACTTCATATTCCTGTTATTAGGGTTTATTCTTATTTCTTCCGTATTTAGTGCTATGAATTATAGTGCAATTTTTGAATATGATTTAAATGGTAAGAGGGTAATGACAGAATATGAGTTACCAGCAATTGCTGCACCGAATGAAAGCACTCTAGTAACAGAAGGTGTAATGAAACCGTGGTTTGAAACCCCTTCATGGATGCAGGGTTCTCATGCCGGAAGAAAATTTAACAGTGTTATTTGGTCAATGGTTGTAGGGTCAGCTCTCTATGGATTGACTCGGTTGCTGTTACGGAAGCGTGTAGGTGCGGCAATTAGTCCGCTACTTAAAAAAGTAAACCCCGAGTTATTGGATGAGATCAATTATCGTGCAGTAGCAATTGGGTTTCCAATCTTCACATTGGGCGGGTTAATTTTTGCCTCTATTTGGGCTCAAGAAGCATGGGGACGCTTCTGGGGCTGGGATCCAAAAGAAGTTTGGGCACTTATCACCTGGTTCTTCTATGCTGCATACTTACATTTAAGACTTTCACGCGGTTGGCATGGAGAAAAGTCAGCGTGGCTAGCTATAATAGGTTTTGGGATAATATTATTTAACCTAATTGTTGTAAATTTAGTGATAGCAGGGCTTCATTCCTATGCATAATGCAATTGATTGATGTTACTTTAAACTGTTTTTAATATAACCCTAATATAAGCATTTTAAAAACTATCACCGTGAAAATGGTGATAGTTTTTAATAGAAGTTGAATATACAATGATATAACTTCTATTTTAGCCCGACAAATCATAGATTAAATAGAGGTGATATTTTGAAGAATGCTAATAATAGGGTAAGAATATTTTCAATAATATTAATCAGTTTATTTGTTCCAATGACAATTATTATAACTATGGTAATAAATAATTCAAATATGAAAAACAATATGCTTGCACAACTTATTAACTCAGATGAATTTTCTAAGGTTTTTTTATCTATAATGGGAGAAGAAATTCCCAATTTTAAAGAGTATATAGACAATGAATATAATACTCCTTCCATTGGTAACTTGTTATTAGAATCAATAACCGGAATTAATACTGATAACCTCAATATGTTACTAATCAGTGAAATTCCAGGATTCAGTCATAATAATGTGATTTATGTGGCTGGCCAGGGTTCAGATTATTCAAATCTCCCTCAAGAGTCTCCACCGCCAGACTTTGATGAACTACTCAAGACAGAAGGTCCTGATAATGATAATCATCATGTTCCAAATCTAACTACAGATAAACCAAATAATCCAACAGTTTTTATCTATCAATCTCATAGTTGGGAAGGATATCTACCTTTAATGGCAGAGCATGGGAGGACTAGTGACTCTTCAAGTATTAATAATAATGAAAATGTAGTTCTAGTTGGTTCCATGCTAACAAAAAAATTGAAAGAATATGGTGTTTATGCGGTACAGGACGAAACTAACATTGCTAAGGCCTTAAAGGATAGGGGATGGAATTATAGCCATTCTTATCAACTGTCTCGTGAACTTATCGAAACTACAGTTTCTAAAAATGAAGATATAACGTATTTAATTGATATACATCGAGATTCAGCGACGAGAGATATAACAACTATCACCATTAATGGAAAAAGTTATGCAAGGCTATATTTTGTAGTTGGGAAAGAATATGCTAATTATGAGGAGAATTTATTATTCGCTAAAGAGCTTCATGAGAAACTTGAAGAGAAGTATCCTGGACTTAGTAGAGGTGTTTATTTAAAAACAAGTTCTGAGGGAAATGGTGTCTATAATCAGGATATATCAAATAGATCTCTATTAATAGAAATGGGTGGGATTGAAAACAATAAAAAAGAACTATCCAATACAATTGACGCATTTTCCGATGTTTTTATGGAAAAGTATGAGGGAGTTATTGAGGTTATTGCTCCAAATCAAGGTTAAAGATTCCAAATTCAACTAAGAATCAGGGCGGGTTTGATATTAACTTTAAAAGGTATGCAAGGAACTTATCCTTGCATACCTTAATATTTTAAATTTACTTATTCAGGCTGATTATCTACTTTACCTGTATCTGTATAAAATGGTTCAAAATTATTGTATTCAACTGTTGTAACCATTCCACTAGATGCGTGATGTAAATCATGGCAGTGGAATAACCAGTTACCAGGATTATCCGCAACGAATGCTACTTCATAAGTTTCCCCATACTTAACGTTCAATGTATCTTTGATAATAGGGGAACCTTGAAGTTCCTCTCCATTTTTACTTAGAATTTGGAAGAAGTGACCATGAAGATGCATAGGATGATCAGCTTTATCCATACTGTTATTGGTAAGTGTAACTTTCACTTTGTCTCCTTTATCTACCTCAATAGGAGGTACGTCTGGATAGGTTGCTCCATTTATAGTCCATACCATGCCCATTTCTTCTTCAGAACTCATTGCAGTATTAAGCTCCATCTCGTACTCTACATCAAAATTATCATTTAAATTAAATTGAGATTCTGTTTTCTCTCCAAGCTTCGTGATATCTACTGTATCCGGTGTTAGAAAATGTTCAGCCTTTTGGCCATTTCCATCTTCATATACGATATCCATTTTCATGTCCTGAGCAGCTTCCATTTCTCCATGACAATCGATGGTAAAGTCACCACTGCCATCCGCAACAAATTCAACGTCAACACGTTCCCCAGGTGCAACTTCAATAACTGAGCCAGCTATTATTTGTGGATTATTCACTTTTTGTCCATCAACATGTGTCACTTTATAATCAACCGGAATATGAATCTGATGTGCCATATAGCCTGCATTTACAAATCGTAACTTTACAGTTTCGCCTTCCTTTACGAACAACGGCTCATTATTTTCGTAAGTCTTTCCATTCATGGTGAAAATATCATAAGATGACATATCATGAGCCATCATATCGCTCATGTCCGATGATTCCATATCCATACCGCCATGATCCATGCCTTCCATATCATCCATGTCACCCATATCACCATGGTCCATACCATCCATATTCATATCATTTTCCTCATGACTACCTGATTCCCATTCATCTAGAACTAAAGTATAGTCTCTATCGACGTCAGCATCATCCTCAGATTCAACAATAATCGTTCCATATAACCCCTTATCTAATTGCTCAACACCATTTTGATGGGAATGATACCAATATGTTCCTGGATCATTTGCTAGAAATTCATAGGTGTATGTTTCCCCTGGAAGGACAGCATCCTGTGTAACACCCGGAATCCCGTCTTGAGTATTAGGAACAGGAATACCATGCCAATGAATGGATACAGGTTCTTCTAATTCATTGGTTAGGTTAACCTTTACTACTTCACCTTGTTTTACACGTATTTGTTCACCCGGAACAGTACCATTGTAGGTCCAAGCAGTTATAGTTTTTTCTGAACTTAATTCCCATTCTGTTTCTTGGGCAGTGAGATTAAATTCATTAATTTTCTTGCCATCTAAATTTTCTGCTTTAACTTGTACTACCTCAGAAACAGTTTCCTCTGAATTGGATGTATCATCTTTCTCATTATTAGATCCATTAGATTGGTCCGTACATGCCGCTAAAATCGCAATAATAGTAATTAAGAGAGATGTTATTATAAATTTTTTCATGTCTTGTTTCCTCCTTTTCCAAATTGAGTGTACTAAAGAAATGTGAAGAAAATATGCATTTTTAATAACTGAAATGTGACAAAACTGATTTACCATCTAATTTTCTTGGTTTATTATATTGTAATTGTTATTGCTAAGGGTTAAAATGTTTCCATAAGGAAACTTTTTGTTACGTGGGCATATCATGATAGAAATCCTACTAGAAGGAGAGGAAAGTATGATTGATGTTTTTATAGGATTTCCCCCAGTAATTCAAGCAATGATAGCAACACTTTTCACTTGGGGAATGACGGCACTAGGAGCCGCTTTGGTATTCACTACAAAATCATTTAACCAAAGATTATTAGACAGTATGTTGGGGTTTGCCGGTGGAGTAATGATTGCAGCCAGTTTTTGGTCATTATTATCTCCTGCTCTAGATATGGCAGAGGGAGGTAGAGTACCTGTTTGGATTCCTGCTGCAGTTGGTTTTATGTTAGGTGGAGGAGTCTTATGGGCGGTAGATAAAATAATTCCGCATCTTCATCCTAATTCTTCAATAGGTCAGGCAGAGGGGCTGCATTCCAAAAAAGTTAAGAGAAGTACACTATTGGTGCTTGCTATAACCTTACACAATATTCCAGAAGGTTTAGCGATAGGCGTTGCTTTTGGAGCGCTAGCTACGGATTCTGCATCTGCTTCAATAGCTGGAGCAATTGCTTTAGCCATTGGTATTGGAATTCAGAACTTTCCTGAAGGGGTAGCTGTATCTATGCCGTTACGAAGGGATGGAATGTCTAGAAGAAAGAGTTTTTATTATGGTCAATTCTCTGGTATGGTTGAACCTATTTCAGCTGTTGTAGGTGTATTAGCAGTGTCGATGGTTGAGCCACTTTTACCATACGCTCTAAGTTTTGCGGCAGGAGCAATGATATTTGTTGTGGCAGAAGAAGTAATCCCGGGTTCTCAAGAGAAGGGGAATAAGGATCTTGCCTCTATGAGTTTAATGATTGGATTTACCGTGATGATGATTTTAGATGTTGCTCTTGGTTAGAGTTCAAGGGATTCAATTTGAAGTTAACAGATGAATTGCAATTTCCAAAGAACAGTTTGAAATCAATACGGTTAATGATAGTTCAAATGAATTTTATTTGATTGTAAACTCAAAAAAAGTTAAAGTAAATAAAATGCCTTCCATACTCAAATGGGAGGCATTTTATTTCAAAATAGTTAGTTTAGAGTACGAACAATATATAATGCTAAATTAAAATCCTTCACTAATGTGAAATTAACATTTTATTAAACTATAAATCTTAAAAGGATGATTATTCAATAAGGGCTTTTCTTATAAATAGATCGTTAACGTATAAAACTGTATCAGTATCAAAATAAGTAGGTAATTTAAAACTTTGCTTGTACTGCTCATGACCCTTACCAGTAATAACAATCCAGTCACCTTTTTGACTATGTTCAATAGCCCATTTTATAGCCATTGTTCGATCTCCGATAATCATACCTTTTTCATTTCCATATGAATGGTTTAAATAACTGAGAGTTCTTATCATCTCATTCTTGGAAACAGAATTTAAATCATCTAATGTCAAAATATATCGGGTACTTAGTTCGGAGGTAACAGATAACATTCCTTGCCTTTTACTCAAATCCCTACCACCACGAAAGCCAAATACATGTGTTATTCTTTTTGCACCTTTCAGGTTTGCGGTTCTTAAACAATGAAAAATTGCATCAGCAGTATGAGCATAGTCGACAACAGCTGTTGCTCCATTGGACAGTTTATAAATTTCAAATCTCCCTCTGACACCCTTAAAATTAATAATTGTTTCAAGAATGGATTCACTCTCTAATCCCATTATCCTTGAAGTTCCATATGCCATAACACTATTGTACATATTATGAATTCCTTCCATAGGAGAAAAAATATCACTTTCGATTTTATTATCCATAATCGTTACGATAGAGTTCTTTGAGTTGAAATTTATTATATTAAACTTACACTTAGGTTTTTGTCCAATTGAGTAAACAATTTTTCCTTGGCCATCTAATATCTTTGCTAATTCGTCACCCCAATAATTATCTATGTTAATAATTGCTTGTCCATCTTCTTTTAGATAGTCAAACAATAACATTTTGGTTCTAAAGTATTCTTCCATCGTTTTGTGGTAGTCCAAGTGTTCATGTTCTAGATTTGTAAACAAGCATAAATCAAAAGCTAAACCTTCAACCCGATGTTGGGTTAAGCCATGGGAAGAGATTTCAATAATAATCACCTCATCCTTGCTCTCAGCTATAAGTTTGTGTAAATCTAATGAGCTTGGTGTGGTGTTTGTACTGTTTTTTATCTCACCATTGATTATGTTTTGTATGGTGCCAATTAAAGAACAAGTTTTACCGTTACTTTCTAAAATGTGTTTTAAAAGGTGACTGGTTGTTGTTTTTCCGTTCGTCCCAGTAATTCCAATCATAATTTTATTTTTCGAGGGATCGCGATAAAAGTTTCTCGATAGGATCCCCAATGTTTTTCTACTATCGTCAACCTGTACATATGGTATGGGTAAATCATCAATTTCTTTTTCACCTACTACAAGACATGCACCATTATTAATAGCATCTTTTATGTAATCATGACCATCGGCGTTATGCCCCTTAATGGCTACAAAAACATAATTGATATTTATGTCAGATGAACTGTAAGCAATACCATCAATAATTAGTTCTTCCGTTTCTTGCTTTATATTATTTAGAATTTCAATTCCATCCAATAATTGTTCGATTTTCATATATAAAATAGACTCCTTAGATAGAAATAAGATTAACTACTTAATTTTAAATTTAAAATATGGAGTTATTGTGCAGATTTATAACTGTAATAATCACTTAATGTTTTTAACAATATTTGTAAATGAAATGTGTTCTATTAGCAAAATAGAAATAATATAACTTCACCTAATCTTCATGATGTACAGATATAGGGTAGTATGCAGTATAGAAATAAACTATATGCTGAAAATAATAAATGAAAATACCAAGAAAGGATGGTGACCGGGACCAATTATGACCACTCACAGTGAAGATGATAAAATTAAATTAGCTGATACAGATATGAAAAAGATTAAAGTAATCTTATTGTTAGCATTTCCGGCTATAATAGAGAACCTTTTCCAGACGATTTTAGGATTTGTTGATACATATTTTGTGTCAAAGCTCGGATTAGTAGAGGTTTCCGCTGTTGGTGTTACGAATGCGGTATTAGCTATTTACTTCGCACTATTTATGGCCATAGGTGTAGCAGCAAATGTATATATTGCTAACTTCTTAGGTGCAAATAAAGTAGAAAAGGCAAGACATATAGCACAACAATCCCTTATTTTAGCCTCAGTATTTGGTGTTATAACCGGTATTATTACGCTACTTTTTGCGGAGGAACTTTTGCAATTAATGGGCATTGAGGCCAATGTGTTAGCGGCAGGTACTATGTACTTTAAAATAGTAGCCATACCCTCGATTTTTATGTCTCTTATGTTTGTAGCAAGCGCAATCTTGCGTGGGGCAGGGGATACGAAATCTCCAATGAAAATAAGTATTATCGTAAATATCATTAATGCTGTACTAGATTATATTTTTATCTTTGGATTCTGGGTTATTCCTGGTATGGGGATTGTAGGGGCTGCAATTGCTACCGTGATAGCTCGTGTAATTGGTGCTATAGGATTACTACTATATATTCAACGGTCAGAATTAATAAAATTTAAAAAGGAATACTGGAAGTTAGACAAAACACATATGAAAGAATTAATGGTTCTTGGTAGTCCAGCAGCTGGGGAAAGGTTAATTATGAGAGCTGGGCAAGTTGTATACTTTAGCTTTGTGGTGGCACTAGGAACCAATGTATTTGCGGCTCATCAAATAGCAGGAAATATAGAAGTTTTTTCCTATATGATTGGGTATGGTTTTGCTACTGCAGTGACTATTTTGGTAGGGCAGCAATTGGGTGCAGGAAATCAACAAGAAGCTACAAAATACGCTAAACTATCCGCTTTTTTAGCCGTAGGATTTATGACTATTTTTGGTGCATTGCTGTTTTTCTTTGGAGAATGGGCTGGTGGATTCTTCTCACAGGATCCACAGGTTAAAGAAGACATAGGGACCGCCTTAAAAGTTTCGGGAGTTTTTCAACCTTTTCTAGCAGTTGTACTGACATTAACTGGTGCCTTTCAAGGCGCAAATAATACGAAATTTCCAATGTATTTAACTGGAGTTGGAATGTGGGCAGTGCGTACACTATTTGTATATGTGTTAGGCATTAAACTTGGATGGGGGTTGTTAGGGGTTTGGATAGCTATTGGCTTAGATACTGGACTAAGAGCCTTAGTGCTTATCATACAATTTAAACGCAACAGATGGATTGTTGAAAAGACTGATCAAAGAGAAGATCCAGAGTCTCATTGTCATCCTCAAACAACAAAAGAGAATATGTCTTCGTGTGTTAACAACTACTAGGTCGAAAAAATATATTTAAGCATGTTAGACATGAAAAGAAAGGTAAATAAAGAGTTGTCCACCATGAACAACTCTTTATTACTTGATTATTTAACTATTAATGTTGATTTCATTTCACTATGACCTTCGCCACACGGAATGCTACAATAGATTATGTATTCCCCAGGTTGATCAGGTGTAAATGATGCTTTACCATCACCCTCAATATTTACATCAAATTCATCAATTGCAATCCCATGCATACCCTCATTATTTGTTAGGGAGATAGAGACTTCCTCACCAGCATTTACGCTGTATTCAGCTTGGTCAAACTCCCAATTGGTTGCTTTGATCTCAACCACATTGTTCGAGGTAGCTTCCCCAGTATGTGAAGAATTACTGTTATCCGTGTCACTACTATTAGTTTGCCCACATGCTGCTAATACCAAAACTAGCCCTATTGTAATCAATGCCAATAATCCTTTATTCATAGAAATTCCTCCTTAACAATTTTGATATTCTTACTAATGATAACTCTAGAATACAATTGTCTACTTTCTGTGCAGAAAGAAGGACTTCTTTGTGAACAAATTATAAATTAGCTATTGGGTATGAAAGTATTACTTGAGAATTGAAAAGAGCATTGATTCAACAAAAAATCTGTTTTTATTATTATATTCTGTAATTCTCACGAAACCTCCATTGTTCCTATCATTCCCGACTCTTTATGACCAGGTATTGTGCAAACAAACTTATATACCCCAGGTTCAGTAGGAGTAAAAGAAATGGATTGTTCTTCTCCAGGGGCAGCATGGAGATGAATAGTATTTGCGGTATTCTCATGATGATGGTTAGAGTTTTGCTGCACATTCGATGGAGTAAAACCGATAATTTCAAGATCATGTTCTATCTTACCAGTATTCATTATGGATAAAGTTATCGTTTCACCGGCCTTGACGTTAACATTATTAGGTAGAAAATCATATTCGTTTGCTTTGATTATCAAGCTATTTTTGCTATCTTTATGTTCAGAGTGATTATGCTCTGCTGAACCTGTTTCTATAAAGACGGGGCCAGTTTGATTGAAAACAAAAAATAAAAAGCCAAATAGGAACACAGGTATTAACGGATTGTATAAAAGAGATAATTCTTTTCCGATATTCTCTTTTTGCATCATATAAACTAGAATCAGCATGGTTGCGAGGAATAAAAAAAACATAATTTTAACAATGGCTTCATGATATTCCATTGCAATCATCGCTCCTAGCATAGCACCCATCATTCCACCCATCAAACCTGATAACAGACCATCTAGAACGGCCATGACACTGACGGGGATTCCCGCTAAAAATCCGACAGTCATCCCTGCAGCCATTCCTAATAAGGTAGCTATAAAAAAGTTTTCTAATAATAGTATTCCAAAGATAATACCGAGAAGTAATCCAACACTCATTCCTAGTGTCATTGCAATCATCATACCAGTCATACAGGGTACTTTTCTTCTATTGTAAAATGTTTTTCCAATAATAATAGTTGATAATAGAAAAGTGATTAAAAATATCAAATACAAAGTTGTTCCCATTTTGTTCAAACCCCTCTCTTTACTTGTCCAATTTTGAAGTTAATTAATTATATGTCTGTCCATACTAAAAATATTCTTTTTATGAGAAAAGGCAGGGAGGAGGAGTCATCATTTGAATTAGAGTATTCATAAGAGGACGCAGATAAATGATCCTAACTATTTTCAAAATGATAACATTGATTAATTAGTGGCTAATTGTGGCAATTTTGTGAGGTTTAGTAAACCTGCACAATTTCTGCATTATTTGAGTCTATATTTGGAAGTAATGTTTAAATTTATGATTGGAATTGCTTAATTGTAAATTTACATGATAAAAGTGAAATGTAGTTTTATATAATTTGAACTATATAATTGTCAAAAGGAGTTTCTAGAGATTCTATTATGACAATCAGAGGGGGGATTGAATTGGACGAAATTAATATTTTTCTTGCTTTTGGTGCGGGCTTTCTATCTTTTATTTCACCATGTTGCTTACCGCTTTATCCTGCTTTTATATCATATATTACTGGAATGAGCGTTAGTGAAGTAAAAGAAGAGAATAAAAAAATGAATAAACGAGCGATTTTACATACCATTTTCTTTTTAATTGGTTTTTCCAGCATTTTTATCATGATAGGATTTACGACATCCTTTATCTCTGAATTCTTATTAATATATCAAGATATCATTAGACAAATTGGTGCTATATTAATTATTTTCTTTGGATTAGTTATTGTAGGAGTTCTTAATTTTAAGTTTCTTATGAAGGATAGGAGAATATCGTTTAAAAACCGTCCAGGTGGATTTTTTGGATCATTTTTAATTGGGATGGCATTCTCATTAGGGTGGACACCTTGTACAGGACCAATATTAGCCATTGTATTGTCGCTGGCTGCTACCAATCCAGATGTTGGCATGGTGATGATGATAGCTTATGTATTAGGATTTTCAATTCCATTCTTTGTACTATCCTTCTTTGTAGGACGAATAAAATGGATTAAAAAACATAGTGTCAAAATTATAAAAGTTGGCGGATATATTATGATTCTCATGGGAGTTGCGCTATTCTTCGATTGGCTAACTAAACTGACTTCCTTTTTAGCAGGTTGGTTTGGATTTTATGGATTCTAGTTATTATAGTTAATGTTGGAAAATGACGATGCAGCTAATTTGACTGCAAATATGAGTAGAAACATAGGAAAATAGAGAAAAACCACTGTTTAAATTGAGTGGTTTTTCTTGCTTAATAAATATATTGAGCTATTATTCTATACTGATTTATGATTGTGATTTACATTCTAGTACCACAAACTGGTTATCAATAGATTTATATACTTGAAACATGTCCCCCTTTTCTAAACACAGATTCTTTTTTAATTCTACTGGAATCCGGATAGCCCCTTTTCTAGTAATAATCATTATGTTTTCTAATGTTTCATTGGTTAACTTCTGAATAATCAATCCTCTTGAAGTGCTTGTCATACTGACTGTTACTTCATCTCCAGCAAGTAATGCTAGTGCTTTTCTTACAGTTTTTGGAATTGTGATACTTTGATGTTTATTAAGGATACAATACAATCCTGTATCAATAAGTTGAATTTGTATATCTTGAAAAATAACTATGTTAAACATAAATAAACACCCTCAAAATTTATTTGTTAAATTATAGCTATAAAGTATCAAAAATGTATGCAGAAAATATAGAAAATGCATTTGAAAATATAACTACTACTATCCAAAATAAACTTATATACATTAGAACGATACGAAAGAACTAATATTATTATTATTAT